>NZ_CP103950.1:681571-1363142 GCF_030517065.1 Riemerella columbina
TGAAGGGCAGATTGCCGCTGTGATTATAGAACCTGTGGCAGGGAATATGGGCTGCGTATTGCCGGAGAATGATTTTCTACAAAATCTGAGAAGCATTTGTGATGAAAACGGCAGTCTTCTCATCTTTGATGAGGTGATGACAGGCTTCCGCTTGGCTTTTGGTGGGGCACAAGAGGTCTATGGCGTAAGAGCCGATTTGGTGACTTATGGCAAGGTGATTGGCGGCGGTATGCCAGTGGGCGCCTTTGCAGGAAGACAAGAAATTATGGATAGCTTGGCACCAAAAGGGGCGGTATATCAGGCGGGAACGCTCAGCGGCAATCCTATTGCAATGCGGGCAGGCTTGACCACTCTAAAGCTGATCAAGGAAACGCCAGACTTTTATGCCAACCTCAGTAAAACCACAGAAACTTTAGATTTTGAAATCGGAAAAATATTGAATGAAAAAGGCATTGCCCACCGCATCAACCGCAAAGGCTCTATGATGTCTGTGTTTTTCCACACCAACCGAGTGTCCAACTTTGATGAGGCTCAAAAAGCCAATCACTCGTTGTTTAATACCTTTTTTCATCATCTTTTAGAGCGTGGCGTTTATCTGCCGCCAAGCGGCTACGAGACTTGGTTTATCTCTTCAGCTATTACGGATAAAGAAATAGACCAAACCCTGGAAGCGGTAAGAAGTTTAGAATATTAGAATAAAAAATCCCTCTTTATTATATAAGGAGGGATTTTTTTAGCGATACGATTTATTGTGCTTCGGCATATTGTTTAAAGTGATTTAAAATGGCTTGCCAACCTTGCCTTTGCATTTCTATGGGGTGCTCGGTTTCAGGGTCAAAGCTGAGTGTGAGCCGCGTGCCATGTTCTACCGCTTCAAAGGTCACAGTAGCCTCCCGACCACCAAATTCATAAGTGAAACTTTCCAAAAGTTTTAGCGCGGTATAGGTGGCTGTAAAGTCAAAGCCCATGCTGCCATCTTTGGCTTCCATACGCGTTTGGTAAGTGCCGCCCACCCGCAAATCATTAGTGGCAGAGGGGCAGTGCCAACTCTCATCCGCAAAGTTCCATTGGGTAATATGTTGAGGTTCGGTATAATACGCCCAAACCTGCGCCAGAGGCTTATTGACCTCTGTGCTTATCGTAATTTTTTCAAGCTCCATAAGGGTAAAATTTTAAAATTCGCCACAAAGATAATGAAAAAGTGGGGGAGGAGAGGTAGCCTGAAAAATTCTAATTTTTCTCTAAATTATTTATTCTTTGCTTTATTCTCTGAGCTGTTATAATTGGAGCTATACCCCATAAAATAAATGAAGCCAATGAAAGATAAAGGATAGCATTAAATATTAGAAAAGCTATTGTTTTGATGTTTTTTGATGTTTCTATATTTGAAATGTATATAGTTAAAAATAAGCTTGCAAATATTAATATAAAAGCACAAATTAACGAAATGTTTTTAACCATGATATGTATTTTAGGTACTTCAATGGTGATGTTATTATTTTTGTCAGATTTTAAATACTGCTTGGCATTCTTTATATTTTGCCATGTAAAACTTTTACCTAATTTATTTTTAAATTGACAATAACTACGGATAAGCTTTTGATTGGTATTAATCTCTGTAAGTTCATAGAAGATATTTTCTTCCATCGTAGGGTTAATAAACTCTTCTTGAAAATCTTTAGAGGTAAAATGGCTCAACTTTTCTATGTCAAGCTCTTTTATTTTACTCTTTTTATTCTTCTGTGGATTTAGAAGGTTAGAAATAAATGGAAGTTTTAGAATACTTGGAATACTACCTACTATTCCAGATATAGAAGTTGTTATAGTTATAAGTTCAGTGATTGTCATATCATTTTTTATTAAAATTAATTAGAATACAAATATATGAAATTATAGTGAAAAATACTTTTGATTAAATAAATATCTAATGTTTTTTAAGCTAGGTTTGTTGTAAATATTTAAATTTTTTTAGTTGTAATCAAGTTTAAAATACAGAATTTCTTTAGCTAATCCCCCACAAAAAATCCGCCCGCCCCAATTTTGGGGCGGGCGGCAATTAAAACTTCTAAACTTCAATCCACAGCTACGGATTATTTAAAATCGGTAGCGATGGCTTTGTTGATGTCGTAGCGTTGCACTTCAAAATTAAGATCGGTGCCACCCATATTTTGGGTGATTTTAAATGGCAATTTTACGCCTTCCACTTCACGATAATCAGAGTAAACGGTCGGGATTACCATTTCTTGGTCACCCATTTTTTGCGTTTGATTTTCACCAACTTTAAGCCCTGTTTTCACGCTATAGAAATAAGTGGTATCGCCATGTTTTACGGCATATGCCTCTTCATTATTGATGTTTTCTATGCCTTTCAGTTCATAGCCAGCACCATTTTTGAAAGCGAGTTCTGGAAAGATTTCGGTCTTTTTAGCTGCTTCTTTTTTCGCTTCCTCAGGCATTGGTATTTTTTGACCTTGCGCTTCCATATAGCCATCTTTGCCGTCAAACACTATTTTTTGTAGCGTGTTGCCCATCATTTTGAGCTCCATCAAACTTTTACCGCCTTTCCCTGAAATCAAGGTGAGTTCCATTGGCATACCTTGTACGGTCGCTTTGGCAACGGTAGTCAAGCTGTTGATTTTCGCCACTTTTTCTTGTCCTCCAATGGCGGTGATGTAATTTTTGGCAATGCTCTCCACGCTCACATCTGCTGCAATTTTCTTCGCTTCTGGTTTGGCGGTAGGGTTGGCATTGGCATCAAAATATTTTACAGGATAGCCCAATTTTTCTAAACCTTCGGCAATTTCTGAGGCTTTCCCAGCGATAAAAATTCTCGATTGGTTAGGGAGAATGTTGGCTTTCACCACTTTAGAAATATCCGCCGCGCTCACTTGGTCGATGGATTTTAAGTAATTGGTGTAGAAATTGGCAGGCAAATCTTGCACTTTTTGTTGTAAAGCAAATCTGGCGATGGTTTCTGGCTTCTCCAAAGACATAATAAAGCTGCCTTTCATCTTCGCTTTGGTACGCTCTAATTCCTCTGGCGTAACGGTAGCGATGCCTTTCAGCTCGTTCATAAATTCGGTAACGGCTTTGTCGGTCACCTCGTTTCTCACGCTGGCTTCAGCCTCAAAATGAGGAGAATATTTACCCGTAGACAGCGAAGAATAAGCACCATAAGTGAAGCCGTTTTTCTCACGAAGGTTCATAAATAAACGCGCCTCGCCGCCGCCACCTAAAATATAATTCGCCATAGCCCCTGCAAAATAGAGCGGATCTTTCATTTTTAGCGTAGAGATATTGCCCACTTGGATGATGGATTGCACGGCATTCGGCACATCAACCAAATTGATTTCCGTTTTGGCAACATTCTGTGCAGGCTGTGGCATCGGGATTTTTACCCCTGATTTTTTCCACTTTCCGAAAGTTTTTTCTACTTGTTTTTTAACTGTTTCAAAGTCCACATCGCCCACAATCACGAGGTAAGCATTGTCTGGAGCATAGTATTTTTTGTAGAAATTTTCTACATCTTTCGGTTGTATTTTGTTGATGGTTTCTGGAGTTTCAAACTCGCCACGCGCGGTATTTTTACCGTAGATTAAGGCATTAGAAACCTTGTTCGCAATAGCACTGGCGTTCTTTTCCTCAGATTTTAGGCCTTCTAAACTACGCTCTTTGGAAGTTTGAACTTCCTCTGCCGAAAATTTAGGATTGATCATGGCATCGCCCATCAATGCGAGGACTTCTGGGAAATATTTAGACAGTGTATTGGCAGATGCCCCTGCATCACTGAAACGGAGCGTAGCGCCTAAAAAATCTATTTTTGAATTAAATTCTTCCTTGCTGAGCGTCTTGGTGCCTTTGCCCAATTGATCCGCCATAATGCTGCTCACGCCCACAATGTCGCCCTCGTACACAGGCGGTCTGTCCATGCTGAGGCTCATATTGACTCTTGGGAGTTTGTTGTTCTCCACCACCATCACGGTAAGGCCGTTGGCAAGGGTGAAAGTCTTAGGCTGGGCGATGTTGATTGTAGGCGTAGGTCCCGGTTTGGGCATCGCATTGAGGTCTATTTTTTGTGCAGAAAACATCCCTGAAATTAAAAATGCTACTGCGATATATTTGATCTGTTTCATAACGAAAATGGAAATTATTTTTTAGATGGTAGATAATTGATGATGATTCTTTGGTTGCTGTTCAAGTATTTTTGGGCAGCGGCTCTCAGATCTTCTCTGGTAATAGAGCGGTAGATGTCTAACTCCTTGTTGATGAGGTTGGTATCGCCTTTTAATACATAACTATCCGCTAAGGAATGCGCAATGCCCTCAATGGTAGAATTAGCGTTTACAAACTGATTTTCATACTGATTGAGAAGTTTCTGATAGTCTTTTTCTGAGATGAGCGTGGTTTGTAACTTCTTGATTTCGGCATCAATGTCTTTCTCAAAAGTCGCTACAGAGTTGTCGCCCATTGGGATCGCGAAAAACGCAAATACGCTATAATCCTCCATACCGATATTTGCCACTTGCACTTGGAGGGCTTTTTTCTCCTCATCAACTAATTTTTTGTACAATACCGAAGATTTTCCGCCGCTGAGGTAAGTGCCGAGCATATCCAAAACATAGGCATCTCTGTCCTTATTAGAAGGCGTTCTGTACGCAAAAATATAGGCTGGAATTTGGATGTTGTTATCATAAACCGTTACCTCTTCTTGCTTGGTAATCGGCGTTTCTTTCGGGAAATTTCTGGTGATGGCAGCGCCTTTTGGGATAGAACCGTAATATTCGCTAATCCATTTTTTGGTTTGCTCAGGGTTGATGTTGCCTGCTACAACCAAAGTAGCGTTATTCGGTACATAGTATTTTTTGAAGAAATTTTGGAACTCCTCTAACTTCGCCGAATTAAGGTCTTCCATAGAACCGATGGTGGTGCCTTTGTACGGGTGGTTTTTGAACAGGGCTTTTAAGATGCTATCAAACAGATTTCCATACGGTTGGTTGTCCATTCTGAGTCTTTTTTCCTCTTTTACCACCTCTCTTTGGGTATCCACACCAATTTGGTTAATCACAGGGTGGCGCATTCTTTCGGCTTCCATCCAAAGCCCCAATTGTTCGTTGTTAGAAGGGAAAGTTTCGTAGTAATAGGTGCGGTCGCCAGTGGTATTAGCATTGTTAGAACCACCGTTTGAGGTAACCACTTTAAACCAATCGCCGCGCTTGATGTTGGGCGTTCCCTCGAAAAGAAGGTGTTCAAAAAAGTGAGCAAAACCCGTTCTGCCCTCTTGTTCATCTTTGGCGCCCACATGGTACATCACAGAAGTGGTAACCACTGGCACCGATGGATCTTGGTGCAAAATCACATGCAGCCCGTTAGGGAGGTCATATTCCTCAAATTTAATTTGTTGAGCACTCAGCCACGCCCCCATTAAGGAAGCCACAGCCAAAGGAAAAAGTCTTTTTCTCATTATATATAAGGTATTTAAAAAATTATTACTGTTTTCATTAGTCTTCTCATCATCAAAAATTGTTACACTTTTATGTGTTGAAGAAGAATAGACAAATTTAAGGATAAATATTGAGTTTTTTAGGACAAAAAAGTTAAAGTTTTATAAAAATAAAGTTTTAACCGATAGAAAACTATCATGTTTTTAAATGGATTGATGGTCGGTTTCAATAAAAATTGTATCTTTGCCTTACCAAAATCAATATGGAATGGCGAATCCTTTATTCTATGCCAAAATATTGCTCTTCGGAGAATATGGCATTATAGAAAACTCACAGGGGCTCACGGTGCCTTACAGTTTTTATAAGGGAACACTGAAATTTTCAGATTTAAGTTCGGACTTTGAACAGAAGTCCAACGCTTCTCTTTTGCAATACGCCGAATATTTAGAAACCTTAGATTTACCAACGGCTTTTCAGTTGGATGTTGCCGCACTAAAACACGATATAGAAGCGGGTTTGTTCTTTGATTCTAACATTCCACAGGGGTATGGCGTGGGGAGTTCTGGCGCCTTGGTGGCTGCCATTTTTGAGCGCTATTCCATTACCAAATACGAACCAGAACAGATTAGCAAATCAGATTTAAAGCATTTGAAACAGGTTTTCGGAACTTTAGAAAGCTATTTCCATGGCAAGAGTTCTGGTATAGACCCGTTGATTTGCTATATGAACTTGCCTATTCTCATTGAAAATAAAGAAAATGTGGATAAAGTAGCGCTTCCAGAGGCTCAACAGGGCAAAGGAGCGATTTTCCTAATCGATTCTGGAACGGTAGGGGAGACAGGGCCTATGGTGCAAATTTTCTTTGAGAAATTGAAAAATGATGGCTTCAGAAAAACGCTAAAAGAGGAATTTATCCGCTACAATAACGCGTGTATAGAGGCTTTTTTGAAAAAAGATATGAATCCGTTTTTTAAAAACCTCAGAAAGTTATCACATTGGGCATATGAGCATTTTCGCCCGATGATTCCAGAGAGTATTTTTAATATTTGGAAGAAAGGTTTGGATACCAATTCTTATTATCTTAAACTCTGTGGCAGCGGAGGCGGAGGCTATATTTTAGGCTTTACCCAAGATTATGAACAAGCCGAAAAAATGCTGGAAGGCTTTAAAAAAGAAGTGATTTATCGCTTTTAATATCCTTTTTTCCGCGTGTGAAAGCGAACGATGAACGCTAAAAAACAACCTCAATATTCTTGGCTTTCGTATAGACAATCCCAAGTGGTGGGCTTTTTGCTGAGTGCAAGGGCGCTGGGGCTGATTTTTTATACGCTAACGCTCTATGTTTCCACCTTTTTTTTATTCAACCAAGAGGAGAGTCTTCGGAGTTTCGTTTTTGATTATAAAGTGCACGGCATTATCCTGTGTTCCGTGCTATCCATAGCGGCAGGGGGGCTGATTAACCAGTTTTATGACCGAGAAAAAGACCGCCTGACCCGACCGTTTCGCTCTTATTTACAGTCATTTATTAAGCAAAAATACATTCTGTATTCCTATTTATTGCTGAATGTCTTATCGTTGGGGATGGCGTATTTGCTATCGTCACGGATATTTATTTTTTTCCTGATTTATCAATTTCTGATTTGGTTTTATAGCCATAAACTGAGCCGCTGGGTGGTGGTCAACCATGGGGTTTATGTATCGCTGTCGTTGTATCCATTTTTTGGCTTGTTGGTATATTATCAATACTTTTCTTATAAGCTATTTTGGATGGCGGTCTTCCTATTTTTAACCTTGTTGATGATAGACATTCTGAAAGATTATACCACACGCAGAGCCGATTTCCTCTTCGGTTACCAAACTTTACCCATCGTTTTTGGCAGTAAAGTGACCCGCATTGTCCTTTTCTTTTTAATGATGATGAATGCTGGGGCGGCGGGCGTGGTGGTGACCTATGTTCGGCACAGTTATTTTTTGAAATATTACTTTATGGCGTCCATCGGCGTTTTTGTGCTGATGGGCATCAAGCTCTTATTTTCAAAGCCGATCAAAGTGGTATTGCTCATCAACTGGCTCAAAATCTGGATTTTTATTGGCGTGGGCTGTATGTTTCTCAATGGCGTTTATGAGCGTTTTTAGCCGATATCCACTGATTTTTAACATTAAAAGATGTAAATTTTAACTTTAATCAAAACCAAATATTAAAAGATAAACTCTATCTTTGCATAAAGTAAAATCATATGAGAAGACGCGATTTCTTGAAAACAGGCTCTATAGCCACTTTGGGAGGAATGCTCCTGAGTCCATTTAGTGTAAAAGCCAACACGATAGAAGAGGAATTTAAAGGTAAAAAAGCCAAAAATATCATCTTTATGGTCAGCGATGGGATGAGTGCAGGAACGCTGCATATGGCGGATATTTATTCCCGAAGAAAATTAGGGCGAGCCTCCAACTGGCTGGGCTTGTACGAAAATAATTTGGTACAGCGCGCCGTGATGGATATGGCATCGGCTAACTCTATCGTAACCGATTCTGCGGCGGCGAGTTCCTCTTGGGGCGGTGGCGTGCGTGTGAATAACGGCAGCCTGAACATCAGTCCAGATGGCAAAGAAAATATGCCGATTCTCCAGAAATTCAAAAAAGCAGGCAAAAAGGTGGGCTGCGTGACCACAGTGCCCGTTAACCACGCAACGCCAGCGGGATTTTCTACCACTTCTAAAAAGAGAAGCGCTATGGAAGGCATCGCCTCGGATTACGCTCAGTTGGGCTTTGATGTGTTCTTGGGCGGTGGTAAGAAATACTTTGATGCCGCTGACCGAAAGGATAAAAAAGATGTATTTCAAACCTTTAAACAAAAGGGATATTCTGTGGTTAAAAACAGAGAGGAAATGCTATCAGCACCTAAAAATCAACCTATTTTAGGAACTTTTGATGAAGAAGCTTTGCCGTATTCCGTGGATAGAAACCACAGTGAGGAATTAACGCAAAAGATCCCAACTTTAGCCGAAATGGCAGCCAAAGGGATAGAGCTGATGAAAGACCATCCGCAAGGTTTCGTGATGCAAGTAGAGGGCGGAAAGGTGGACTGGGCAGCACATGGCAATGATATCGCCGCGTTGTTATACGACCAATTGGCGTTTGATGAAGCCGTAAAAGTGGTGACCGATTTCGCGAAGCAAGATGGCAATACTTTGGTGGTCATCACTTCTGACCATGGTAATGCCAACCCAGGGCTGATTTACGGAAAAGCTTGTAACGATAATTTTGACCATGTGCAGAAATTCACGCAGTCTAACGAGTGGATTCTACAAGGGATAAAGCCAGACAGTAGCCTTAGCTTTATCAAAAATCGTGTGGCAGAGGCTTGTGGAGAAATGCCACTGACAGATGAGCAAGCCAAAGAAATTCTATCCTATTATTCTACGGCGCACAAGGAAGATGGGCTCTACAACCCAAGGCATTTGCCTTTCAAACTCTTGTCCGAGATGCAGAAAGCCTATACTTCTGTGGGGTGGATTAGTATGGACCACTCTTCGGATTATACAGAATTAGCGATGTTCGGACCAGGCAGTGAGCGCCTAAAACCTCTGATGAGAAACACTGACATTCACCAGTTTTTATTGGATGCCGCCGAGGTGGAAAATCGTTTTTAAGAAAAATAGCATACCATAAAAAAACGGACTGAAAATCATTCGGTCCGTTTTGTTTTTCTACTCCTGAGCGACGATCATATCAAGGAAACTCTGTTCATCTAAAATAATGACACTGCCCAAAGCTTGCGCTTTTTTGAGTTTGCTACCCGCTTTCTCGCCGACCACCAAATAGTTTAAGTTTTTGGAAACGGCAGAAATATTTTTGCCGCCGTGGCGCTCCACCATCGCTTCGGCTTGTTCCCGTGTGAATAGGGATAATTTCCCTGTGAAGAGGAAAGTTTTACCATCTAAAACCTCGCTGTCTAAAACGGTTTCCGTTTCTTGTTTTTCCAGCTGTACGCCGTATTCTTTGAGCCGTTGGAGGAGGAGAATATGCTCAGGATTTTTGAGGTAATCCACCAAACTTTCTGCAATCTTTACCCCGATGTCTTCCACTTCTACAAGGTCTTCCACGCTGGCAGCTTGTAGTACTTCTATGGAAGGGAAATTTTTGACCAATTTCTTGGCAACGGTTTCGCCGATATGCTTGATGCCTAAGCCGTAGAGTACTTTTTCAAAAGGAATATTTTTAGATTTTTCAATGCCGTCTAAGATGTTCTGCGCCGATTTTTCAGCCATACGCTCCAAAGGCAAGAGTTGAGGTTTCGTTAAAGTATAAAAATCTGCCACATTTTTGATGAGCCCAGCGTGGTAGAGTTGCTCTATGGTCTCGGCACCCAAGTTTTCAATGTTGAGGGCTTTTCGGGAGACATAATGTATCATCTTGCCGATAACCTGCGGAGGGCAGTGCTCTTCGTTAGGGCAATAATGGATGGCTTGGTCTTCTATTTTTACCAATGGCGTTCCGCATTCTGGACAGTGGGTAATGTATTGAACCTCTTGGCTTTGTGGGGTTCTTTTATCTAAATTAACACCCACGATTTTAGGAATAATCTCGCCGCCTTTTTCTACATACACAAAATCGTGGTGGTGGAGGTTGAGTTTTTTGATGATGTCCTCATTGTGTAGAGATGCCCGCTTGACCACCGTTCCAGCTAAAAGCACAGGTTTCAGATTGGCAACAGGCGTTATGGCACCCGTTCTGCCCACTTGGTAGGCAATGGATTCCAGCTGTGTTTCCACTTTTTCGGCTTTAAATTTATATGCCATAGCCCAGCGCGGCGATTTGGCAGTATAGCCCAATTGCTGTTGTTGCTTGAAATCATTCACTTTGATCACGATGCCATCAATCTCAAAATCCAAATGGTGGCGCTGGTGCTCCCAATGGTTGATGAAGGCTTTTACTTCTTCTATATTTTGGCAAAGTTGGGCGTGCTGAGAGACCTTAAAGCCCCAAGATTGGGTCTGTTGTAAAAGTTCCCAATGCGTGGCAGCGAGGTCGGCAGTGCTGACCGCTTGGTAGAGTACGGCAGAGAGTTTTCTGCGCCTTACCTCTCGGCTATCTTGCATTTTAAGGCTCCCCGAAGCCGTATTTCGTGGGTTCATAAAGGGTTCCAAGCCTTCTTCCTCTCTACCTTTGTTGATTTCTGCAAATTGCTTTTTGGTGAGGTAGATTTCGCCACGGATGTAGAACTGATCAGGGAAATCGCCGTGGAGTTTTAGCGGAATATCAGAGATGGTTTTCACATTTGCAGTGATATCATCGCCCTGAAGCCCATCGCCACGGGTAACCGCCTGTTGAAGTTGCCCATTTTGATACAGAATGGAGATAGAAGCGCCATCGTATTTGAGTTCCGCCACATAGCTGATTTGTGAGGTTTCCAGAGTTTTCTCTAAGCGCTTTTGCCAGTCTTCTAAATCATCAAAATCATAAGAATTATCCAGAGAATACATTCTAAACTCGTGGGTTACCGTTGGGAAATGCTTGGTAATGCCGCCGCCCACACGCTGTGTCGGTGAGTTGGGATCCAAAAATTCAGGATATTGCGCTTCCAAATCTTGGAGTTCCTTCAATAAAGCATCAAACTCAAAATCAGAAATGGTGGGTTGGTCTAATATATAATACTGATAATTGTGCTGATGGAGGCGCTGGCTCAGCTCTTGTATGCGTTTCTGGATGTCTGTTGTCATACTGTTGGGTTATAGAGGACACAAATTTAAGCATTTTTTATGGCTCACAAAGTTTTACTTCACGAAGCGGTTGTGCGAAGATTGAGCAAGTTAAGAAAAAAATCATTATCTTAGCCCAATAATTTTAAATCATTAAATACAATGAAGAAAAACATTTTTAGTTTAGCCCTTGCCTTTGGGCTGGCAACATTAACGCTGGTATCTTGTGGAAAAGACAAACCGCTAACGAGTGAAAGCAACGAGGTAACCACTACTGCCGATGGTCAAGCCTACGCCATAGACACTGTAAATAGTAAAATAGAGTGGAAAGGCTACAAAGTGGTAAAATCTGAAAACACCAGCCATTTTGGAGAAATTAAATTTGAAAGCGGTGAGCTGACCGTGAAAGATGGCGCATTAGAAAGCGGAAAATTTGTGGCTGACATCACCTCTTTAGCGAATAAAGATCTTGCTGATGATGCAGAAAAATCAGCGAAATTAGATGGACACTTAAAGAGCGGAGACTTCTTTGAAGTAGAAAAATTCCCGACCGCATCTTATGAAATTACCAAAGTAACGCCACAGGCAGAAGGCGATTATAATACGCTTTTAGACGGTAATTTAACCATAAAAGGCATCACCAAGCCAGTACAATTTAAAGCCAATGTGAAGGTGGAAGATGGCAAAGTGAGCATCAAAACTGAGCCAACCGATATCAATAGAGAAGACTTTGGTGTGAAATTCCAAATGCCAGTTCAGAATGGAGTGATTAAAGATGAAGTGACCTTACAAGTGAGCATAGATGCAGTGGAGAAAAAATAAGAAATATAGACTTTTCTAAATTCCAAAATCACGGCTACGGTCGTGATTTTTTATCTTCAATAGGCATTGCGAAACGCCTTGTTTTTAACCCCGTGAAAAAGCATTAAAAACTTTTAAAATCATATGGTTAGAAGATAAAAAAGTTGTATCTTTGCCGAGCTTTTTACGAGAATTTGGGCGAAAGCAAAAACTTATTAAATTAACCAACTTCAAAGCGTATTCTTCGTTTTAGCCCATAGAATAGCCGTTTTGGATACAAATTTTTTATTATGTCAGAACAGACAAAACAACAAGAAGAGGTTCTAATGAACCAAAATGTAGCACCTGAAAACTTTGATTGGGATTCTTACGAATCAGGTCTCAACGCAGAGGACAGAAGCGAAAAACAAGAATTAGAAGAAATCTACAAAGGTTCTTTAAGCGACTTAGCCGAGGATGATGTGATCGTAGGTAAAGTGGTAAGATTAACCGACAAAGAGGCTATTGTAGATATTGACTTCAAGTCAGAAGGTGTGATTTCTCTTAACGAATTCCGCTACAACCCAGGACTTAAAGTAGGTGACGAAGTGGAAGTGATGGTGGATAAAAGAGAAGATAAAAGCGGACAGCTACAACTTTCTCACAAAAAAGCCAGAACCCTCAAAGCTTGGGATAAAGTGAACCAATACCACGAAAGTGGAGAAGTGGTGAACGGATTCGTAAAATCAAGAACCAAAGGTGGTATGATTGTAGATGTATTCGGTATTGAAGCGTTCTTACCTGGTTCTCAGATTGATGTGAAGCCTATTAAAGATTACGATCAATATGTGGGTAAAACAATGGAATTCAAGGTAGTAAAAATCAACCCAGAGTTCAAAAATGTGGTAGTATCTCACAAAGCGCTTATTGAAGCGGATATTGAAGATCAGAAAAAAGAAATCATCGCTCAGTTAGAAAAAGGTCAAGTGCTTGAAGGTACTGTTAAGAACATCACTTCTTACGGGGTATTCATTGACTTAGGCGGTGTAGATGGTTTAGTACACATTACAGACCTTTCTTGGTCAAGAGTAAACCACCCAACAGAAATCTTAGAAGACGGACAGACTGTAAAAGTGGTAATCTTAGACTTTGATGAAGATAAAACAAGAATCCAATTGGGTATGAAGCAATTAGAAGCTCACCCTTGGGATGCTTTAGATGAAAATATGAAGGTGGGAGACAAAGTGAAAGGTAAAGTAGTGGTATTGGCTGACTATGGTGCTTTCGTAGAAGTAGCGCCAGGTGTAGAAGGACTAATCCATGTTTCAGAAATGTCTTGGAGCACACATTTAAGAAGTGCTGGAGATTTCGTGAAAGTAGGAGACGAGGTAGAAGCTCAAGTCTTAACTTTAGACAAAGAGGAAAGAAAAATCTCCCTCGGTATGAAGCAACTTACTGAAGATCCATGGACAAACATCCAAGATAAATACCCAGTAGGCTCTAAGCACACAGGTACAGTAAGAAACTTCACTAACTTCGGTGTATTCGTAGAGTTAGAAGAAGGTATTGATGGGTTAATCTACATCTCTGATCTTTCTTGGACTAAGAAAATCAAGCATCCATCAGAATTCTGCAACGTAGGCGATAAGTTAGATGTAGTAGTATTAGAGTTAGATGTAGAAGCCAGAAGATTATCTTTAGGACACAAGCAACTTACAGAAAACCCTTGGGATAAATTTGAAACCAAATATGCAGAAGGTACAGTACACACAGGTGTAGCGGCTGAAGTATTTGACAAAGGTGCTCAAGTGAAATTTGAAGATGCTGAAGTAGAAGCGTTCTGCCCATCAAGATTATTAGAAAAAGAAGATGGTTCTAAAATCAAAAAAGGGGAAGAAGCTGAATTTAAAGTGATTGAGTTCAACAAAGAGTTCAAGAGAGTTGTGGTTTCTCACACAGGACTTTTCCGTGAAGAAGAGAAAAAAGCAGTGAAAGAAGCTGCGGCTAAATCTTCTGCATCTGAAGAGAGAGCGACTTTAGGCGATATTGACGCTTTAGCTGAATTAAAAAAGAAAATGGAAGAAGGTAAGTAATCCTTAATTTTTTCAATTTTTTGATTTCATATGCAATCCGCTTCAAAATTGATTTTTGGAGCGGATTTTTTATTTTTGAAGAAAATAAACCCTCATAAAATGATCAACTTAAAATTAGCCACACCCAAAGATACCGCCGATATTTGGGCTTTGCTCCAGCAAGGTATTTTAAAGAGAAAAGAAGAAGGAAGCCAACAATGGCAAGACGGCTATCCCAATTTAGAAACCGTAGAGCACGATGTTGCACAAGGTTTCGGCTATGTGCTCAAGCACCAGCATCAGGTGGTGGCTTATTGTGCGCTTATGCCCCACGAACCCGCTTATGAAGCTATAGAAAATGGCGCGTGGCTGACTGTAGAGCCTTATATTGCGGTGCATTGGTTGGTGGTGCACGAGGATTATTTAGGCTTAGGCTTAGCGAAAACAGTGCTGTTGTGGGTAGAAGATTGGGCGAAAGGGCAAAGCATCACGAGCATTAAAATAGATACCAATTATGACAACGCCTCTATGTTGCACATTTTTAAGGTGTTAGGTTATGTTTACTGCGGCGAAGTTTATTTTAGAGGCAGTTCCAGAAAGGCTTTTCAGAAAATTCTTGATAGGGAAAAAAACAAATGAGAGCCAATCGCCATAGATTTGAGCTCCGTTTCTTCCCATTCCTTTGCAGGAAGGCTTTTAGCGGTAATGCCACCCCCCACATAAGCGATAAGCCCATTCTGAAAAACTCGAGCACACCTGAGGTTTACAAAGGCATAGATGTTACCATGGTGCTGTATTTTGATATAGCCCGTATAGAGCTGCCGCTGGTGGGTTTCAAAGTTTAAAATACTCTGTTTGCAAAAATCTTTTGGCATACCACAGACCGCGGGCGTAGGGTGCAGGGTTTTAATCAGTTCCTCCACTTGCTGAGGCGGCACAGAGAGCTCAAAATCGTTTCTGAGATGTTTGATGCTGCCACTTTTCATACTATAAGTTTCCGAAACCTGAATATCTGAAGAAAAGGGCGCCAACTGGTTTTTAATATAGTCGGTAACGGCTTGTTGCTCTTCAATTTCCTTATCGGACCACGCTTCGTTGAGGGGTAGGGTGCCAGCTAAGCTCATCGTTTGGAAGCGCTGTTGTTCAATATTATACTGTCCTAAAATTTCAGGTGTAGCACCAATCCAGCACCCCCCATCTTGGATAAAAAGATACACCAAAGCTTGTGGAAAAGCCTGACATAGCTCAAGAAATGTGTGGGTAAGGCTGATGGTTTTATGATGAAAAAATATTTTTTTCTCTCTGGAAATCACCAATTTGGCAAGGTGGTGTTCTTTAATAAACGCAATGACTTCTTGTATTTTTTGCTCGTATTCTTGGGCGGTAATGCCTTCTTCCTCGCTGAGGCGGTCTAAAAGATAAATTTCTAAATCGAGATTGCGCAGTACTTTGGCGGAAATTTCCGTAGGTTCGCCATAAAAATGATACTGTGCTTTGCCATCAAAATCGTAAAACTGAACGCCAATTTCATCACTGGGTTGCTGCATAAATAGGGTAGAAGTGTGGGGCAATCGGTAAAAAATAGCGTTCATTTATTTGGCTAATACATTGTTGGTCATTGTGGTATAGTTGATGAGGTCGCCGCGTTCATCGCGGATTTCTATCTCAGACACATGCATTGTTTTTCCTTTTCTGATGAATTTAGCCGTGCCAATTACAGTGCCATATCGCTTGGATTTCAGGTGGTTAGAGTTGATATTGGTGCCTACGGCGTAGTATTTCTCTTGGTCAAGGTGGATATTAGACAGGCACGAACCCAAAGTTTCTGCCAAAACACAGCTGGCGCCACCGTGCAGGAGCCCAAAAGGTTGATGAACTTTCGGTGTTACAGGCATTGTGGCGGTAAGGCTATCTTCCGTTACTTCGGTGAAAACAATATCCAAAAATTTGCCCATATGGGCATCTCCCCAATGGTTGAGAAAGTGTAAAATCTCTTCTCTTTTATTCGCATCCATAGTGATTAAGTCTTGGTTTTATTGAATGTTAGGATTCCAGTTTTCAGGGATTTTGGGGTGGATATCCCGCTCTACAAAATAGTCGCTGATGATTTTAAGAATCTCTTCGTAAGAGGCGGTTTCCAAGGTTTCTAATGGAATTTTCCGACCCAAATAAATGGTTTTGGTTTTAAAATCGCCTGCCGCCATCACGATGGGCACGCGGGCAGTGAGTGCCATATGATAAAAGCCTTTGCGCCATTTAGACACGCGGCTTCTGGTGCCTTCTGGCGTGATAACCAAAGAAAAATCTTCCTTTTCGAACTGTTTCGCTACGAAATTGACCAAGTCGTTCCGCTGGCTTCTATCAATCCCGATGCCGCCCAAAGCTTTAATCAAACCGCCGTACCACGCTTTGGTATGGTCATCTTTAATGATGATTTTCAGAGGTTTATCCAAGAGCCAGTAAGCCAAGTTGCCCAGTATATATTCGGAGTTATGGGTGTGTGGTGCCACCACTAAAATACAACGGTCTAAGTTGTTCACATCGCCGTCTAAAACGACCTTCCAACCTATAATTTTCAAGATGATTTTGGCTAATATTTTCTTCATTGTCTTTGTTTAAATTAAAAAAACAGACAGCCCAAAACAAAAGGCTGTCTGCAAATATACTATTTTATCTATAAACGGCTAAAATAAAGACCAACACCAATCTATCCACCGACTTAATATTTCTAAAATAGTGTAAATCATATTGAATATTTTTTATGTTAATCCGCTCATTTGAAGTTAAAAAAAACTTCCATTAGCGTTTATTTTTTATTGTTTTTATTGATTTTGATGGAAATATTTTTAATTTCTTCCTTTTTAGAAGGAGCGAGTTGTTCCCAAACTTTATCGGCTTCATCAGAAGAATATTTTTTACCGTTGATGCTCACAGAATCTCCATCAGAAGAGGTTTCAATTTGGTTCCCATTGATGTTGATAGAAACGCTGGTGTCATCGTCATCTTGATCATCATCGTGCTTTTCATTTTTATTTTTCTGAATAATCCGAAGGTCGCTGTGGTCTATTTTTAGAACACGATAGCGCTCTGGAACTACCAGTTCATATTTTACCTTGTGCAGGCGCTTGCGGTCCTGATAACCGTAGCTGATGTAGTTGGGGAGCAAGATTTTATTATCTTCAATTTTGATAGGAATTTTCATCTTAATCGGTTGGTTATAGCCCGAGGCTTCCTTCTTCACAATGAGGTAAGGCGCAACATCTTTTTGGGTGGTAGTCACATAAACATACGGATAAGATTCGAAATAAACCGAGGTCTTATCATCGGTGTAGATGGAGCCCCAGCGTTGTTTAAAGTTCGATGGAATAGCCACTTTATTGGTGCCAATCCACAAGCTGTCTGATGGGGTATTGATGGCGATATTTTCCGTTTCCTCATTTTCTGAGCTATAGGCAAGGGTGTGCTCCGAGAAGCTGATACCCAAGTAAATTGCCAAGATGATCCATATAAAACCCAATACGCCAATGATGTAAGTGACGTATTTAAGCTGAGTTTTTGGCGAGAATAGCTTAATCGTTAGGAAAAGCAATATCAAGGCAGGGATGAGCGGCGTAAGAAACGCACTGATGAGCGTAGGATATTTAATCGGACCATCTAAAAAGATAAAACCGAGGTATCCAGGCACTGAGACATGGCTTGTGGTGAAAAATGCGGTAAAAATAGCAAAGGCAGCAAAGAACAATATCAAACTAAAAACCCCTAAAAAAGACCCTAAAAGGTAGCGCAATATATTAGTAAAACTGTTCCCTGTTTCTGTAATCACCTGTCTTTTATCGTTGTAAATCTCGGTGATGCGCCGTGAGGAGTCTGTCGCAATTTTAGCAATTTTACTGGACTCGTTTTTAAGGTTGTCAAAGTTAAGAGGCTCGCCTCTCATTTTTAAAAAATCTGATGCTGTAACGGCTTTCGGAAGGATCAGCCATAACAAACCATAGATTAACAAGAGAAACCCAGGGTTGCTATACGGCAAGGCGTATAGACAGAGGAATAAAACCACCCAAATTAAGCGCATAATGGTAATCTCCATTCCAAAATAAGCGGCTAAACCAGCGCAAACCCCTGCAATTTTCTTGCGTTCAGGATCTCTAAAAAGTTGCTTTGCCACCTTAGGATTTGCGGTATTGCTGTAAGTTTCCTCTTGTTCTTCAATTTGTTCAGGCTTTCCGATGAGGGCAATCACATGCTCCACATCCGCATCATAAATCACCTCGCGTTTTCCGAGGGACTCTCTAAAAATCTCTACAATACGGCTTTCTATATCGTACATTACCTCATCGGCTTCCTCTTGCGGAAGCGTGTTTCTGAGCGCGTTGAGGTAGTCGCTTAGTTTAATGTAGGCATGCTCTTCTATGGTGAAGGAAAATCCCGCTAAAGCTATGGTAATCGTTTTGTTCATAATGAAAGTTTTTAAGGTTATTGTTTTTCAGTAATTAAATTAACAGAGTGGATGAGTTCCAGCCAAGTGCTGCGGAGTTCCTCCAAGAATACTCCACCTTTTTCTGTCAGGCGGTAGTATTTTCTGGGCGGTCCTCCCGTAGATTCTTCCCATCGGTAGGCGAGGAATTCTCCATTTTTCAATCTCGTTAAAAGGGGGTAGAGGGTACCTTCTACCACATCAAAGTTTGCATCTTTGAGCGATGTCATTAAATCCGAAACATACATTTCTTTTTGGCTGATCAGGCTCAGAATACAGAACTCCAAAATTCCCTTTCTCATTTGGGCTTTTGCATTTTCTGTGTTCATTGTAATTAGTTTTTGGTTTAAAATTTACTTTGCAAAGATATGAAAATAAATAATTACATTGCAATACAAAGTAGTAATTTATTTTCTTGTTTTATGTATTGTGTTGATTATCAATTTAATTATTTTTAGTTTTGATTTTGTAATCTTTCTGTATTTTAGTCAAATCAAAGGGAAAGGAGGCTAAAAATAACGATAATATGTAAAATATCAGTTCCTAAAAAGAGCGTTGTATTCTAAAAATACCGTAACTTTATACAAGATTTTAAAATGATCAACTTATGATAAAACAATCCGATTTAGAGAAAATCAAAACCAAGCAAGAACTGATGCTTTACCTTGAAGAGCATCAAGCCGAAGACCCTAAAATAGCGGCTCTTATAGAGAAAATAGAGTACGAAGATGAGCTCAAACGCCTACAAGCCGAGTTGGTGAACCTCCAAAACTGGATAAAAAATCAAGGCAAAAAAGTCGCCATCATCTTTGAAGGTCGTGATGCCTCGGGGAAAGGAGGTACCATCAAGCGTTTTGCGGAACACCTTAACCCGCGGGCTATGCGCATCGTTGCCCTCAATAAACCAACCGATGTGGAGCGTGGGCAGTGGTATTTCCGCAGGTATGTTAAAGAACTACCCAACGCAGGCGAGATTGTCTTCTTTGATAGAAGTTGGTACAACCGTGCGGTGGTAGAGCCTGTGATGGGCTTCTGTACGCCAGAACAATACGAGGCATTTATGGTGCAGGTGCCAGAATTTGAGCATATGCTCTACGAGGCAGGCACTCATCTGATTAAATTTTGGTTCTCGGTGAGCAAGGAGGAGCAACAAGCCCGCTTTGAAAGCCGTTTGCAAAATCCACTTAAAAAATGGAAATACAGCCCAGTGGATGAAAAAGGGCAGGAGCTTTGGGATGAATTTACGCAGTATAAAAATCAAATGTTTTCCAGAACGCACAACGCCTTTTCGCCTTGGGTGGTGGTAAAATCTGATAATAAAAAGCGTGCCCGTTTAGAAGCTATTCGGTATGTTCTCAGCCAGTTCAACTATGAGGGCAAAGACGATAGCCAAGTATCATTAAACCCTGATCCAAGCATCGTTCAGCGGTATTTTAGAATGATAAAACAGATTGATTTTTAACCTAAAAATAAGAGAATGAAATTAACAGATAAAGAGTTTAAAAAACTCAGCACCAAAAAAGGACTTTACGCCCTATTGCAAAATGAAACCCTCAACCCAGAAAAAGCCCTCTGGACTTTAAAATATGATAAAAGGCTCGCCAGTTTGCAAGAGGAACTCATCAAAATGCAAAATTGGGTGGTAGAAAATCAACAGAAAGTGGTGATCCTCTTTGAGGGGCGAGATGCCGCAGGGAAAGGTGGCGCCATACGGCGGATTACCGAGCACCTCAACCCGCGTGAACACCGCGTGGTGGCTTTGCCAAGACCCAACGAAGTGGAGCAAGGACAGTGGTATTTCCAGCGCTACATCAGCCAGCTGCCTAAGGCGGGAGAGATTGTTTTCTTTGATAGAAGCTGGTACAACCGCGCTGTGGTAGAGCCTGTTAATGGCTTCTGCACACCACAAGAATACGAGATTTTTATGTCTCAAGTGAATGAATTTGAAAAAATGCTCGTGAATTCTGGCATTTATATTCTCAAGCTTTATTTTTCCATCTCTAAGGAGGAGCAAGCCAAGCGCTTTGCAGAGATCATTGATGATCCGCTTAAAAAGTGGAAATACAGCCCTGTAGATGCCAAAGCTTTAGAACTTTGGGAGGTTTACACGGAATACAAAGAAAAAATGTTTGATGTGTCTGATACAGATTTTGCACCTTGGAAGATTTTAAAAGCCAATAAAAAATCTAAGGCGAGGATAGAAGCTTTGGAGTACATCTTGCAACAAATGCCCTATGAGCCTAAAAACACCGAATTGGTGCAAAGTCAAAGTTTAGATTAAACATAAGCTCATAAATAAAAAAGATGATTGGAAATGTCTCCAATCATCTTTTTTAATGAACATAGTTGGCTAAAAATTATTTTCTCACTCTTTTGCGATGGATTTGTTTTTTAGCTTTTGCGGTAGATTTTTCACCTTTGTAAAAGTGTGTATAGGCATATTCTGCCGCTTTATAAGCGTCTATAACGCCACCTGCCACAGAGATTAAATCAAAGCGGTTGTTGGTGTTAGAGTCTATCATTGCATTTACGGTAGACTTGTTGGCGGTTTTCACCAAAGATTCTATAATTTGTGCTGGCGTAAGGTTCGGCATATAGGCTAAAAGCACAGCCGCAGCACCCGCCACTACTGGAGATGCCATAGAGGTCCCTTGCAGGTATTCATATTGAGCATCTGGCACGGTAGAATAGATTTTTTCCCCTGGTGCAAAAACATCTACCATTTTACCATTATAGTTGGAGAAGCCCGCTCTTAGGAAATCGTTATCGTTAGTGCTGGCGCCCACTACAATCATATTATCCACGAATGGCTTTTCATCAGTAGGAGTCAGGAAATTCGTTGGGTAATAGGTGTGTTCTCCGATGTTTTCATTATCGTTACCTGCCGCTTTTACCAAAAGCACGCCTTTGTTTTGAGCATATTTTATAGCATCCCAAACCTGTTTTTTCCCTGGAGAAATAGGCTTTCCGAAGCTCATATTTAAAATTTTAGCACCATTATCCACGGCATAGCGGATGGCGTTGGCGACATCTTTATCTCTTTCATCACCGTTAGGAACGGCTCTCACGGTCATTATTTTTGCCACTTTGGAAGCCACGCCATACTGCACTTCATCTCCTTGTGGAAGCCCAGCGATAATCCCAGCCACATGGGTGCCGTGCTTGGCATCTGGACCCTCGTAGTGGTTGTTACCGTAGTTTTTTTCATCGTAATTATCCACATCATCTCCCACGATTTCTTTTCTGGTGTCAAAGTTTAAATCGTATTGCTGTGCTTGTGGACCATAATAATCTAAAGCGCCCTTAATCTCCTCTTCTAATGAGGCTTGTAGCGCTTTGGCATCCTTCCCTTTAAGCTCTTCGCTCTGCGCCATTTGGTTTAAGATTTGAAGATACATCGCTTCTTCTTGGCTGTTAGGTTTTAGGGTTGCCAAGTTTTCTGGAGTTAAAGTTTTATCGCCTAAAAGCCCTACTATTGAAGGGATTTTGCTGTAGAGTAGTTTGTAATATTCGGCATTTTGTTTGGCTTCTACACTTTTTTTGTTGAAGAGTTCTTTGGCTTTCATATACATTTGGAACTCCTCTGGCATTTGGCTTTGGTTGGTTTTATTTTTTGCGGAATCTTCGCCTTCAAAAATAGGTTGGTATTTTCTCACCACGCGGGTTACCTCCATATTATCCACATCTACATCACCGTTTTTACCACCGATGAAGTTCCAACCGTAGATATCATCTACATAGCCATTGTGGTCGTCATCTATACCATTGTTCGGCACTTCATTTGGGTTTTTCCACATATTTTTGATGAGCCCTGGGTGGTCAACTTCCACGCCGCTGTCCAAAACGCCAACCACTACGGTGTGCGGTTTTAAACCTTTAGACTCTAAAAATTTATATGCATTTTGTGTGTTTACGCCATAAACATTGGTGGCTTTAAAATCTTTATGATACCAAGTTTCCGTATCTCTGTCGTGCTGCTCTTGAGAAAAAGCGGTTTGAAAACCAACTAAAAATAAAGCTGCAATAATGATTTTCTTCATGTTATTTACTATTGATATGTTTTACTTGTTTTATATAAGTCGCAGATTCTGGGCCTTTGTTACAGATCAGGTCTATAATAGAAAGGTCTTTAATGAAGCCCAACTTGTCCGAAAAAATTTGATAATAAGCGGGCATCTCATATTCGGAAGGTTTTTTTGCGGAGAAAGCCAATCTAAAATCTTCGCTTGTGATAGGATTTTCATAAGTCTGGCTGAGTACAAAAGACTTCTCTGTCTTCAATATGGATTGAATAATGCTGATGGCATTCAGGTTGAAAGGCACCAAATGGCTGTCTTCAAACTCAAAAATGGCTTTCAGTTGATCTTCGTAAAACTCAAAATAGGGAGAAGTCTGGTAAGCAATTTTGATGGATTTCCAATGCAGCGCTTCCCACCTTTCGTTTTTAGAAATTTCTATTTCTCGTAGCGCTCTCTTCCCATTATGCCGAATGGGAATGCTAAGCGTGAGCACGCCATTAGCACCATAAATGTTGGTTCTGTTCCGATAGGTTTGCTTAGGAAAATGCTCGCATTGCTCTAAGGTAACCTCGTCGTCACTAAGAAATTCTGACCACCACGAAATCGGTGGCAAGTAGAATAGGGGCAAAAGCTTCATTAGTCGTCTTTCTTGTTTTTAAATAATTTTACAAAATACTCCCAACCGAAGAATAAAATCAGCACCAAGGCGGCAATCCACCAATATGAAGTTTTTTGCTGTTCGCCAGTGTTGGTGGCTTTAAACATTCTATCCCAGCGGATTTTTTTAGGTCCTTGGTCAAACACGCCTTGGAGACTCATCCAAGTGAACATCGGTTTTCCAATGATGTTTTCCTCTGGTACAAAGCCGAAAAAGCGCGCATCTAAAGAGGCATCACGGTTGTCCCCCATCATAAAATAGTAATTTTGTTTGATGGTGTATTGGTTGGTTTCTTGCCCATTGATGTAGATTTTCCCATTTTTATGCTCCAAGTGGTTATGCTCATATTCCGAGATAATCCACTGGTATTCAGGTAATGTCTCTTCGTTGAGGGTAACCACATCTCCTTTTTTAGGGATTTTAAGAGGACCATACCAATCTTGGTTCCAATCTTTGTTGATAGGAAAAATGGTGTTGGCAGTGTCTATTTTGGTATGCTGTGGGTTGAAGTAAGAAATGGCTTTTTCTCCCTTTGGCGAAAGTATTTCTTCCGCTTGTACAAAGCCTGGTAGCTCCTTAATATCGTTAAGCAAAGCCTCCGTTAAACCTTGAAACTGATAAACAAAACCTTGATCTGTCGTATGTTCTTGAAGTGGCAAATAGCCCAATCGTTTCCAAAGCGCATTCACATCAATCGGTTCTGTGGTGTAGACAAGGTAGGCGTATTGCACCTCTTGGTCGCCCATCATTTGTTCAGGTTTACCATTCACCCAAAGTCGCCCTTGCTTCATTTCCACAACATCGTGACCTACCGCTACGCAGCGTTTTACATAAGCATCTTTTCGGTCTATGGCAGCGTGCACAGAATCTTGAGGGTAGTTAAAAACTACAATGTCGTTTCGCTGGACGCTCTCCCAACCTGGTAAACGCAGATAAGGCAATTTTATGGCATCTACATAAGATTTGGGATCATCTTTGGGATTGCCTTTTTGCCCTGTATCCATAATAGTACCTTGTAAAAAGGGAAGTGCCACGGGGCGCATCGGCATTCTATAACCGTAGTTCAGTTTATTCACAAAAAGAAAATCCCCCACCAAAAGAGTACGCTCCATAGAGCCCGTAGGAATCCCGAAGGGTTGTGTAATAAAGGTGTGGATAATGGTTGCAAAGACCACCGCAAAAGTGATAGAACCCAAAAAAGTTTCCTTCTTTTGGTTTTCTTTTTCCTCCTCGCTGATGTAGAAAGTCTCTTCTGTCTTCACCTCTGTATCTTTGCTATAATTGATAATAGCAAGGTAGATAAAAGGGAAAACAACCGTTAACACCTGTTGTAGGGTAGAAGTCTTTCCAAATTTCCGAACCAAAAAGAGATGAAAAACAGACATCATAATTGGACCTACAATAGGCAAGTAGGAGAGAGCTGCCCACCATTTTGGATGTTGGGTTTCCTTCAGAATAATATAATAATTATAGAAAGGAATAAACGCAAAAATCGGATTTTGCCCCATTTTTTTGAATAACTTCCAAGTGGAAACGCCCAATAACACCGAGGCGATGAGAACATAAAAAGAATATTTTAAAATATAATCCATAATCAATTTTTATCAATAAAACTTAGTTGAATAAGACATCTTGAATGCTATAATTGCCTTTTTTACCGAGTAGCCACTCCGCAGCAACTACCGCACCCAAGGCAAAACCATCTCTACTGAATGCCGTGTGTTTAATTTCAATCTCATCCACCGTAGAGCGGTAGAAAACGCTATGCGTGCCAGGCACCTCATCTTTCCTAATCGCGTGGATGCCTAAGTGCTGACCTTCCGTATCGCCCAGCACCCAATCTTTGTAGTCAGAATGTTGGATAACGCCTTCTGCCAGCGTGATGGCGGTGCCACTGGGTGCATCTTTTTTATGCGTATGGTGGATTTCCTCCAGTTGACATTGGTAGGCGCTAAAGTCCTTCATCAGCGTAGCCAAGCGCTCGTTGAGAGCAAAGAAAAGATTAACCCCAAGGCTAAAATTAGAGCCGTAGAGAAACGCCGTTTGGTGCGTGGTCACAATCGCTTCAATCTCGGCTTTGCGCTGCAGCCAGCCTGTAGTACCGCAGACCACAGGAATCCCCAGTTCTAAGCAGTTTTTAATATTCTGAAAAGCCACTTCGGGGTTAGAAAACTCAATCACAAGATCAGGGTGGTTGAGGTTTTGGGCAGTAGGCGTTTCGCGGAGCCTTGCCACAATCTGATGACCTCTTTTCGTTGCGATATCATCAATAATTTTCCCCATTTTTCCGTAGCCAACTAATGCTATCTTCATAATTTTATTATTTATAATATTTAGGGCGTACCCCTTGCCGAAGCTATGCCCACCGCTCGGGTCGGGCTTTCGGCTCTATCTTTTTTTCGTCGTTCCTCCTCAAAAAAGGATGCCGCCTCTATCCCTTACGCACCACCATACCGCCTCATTCATCTTGCCGCCTTAGAACTGATAGCGGAGCGAAAGTCCCACTTTCTGAGGCTCCAGCCCCCAAGGGTCGCCCACCATACTCGGCGCAATGGCGAGTTCAGGGTCGTTCCTTTGCTCGTGCAAATGGGCATCTACCACCGCATCTATGATGTTGAGCAAATAAATGCCCGCTGTAATCGCAATGGCGTAATCCCTTTGGCGCTTCATTCGGTTTTGCTGATTGCCCAGCACGCGCGCATCTACACCACTAATGCCCGAAAACTCGTGTGGCTGGTGGTTGAGCTCTGCGATAAAGGCATTTCTATATCTGGTATAATATTTCTGATTCCACAAGGCGATGCCTACACCCGTGCCTATGGCGCCCCACACGATAGGGATTTTCCAATATTTCTTATTATAATATTGCCCTAAGCCAGGGAGCACTGCGGAGTAAAGCCCTGCCAGCGTAGGGTTGTAGACTTTTTTAGGCGCAGCGTTGAGTTCCTCAATGGACTGTACTAATGCCACCTCTGGCGCTGTAGATAGGCTATCCTTGGTCGCCTCTTGCGAGAAGCCCAAAATAAAAAATAGCGTGAGGAAAAAGCCAAGCCTTAGGTGGTACATCATATTATTTTTCAAAAGCGTTGAGTATGCGTTCCAGTTCTTCTTCGTTGTTAAAATCAAGGACTATTTTTCCTTTTTTTCCGTTGGCAGAAGCCTTAATATCCACTTTAATATCCAATAAATCCGAAAGTGATTTCTGGGTTTTTCTAAGGTGGTTGGGCAATTCGTTAATTTTCTTAGCCGCAGGAGTTTTAGGATTTTTGAGCGCTGTAGCCGCCGCTTCCGCTTGGCGAACATTCAGCTGTTCTTTGATGATTTTCTCAAAAAGTTCTTGTTGCAGCACCTCATCTTGAAGGCTGATGATGCTCCTGCCGTGCCCCGCCGAAATTTGTCCGCTTCTAATGGCATTTTGTACCTCTGGATTTAGCTTGAGGAGTCTTAGCGCATTGGTAATGGTGCTGCGGTCTTTGCCGATTCTGGTGCTTAGGTTTTCCTGTGTCATCCCGATTTCTTCTAAAAGGCGCTGGTAGGTCAGTGCCACTTCTATCGCATCTAAATCTTCCCGCTGGATGTTCTCCACCAAAGCCATTTCCAGCAGTTCTTGGTCATTAACCAAACGGATATATGCTGGAATGGTCTTGAGCCCTGCCATCTGCGAGGCTCGGTAACGCCGCTCTCCTGAGATAATTTCAAATCGGTCGCCATCTTTTCTAAGGGTAATGGGTTGTATCACCCCAAGGTTTTTAATGGATTGGGAGAGGTTTTTTAGGGCTTCTTCATCAAAATAAGTTCTGGGCTGGTTGGGGTTGGGGTAGATATCTTCTATATTGATTTCCACGATGCTTCCCATAATTTGCTCGGCACCTTCATCATTAGCCGTGTTGATGGTGGCTTTTTTCTCTGCATTGAGTATCGCATTGAGCCCTCTGCCCATCGCGGTATTTTTCTTTCTCATAGCGTGTTGTTTAGCGTTTAGGGTCGGTTGAATTAACGGTGGTTTCGTTTTTGAGTAAGACTTCTTCTGCCAACTGAATATATTGTATGGCGCCTTTGCTCTCGGCATCGTACATTAAGATGCTTTCACCAAAACTTGGGGCTTCACTCAAACGCACGTTTCTATTGATAACGGTTTCAAAAACCATATCTGGAAAATAGGTGTTAACCTCTTCCACCACTTGGTTAGAGAGCCTGAGGCGGGCATCGTACATCGTTAATAATAAACCTTCAATATCTAAATCTGGGTTATGGGTGCTTTCCACATTTTTAATGGTGTTGAGGAGCTTACCCAAACCTTCCAAAGCATAATATTCACATTGGATAGGGATAATCACAGAATCTGCAGCCGTGAGGGCATTCACAGTGATAATGCCTAAGCTGGGCGCACAATCTATAATGATGAAATCATAATCATCTTTCACTTCTTGCAGGGCTTTTTTGAGCATATGCTCACGCTCTTCCTTGTCCACCAGTTCTATCTCTGCCCCCACCAAATCAATATGAGAAGGGATGATGTCTAAGTTTGGCGAAGTGGTCTTGACGATACATTCTTTAGCCGTGGCGTGGTGTTCCAATAGGTTATAAGTGGAGAGTTGCACCTCTTCTACACCAAGTCCAGAGGTGGCATTGGCTTGAGGATCTGCATCTATAATCAACACTTTTTTCTCTAAAACGCCCAAGGCGGCGGCTAAATTAACAGAAGTGGTGGTTTTTCCTACCCCTCCTTTTTGGTTCGCTACACCGATGATTTTACCCATATTTTCTATTTAATTTTCAAAAATACAATTTTTTTAATGTTGTGTAAATTTTCAAAATATAAAAATATGTTAAATTATTAAAGGTTAATGCATTACGCTTCAAAAAAATTATCCACAATTTTAATGCTATTGTGGATAACTTTATCAATGGGGTCAGCAGAATGCGTTACTCAAACTGCATAGAAACAGGGAGTTTAAAGTACGAACGCACCGCCTGACCGTTAATTTTGGCAGGTTGCCACTTGCCTTTAATTTTTTTAATGGCGCGCTCAGCTTCTGCATTAAAGGCTTTGTTCTGTCCTTCGGCTTTTACAGCGGAGAGGCTACCATCTTTCTCCACGATGAAAGTAACAGTAGCGCTGATGATGCCCTCTTCCCCAGAGAAATCCTCTTGGTCAAAGTTTTCTGCCACCTGCGCCCTAAAACGATTGATACCGCCGATAAACTCTGCCTCCACATCTACTTTGGTTGCCACTTGGTTGGTGGGTTGTGGCGTTGCTGTTGAGGTTGGCGCTGTGACAGGTCCTGTTGGTGGCGTTGGAACCACAGGCGTTATGTTGGTTTTAGGGATTAAGCCCTCGCTGTTGGTGGTGCCAATGGCAGCCGTGTTCAGCGCCTTGACTTTAGGTAGCGGTTTTTCTATCACTGCGTTTCGGGTGGGTTCTGGCACGCGGTAATCTATGGTTTTCACTTTTACCGCAGAGGCTGGAGCTTGCGGCTTTACAACTGGCGGCATGACCACTTTGGGCTCCTCTATGGAGATGGCTTTCAGCCTGATGTTCACAGGTTCTGGCGCTTGGTGGTGTGCCGTAGATTTCTGAAGATACAAAGTGGATACGCCAACCACAGCACCAAATAGAGCTACCCCAGTGATGAGCGCTTTTTGGAGAAAATAATCCGCATCGTGGCGTAGGGCATAGGCGCCATAGGCTTTGTTTTTATGCGCAAATAGAATGTCATCTAATTGCTGTTGCTCGTTTTGTTTTTGGAAAAATGTTATCATTTGTTAGAAATTTAAAATTAAAACCTAATTAACTACACAAATGATTATTAGTTTTGGTAGCTTTTTGCAAAAAGTAATTACGAACCATCAACTATCTTGCCATAATGCAGAGTTTAATTTTCAAAATGATGATGTTTTTAATTTTCCCCTTACTTTTTGATGATGAAAATGGGTTTAAAATAGCCTATATTACGCCATTTTCTTTAGAAAAATAAAAAGACAAAAATAATATTGAAAATACCAATGCCAATTTCTGCCGTTGTGATATAGCAATGGTTAAACCGAATGATCAATCCATATTTTATAGTGATGTGGGCACAAAAGGTTAGGGGAACAATATTGTTCCCCCAAACTCCCCATTGATTTATTCGTTTCTGTTTTTTACATAGCTTGCATTTGGAAACTCATACTTTCTATCACTTTTAAAATGGCTTCTACGGTGTCCATGGAGGTGAGGCATGGCACGCCATTTTCTACGGACATACGGCGGATTTGGAAGCCATCGCGTTCCGATTGCTTACCTTTCGTCATGGTATTGACCACATATTGCACTTTCCCTTTTTGAATCAGGTCGATGAGGTTCACCTCTTCCTCACCGATTTTATACCCCACCTTGCACGGGATGCCGTGTTGCTCAAAGTGCTTGGCAGTGCCTTCTGTTGCCCAGATTCTAAAGCCCACCTCGTGGAAACGCTTAGCGAAAACGGCAGCTTCATCTTTGTGCTTGTCGGCAACGGTGAAGAGGATAGAGCCGTGGGTCGGAACCTTGCGTCCAGCGGCAATCATACCCTTGTAGAGGGCTTTTTCTAAGGTAGAATCTTTGCCCATCACCTCGCCGGTAGATTTCATCTCTGGTCCGAGGGAAATATCCACCTTGGTCAGTTTAGAAAAGGAGAAAACAGGCACTTTGACAAAGACCCCCTCTTTCTCAGGAACCAAGCCACTGGTATAGCCTAAGTCTTTCAGCTTCTGTCCTAATATCGCTTTGGTGGCGAGGTTTGCCATAGGAACATCGGTGATTTTAGACAAGAAAGGTACCGTTCTGGAGGAACGAGGATTAACCTCTATCACATAAACTTCGTTCTCAAAGAGCACATATTGAATGTTCATCAGTCCGATTACATTCAGTCCTTTGGCGAGGCGCTGGGTATATTCCACCAAATCGTGGAGGCATTTCTCGTTGATGTTCTGTGGTGGATAGACGGCGATGGAATCTCCCGAGTGGATGCCTGCGCGCTCTATGTGTTCCATAATCCCAGGGATAACCACCGTTTCTCCATCGGAGATGGCATCTACTTCCACCTCTTTGCCCACCATATATTTATCGATGAGGACAGGATGCTCAGGGCTGGCTTCCACGGCATTCTCCATATAATGGGCGAGTTCTTTCTCGTTATAGACAATCTCCATCGCTCTACCGCCAAGCACATAGCTGGGGCGTACCAACACAGGGTAGCCGATGCCGTTCGCTATGCTGATGGCTTCTTCTTTGGAAATGGAAGTCTTGCCGACAGGCTGCGGGATGCCCAATTCTTGAAGGGCTTTTTCAAATTTATCTCGGTTTTCGGCGCGGTCTAAGTCTTCCAGCGAGGTGCCTAAAATCTGCACACCGTGGGCGGCTAATTTATCCGCTAAATTGATGGCGGTCTGCCCTCCAAACTGAACGATAACCCCCTTGGGCTGTTCTAAGGTAATGATGTTCATCACATCTTCCTCCGTGAGGGGGTCAAAGTAGAGCTTATCCGAAATGGAAAAGTCGGTGGAAACTGTTTCGGGGTTGTTATTGATGATGATCGCTTCGTAGCCCATTTCTTTAATAGCCCAAACGGAATGAACCGTAGCATAGTCAAACTCTACGCCTTGACCAATGCGGATAGGCCCAGAGCCCAGCACAATAATCTTCTCTTTATCGGAGACGATGCTTTCATTTTCTTCCTCATAGGTGCCGTAAAAGTACGGGGTTTCGCTCTCGAACTCTGCGGCGCAGGTGTCCACCATCTTGTACACAGGCATTATGCCATTATCTTTTCTGAACTGAAAGACTTCGCGCTGGCTACAGCTCCAAAGATGAGCGATGTTGATGTCGGAAAAGCCCAAACGCTTAGCTTCCCTTAAGATTTCTGGGTTAAAAGGGTTCTCGGTGATGGTGTTCTCGTAGTCCACCAGTTTTTTAAGCTTCCAGATGAAGAAGGGGTCTATCTTACTCCACTCCACAATCTGTTGCCAGTCGTAGCCACGGCGTAATGCTTCGCCGATGATGAACAGGCGCTCATCATCACAGATTTTAATGCGGCGTTCTATCTCCTCATTGGTGAGGGCTTGGGCTTGTTTGGTCTTTAACCCTAAGTGGCGGATGCCCGTCTCTAAAGAACGGATGGCTTTTTGTAGGGATTCCTCAAAGTTGCGCCCTATCGCCATCACTTCGCCTGTAGCTTTCATCTGGGTGGAGAGTCTGCGGTCGGCGGTTTCAAACTTATCAAACGGAAAGCGAGGGATTTTGGTCACTACATAGTCCAGCGCAGGCTCAAAGCAAGCGTAAGTTTTGCCAGTTACAGGGTTCATAATTTCATCTAAGGTTAAACCTACAGCGATTTTGGCTGCAATCTTGGCGATAGGGTAGCCCGTGGCTTTACTCGCTAAGGCGGAAGAGCGGGACACGCGTGGATTAACTTCAATGATATAATAATTAAAAGAATGTGGGTCTAATGCCAGCTGGACATTACAACCGCCCTCTATACCTAAGGCTCTGATGATTTTTAGAGAGGCATTTCTCAGGAGTTGGTACTCTCTATCGGACAGCGTTTGGGAAGGCGCCACTACAATAGAGTCTCCAGTGTGCACACCTACGGGGTCTATGTTTTCCATATTGCAGACCACTATGGCGTTGTCATTGGCATCTCTCATCACCTCGTATTCTATCTCCTTATAACCCGCAATAGATTTCTCGATGAGGCATTGCGTTACTGGGGAATACTTCAATCCTAACTCGGCGATTTCTTTCAGCTCGGTTTCGGTGGCTGCAATACCGCCGCCAGTGCCACCCATGGTAAAGGCAGGGCGAACGATAACCGGATAGCCAATGCGTTCGGCAAATTCTAAAGCGCCTTCTACGGTATTCACAATGTCCGACTCTGGAACAGGCTCCCCCAAGTCGTTCATCAAGGCACGGAAGAGGTCACGGTCTTCCGCTTGGTTAATGGCAGAGAGCTTGGTGCCTAAAACCTCCACGCCGTATTCTTCTAAGATGCCAGATTTCTGCAGTTCTACCGCCATATTGAGCCCTGTCTGTCCGCCCAGTGTAGGGAGGAGGGCGTCGGGTCTTTCTTTGCGAATGATTTGGCTCACAAACGGTAACGATATGGGTTCTATATAAACCTTATCGGCAATTTCTACATCCGTCATAATGGTTGCGGGGTTAGAGTTGATGAGGATCACGCGGTAGCCTTCTTCTTTCAGGGAGAGGCAGGCCTGTGTTCCGGAGTAATCAAACTCTGCGGCTTGCCCAATGATGATGGGTCCGCTGCCGATGACTAAAATGGTTTTGATATCTGTTCTTTTCATTGTCTTTGCTATATAAGAGGTTTTATTTTTGAATGTGGGGCGCAGGCTCTGCCACCGTTGCCAAAGGCTGTACAGCGGTAAAGGTTGCCGTGCGAGCCTTGGGCGTGTGGTGCTGAGGGGGAGCGCTCATCTTGCTTGGTTTTTGCTTTTATAAAAGCGCTTGTTTAATGGTGGTGTTGATGTTGTTCACGAGGTTCTGGTATTCAGTATCGCCTTCAATCACGATGAGGGCGTTGATGGTCTGCACGAGTTGCTTAAAAACTTCCTGCATCTCCTTTCTGGCTTGCTTAGACCTACCGATTTCTATGGCGCCCTTCTGTTCCGTACGCTGGTTATAGAGGCTGATGAGCTGGTTGTTGGCTGCCGCAATGGCAGTGGTCCACGCCGTAGCGCCCATAGTCTGTACCGCCTCTGCATAAGGGCTCTGGGAGAGATCTTCTAAGAGATTAGAGAGGATTCCTGTTTCCTCTTGGAGGGGCTTGGACTGGATGTTTTTGCCGTATTTCTCAATGACCAAAATGAGGGCTTTGGCCGCCTTCTGTTGCGCTTCCTCTGGGTGGGTGGCAAAGACTTTGGCGTGGCTGTACAGCCCCATGAAATAGCGGTCTCGCAAGGCATCTAACTCGCTTATTTGCTCTGTGAACTCGCTCTTGCTGAGCGGCTTTAGTGCTTGGTCTAAAGCGGCAAACTGGGTATCAAACTCGGTGATTAGCGCTTGGAGTTTGGGATTTTGGAGATTGGCTTGTGCTAAAAAAGTCTGCACGGAACTCATCACTTGGTAGAACTCCATCAATCTGATCGTTCTTAAATTCGTTATGTTTATCATTTTCTTAATTTTTAATAGATTTTATTAAATTTTATTGCTGTTTCATAGCGTGCCGATGTTCCTGGTGTATTCAGGGAGCTGTCCCGATGCGGTCCGCATAATTTTTAAAGTCATTTGGGGCTGTCAACACGGCTGGACACTCACTTTTGAAGTCCATTGGGACTGTCAACACGGCTGGACGCTCACTTTTGAAGTCCATTGGGGCTGTCAACACGGCTGGACGCTCACTTTTGAAGCCCGTTGGGACTGTCAACACGGCTGGACACTCACTTTTAAAGTCCATTGGGGCTGTCAACACCGCTGGACACTCACTTTTGAAGTCCATTGGGATTGTCAATGGAGTGTGGCGGTGGTTCTGGGGGTAAAAAGGTGGTGTTTCCATAGGGCGCTGGTGGTTTTTAGGATTGAACTATTTTGATTTCATCTTGATGCTTGGGCTTTGGGTGGGCGTTGGCGATATCCCGTGCGGTGGTTTCTTTTTTGAGGTAAATATAAATAAAATTTCTGAAAAATAAAACGCTCAATAATGGGTTAATAGTGCTTATCGCAGGGCTGGATTTTCTCCCCAATGTTAAGAGCTGGCTGTCTCCTCGGTGGGAAGGGTGGTTGCTGAAATGGTTGGGATATTTCATCGCTGGGGATAGCCTGTTGGCGAGGTTGAGGAGAGCGTGGTGGTGGAGGGGTGCTGTCATCTGGTGGGGTTTAGTCTTCATCATAGGTCATTTGGCGTTGGATGGTTTCTACTTTCTTATTATCTAAATAGGTGATGCATTCGGTCCAGTTGCCGTGGGCATCGTAGTTGGTGTATTTGAAAGTGTAGTGCTGCACGGGGGCGGTGGTTTGTTGTATGGACTGGTGCTTTGTGTCGATGTTGGTACTGGTTTGCTCTACGGAGATGCGCTCTATATCGCCGTGGGCATTGTAATGCATTAGCGTGGTGATCTCTTTGTTTTCGGGGATGTTGTACAGTGTGGTTGCCGTTAGTGTGCCGTGTTCATCAAAGGTGTTGATGTTAATGAACCACCGTTTTATATCTAAATACTCAATGATGCGGTTGCTGGAGTCATCATAAATAAAAGTAGAGACATTGTTTGGATTGTTTTCACCCTCATCTAATAATGCGGCGGCGTATTTCTGCCCCTTTTCGTTGTATTGATATTTATAGTGGTAGGTCTTACCATCTAATTTAAGGGTTTCTATATCGCCATTGAGAGAGAAGGTCTCTTGCGAGGTGTTTTTTTTCGTTATTTTGCCATTTTTACCGATGGTGGAAGTGGTGGTAGTAACGGTTTTGACCTTGTCTTTGAAGTTTTTGGTTTGGCGGTCGTTTTTATAATGCTGGGCACTGAGCAATCCAATGATACAGAGGAATAAAAGGGACAGGCGGGCGTTCATAAGGTTTATTTTTGATAATAGGTGTATTCTCTTAGGAGGGTGTTTATGGGGTTTCCATTTTGGCTGATGGTGAGTTTAGACCAATTTCCTGGGGAACTTTCGGGCTGATATTGGTATTTATAAGTGAAAGTTGTAGGATCAAAGAATCGGGGCTCTCCATCTTCTACGGTCATTGGGTAAGCGGTCTCTTGGCTGACCAATCCTTCCGCGTTATATTGATATTCAGACCTACTTTGCGGCGTTTGCGTATAGTCAGTGTGGTCAATTTGGCTGATGAGCTGCCCTTGAGCGTTATACTTGAATTCCGGAGACATTAAAACGGAGACATTATTCCTAATATTATAGATTTTTATTTTGGCTACGCGCCCCTCTGCATCGTAGAGATAGACCCATTGCATTCCGGCATAGGTTGTTTCCGTGATGAGGCGGGGGCGCCCATTTTGGTCATAGAGGTAGTATCTCAGTTCGGGATCTCCGGAGATCTCCAGTTTGACCCTATTACCTTGATAAAAGTATTTGGTGGTGCGCGTCTTGCCCTGAGTTGAGATTTCTGTCTTCTTCAAAAGTTGCCCATTGGCGTTGAACTCCAAGATCATCTCCTCGCTCTCATCCGTTGCATCATGGTGGAGGATTCGGGTTTGCTTCACGGTTTTTACCAGCCCTTTCAACTGATAGCCGTGCAGGTTGTTTTCATTAAAATCATCACTAAACTGAGCTTTCATCAGTCCAAAACAATAGAGCAGGGCGAGGAGTAAGATCGGTTTCATTAGGGTTGAGATTTTAAACGGAGGGTTGAGCGGTTTTAAAGGTCGCCATCATCTCAATAAATTCATCAAAAAGGTAGTTGGCATCTTCGGGGCCTGGGCTGGCTTCGGGGTGATACTGCACGGAGAAGCACGGGTGTATTTTGTGGCGCACACCCTCGTTGGTTCTGTCGTTTAGAGCGATGTGGGTTTCCTCTAAATCTGTGTGGGCAAGACTGTCTTGGTCTATGGCATAGCCGTGATTTTGGGAGGTGATCGCCACTTTCTGCGTGCGGAGGTCTAACACGGGGTGGTTGCCGCCACGGTGCCCAAATTTAAGCTTGAAAGTCTTAGCGCCACACGCCAAACCGATGACTTGGTGCCCCATACAGATCCCGAAAATAGGGACTTTGCCCAAAAGTTGGCGTACCGTCTGATGGGCGTGGGGAACATCTTGCGGATCGCCAGGTCCATTGGAGAGCATAATGCCATCTGGAGCCATCATCAGGATTTCCTCGGCGGTGGTATCGTGAGAAACCACGGTGATGTCGCAGTTGCGCTGTGATAGCTCTCGGATGATGCCCAACTTAGCCCCGAAATCGATCAAGACCACCTTGAAGCCTCGCCCTGGGGCAGCAAATGGGGTTTTGGTGGAGACCTTTTTAATCTGGTCGGTGCTGAGGTTTTGGGCTTTTAGCTCTGCAATGATGGCGGTTTCGTCTGCATCGGCATCCACAATTCTGCCTTTGACTACGCCTTGGTTTCGTAATATTCTGGTGAGCTTCCGAGTGTCTACCCCAGCAATGCCCACCAAGCCTTTTTTCGTGAAGAACTCCTCTAAGGACATCTGCGCACGGAAGTTGGACGGGAAGTCGCAAACTTCTTTCACTATGAGCCCTTTGATGGAGGGCTCTATGCATTCATAATCGTCCCTGTTAATGCCATAATTCCCGATGAGCGGGTAGGTCATACATACAATCTGGTCGCAGTACGAGGGGTCGGTCAGGAGCTCCTGATAGCCCGTCATCCCTGTATTGAAGACCACTTCTCCTGTGGTGGCTTCCGTGTTGCCAAAGCCTGTGCCGTGGAATATTTCGCCTGTTTCTAAAATGAGTTTCTTTTTCATATCGCGTTACTTTTTATTAGTTATATGGGTTGAAGGTTGAGTGGTTGTAAAGGTAAAGCCGTGCTGTTCTAAGGCTTGTTTCAAAATTGCCATTCTGGCGAAAACGCCGTTCTGCATTTGTTTGAAAATACGAGAGCGTGGGCACTCCACCAAGTCGGAATCTATCTCCACGCCTCGGTTGATGGGCGCTGGGTGCATAATGATGGCGTGGGGTTTCATCTTTTGCTCTCTTTCTTTGGTGAGGCCGTAGTTTTGGTGGTATTTTTTGAGGGTAAGTTTCATCTTTTCGCCGTGCCTTTCGTGCTGAATGCGCAGGAGCATCAAGACATCAACCTCTTTGATTAAATCTTCTATAGCGAGGTAGGTGCCGTTGATAAACTCCGCCTCATCAAACCAATCTTCCGGCCCAGAAAAGTAGACCTTGGCGCCTAATTTCCGCAGGGCTTCGGCGTTGGAGTTGGCGACACGGCTGTGTTTGACATCGCCCACAATACCGACCTTCAGCCCCTTGAACTTCCCGAACTCTTGATGGATGGTCAACAGATCCAACAGACACTGCGAGGGGTGGTTGCCCTTGCCATCGCCACCGTTAATGATGGGAATGTTAATGTTTTTGAGGTTTTTATAATAGGCATCTTCGGCATGGCGAATGACCACGATATTCACCCCAATGCTTTCCATGGTTTTTACCGTGTCGTAGAGGGATTCGCCTTTGTTCACCGAGCTGGTGGCTACATCAAACGGGATGACCTGAAGTCCTAATTTCCGCTCTGCTATATCAAAGCTGGTTTTGGTGCGTGTGCTGTTTTCAAAAAAGAGATTAGCGGCATAAATAGGCTGTTGGCACTGCGCTGATTGCCCTTCCGCAAAGGCTTGGGCGCTGTTCAGTAAAGTCAAGAGGTCTTGTTCCGAAAGTCCAGAGATGGTTAGCATATGGTTTTAAATTTAAAAAGGTTAGCATAAAAAAAACGAAGCCTAAAAGGCTTCGTTTGAGGAAAAATAATATCGTGAGAAAGTAAAAATCTCCCTTTTGTAATGGTTTTATGTTTTCACCGCTTAGCATTGCCGACAAAAGTAGAATATTTTTTTTAATTGCACAAATGTTTTTAAAGTTTCCAAAGTTTAATTAAAATTTATAAATTTACAATTTTTAAAAATAATGGCTAAATATTGTTTATTTAATACAAAAAAATCTTAATTTAAAATATTTAAAAATGTAATTTGGTGATATTTTTATGTTTTTTTTGTAGTACCAGTGGAATGTTATAAATAATGAAATCATATCGTAATAAATATAACCTTTAATATACAATAGATGAAAAAATCTTTATTCTTTGCCTTAGTTTTGCCCACAGTATTTTATGCACAATCGGGGCGTGTGGGCATCAATACCACGGATCCTAATGCGACGCTGGAGGTCAACACCACCGAAAACGATACCGCTAAGGGAATTCTCATTCCTCGTTTGACCGCAGAGGCAGTGAAAATGATGACGGGAAACAATGGCATTGGCGAGGCACAAAACTCATTGTTGGTCTTTGTATCGGCAGGATTTAGCAACGCTGGTGACCAAACAAGGGCTTATGCTAATATTAACGCCAAAGGCTTTTATTATTGGGATTTCAACACTAAATCTTGGAAGAAAATCATGGATTCCGATGCACCAACAGGGGGCGGTAGCATTTACGAAGCAGACGAAGGAATGTTCCTCACGGGCAATGTGTTCCACCGAAAAGGCTTGGAAGAAGTGAGCTCACAAGTGGTAGTCAACGGTGAACCTGTAACCAAAAAAGGCTGGCGATACATCGGTGCACCGAACCGAGAATACGCTCCCACTGGGCGATACGCTACGGATTTATCTTTTCTTTCCACAATTCCCGAAAATCCAGATGATGAAACCGAAAAGGTCACCGTTACGGAATACAGCCAAGATACTGGCGAAAAAATCTATGATTACGATAAATTTTTCTCCGATATTAAAATGGACATTACAGAGCGTGATTCTTATTTTCCCTTTAACGAGGCGGGCGCTTCTGGTGATTATTCGTTGAACAAAGGTTTGTATAATATCGCATCTAATGCCAATACCACGGCTTTCGGAACGGCGAACCGAGCCAAAGGCGAAAATTCTTTGGTCAATGGTTTCTTAAATACCACTTTGATGAAAAATACCACGGCGTTGGGTGAATCCTTACACGCTGATTTTTAAAACGAAACGGTGGTAGGAATGTTCAATATGTGCTTGTTAGACAAAGATACAGAGGCACTCCGAAGATCGGCAAGGCGAGGAATGGCGTTGAAAAATCCGATAACTTCCTATGTGGCTTCCTCTGGTTATGGCACTATGGCACCGCTTTTTGTTGTGGGAAATGGCTATTGGAATTCGGGCGGTATTGAGATCTCGGAACCATCTCACGCGCAGCGTTCTGATGTGTTTGCCGTGCTACAATCTGGAATGGTGGGCATCAATATCGATTCTTTTTATAAAACTACCAGTGATGCTATTTTGCAAGTGAATGGACAGGCTGTAATTGGCGAATTTGCTCAAAATTATGACCAATCAGGCGAAAAACCTCAAAATTGAGGACGATTATCTCAATTATACGCAAGCTCAGCTCGATGTGCGTGGTGCGATAAAGTCGGAACCCCATCGGATACAATGGATTGCACGGATTACAATGCTGGCTCTATTCGCTATGTAAAAGATGATGACAACAATAGCCACTTTGAAGGATGCGTTCAGCAAAGTGACGATTATGTATGGAAGACGATTAGTATGTAACATCTTAATAACTAAGGAAAAAAGACAAAACTGTTTTTGGCATATGGCTGAAAACAGGTTTTTTATGGAATTTGGTTTAAAAACTTTCAGGTTCCAAAAAAAATACTAAATTTGGAGTGTTTTATCTGTATTGTATAAAATTAAATCAAAATGAGTCAGTATTATATTGAAAACCTACCAGAGTATTTTAAAATTTATAAGAAATCAATTAAAAATCCTAAAAAGTTTTGGGATAAAATTGCAGACGAGAACTTCGTGTGGTACCAGCGCTGGAGTAAAGTGCTGGATTACGATATGAATAAAGCAAAAATCAAGTGGTTCAAAGGGGCAAAACTCAACATTACTAAAAATTGCATTGACCGACATTTGTCGGAGCGAGGGCAGAAAAATGCCATCATTTGGGAACCCAACGATCCACAAGAGCCTACGCAATACATCACTTATCAAGACCTCTATGAGCGTGTGGGGAAAATGGCGAATGTCCTCCGTGAACAGGGCATTGGCAAGGGCGACCGTGTATGCATTTACCTCCCAATGATTCCAGAATTGGCGGTGTGTATGTTGGCGTGTGCTAGAATTGGCGCTATACATTCGGTGATTTTTGCAGGGTTTTCGGCATCTGCCGTGGCTTCTCGCGTTAATGATTGCGAGGCGAAAATGATCATCTGTTCTGATGGCAGCTACCGTGGCAATAAAGTATTGAACCTGAAGAGTATCATTGATGAAGCGGCTCAAAATACGCCTACCGTGGAGAAAATCCTCGTGGTAAAACGCACCCACAACGAGGTGGAGATGAAAGAAGGCAGAGATGCGTGGTTGGCACCGCTCTACGAGGCGGCTCCCGTGGATAATATTCCGCAGATTATGGATGCCGAAGATCCGCTGTTTATCCTTTATACATCGGGGTCTACGGGCAAACCAAAGGGGATGCTGCACACCTGCGCAGGCTATATGGTTTATTCCGCTTATACCTTTAAAAATGTCTTCAATTACAAAGAAAATGATGTCTATTGGTGCACGGCGGATATCGGTTGGATCACAGGGCATTCCTACATTCTTTATGGACCGCTTGCCAATGGGGCGACCACTGTAATTTTTGAGGGGGTGCCGACTTATCCGCAGCCAGACCGCTTTTGGAAAGTGGTAGAGAAGCACAAAGTTACCCAATTTTATACCGCACCGACCGCCATCCGTTCCTTGGCGAAAGAATCTTCGGAATGGGTAGAGAAGCACGATTTGTCCAGTCTCCGTGTGATAGGCTCGGTGGGAGAACCGATTAACGATGAGGCTTGGCATTGGTATAACGACCATGTGGGCAAGAAAAAATGCCCGATTGTAGATACTTGGTGGCAAACGGAAACAGGTGGTATTATGATTTCGCCAATTCCTTTCGCTACGCCCACCAAACCAACTTATGCCACGCTGCCGCTGCCAGGCATTCAACCTGTATTGATGGATGACAAGCGCAATGAAATTACAGGAAATCAGGTAGATGGAAGTTTGTGTATCCGTTTTCCATGGCCAGGAATTGCCCGCACGATTTGGGGCGACCACGAGCGCTATGTGCAGACTTATTTTTCGGCATTTCCAGGGAAATATTTTACGGGCGATGGCGCATTGCGAGATGAGGTGGGCTATTACCGAATAACAGGTCGGGTAGATGATGTGATCATCGTTTCTGGGCATAACCTCGGTACCGCTCCGATTGAGGACAGCATCAATCTCCATCCAGCCGTGGCAGAATCGGCAATTGTGGGTTATCCTCATGAGGTAAAAGGCAATGCCCTCTATGGCTATGTGATTCTGAAAGATACTGGCGAAAGTCGTGATAAAGAGAACCTTCGCAAGGAAATTAACCACCTGATTACGGACACCATTGGGCCTATTGCCAAATTGGACAAAATTCAGTTTGTATCGGCGTTGCCTAAGACCCGAAGTGGCAAAATTATGCGCCGTATTCTCCGTAAAATTGCAGAAGGCGATTTCAGTAGCTTCGGCGATACCTCCACGCTCCTCAATCCAGAAATTATAGAGGAAATTAAAGAGGGAAGGCTGTAAGTGTGACTAAAAATCAAAACAGGCTATCCTATGGATAGCCTGTTTTTTATGAGATAAAAGTTGGATTTTAATATCCAAAAGCTTCATCAATGCTGAGTTCTACAAAATCTCCCAGTTGGTTGACTGCCTTCATATCCAAGTTTTCTTTTTTACCTATGATTGCGGTGTTGTACTGTATTGGCTGCACTTCTTTTTGATAAAATTGTGTGAGGCGGTCTAATGACAGCGCTTCTATTTCTCGGTAAATATCTTTTCGGATATCGTAATCTACGCCCCATTTTTTCATCGTTTGATAGGTGAAAAAGAGGTTTTGTCTGGTAATTCTTTGCGTGGCAATTTGCTTCAAAGCGGCGTTTTTAGCATTGTTAAATTGCGCAGGGATTTGTGGCAATTTATCCATTAACTCGTTCATAGCGCTGATGGCTTGCGGCAACTTATTGGCTTGTGTTCCGATGTAGTTGGTGACATAATCGTGTTTGCCTAACTCCGCAGGATACGCATAAGAAACATACGCCGAATAAGCCAGAGAACGGGCTTCGCGGATTTCTTGGAAGACGATAGAAGATAAGCCTCTACCAAAATATTCATTGAAAACGCTGATGGCGCCAAATTGCTGAGGGTTAATAATTTCGCCTCTTCCCACTTTGCTCATTTCCATTTGCACCATATCGTAATTGATGAAATAGACTTTGCCCACCGTTTGAGGTTCTGGATAGATTTTTGGCGCTGGTGGCGTTAAGGTTTTTTGATTTTCTGTTTTGGCTAAACCGTTCTGAGGCATCGCTTGTTTAAAGGCATCTAAATTCTGCCCATAGAAGAAAATTTCATAGTTATAATCCAAAAGGCTATGGATTTTCTGCGTGAATTCCTCTGCGGTAGCCGCTTTTAAACGCGCCTCGCTCACCACATCTCTAAAGCGCGAGTCTTTACCATATTTGGCGTAATTGGTCAGCGCTTGCATAATTCTATTTTTATCTTTTTTGCTTAATTCTCTGGCTTCTAATGTGGTACGCACCATTTCTTTATAAATCGATTCATCGGCTTTTGCGGTGCTGAGCCATTGGTTCATTAAGGCGATACCTTGCGGGATGTTTTCTTCTAATCCGCTGAGGCTGATGTAGATACGGTCTGTGCCCACACGAATATTATAACTGATACCGATTTTAAAAAATTCCTGTTTTAATGCTTCAGGGCTGTATTGTGGTGTGCCTAAATATTCAAATAACTGTAACGCGATGCCCCATTCCTTATCGTTATCATTGCCGAAAGGGAAAATATAGTTCATTTGCGCTAAGTTATTTTTGATATTCTTAACGAAATTGATTTTTATGCCGTGGCTATTTTCTGTGTGGATTTCTTTCTTAAAATCTACAAATTCAGGCTTTATCTCATCCGTTTTCTCATTGAGGATGCTACTAAGGAACGGCGATTGTGCCTCGCGGTTGAGCTGTATAGGCGTGATGCCTGGATTTTCTACCCTTACCAATTTATCATTGGTGCCTTTTTCCTTATAAACTACGGCATAATTATCTTTGAAAAAATGGTTGGCAAACTGCACCACATCGGCTTTGGTCAGCTGTTCATAGTTTTCAATTTCCTCTAATTCTTGCTCCCAAGTTCGGTTTTTAATGTAGGCATCATAGAGGGTGGTGGCCAAGCCATCGGCAGTTTCCAAGCGTTTGAGGTTGCTTTTCTTCATATCGTTGATGATGGCAGGGAGCATCCAATCAGGGAAGTCGCCTTTTTTCAACAACTGAATTTGGTCTAAAAGGAGCTGTTTGGCATCATCAAGGCTTTGCCCTTCTTTAGGGACAATTACCATTGAAAAATAACCATATTGCTTAAACGGTGAGTTGAAAGCCGAGGCTCTTAGGGCTTTTTGCTTTTGATTGATGTTAAGGTCTATGAGCCCTGCCTCTCCGTTATTAGACAAAATTTGTGCGCATAATTCCGCCAATCTGGAGTCCTTAGTGCCGTAGTCTGCCGTGCGCCATGCCATTTGTAAACGCGGTGCTGTAGGGCTTTTTACCACTCTTTTGATGATATGGGTGAGCGGTTGCTCTTTGACAGCTTGCTTTTGAGGTAAGGCTTTGTATTGAAATTGCCCAAAATACTGTTCCGCTAAGGCAATGGTTTTATCAAAATCTAAATCTCCCACCAGCACTAAGGCGTAATTGTTTGGCACATAGTAATCATTGAAATATTGGTGTATCGCCTTCATAGAAGGGTTTTTAAGGTGCTCCGATTTTCCAATAGTGGTCTGTTGTCCGTTGGGGTGGTTGGGGAAGAGGGCGTCCATCAACTCGTAGTTGACCAATCTGAAATCGTTATCTTGGGCGCGGTTAAATTCCTCATAAACCGCCTCTAACTCGGTGTGGAAGAGCCTAAGCACCAGTTCCGAAAAACGCTCGCCTTCTATTTTGAACCATTTTTCTAACTCGTTGGAGGGGATGTTGTTTTTGTAAACCGTTTCATCTAACCAAGTGTGGGCGTTGGTCCCCGAGGCACCGAGGGAAGAAATCGCCTTGTCGTACTCGTTGGCAATGGCGTATTTAGACGCTTCTTGAGAGGTTTGGTCTATCTTTTTATAGATTTCTTTTTTCTTTTCAGGGTTTGGCTCGGCTTTGTGTTGCTCGTATAAATCCGAAATTTGGTTGAGGAGTTCTTGCTCTTTTTTCCAATCTTGCGTACCTATTTTGGAAGTACCCTTGAACATCATATGCTCCAGATAGTGAGCAAGTCCTGTGTTGTCTTGGGGGTCGTTATTACTGCCCGTTCTCACAGGGATATAGGTTTGGATTCTTGGGGCATCGTTATTTTTAGCGAGGAAGATTTTAAGCCCATTTTTCAGGGTGTATATCCTCACGCCGTTGGCATCGTTAGACACGGTGGTGTAGGTGTGTCCGTGCGCATCTTGATGCTGTATTTCGTTATATTTCTGTGCTTGCATAGCGTGGTTAATCATTAAAGTAATCGCAATGGTTGTGATGATTTTTTTCATTTTTATACCTTTTTATTCAAGTTAATGCTGATTTATTTAGGATATTTTACTGATAAGGCTTGCAGAATAGCCCAAGTTTCTGGATCTAAAATGCCATCGCATCTTTCTGGGCGGAAGTGGTATTGGAAGGCTTCTATTACCTTTTTAGAAGTATCATCCCAGTTGCCCGTAGGCGTTATATTATAGCCAAAATCTTTGAAAGCCGTTTGCACTTTAAAGATGAAAGAAGGGCTATCGTAGTTGTAATCAATATCGCTGGTGGCGGTGGCGTAGAAATTTTGCATGGTATCGGCATCGTACCACATCCCGATTTGATATTCATCATAGAGCCTTTTCCAAGGGAAGAAAGGTCCTGGGTCTTGCTTTCTGGTCGGCGCGATGTCCGAGTGTGCGAGTATCTGCGTTGGTGGGATGTTGTAGCGCGTAACAATATCTTTTACCAGTGCTGCCACTTTTCTAAATTGATGCTCAGGGAATGGATAAAACTGTTTGTTGCCTTCGGCATCTGCGGTGTAGCCTCGGTTCACAATCTCAATGCCGATAGAGTTGTCGTTCATTCCCGTGGTGTTGCGCCAATAACTGATGCCAGCGTGGTAGGCTCTTTTATTTTCATCTACCAGCTGCCAGATTTCATGATCCTGAAAATCGCTCACCAGATAGTGGGCGCTCACGCCTCTTTGCGTTAAAACCCTTACCGAAGCATCATTATCTAAAGCTGTGTAATGCAGAATAAGGTAGCGCTGTCTAAAATTCTGCGCCACAGACGGAAAGTTTTGAAGCGAAACTTGGTAGCCTTTCGGGTGGGCAGAAACCACGGAGCCCCAGCTGATGGTATTGTCATTTTTGCTAAGGTCGCCAATGTTTTGTTTATAGAAAAAAGGTGCATTGCCGCCACTGTTTTGGCTGATGTTTGCCGTATTTTCGGTTTTTGTAGGCGTTGGTTTTGATGTGGTCGTGGTGTTTGCAGGTGTTTTTTTAGGGGTTGCCTGTTGATGGACTACATTTTTTTGAGAACCACAAGAAATGGTGATGAGTCCTAAACCTATGATAAATAGTGTTTTATGCATTGTTTTTATATTTTAAAAATTAAAAGCCCAAAGATAAACATAAATTTTTTTGTAATTTTTTTGGTAGTTAAAAAAAAACGTTCTATATTTGCACTCGCAATTACAGAGCAGACGATAGTTAAAAAATCAAGGAGGGTTGCCGGAGTGGTTAACGGAGCAGTTTGCTAAACTGTCGGCTCGCAAGGGTCGCATGGGTTCGAATCCCATACCCTCCGCAACTCAGTACAATATTCGGGGCGTAGCGTAGTCCGGTCATCGCGCCTGGTTTGGGACCAGGAGGTCGCAGGTTCGAATCCTGCCGCCCCGACTTTTTCATAACCTATTTATTTTTTTAGGGTGCGTAGCTCAGCTGGATAGAGCATCTGCCTTCTAAGCAGACGGTCCCAGGTTCGAATCCTGGCGCGCTCACAGACCGCCTATTATCAGGCGGTTTTTTGTTTTTATACCCTTTGCTTTCTATCTCTTTCAAGCATCAATTAAAATAGTATTTTCATATTTTTCTTATCATTTTCAATACCTCTTATTCTTCGGATAGATTTTATAATAAAGTCATCTTTATATTTTGAAGCGCTTTATTTTTTAAGTGGATATTGTGTATAAAATCCTTATTTTTGCAAACTTAAAAAACCTTAAAATGTCACTACAACAAGAAATAGCGAAAAGAAAAACCTTTGGCATCATCTCCCACCCAGATGCGGGTAAAACCACTTTAACGGAGAAATTATTGCTCTTCGGAGGGGCGATACAGGAGGCTGGAGCTGTAAAATCTAATAAAATAAAGAAAGGCGCCACCTCAGACTTTATGGAAATAGAGCGACAAAGAGGGATTTCCGTAGCGACTTCGGTTTTGGCATTTGAGTATAGAGGCCATAAAATCAATATTTTGGATACTCCAGGGCACAAAGATTTTGCCGAAGATACTTATAGAACGCTCACAGCGGTAGATTCCGTGATCGTGGTGATTGATGTGGCGAAAGGGGTGGAGGAGCAAACCGAAAAATTGGTGCAAGTTTGTAGAATGCGGAATATTCCAATGCTCGTGTTTATCAATAAGTTAGACCGAGAGGGTAAAGACGCTTTTGACTTATTAGATGAGGTAGAACAAAAACTGGGGCTTAGCGTGGTGCCTTTATCATTGCCGATAGGGATGGGCGCTGATTTTCAGGGGATTTATAATATCTGGGAGAGAAATATCCAGCTCTTTTTAGAAGAAAAAAAACAAAAAGTAGGAGAGAGTATCACTTTTGATGATATTCAAGATGAAGCCATTGACCAAGCTATTGGAGAGCGCGCTGCCACAAGGCTCCGTGAGGAATTGGAGTTGATAGAAACCGTTTATCCAGAGTTTGATAGAGCCCTTTATATGAAGGGCGAGCAACAGCCCGTATTTTTCGGTTCGGCGCTGAATAATTTTGGGGTGAGGGAACTTTTAGATGCCTTTATAGACATCGCGCCGATGCCTCAGCCCAAAGAGTCTGATATCCGTTTGGTGGAACCTGATGAGAAGAATTTTACAGGCTTTGTCTTTAAAATCCACGCCAATATGGACCCTAAGCACAGAGACCGCTTGGCTTTTGTGAAAATTGTATCAGGGACTTTTAAAAGAAACGAAAATTACCTTTTGGTAAGGGAGAATAAAAAAATGAAATTTTCATCGCCAAATGCCTTTTTTGCGGATAAAAAAGAGGTGGTAGATGAGAGCTTCCCTGGGGATATCGTGGGCTTGCACGATACGGGGAATTTCCGAATCGGAGATACGCTGACCGCAGGTGAAAAGCTACAGTTTAAAGGCATTCCAAGCTTTTCGCCAGAGCATTTTAGATACATCAATAATACGGATCCACTGAAGGCGAAGCAACTGGCCAAAGGTATAGACCAGCTGATGGACGAAGGTGTGGCGCAGCTGTTTACTTTAGAGATGAATGGTAGAAAAATCATCGGTACGGTGGGCGCTCTGCAGTATGAAGTGATCCAATACCGACTGGAGCACGAGTATGGCGCTAAATGTTCTTACGAGCCTATCAACATCCACAAAGCGTGCTGGGTAGAGGCAGATGAAAAATCTGAAGAGTTTAAAGAATTTGCCAAGCTGAAACAGCGTTTTCTGGCTCGGGATAAATACAATCAATTGGTGTTCTTGGCGGATTCTTCCTTTACCATAACAATGACACAGGAGAAATTTCCGAATGTAAAACTCCACTTCATCAGTGAGTTTAAATCATAAAAAAACAGGCTACTTTTTACGGTAGCCTATTTTTATGGAAAAATCAATCAAACTCAAACTTTTTTATGCGCCGTAGTGGACTTTTACTTCCTCTAAAACCGAAGCGTCACTGGAGTCGGTAGAGGTGCCCAAAGACATTTTAAGATTTTTGTATTGCGCAGTGTCTGCCAAGTAGTTTTTCAACTCCTCTTGAGAGATGCCAGGCCCTGTGATGTAGAGCTCCACGCTATTGGTAATGGCTTTTTCTATCTCTTTAAAAAATTTAGTTCTGTTGGTTTGTTCGGCGTTGTGAGCTGCATTTTCGTTGGAATTTCCACCTTGGTGGTGGGCTTTTAGGTGCTCGGTTACTTTGAACTCAGACACCTCTTGTCCGTTATGATTTTTTACAACAACTGCCTTTTCATGGTCTATCCAAAGACCCGCTAATTTTTTATCTGACATAATTTTAAAGTTTTTTAATCCGCCTTATCTCATACAAATACCGTGCAAAAAAATGCAAAGCGTTTATTTTTCCAGCCAATCTTGCTCTATATAAATGTTTTTATTTTTGAGATTTTGCTTGATTTTTGCCGTTTGCTGTCGCATCAATTCTTTTGCCGAAAGGGATTGTCCATCTTTGGTTATGAGAGTAATTTGAGAGCCCGCCGAGGCGTTCATCAGGTTTCGGAACGATTTTGTCGGGTCTTCTCTGTTTTCCAAAAAGAGCTTTTTAAACTGCGCTTGGCTCACGCTAACATAAGATTTTGACAATAAATCTGGCACCGAAGCGAGGCGTGGATTGATGCCTTTCAGTTCAAAAGAAAAATCTTTTTTCGCATCTTCTATTTTAACGATGATGCCAGGCAAACTGTGGAATTTATACGGTCCATCGGGGATGGGAATTTCGGTGGAGAACCACGCCGTCCATTGTCTGCCGCCAAAATGAAGGCTGGCTTTTTGCGTTTCCCACTCGCCAATTTTTTCTTTTTCGGGCAAAATATGCCATTGGAGCTGGCGGTCATCGGCAACTTTATAGGAATCCACCCCGATTTTATCGTAATAAAAAATTTGATATTCAGGGGTAATTTTCTCTATAATATAGCTAATTTTCGCCTTTTTGGATTTCGGTGTAGTGAGCGAAATGTTTTTTATGGAAGACCCGTTCAGTTGAGATTCTATTTGTGTTGGATGAGGGAATCCTGTTTGAAGCGGTTGTAGGAATAGAATACAGACTTTTTCGGGGTGATGTCTAAATACATCATTTCCACTTCGGGGTTGGCGTGCTGGGCGGAATCCGTTACGAATTTGGCTTCGTAAATCAATCGCTGATTTTGAGCGTTAATTTGGGTTAATCCTAAAAATAATAGGATTTTAAATAAAGTTTTCATAATATTTTGGAATTATTTTGATTTCGTGGTTATACTGATTTCTCTTTTATCTTTTCTGTCTGTTATATTGATAACTTTAATGTCTTTAGACTGTAATTGTTGAATAGTTTTTAAATTGGTAGGGTTACCGTTGAGTAAATAGGTGTATTCTTTGGTTTTGGTTGGTTGATCTTTATCACTTTTGTTGATGATGATGGTATTTTTTCCCTCAAGAAAATCAAGGTTGAGCTGTTTCAATTCCGCTTTGAGTTCCTTTTTGGCTTTCTCGGCTTCTTTTTTAGCGTATTTCGCCGCTTCTTTGGCTTGCTGGACTTGCTGTTGAAACGCTTTAGAATTGACTGTTTTTCTGATTTCTTGTGCCTCTTTTTCGGCTTGCTTTCCAGCTTCTCTGGCTTGTTGGGCGGCTTTTTCTGTTTGTCGTAATTTGATTTTAAAATTTTTGGAATTTAATTTTAACTCTAAGGAATCATATTGGGCTAATGCCTTTTTCAGCTCCTTTTCAGCCAATAGATATTGTCCTTCGGCTTCTTTCGCTATTTTTTCTATGTCTTTTAATTGAGCTTGAAAATCATCAGAATTGATGTAATTTTCTATATTTTCGGCATTTTGGGTCAGTTTTACCACGGCATCGTTAAGTTTATCGCTGTTTAAAGACCAACCTAAATCTTTATTCGTTTCATTTTTAGATTGTTGTGAAGTGTTTTGATCCTGATTTTCCAATAAAGGCAAAGTTTTTTTAGTGGTATCTTGTGCAATATTGGCAGGAACGATGGTATTCTTTTGAGTTTGATTTTGTTGTTCAACTAACTGATTTACAGTGTTATTAAAGTCTTTGATTTCTTTATTTTTCGTATTGACCGCGTAGGCAAAAACTAAAATAAAAATTAAAGGTAGCGTGGCGGCTTTCCGAAGATAAGCGAACGAGGTGTTGGATTTTTTAAGCATAGTGAGGCGTTTTTTAATGTGAGAAGAGAAAAATGGATTGGCAAGATGTGCCGCATGAGAGGAAAAATGACTGGCGAGGAGCATTTCTGCAAACGCCTTAGTATTAGACTGTTCGATGGATTTTTTGTCCGCTAAATACTCGTGGATTAGGTGGAGTTCTTTTTTGATGAAGTAGAACATCGGATTGAACCAAAATACCACTTGCACCAAAGAAATAAAGAGCTTGTCCCAAGAATGTCCTTGGGTAATGTGAACGATTTCGTGTTTGAAAATCATCTGTCCCACAGGCGATTGCAGGGAAATGTCTTCTTTCCAAAACAGATTTTTGAAAAATGAAAACGGAGCATCTTGGCGTGTAGTGTGGTAGAATGAAACCCCGTGGATTTCTTCTTTTTGGCATTGCTTTTTCAGCTTTTGAATTTGCCAAATTCCTGCCAATAACCGATATAATAAAAATAAACTAACTAAACTTAATACGCTTATAATTATTAAATTAAATAAATTAAAACTCGGTGTTTCAGGTTGGGCAACGGAAGATTTTTCTCCATTGATGAGATAGAACAACTGGGGGCTGACTTCCACCGTGAAATAGCTGATTTTCAGCAATGGAAGAAGCAAACTCATCACCACCGAAAATAATAGGAAAAACCGATTATAATGGTGGAAAGTCTTGTCTTTCAGGAAGATAAAATAATAAGAAAGCAGCACGCCAGAACAAACGATGCTCTTGAGGGCGTAGATATATAAGGTTTCCATAGTTAGTTGTTTTTCAGTTCGTTAAGGAGGAGTTCTAAGTCTTGGATGGACATTTTGTTTTCTTCAATCAGGAAGGAAACGGCATCTTTATAAGAACCCCCAAAATAATTTTGAATAAGTCCGCTAAAAGTCCGTTCGCTATAATCTTTTTGCGAGATGAGAGGGTAATATTCGTGCTGTCTGCCATAGACTTCATAGTCCACGAATCCCTTTTCTGTAAGGACTTTCAAGATGGTGGAGACCGTGTTGCTGTGCGGTTTGGGCTCGTCATAAAGTTCCAAAATATCTTTGAGAAACCCCTTTTTGATTTTCCATAAATAGCGCATTACTTGGTCTTCGGCTTTGGTTAATTGTTTTACTTTTTTCATATCACTAATCTTTTAGTGAAGCAAAGTTACAATAAAAATGGATATATACAACTATTTTCTTAGTTATTTTAAAATTTTGTATTTAATGCACTGATTATCAGTTTAAAAACTTTCATTAAAGAAAAAAGAGGTGTAAAGATTTGGAGTTAATAAAAAAAGTTGTATCTTTGCACCACAATACCGCGGGGTAGAGCAGTAGGTAGCTCGTCGGGCTCATAACCCGGAGGTCGCACGTTCGAGTCGTGTCCCCGCTACTAAGTATAACCATCGGTGTATCAATAGCATACACCGATTTTTTTATGTCTAAAAATCGTTATTTTAGCGAGTAGGATACACACAAAATACTATTTTAAGGTTGAGTTGGTGAAAGAAAATCAAGTTTTTGGTTTTCTTTTTTTGTTAATGAGATTTTTTATTAGAATATGCCGTAAATTGGCTTTTTTAAGGAATTATGAATGATGATTCTTGAAAAAATATCCCTTATAATACACCATATAACTCTGCTATTTTATATCTATCAGTTCTTTAATGTTGATTTCTAAAGCTTCTGCTAATCTAAAAAGGGTAAAAAGGGTAGGGTTGGTGCGCCCTGCTTCTATTCTGGAAATGTTAGTAGGGTCTATTTCGCCTTGCATTCTTCCCACAAGATCTACCTGAGAAAGCCCTTTGGACTTTCTAATGGTCTTGATGTTTTTACCAACAAGCTTGAGAATGTGAGATTTTTCCACTTGACTTATTTGACAAGTCAAAAATATTAACTACATTTGTAGGTTTAAATGCCATATATGGCAAGATTTAAGTTTTAATAAAAAAATAAAGTTATGAAATATAAGATTTATGGAATAAACACTCCAATAGAATTTGGCAGATATAAAGGAAAAACCTTATTGGAAGTAGCAAAGGAAGATAAAAACTATCTTGAATGGTTCATTGAAGAAATAGACAATGTGAGTGTTGATGGTGAGTTATTAAACTATAAAGAGATTCAAGCCTTAGGTAATATCCATATTTTAGAGGATAGATTATCAGTTGAAGAAGAACTTTATGAAGATTTTGAAGAAGATTATGTTAATTATGATTGGAGCTATGATGATTACAGATATTATAGTGATAGAGAAATGTGGTCTGATATAGCAGGGACAGATGATCCTGATGTTATCAATGATGTTTATTGGAATTTAGATTAAAATTGCGAAATATGAAAATAACAGCAGATAAAATACTTTTTTTTGATTTAGATGGAACTTTGGTTGATACAGATTTTGCTAATTGGATAGCTTACCAATTTGCTTGGAAATATATAATTGAAACCAAGAAAGGAATACATATTAATCCTTGGTGTGGAGGAAAAGATGGTCGTGCATACTTTGGATATAGTGTTGATTATTTTAATCATTTAATATCTTTTGGAGAGCCAAGAACTGATAGAAATAGTTTTGGAGATAAGGATATAGTTATACATAAGCAGAAAATAGAAAAAGAGTACATAGAGTACACCAAAAAAATAGAAGAAAATGTTGATATTCTTAAACGATTTTCAAAAACGAATACAATTGTTTTGGTTAGTAATTGCCGAAGAAAAAGAGGTATGGAAGTTTTGGAATACCATAAGTTAACCTCTTATTTTGATCATATGTTTTTTTATGAAGATAAGGAAATGAATGAAAATAAATATAAAAATGCATTAAAAAGTTTAAATATTAGTGGTAAAGAGGTAATTGCTTTTGAAGATGATGAAGAGGAAATACAAAAGGCAAGAGAGGCAGGTATTGAACATATTAATATAAAGGTTGATAAAGAAAATATAAAAGAAATAGGAGGAGGTATTTTTAAAGAATCAACTGATAAAATGTTGATTTATCAAAATAATGAGAGAAAATTAAGGATAGAAATTGAAGACGAAGTTCTCAAGAGGATTTTGGAAAATAAAGAAGGGTGCGGTTTGTCAATACAACGGGAGACTTGCTATATTCCAAATCAAGATGGAGAAAAAACATGTCCTATAGGGATAAGGTATGAAATAAAGAAAATACAGATAGGAAAAAATAGTAGAGAAAATATAAAGCAAATATGGGACGGTATTTTTAAAGAATCAACGAATAAAATGTTGATTTATCAATATGATAAGAAAAAAGTAAGAATAGAAATTGATGATGAAATACTTAAGAGGATCTTGGAAGATAAAGAAGGATGTAAATTAGATATACAAGAAAGAGTTGACTTTTTTTCAAAAGAGGGAGAAAGCAAGCAACCTGAGGGAACAATATATAGGGTGCTCGTTGATGGTGTAAAAGAATTTAAAATAGAATCTAATCCTTTTTTAAAATCGGAGGTTCAAGCCTTTTTTCATCAATATTATTTTGGAAGTAAGAAAGAAGCTAAGTTTAAGCCATATTTAACAGAAGGTAGAATAGAACATCTTATTTGGACTTTGAAAAATGATGAAGGGTGTAAACCTGAACATAAACATAAATACTACTTGGCAACTGCCTGTAAAAGACTTTATAATCTTTTATACAAAGATTTGTTTGAAATAATAAAAGAAATAAAACAAATAGAAGGAGAGGTGGTAGATTTGGTAGTTTGTGTAGTGCCAAGAGCTAAAGAAGGAGCTGTATATAGAAAAGATCAGTTATTGTTTAGACAGATAGTTTCAGATGTAGCCAATAAATTAGATGGGTTTGAAGACGGAACAAAATATATAGTAAGACATACAACCACACAAACAACTCATTTAGATAACCGTATAATTGAAGGAGAATCTCCTTATGTAGGCATAACAAAAGATACTTGTTATATTTCGGATCAAGTGATTGGAAAGACGATTTTGCTAATTGATGATGTCTATACTAAGACATCAAATATAGATGAAGATGCTATACAGGCATTGTTGGATAAAGGAGCAAAAAAAGTGTATTTTTATGCCGTCGGAAAAACGTATAGCTATACTTAAAATGTATAAAAAATGAAATACACAGAAAATGCACTCAATATCTTGGCTCTGAAAACCTTTAAGGGGATTGGTAGAGCTTGGATTGTAAAGCACATAAAAGGGAATGAAAGCGTGGAAGAAATGGTAACGCTCATCAACCAAAAATCAAAGGAAAGCGAAGAAATTAGCGTAGATGATTTTGAATCTGTAAAGCAACAGATAGCCGCCAAGTTAGAGAAAATAGAAGAGAGTTTAGACGGCGTTGTAGCTATCGGTGATAATGATTTTCCTCAATATAGAGGCAATGTAAAAGAAAGTGATCGCCCTGTTTATCTGTTTTACAAAGGAAATTTAGATTTATTAAGTCTTGATAATAAAAATATTACAGTAATTGGGTTGCTCAATCCAGATGAGGAAATCGTAGAGAGAGAAAAAAAGATTGTGGCAGAATTGGTGGAGAGGGAGGCAACTATTGTTAGTGGGTTGGCATTTGGGTGCGATAGTGTGGCGCATATTCAAGCGTTGGAAGGGGGTAAAACAGTGGCAATATTGCCCAGTCCTATCCATAATATTTTGCCAGCAAGGAATAAAGGTTTAGCATTCCAGATAGTAGAAGAAGGCGGGCTTCTAATTTCAGAATATTATGAAGATTTCAGTAACTCTCGAGAGTTGACCACGCGTTATGTAGAAAGAGACCGTCTGCAAGCCTTGTTTTGTGATACGATTATCCTTATTGCAAGTTATGCACAGGATTCTGGCGAGCGTTGGAATATTCAAGAAAAAAAATTAGATAGCGGTGCCCGATTAGCAATGGGTGATGCTAAAAAATATGGAATACCAAGATATGTAATGTACAACGCCCAAACCGATGAACAGAATCCAATGTTTGATCTCAATAGACAATTGCTTGAAGAGGGAAATACAAAAAGGCTAACGAAAAAAAGTATCGATAAAATGATAGAAAATATAACCGATAAAAACAATTATCAACAGACCAGTCTTTTCTAATTAGCATAACAATTTTCCTATGTTCCTCTATCCCCTTTTAATCATTCTGTGCCTTATAGCTTTGCCTGTGATGATATACAGAATCAGCAAGAAATTTCATATTAGCCCTTATTATAAAAGGTGGCTTTATGGGTTGAGTTTCAGTATTCTCATTCTTTTTGCCAAAATAAGTTATGATGCCACGACCAATTATTTACCAGAACATTTGCCTCAAAATCAAAAAGAGGAAATTTACAAAAAGTACCCTGTGGTGCTCTCTACCAGCGATATTAAAGTGTACCAAAACACTGCAACAGAGTCGGTTTATGTGATTTACAAAAAGCCACCATTAGCACAGAGAAGTCCAGAATTTAAGGCGCATACTCAAAAATGGTTTGATTTCGTGATGTACGGTTTAATCGATTTAAGCCAATCCACGGGGATTTCCTATACTTCTATCAACATATTGATTTACTGTATATTAGTTCCTTTGTTTTTAGGTTTATCCTTTTGGGCAAATAGGAAATTCTTTAAATATTTCAAGGAAAGAAAAAATAAATCCAATAAAAAATAGAATAATGGAACTCATTGAAAATATATTCAAAGGATTGTTTGGAATTTGCGTGGTATTTCTTCACTATTTGGGAGGGCTTTTTGGAATGGGCTACACGGAAATCAACTATTGGTTATTTGTGGTTTTGTTGCCTATTATCATCGTGGGGACAGTGGCGCTGAATGTCTATTATATTATTAAATACATTTGGTGGAAAATAATGAGAAAATCGTAAAATTTAATTATAGGTGAAAATGAATAAAAATAAAAAATTCAAGCAAAAAAATATCTATGAGGTTAGTGCAGTAAATAATAAACTATTTTTATCATGTAGTAGAATATTTTCAAAAAATGATAATTTGATATCAGAGTTAATCTATAATGAAAGTGGTGTGCTCATAGAAAAAACGGAAATAGACTATAGCAAAGAAAATGGAGAATTAGTCAAAACACAGAAAGGAAGTTACTATAGTGTTACCGCTAAAACCTATAATAAAAAAGGTGCTCTTGTAGAAGAGATTATGGTTAGCAAAGATGATGAAAATAATGATTTTTATGAAGAGAAGTTCCTTCAAATGGTTTATAATGAAAATGATCAACCCGTTAAAAAAATAGAAGACATCAACTCTTCGGTTGGTGAGCCGTTGCGAATAGAGTACCCTTATGAGTATGATAATGTAGGTAATTGTATTAAATATTATGAAGAAATTACGCAAGATTATAAAATAGAGGTGCGATTAAATTATAATGAACAAAATCAAATAGATTCAAAATATAGAATAAAAATTTACGATTTTGGAAAAACAGAAGAAATTGACTGGTGGTACTTTTTTTATGATAAAAATGGCGTTTTGATTAACGAAGATCGTGAGTTTGAGTCATATCTTTATGCTGAGGAAATCGCTTATAATGATAAAGGGCAGAAAATCAGCTATTATAGATTTGATGCTATAGATGTTAAAAAAAATACCATTGTGGTTTATGATTACGAATATGATAATGCGGGCAATGTTATAGCAGAGAAAACTTGGGAAAATGGGATTTTGACAGAAGTTACTCAAGTCACTTTTAATGAAGATAACCAAGTTTTAAGCAAGGTGTTTTATGTTGAAGGTAAAATAAAAAGCATAGAAGAATGGGAGTATTTTGAAGAGACTGACAGGAAATTTCATTCAGCTCTTGAAGAAATCTCATATAACGATGCTGATTTTGATGGATTGATTAAATGTGAATTTAGAGAATCATTTCTTTTTTATAAAAAAAATTATGTTAATGCATTAAAAAGTTTAAAAAAGATCAAAGGTAAACCTGATGAACTCGATTACTGGATTTCTGAGACGCGAGATCTATTTCAGCACGGCATCTATTGCTGTAATTTTTCATATTGGAAAAAATGGGTAGAAGGTGGCAGGAAAGATTATTATGTTAAAAAAGAGGCAATTAGTAGAACTTATATGGAGGTTTTTATGGAGATGTACTATTGGATAGATCGGGCGTTGTCATCTAAACTTCCACCACCAGCAGAATATTTTACATTGCTTAATGTGTACTTAAAAGAGCAAATGAACTTAGCAAAAATTTATGATAATGACGATGATGATAACGACGATGATGATTTTTCCATTTACTTAAGTGATTAGAAAATTTACTGATGATAAAATAGATAGCAACTATCGGTGTATCAATAGTATACACTGATTTTTTTATGTCTAATGTTCACAGCTTGTCATATTTAAAAACCACTACTAAAACCAAAAAATAGGCGCTTTACCGAAGTGAAGCGCCTATTTTTTATAAAGATGATAAAATAAACTATAATTGATCTATTTTTTCGGAGTTGTGTAGTTTTATCGGATTGCTATTTTTTCTAAGCTTCATATTGATAAATTCCACTCCTAAGGAGAAGAATATAGCAAAATATAAATAGCCTTTTGGGATCACGCCAACCTCTTGTCCAAATAACGAAAAATGCCCAAGATGAGAGGCTTCCGCTAAGAGCATTACTCCGATGAGAATCAAGAAAGAAAGCCCCAAAATTTGAATGGTAGGGTGGCGGTTAACAAACTGACTTACAGGACCCGCGAACGCCATCATAATCACAATGGAAACCACCACGGCAAGGATCATAATGCTCAAAGCGCCCACTTCGCCATACTCCGTAAAGCTCACCAAACCGATGGCGGTGAGGATACTATCAAAGGAAAACACCAAGTTCAGTGCCGCTATTTGTGCCACCGCAGAGCCCAGCGTGGTCGTTTTAGAAGTCTGGACGCTCATTTCCTCCTCGCCCTCTAATTTATGATGAATCTCGGAAACAGATTTATAAAGCAAGAACAAACCTCCCGCAAAGATAATCAAACTCTGCCCTGTAATGCTGCCGTGGAACCACGAAAAATTGATGTGAAACAGCTCATTATTAAGGCTCACCACCCATTTTATACCAAAAAGCAATAAAATCCTAAACACCATCGCGAGGATTAGTCCCATATTTCGGGCTTTGCGTTGGTCTTCGGGCTTTATTTTATTTGAAATGATAGAAATAAACACAATATTGTCTATCCCGAGAACGATTTCCAAAAAAGTAAGGGTCAGCAAGGCTACCCAAGCATCAGCGGATGCAAAAACATTCAAAAAATCCATAAATATAAAGTATGAAGCCACAAAAATAGAAAAGTTTATGCAGATACCCAACGATTTTTTATTGAAAGAAATAATGATTAAATTGCAACTTTTTTCAACCACTCTATTATGATGTACTCTTATAATGCCATCAGTGCTTCGGCGGGCTCTGGAAAAACCTACACATTGGCAATGCGTGTGCTGGCGCTATGTCTAAGAACACCTCACGAGCAAGAGATTAAGCATATTTTGGCGCTCACCTTTACCAACAAGGCAGCCAACGAGATGAAGGAGCGGATTTTATCTTGGTTAGAAAGCTTTACTCACCTCGATTTTAAAGAAAATACAGAACTTAAAGCCATCCAAAATTACCTGAATCATCAAGGCATTAAATTATCGTTAGAAGACCTACACCAAAGAGCACAGCGGGTTTTAGATTATATTTTGCATCATTATTCTGTGCTCAATATCAGTACGATAGATAAATTTAACTCTAAATTGGTGCGGCATTTTTCCTACGAATTGGGCTTGGCGCAAAATTTCAATTTGGAAATCAATAATGAACCGTATCTTATAGAAGCCGTGGAGCAGCTTTTAGACCAAATTGGGGAGGATAGCCAAGTGTCCGAAGCTTTTATGGATTTTGTCAATTATAATTTGGATAATGAGGAGCGCATCAATGTCAATCAAACCCTTTATGAACGGGCGAAAACCTTCGTGAGTGATGTTCATTATGAAGCACTTAAACAAAACGAAAATTTTGATTGGACGGCTTATGAACACCTCAAAGAGCAACTCCGAAACGAAATTCAGACAGCGAAAGAAGAGCAAGAGCGCATCGCCAACCAAGCATTAGACGAGATACAGAAGCAAAACCTCAACGCTGGCGACTTTTATGGTGGGCAGAAATCCAGTTTGGGCGCTTTTTTTAGAGAGGTGCAGCGGTTTAACCAAGGCGAAAGATCCGATTTTCCATTTCCGAAAGATGAGGCGGCAGCGATGATTCGTTATCAGAAAGGTACAGCATCTAAAGATGAGGCGGTGAAATCCGCTGTGGAGGCACTTTTGCCGCAATTGTTAGACCTCAGAACCACACTGATTAAAAATTATGTAGAGGTAGAAAAGAAAAAGAAAATATTGAAAGAATTGTTGCCGCTTAAAATCAATAAAGAAATTGGCGAGCAGTTGGCTTTAATAGAGGCAGAAGATGATTTGGTGTTGCTTTCTAAGTTCAATATTCTCATCAAAGAAAACTTGAAAGATGAGCCCTCGGCGTTCATTTATGAAAAGATAGGCACCCGTTTTCAGCATTATTTTTTTGATGAATTTCAGGACACTTCTCAGCTGCAGTGGGAGAATATGTTGCCGCTTCGGGACCACACTATTTATTCTGAAGACCATAGTTTTACCCTCGTGGGCGACCCTAAACAGAGCATTTACCGCTTCCGAGGGGGAGATAGCGAACAGATGTTGGACATCATCAACAGAAATGAAAAAGTGGGCGTGCCGCTTCATTTAGAAAATCTGGGCGTTAACTGGCGGAGTGCCAAGCATATCGTGGAATTTAACAACCAACTTTATGCCTATATGGCGCAAGATTTGGCGGAAGAAAAACACCGTTTGCTCTTCTCGGAGCAGGGGCAACAGCAGGCGCACAACACTGATATTTTGGGCAGAGTAAAGGTCAATTTGGTGGACTACGACCGCGCGAATGAGGTGTTTTTTGATCAAGTGGCAGCGCAGATGTATGAAGATATTAAGGAATGCGTGGCTAATGGCTTTTCGCTTCAGGATATTTGCATTCTCTGCCGCACGAAAAAGGAAATCCAAGAACTTTCTCTGCGTTTGGGGCGAGAGAAAATCCAATATCAAGGCAGAGAAACTTACATCAAAACCATTTCTGAGAAAGGGCTCACGCTGGATTTATCAAAAACGATTTTAGCCGTTATAGCCTACCTCCGCTGGGAAAACGAAGAGAAAAATACGCAATATTTGGTGGAAATGTTGTACCACCTCAACAGTTTGGGGCGCATTAGAATTCAGCATTTTACAGAAGACATTTTTAAGTTGTTAGAGGGCAGCTCTCGGCAGGATATTTTAGAAAACCTGAAGCGCTATTATGGCTTAGATTTTCAGCCGAACCACTTGCCAGTGCTTAATTTATACAACAAAATAGAGCATTTGCTCAAGGTTTGTGCGTGGCAAGATAAAGAGACGGATTATTTGCTTAATTTCTTGGAAGAAGTCTATGCATTTACCCAAAATGGAGGCAAAAACCTCAACGATTTCATAAAATATTGGGATGAGGAAATTTCCAAAACCTCGGTGCAAGCTTCGGAGAATATAGATGCCATCAAGATGCTGACCATTCACGCTGCCAAAGGTTTAGAGTTCCCTGTAGTCTTCCTTCCGATGAAAAATGCCAATGAGGATAGCCGTTTTAATGATTGGTTTGCGGTGGATTACCCTCAACTAAAATCCGTGAATTTAAACCAATTTAATAAAGATTTGGTGCCTTATGATGAGGCGCTGCAACAGTTTTCAGATGAGAATACTTATAAAAATAAAATAGACCGCTTTTGTGTGCAATATGTGGCAACCACGCGACCTGTGGAGCAGCTGTTTTTATACCTCCAAAAGCCGAGCAAACCAGAGAGCAATAAGTTGGAAATCTTAGATTTTGTGCAACAGTTTTCGCCATCAGAGGCGGTGTTTGATGTTTTTCCAGAAGAAAACGGCTCGTTTAGAAAGCAAATTTTCCCTAAATCTGCCCCCGAGAAAGTCACACGCCAGAGCATTAAAATCTTTGCCAACCGCGAAAAACAACCGCATAACATCCGCGTGGCTACGCCCTCTAAAAGCTACCAAGCCAGAAACGAAAAAGTCAAACAAGGGATTTTTATCCACGATGTTTTAGCGAAAATCAACACGGCGGAAGATGTAGAGAAAGTCCTGAAATCGTACTGGATAGAGGGCACTATTAGTACGGCGGTTTACCAAGAAGTTGCTGAAAAAATAAAAGCCGTGTTGGCAAATCCGAAATATCAAATGTATTTTGATGAAGCGGTGGAGGAGGTCATTAACGAGCGCGACATCCTTTACCACGGCGAGTTCTACCGCCCTGACCGCATTGTGAAGCGCCACGGCGTGTACTATATCATTGATTTTAAAACTGGAGCGCCCAAATCCAAAGATGAACAGCAGATTGCTTTTTATAAGACCGTGCTGGAGCAGCTGGGGAAGACTGTAGCGGGCACAGAAATTTTATATTTGTAATGAAGGCTGGCTTTTAATTTCGTAATTTTGCCGATGAAAATAGGTTAAAAATAGCAAATGATCAACGCCACTTTTTTAATTGAAAATACCAAAACTTGGGTACAGGAGCAATTGGAAAATGCAGATGCCGCCCACGATTGGCATCACACGGAGCGCGTGTATCAGATGGCTTGTCGCTTAGTGGAGCAGGAAGGTGGAGATCCTTTGGTGGTCGCTATTGCCGCGCTTTTGCACGATGTAGCAGATGCCAAATTTCATCACGGAGACGAAACCGTGGCACCGCGCCTGATCCGTGCGTACCTTATCAGTCAAGCGGTAGCGGAAGACCTGATTCAGCAGGTGTTGTTCATTGTGAAACATCTTTCGTTTAGGAACCTCAAGCAGCAGCCAACAGAGCTCCCTATAGAGTTCAAAATTGTACAAGATGCCGACCGCTTAGATGCTATTGGTGCTATTGGCATTGCCCGAGCTTTTCATTTTGGTGGGCATAGAAATAACCCTATTCACGATCCCGAAATTCCGCCACAAACCACTTTTGATAAAGCCACTTATCAGCAATCTAAAAGCACCACCATCAATCATTTTTATGAAAAGTTACTCTTATTAAAAGAGATGATGCAAACGCCAACCGCCCAAGCTATTGCGGAAAAAAGGCATCAAAAGATGCTCCAGTTTTTACAAGATTTTAATGAAGAATGGCACGCCAAAGATGCCACCATATAACCCATATAACCACCTAAACACAATCTATGGAACAATTAGCTTTTATTATATTGATATTATTATTGCTCGGCCTTCCAGCCTCTATTTTGGGGCGAACTTATTTTAAGGGACGGCTGCTGATTTATAGAAACCTGGTGACCATCGTGGCATTGGCTTTTTATGGCTATTGGTTGGTTAAGCAGAGCCTATTGCAGCCTACTGGCGAGGGCTTAGCCATACAGATTGTGAACAAGCATCCACAGACTTTGGATTTTTATAGCATAGAGGTGGGGGAAGATGAACGCCAGCAAGCGGTGTATCATGTAGAACATTGGGGAAACATCCGCCCAGAGCATTATAGAGTGGCTTATCTACCGATGAAACAATCTGATGAGTTTTGGTTGGTCGGGTTTTCGGGGAAGACATTGGCGTATTATACCCAACATATGGTACTCAATAAAAATGAAGACCGCTATATAGAAGCCAACCATTACCTCAACCAAAGCACCAAATTATCCACCATAGCCAAGCGCCAAATAGACTTACATAAACAAGAGAATAACCGCCATGCCGTGGTGGTAATCTTCAGTTTTTTAATCATCTTAATCAATATGATTTTATTTTTTAGACACAAAAAATAAAAAATATAAGCGCTAATGTTTTCTAAATAAAATAAAATCCCTATATTTGCAACCGCTTAATAAGGTTCCGTGGCCGAGCGGTTAGGCAGAGGTCTGCAAAACCTTGTACAGCGGTTCGAATCCGCTCGGAACCTCAATAAAAATCTCATACTTAGATTAGTGTGAGATTTTTTTTATTTTTGTAGGGTGATGCGTAGAATTTTAGATGTCATATTCCCTAACCGATGTATAGGCTGCCAGCGGATGATAGAGCCAGAGGCGGTCATATGCTGGGCGTGTACATTTCAAGTCCCATTTACTCACGATACTTTTGGTGACCGTAACCTCCTCTACGAAAGGTGTGCGGAACAAATACCGCTTCATAATGCCTATGCATTGATGTATTATCAAAAAATAGGGCTTTCTCGGAAATTGATACACCAACTGAAATACCACGGTATGTCGCGACTGGGGCGTTGGTTTGCTTATGAAATAGCCGAGCGTATGGAACCCAAAGATATTGAGGCGATTGTTACCATTCCACTACACCCTAAAAAACAAAGGCAAAGAGGCTATAATCAGCTGCATCTGTTGGCGGATACCCTTTCGGAATTATGGCAAGTGCCCCACCTGCCACAGGCTTTGAAGCGCAATTTTTACTCTAAGCCACAAGCCAAAAAAGACCAAACCCACCGCAAAGCCCTCACCAATTTGTTTTCTTTGGATCAGCCGCCAGAAGTCCAGCATTTGCTCGTTATTGATGATGTTTATACCACAGGCTCCACAATGAAAAATGCCGCTGAGGCACTTTTAAACGGCACCGATTATCAGCTGAGCATTTTGGTTTTGGCAGTAGATGAATAAACGCTGGTGTTTCGCTTAACACGGATTGATTTTAGGGCTTTGTATCTCAAAAAAAGCATTATATTTGCACCATGTTTAGGAAAGTATTTTTTGTGTTAGGGAGTTTACTTTTTTTAATCCAATGTCAGGACACGGTAACCCCTAAACCTAAAGGGGAGTTGAGATTAGAATATCCCCAGCCTCGGTATCAAACTTTCCAAAATCCGTGCAATTATACTTTTGAATACGCTACTTTTGCCACCATAACCCCAGCAAAACAGCGCCCTTGTTGGTACAATCTGTCTTATCCGAAGATGAAAGCCAATGTGTTCCTCACTTATTTCCCAATTAAAAACGACTTTATCCTTCATCTAAAAGAAGCCGAAAAAATGGTGTATGAGCATACCATCAAAGCCTCAGCGATAGAAACGCAGTCCTTCAGCTATCCAGAGAAAAAAGTCTATGGAAACTTCTACGAGTTAAAGGGAGAAACGGCGTCTAACATTCAGTTTTTTGTGACCGATAGCACGCGGCATTTCGTGACTGGGAATTTGTACTTCAATACCCGCCCAAAGCCTGATTCTCTGGCGCCTGCGGTAGATTATATTAAAAGAGATTTACACCATTTAATAGAAACTTTTCAATGGAAATAATCCTGTTTATAGATTTCAAAAATACAAATATAGAACCTTCATTATGAAACTTTTAGCAGTAGGTACCATCGCTTTTGATGCCATAGAGACGCCATTTGGCAAGACGGACAAAACCCTGGGTGGTGCCGCCACATATATCGGTTTAGCCTCTTCCGTGGTGGAGAGCAGCGTATGCTTGGTATCCGTGGTGGGTGGGGATTTTCCGCCAGATTGCCTACAAATGATGAGAGACAGAAACATCAATACCGATGGGGTAGAAATCATCAAAGAAGGCAAAACTTTTTTCTGGTCTGGTAAATACCATAACGACTTGAATGCCAGAGATACCGTAGCCACAGAGCTGAATGTTTTGGAAAACTTTGATCCCAAAGTGCCAGAAGTTGCCAAAGATGCCGAAGTGCTTTTGCTCGGTAATCTACACCCCAGCGTGCAGCTATCGGTACTCAATAAAATGAAACAACGCCCCAAAATGGTGATTTTAGACACGATGAATTTCTGGATGAAACACACTTGGGAACAGCTTTTGGAGATGATTGCGCAGACGGATATTATCTGCATCAATGATGAGGAAGCCCGCCAACTTTCAGGGGAATATTCCTTAGTGAAAGCCGCCCAGAAAATCCTGCAAATGGGGCCTACTTTTGTGATTATCAAAAAAGGCGAGCACGGCGCATTATTATTTGATGAACATCAGGTTTTTGCCATTCCAGCACTGCCTTTGGAGGAGGTTTTTGACCCTACGGGCGCGGGAGATTCCTTTGCGGGAGGCTTTGCAGCGCATTTAGCCAAGACCCAAGATTTCAGTTTTGAGAATATGAAAACAGCACTGATTGTGGGCTCTGCCATTGCCTCTTACACGGTAGAGAAATTTGGAACGGAGCGTTTGGTGGAGATTAACGAGCGTATGCTCAAAAATAGAATCCAAGAGTTTAAACAGCTCACCGCTTTTGAAATTCAGTTTTAAACCCAAATTTTAAGAAATAATTATAATAAATAATGCAGTAAAATCTATTATAAATGATATTTTTGCAACATAGAAATATATACCTTATGAATCATACCTATAAAATAACCACTTGGATGGTCTTTGTTTGGGCTCTTTTGAGTTCGCCGCTTAGTGCTCAGTTGAAACCTGGGCAGTTGGTAGATGGCATCGCTGCGGTGGTGGGCAATGAGATTGTCTTAGAATCGGATATAGAACAGCAAGAAAACTACGCCAAGCAACAAGGCGCCAAAGCCGTAAACCGCTGCGAGTTTTTAGAGAGTATGCTCAACAATAAACTCCTCATCTACGAGGCTAAAAGAGATACTTTGATTGAAAACCAATCGGAGGCGATCAAGAAGCAAGCCGAAGGCAAATACCAGCAATTGCTCTCCCAGTTTCCATCGGAAAAAGCCTTATTGGAGGCGTATAAATTCCGAACTTCTTATGAGATGAAAGCCGCCATAGAGCAAATTGATTCTGATCAATATTACGGACAAGAAAAATACAGAAGAATTACCCAAGGGGTTAATGTAACGCCTAACGAGGTAACGGATTTTTACAACACTTTTAAAAGCCAACTGCCTGTGGTAAAAGATGAGGTGACCTTAGCGAAAATCAGCATTAAGCCTAAGTTATCTAAGGAACATCAGCAGCAGCTTATCGATAAACTCAACCAAATTAAAAAAGATATAGAGAACGGCGAGAGCTTTGAGCAGATGGCGAGAATTTACTCCGAAGATCCAGGTTCTGCAGCCAATGGCGGACTTTATAAAAATATTTCTAAAGGAACGATGGTGAAGTCATTTGAAGCAGCAGCGCTCAATTTACAGGAGGGCGAAATCTCTAAACCTGTAGAATCCGAGTTTGGTTATCACCTGATCCAGTTGGTAAAAAAGAGCGGTAACAACTACGATGCCCGACACATTTTGCTAAAAGCCGAACCTAACGCCGAAGAAATTGCCGAGACTAAAAAGGAACTCAATGACATCAGACAGCAGATTTTAGATGGCAAAATCACCTTTAAAGAAGCAGCTTATAAGTATTCTGATGATAAAGCCACGAAGTTTAATGCTGGTGTTATTGCAGACAGAAACGGCTCCGATAAATTGGAGAAGTTAGAACTGCCAACCACTTACAGCTACCAGATTACAGGGCTTAAAAAAGATGACATTACCGATGCGTTTGAGGACAACACCACGCCAGATAAAAAGGAGGTGAGCATCATTAAAATTGTGGAAGAAATCCCAAGCCATACCTTAGATCTAAGCACGGATTATGAGCGCATCAAAGCCTATGCATTGGAGCGTAAAAAAGGCGATATTGTAGAAAAATGGATTGCGCAGAAACTTCCTGACACTTTCATTTCTATTGACAATAGATACAAAGATTGTCAGTTTAAAACCGATTGGAATAAACAATCTTTGGTAAAATAAAAACCGCATATAAAAATCCTTTCTTCAAAAGAAAGGATTTTTTATTTTCATAAAACAAAATAAACTATTATATTTGAAACCTCACTTTAAAACAGTTTAGATATGCCTTTTCAAAATCAATTTCCACTCCATTTTCCAAGGAGAGCGAAGCAAGAAAACCAGAATATCAGCTTGGTAGCGGCTAATGTGAAGCAAAATAAAACCCGCATCGCATTCTATACTATGGTGGCAGGGCAGCTCAATCTAAAATACCAAAATGAGTATTCCACACCAGAATATGGTCTGTTTAGTGAAATTTTCAACCAATTTTTAAAAGACAGTCAGCAGGAGCAACCAGAGCGCATTGTCGTGGCAGTGCCAGGTCCTGTGATAGACAATAAATGCTCCACCGACAACCTGCCTTTTGATTTAGATGTGAACATCATCCGAGAGAAAACTGGCGTTCGTGAAGTCTTTCTCATTAATGATTTGGAGGCGACAGCTTATGGCTTGACAGGCGTAGAGGAAGAAGATTTTAGCATCATCCACGAGGTTAAAACCAAAAATAAAGGCAATGTCGCTATATTAGCCCCAGGCAGAGGCTTGGGCGAGGCGGGTTTGTTTTGGGACGGCGCTTGCTTAAGACCTTTCGCCACGGAGGGTGGGCACTCAGAGTTTGCACCGCGCGCCGACCACGAGTTGGATTTATACCAGTTTCTAAAAGCCATCTATGGCATCGTGAGTTGGGAGTCTGTACTTTCTAACGAGGGGATGTTCAATCTCTTCCGTTTTATTAGAGATGTAAGGCGCCAAGAGGTTCCAATGGCTTTAACGGAGAAAATCAACAACACGCCACGCCGCCACGAGGTCATTATAGAAGCAGGGCTCAGTGGAGAAAATAGAGCTTGCAAACTCGCGATAGAAACCTTTGTGGAGCTGGTCGCTCGGGAGGCGAGTAATTTAGTACTGAAGCTGAAAGCCACAGGAGGGCTCATCATCACAGGGAGCCTTGCCAACCAGCTGGAGCACTTGCTAAGACAGCCTCAATTCTACGAAACTTTTACCATTAGCGATAAAATGGAAAATGTGCTCAATACCACGCCTATTTATTTATTGAAAAACAAAAATACTACCCTATTGGGAGCGGCGTATTATGGCGCTTATGCCCAGTAGAACGACATTTTATATCAAACAAAATCCCTCATTATCAGAAATAACGAGGGATTTTTTATTCACTATATGAAAAAGCAATGCTTATAAAGCCACATCTGTAAACCCTACACGCAAGCGGTGGTTTTGGGTTTGTAGGGATTCTATTTTTTGCAATAAATGATGGATAACCTCTAAGCCTGCCATATTGATTTCCAAATCATAATGCCAGTTGGCAAAGCGTTCTAATGCCGATAAATCCTCATAAATGATGTATTTGATGTTGTCCTCCACCAAGGGTTGGATAAGTCCAGAATCTTCCAACGCCTCAATGAAATGAAGGTCTATTTGGTATAATTGTACACATTCTTGTGCAGAAATTCTATCTTTCATGATTTAAGGTGTATTTTTGAGTTCTTTTACTAATTCTTTTTGCTTCTCGCTGAGGTGCGTCGGCAGGACCACATGATAAGTAACGAATAAATCTCCCGCCTGATCATCTTGCTTGTACACAGGGAAACCTTTGCCTTTTAGACGGACTTTGGTGCCGTTTTGCGTTTCAGGTTTTACTTTCAGGCTCACGCTACCGCTGAGGGTATTCACGATGACCTCACCACCGAGGAGCGCCGTATATAGGTCAATGTCTGCCGTGGTGTATAAATCATTGCCCACGCGCTTAAACTGGGCATCTTCGGTAATGTGGAAAGTGATGTATAAATCCCCATTAGGACCGCCGTTGATGCCTTCGTGACCATAGTTTTTAAGCTTGATTTGAAGCCCTTCATATACGCCCGCTGGAATGGTGATGCGCACCTTTTTACCGTTGATTTCAAAAGTCCGTTGATGCTTTTCTGCGGCTTCTTTCAGCGTGAGGGTCAGTTCTGCGGAGATGTCTTGCCCCTTAAATTTCCCCGAAGCACGCCCTCGGCTACTGCGCCCAAAACCAGCACCACCAGCGCCGCCGCCAAACATACTTTGGAAGAAGTCCGAAAAATCCCCTTGGTCGCCAAAGTCAGCACCAGAGAAGCCTTGTTTGCTATAGTTTTGGTATTGTTGCTGTTGTTGCTGGGCTTTTTCGTACTCCTCGCCGTGTTTCCAGTGTTCGCCGTATTTATCGTACTTTTTACGATTTTCGGGGTTGCTCAGCACCTCATTAGCCTCGTTGATTTCCTTAAATCTTTTCTCCGCCTCTTTATCATTCGGATTGAGGTCTGGGTGGTACTTTCGGGCTAATTTTCGGTAGGCTTTTTTGATGTCGTCTTGAGAGGCTGTTTTCTCAAGTCCCAAAATTTTATAATAGTCTATATACGCCATGGTTTTTGTAATAATGGTTCAAAGTTACATAAAATGGATTAGAAAAGCAAAGCTCTCATCTTAACATTAAGGTAAAAGTAATGAAAAAATAAGGTTTCATCTTCCCTCAAAACCACTTCAATTTCCTTTATTTTTATTAAAATGCTTATTTTAGCGGTTTCATTTAAAAGGGATAAAAAATATTGAATTTAGAGACTTCCATAGAGTTTTTGAAAGGCGTGGGCGCAGAGCGTGCCAAATGGATAAAAAATACGCTGGGTATTGCTACAGTAGAAGATTTGCTGCAGTTTTACCCCATTCGATATTTGGATAAAAGCCGTGTTTATACCGTGGCGGAGCTGCATAAAGCTATGGAAGCTGAAATTCAACTGAAAGGGCGCATCGTGGAGATGAAGGAAATCGCATATGGCAAAGGACAAAAACGCTTATCTGCAAAATTTATAGATGCCACAGGTACGCTGGAGTTGGTGTGGTTCCGGTATTCTAAATGGATGATTGCCCAGTTACCCATCAACAAAGAATTGTATATTTTTGGCAAGGTTAATTGGTTCAATGGGGTGTTCTCTATGCCGCATCCAGAGATAGAAATAGATGAAAAAAAAGCCCTAAATGGCAGTTTGCTTCCCGTTTATTCTGGCAGTGAGAAATTGACCAAACGCGGCATTAGCAACCGATTTTTCCAACAAATCATAGCAGAAGTACTGAAGCATTTGCCGAGTTTGATGTACGAGAATATTCCAGAATCTGTTTTATCATCATTAAAGCTGATGCCGCGTTTGGAGGCGTATTATTCTATTCATTTCCCTAAAAATCAGCCAATGATTAAAGAGGCAGAGCGTCGCATAAAATTTGAGGAAGCCTTCTTTTTTCAGTTGGGGTATGGGCTTAAAAAACAGTTTCAAAAAACCAATACTGTGGGCATTCCTTTCCCTAAGGTAGGCGATATTTTCAATCATTTTTACCAAAATTATTTGCCGTTTGATCTCACCCAAGCCCAAAAGCGCGTACTCAAAGAAATCCGAAACGATATGAAAAAGCCTATACAGATGAACCGCCTTCTCCAAGGCGATGTGGGCTCTGGTAAAACTATGGTGGCGCTACTTTCTATGCTTTTGGCGCTGGATAATGGCGCTCAGGCGTGTCTAATGGCACCCACAGAAATCTTGGCACAGCAACATTATAACGGCATAAAGGCGCTTTTGGAAAAAACAAATATAGAGGTGAAGTTGCTTACGGGCTCCACTAAAACCTCGGAACGGAAGGACATTCATCAAAAGTTGGAGAGCGGTGCTTTATCCATTTTGATTGGTACTCATGCCATTTTGGAAGATGTGGTGCAGTTCAAAAATTTAGGTTTGGCAATTATTGATGAGCAACACCGTTTTGGCGTGGCGCAGCGGGCGAAACTTTGGGGTAAAAATAAAATCCCACCGCATATTTTGATTATGACGGCAACGCCCATTCCACGGACTTTGGCGATGAGTTTTTATTCGGATTTAGAGGTCTCGGTGATTGATGAACTCCCTGTGGGGCGCAAGCCTATTATTACCGCTCATCGCCGGGAAAAAGACCGTCTTTCGGTGTATCAATTTGCCAAAGATGAAATTAAAAAAGGGCGACAAATTTACTTTGTTTATCCTCTGATAGAAGAGTCCGAAACTTTGGATTATAAAAATCTGATGGAAGGTTTAGAGCAGGTGATGGAATTCTTTAAAGAATACGAAACGGTGATGCTCCACGGTAAAATGAAGTCTCAGGAAAAAGATGATGCTATGCAATATTTCGCTTCGGGGAAAGCACAAATTATGGTAGCGACTACGGTGATCGAAGTGGGCGTGAATGTGCCCAATGCCTCGGTGATGGTGATAGAGAGTGCGGAGAAGTTTGGGCTTTCGCAGCTGCATCAGTTGCGTGGGCGTGTGGGGCGCGGTGCTGAGCAAAGTTATTGCATCTTGATGACCACAGACCAACTCTCTGCCGATGCCCGAAAACGCATCAAAACGATGTGCGAAACCAATGATGGTTTTAGAATTTCGGAGGTGGATATGGAGCTTCGGGGGCCTGGGGATATTTTGGGCACGCAACAGAGTGGTATTGTGGATTTTAAAAAGCTGAATTTAACCCAAGATGCACCCGTCATCAAACAAGCACAAATGGTGGTCAATGCCTTGTTGGTGCAAGATCCACACCTTCAACAGCCTCAACATCAGGCGCTGAGAGCCTATTATTTAAGTCAGTATAAGGGTAAAAATAAATGGAGCAAAATCAGTTGATTTCACTCCATAATTATAGTATTAAGTTTTAACAATTAGTCCGAAATTCGTGGGCTAGCTTTATAAACTTGGAAGTTGAACACAAAAGTTCTGTCATTCAGAGAATAGCCTACATAATTAAAATGAGGATCACGGGCAAATGCCGCTCTGGAAGGCACAATAATCACGCCTTGCATATGGTAAGGGGCATCAGACTCTTGATCAAAACTGGTGAATTTTTGCAATGCTTCTTTAAACCCTTCTATCTCGTAATAACCCCGAGTTTTCCCAGATTTTTCTAAAACCGATTTTTTTACATAATAAAAAGAAGGATCATCCTGTGGAACGCCGCTGTTATCTACGGTATCAAAGAAAGGATAAGCGCTCCTCAATTTGATCACACCGTTTTCATTGGTTGCCGTGTAAGTGATGGTTTTGTGCATTAGGCTGATGCTATCATTCTCCAAAATGGTTTTGCCTGCGGCAGGTTGCGCATTCGGGTTGATGATGTAAACAGTACCATTAGCCAAAGTTTGTGGGTTGTAGTCAGAGAGCGGTTTTTCGTTGTCATCAGCGGTATCATCTTCTTTAAAAGCCACGATTTTCCCTTTGCTATCAAAATAGTTATCTTTAAGAAATTGCTGGATGGCTTGGGTGTCGTAATCGTTCTGAGTACCGATTTCCACCGTTTCCACCGTATTGTTATCATCTTTTCTACAAGCTGTTGTAGCTAGACTTAAAGCCAAGAGGCTAAATAAAATATTCTTTTTCATACTTTAACTGAAATCTTTGTTTATTAGAATACAATTTGCTAAATTGCCCATTCAATTGTTTTGTTCCGACAGCAAAAATAGAAATAAAATATGAGAATAGATAAATTTTTGTGGAGTGTTCGCTTTTTTAAGACCAGAAGTATCGCTACGGAAGAGATTAAAAAGAACCGCGTTTGGGTGGGAGAACAGCTTGCAAAGCCCTCTAAGGAGGTGGTAGAAGGTGATGAAATTAAGATTAGAAAAAATCAAATTGATTATAAAATTAAGGTTATTCAGATTCCTAAAAGTAGGATAGGGGCTAAGTTGGTGCCGCTTCACATTAAGGATATGACCGATAAAGAGCAATATGAACTCCTTAAATTACGGAAAATGTCCCAAGATTATTACCGCCAAAAAGGCGAAGGGCGCCCCACCAAAAAAGACCGCAGAGAGATGTCCGAGTTTATGGCAGGGGAAGACGCCACATTTAACGATGATGACTGGGACGATTTCTTTAATGCTCCACTTTTAGAGGAAGAAGATTGATGATGTCTTGAACGATGGTTTCTGGCGTTTTGCCATCCGTATCTATGATGATTTGAGCCTGGCTATAATAAGGCTGTCGCTCAAAAAGATGTTTCGCGATGAACTCGGAGAGGTCTTCATCTGCAAGGCGGGCGATCAGTGGGCGCTGCGCTTTTTCTTGCGCTAACCTTTGGGCAAGGGTGCCAACGGAAGTCCGCAGATAGATGCTCACAGAGTGCCGATTGATGGTTTCTATATTATTATAATAGACAGGCGTGCCACCACCGAGGCTCAAAACCAAATCTTTGGGCTTGGTGAGCACCGTTTCTAAGGCTTCTTTTTCTAATTTTCTAAAGAAAATTTCACTTTTTTGGGCGAAAATTTCGGGGAGTGGTGCCCCAAAATCTTGAGAAATATAAGCATCTAAATCTAAAAATTCAAAATTGATTTTTTGGCTTAATAATTTGGAAATGTGGCTTTTACCGCTGCCCATATAGCCTAATAGGGAAATAATCATCATATATTTTTAAACAAAATTGCAGAAAAATTTTGAGATAACAAAAAAATCTGTATCTTTGCACCACTTTTGGAACGGATAAAATATCACAGTTCTGGAGTAAGACTCGGTAGCTCAGCTGGTAGAGCAATACACTTTTAATGTATGGGTCCTGGGTTCGAATCCCAGCCGAGTCACTATTGAAGCCTGTGTGGTGAAATTGGTAGACACGCCATCTTGAGGGGGTGGTATCCTAAGGATGTGCTGGTTCGAATCCAGTCGCAGGCACACAGAAAAAATCACAACCGACTCGGTAGCTCAGCTGGTAGAGCAATACACTTTTAATGTATGGGTCCTGGGTTCGAATCCCAGCCGAGTCACGATTTGCTGAAAAGTAAATTTTTTTCATATTAATATTTTGTGATTTGGTGTTCAAAGGCCTTCCATCTCGGAAGGCTTTTGATTTTTTTTATGATAAAGGCATATTGTCTATGAGCCGCACGCCACCCACATTCACTACGATGAAAGCTCTATAATTTCGGTGGGGTTCTGTGGTTTGTACTTCTTTTAAAGTAGCCTCATCAGCGATAAGGAAATATTCCAAATCAAATTGGGGTTGAGCTTTAAAAATAGCCTCTACTTTTTGTTTAATCTCTGGAATACTCAGGGTTTTAAAGTCGTTTTTAACTTGGGTTAAGGTTTGAAAAATAATACTGGCTTCCGCTCTTTCGGTGGCGGAAAGTCTTTGGTTTCTGGAGCTCATTGCCAATCCGTTGGCTTCTCTATAAATAGGAACGCCGTAAATTTGGATGGGTAAGTTTTGTTTTTCTACCAATTTTTTGATGATTTCCAATTGTTGGTAATCTTTTTCGCCAAAATAAGCACGGTCGGGTTGCACTTGCGAGAATAAACTTTCCACCACGGTGCCCACGCCATCAAAGTGTCCAGGGCGCATTTTGCCTTCCATTTCTTGCTCTAATCCGTCAAAATCGTAAGATTTCGCTACGGCTTTTTCTGGGTAAATGTCGGAAATTTCTGGGATATAAACGGCATCTACCAAGCCAGAATCTTCTAATTTTTTGAGGTCTTCCTCTATGGTTCTGGGATATTTTTCTAAATCTTCAGGGTTGTTGAACTGGGTGGGATTCACGAAAATGGAGGAAATCACCAAGTCGTTTTCAGGTCTTGCGGCTTCGTATAGCGAGAGGTGACCTTGGTGCAGGGCGCCCATAGTTGGGGCGAACCCAATGCTTTTTTTTGAGGCTTTAGCTTCCGAAATATAGGCGGCTAAGGCGGTTTTATTGCGTAATATTTTCATAAAATTTGTTTCGCCAAAATTATAAAAAAATGTTAATACCATTTTATTAGTTTAAAATTTTGTATTTTTGCATAATAACAATCTTTTTCAAAAAAAGACAAAAAAACAAATTATGCCAAATAAGAGAATTTTATATGTTACCACAGAGATGTTTCCTTATCACGAAGATACGACGATGTCTATGGCGGTAAACAAAATGGCACTTACAATGTATAATGAGGGTAATGATGTTCGTGTATTTATGCCGCGTTTTGGCTACATTAGCGAGAGGAAATTCCAACTGCACGAAGTGATCCGCCTTTCTGGTATGAATATTATTATCAATGATTTAGACCAACCTTTAATTATCAAAGTCGCTTCGTTACCTGGAGAACGCCTGCAGGTGTATTTTATTGATAACGAGGATTATTTTAAAAGAAAATTTGATTACCAAGACGAAGATGGGCAGCCGTATGAAGATAATGATGAACGGGCGATGTTCTTCGCAAGAGGGGTGATAGAAACGATTAAAAAACTCAACTGGGTGCCAGATGTGGTGCACCTGAACGGCTGGATGTCGGCTTTCGTTCCAATTTACCTCAAGCATTATTATAAGAATGATTCTTATTTTGATGATACCCAATTTGTGCTTTCCGTTTATAATGAAGATGATTTACAGCTGGCAACGAGCATTTTAGAGAAGTTTAAATTTGACAATATGTCTAAAGTGAAAGCGCTCAAGTCACCAAGTACTCATAGCTTTATAGAAGAAGGAATGAACTTGGTAGATATCATCGTGAAAGGCGATGAATTCCTTGTGGATGAGCTTTATTCCAGATTTGAGAAGGCTAAAGCCACACAAAAAGAGTACATTAACCCAGAAGAAATGGGAACTATTTACTAAAAATACATTTAAAAATCAATGATAGAGAACATAAAAAAAGTTTTGAAACCATTGCTGATAGCAGGTTTTGGAAGTTTGGTCTTAGTGAATTGTGAGTCCGATGCGGATAACTTAGGAACACAGTTTTTTGTGGATAATACCACCGATGGCGCTACCCAGAGTTATGATGTGGTGGCTTATCATTTAAACCATCACGATACCATACAATCTGATGCTTCTAAGCTCACACAAGCCACTTTGGGCGCTTTTGATGAGTCTAATTTTGGACTTCAAAAATCCGATTATGTGACCCAAGTAAGGCTCAGCAGTTATAGCCCAGATTTTGGCGTTAATGCCAAGGTAGATTCGGTGACTTTAGAAATTAAACCGAATTATGTTTCGGATTCTGCCACCACAGTAACCGATGAAAACGCAAAATTCAACGGCGAAGATGTTAAAAAAGTGGTGACCACTTACCCTGTTAAAAAATACGGTAAAACGCAAAAAATTACCCTTAAAGTCCATGAAGTGAATGATTTTCTCTACTCAACGGATAAAAAATATTATTCTGATTTTAGAGTTAATACAGGTACGGAATTGGGTTCTTATGAGTTTAACGGAAAGGTAAACTCTGTTAAAATCACTTCTAAAACAGAAGGAAAAGAGGTGTTTAGCCGAGATGAGGCGATAAGAATTCCTCTGAATACGAACTTTTTTCAAACTAAAATTGTAGACCAACACAACAGCGCTGATCTTCAAGATGTGGCGAGTTTTATCAGATATTTTAAAGGGGTTAAAATTTCTGTTGCCGAGAATGATGGCTATATTTTTAACTTTTCGCCAAACAATGTGACCATTAAAATGTATTACTCTCACGATGTGACCAATAATGGAACCACCACCAAAACGGCGGCTTTGTATCAGTTTAATTTAGGCTCGGGGAATGTGCATTTTAACCAAATTGATTATCAGCGTCCTACGGCTTATCAAACCGCAATGAACAACATTGATGAAACCCAAGGCGATGAGCGTTTGTACCTCCAAGGGATGGGTGGAGCAGGGGCAGTTCTGAAAATTCCTGCCGCAACCATTTCGGAAATTAAAAAACAATATAAAGAGGATAAAATAGGGATTCTATCAGCCAAAATAAGATTCTATACCGATGCCAGCGTTTGGAGCAATTCATATGAAAAACCATCGAGATTTTTAGTTAAATATGCTAATTTGAATGAGTTTTTATCAGATATGGCGGCATTTTCCAGCTTAGGAGGTTTCAGTTTGATTAAATCTTATGATTTGGATAAAAATCCAGCCTATTATGATCTTAGCATTACGCAGACTTTAAAAAACATCATAGAAAAAGAAGCCGAAAATAGAGATTTAGTTCTCAACATCGGAGACTATATTTATAGTAACCAAGGGCTTTTATTAGGTCAAAATTACAATACGAGAGCTTATGCGCCACAGCGTTTGGTTTTAGTAGGCTCTAAAACAACGGATACCAACAAAGTAAAACTTAATATCATTTACGCTAAAAAATAAAACATTATGTGTGGAATAGTAGGATACACAGGGCATAGAGATGCTTATGAAATCGTAATCAATGGACTTAAAAGATTAGAATACCGTGGTTATGATAGTGCTGGGGTGGTGTTAGAAACGCCGCAAGAACTCTTTGAAGTTAAGAAAACCAAAGGTAAAGTTTCAGATTTGGTGGCTATTTCTGAAGATTTGAGAAATACCTCGCATATCGGAATGGGGCATACCCGATGGGCAACACACGGCGTGCCGAGCGATGTAAATTCGCATCCGCACATTTCTAATAACGGAAAAGTGGCATTGGTACACAATGGAATTATTGAAAACTACGACACCATTAAAACCATGCTCACCGAAAAAGGCTACACTTTCCAGTCCGAAACGGATACGGAGGTTTTAGTGAATTTAATTCAATATTTTACCGATACTCGCCCAGATTTAGAGTTTTCTGAAGCCGTGCGTTATGCATTAAACGAAGTGTATGGCGCCTATGCGATTACCGTGATGCACAAAGATCATCCCAACCTTTTGGTGGCGGCGCGTTTAGGTTCTCCTTTGGCGATTGGCTTGGGCGATAGAGAATATTTTATCGCATCAGATGCTTCGCCGTTTGTGGAATTTACCAAAGAAGCCATTTATTTAGAGGAAGGGCACATCGCTACCATTTCTTTAGACAAAGGCGTGGAAATCCGCACCATTAAAGACAATTCTAAAATAGACCCCGCCATCCAAGAGCTTAAACTCAACCTTGAGCAAATTGAAAAAGGAGGCTACGAGCATTTTATGCTTAAAGAAATTTTTGAACAACCAAAATCCATCCACGACACGATGAGAGGGCGTTTGTTGGTAGATGAGGGCATCATTAAAATGGCAGGAATTTGGGATCATTTAGAAAAACTGACCCACGCCAACCGCATCATCATTATCGCTTGTGGTACCTCTTGGCACGCAGGTTTGATTGGAGAATATCTCATTGAAGAATTTGCCAGAATCCCCGTAGAAGTGGAGTATGCATCAGAGTTTAGATACAGAAACCCCATCATCACGGATAAAGATGTGGTGATCGCTATTTCTCAGTCAGGGGAAACGGCAGATACGATGGAAGCCATTAAAATGGCGAAGAAAAAAGGTGCCTTTATTTATGGAATTTGTAATGTGGTGGATTCTTCCATCGCCAGATTTTCAGATGCAGGGTCTTACACCCACGCAGGTCCAGAAATTGGCGTGGCATCCACTAAGGCATTCACGGCGCAATTGACCATTTTGACCCTTATCGCTTTAAAATTAGGAAAACACAACGGCAATATTGGCAATCAGGAGTTTATGAGATTGATTACCGAATTAGATGCTTTACCGAAAAAAATAGAAGAAGTTTTAGCGGATACCAACGATTATGTGAAGGAAATTTCCAAAGATTTTGTGGAAGCGACCAACTTTTTATATTTAGGAAGAGGCTACAACTTCCCAGCGGCGTTAGAGGGCGCTTTAAAATTGAAAGAGATTTCGTACATCCACGCCGAAGGCTACCCAGCCGCCGAGATGAAACACGGTCCTATCGCCTTAATAGATGAAAATATGCCTATCGTTATCATTGCGCCTAAAAATAAGCATTATGATAAAGTGGTGAGCAATGTTCAGGAAATTAAAGCCCGAAAAGGGAAGGTGATCGCTGTGGTAACCAAAGGCGACGAGCAAGTGGCTTCTATGGCAGATTATGTGATAGAAATCCCAGAAACATCGGAATGTTACTCACCGATTGTAGCATCGGTACCGTTGCAATTGTTGGCGTACTACATCGCTGTATATAGAGGTGCCAATGTAGACCAGCCGAGAAACTTGGCGAAATCTGTTACTGTAGAATAAATTTATTTTAATACAGATAGGCTTTTATTTTTTGCTGACCTTGTTGTTCAGAAGGAATAAAAGCCTATTTTTTTAGTTAGAAAAAATATTTAGCGTAAAATATCGTTTAGCAAATAGAAAATAGATTTTTTAAATTAAAAAAAATACTTATCTTTACACGCTGAAAATAAAGCGTATTAATAAGATAAAATCTATCATAATAAATAAACATCATCGGATGAAAAAAATATTTTTAGTACTTCTTTCCGCATCGTTGGCGGTATCGTGTTCTCGAGGGCGAAAATCTTCTGGAAAACCTGACACCAAGGGGGATTTAATCCCAAAAGGTAAGTCTAAGTCTTTTGTGGCGGAGCGCCCTTATGGTATGGTGGCTATTCCTGGTGGTTCTTTTGTAATGGGTATGGCGGATATGGATTACACCAATATGCCAGAAAAAGCACCTCTAAAAACCGTAACCGTTTCTTCTTTCTTTATGGATGAAACGGAGGTGACTAATGCGCAGTACAGATTATTTATCAACTATGTTCGGGATTCCATCGCGAGAACACTCTTAGCCGAAGCGGCAGGAGATGTAACCTCTGGTGGGGGTAATGGTACTGGGATTTCGGATTATGCTTATCTGGCTAAAAAAGATGGCAATGCAAATGCTTACCAAGAATATTTAGAATCTCAAGGCGGCAGAGATGGTTATAATGAATCTAAGCGTTTGGACTGGAGCGTACCTTTAAAATGGAACACTTCCGACTATCCTGATGTGCAATATGCAGAGGTGATAGAGTCGTTATATTTACCACCAGCAGAACGTATTAACAACGAAAGATTGATAGACACGCGTAAATTAAAATACGCTTATCAGTGGGAAGATATGGAATCTGCGGTAAAAGACGGCAAGAGAAGCACCAACTACCTCAAAAAAGAAAGCATCGCGGTATATCCAGATACGACTGTGTGGATGAAAGACTTCAACTATGCTTATAATGAACCTTTATATGATGGGTATTTTTGGCATCAAGCTTATAAAAATTATCCAGTGGTAGGCGTGACTTGGGATCAAGCAAGAGCATTCTGCGACTATAAAACTAAGGCTAAAAGAGATGATAGCAAAAAATCTAAGAAAAGAAAAATAACGCCTATGGCATTCCGCTTACCTACCGAAGCCGAGTGGGAATACGCTGCCAGAGGAGGCAAAGAGAACGCTACTTATCCGTGGGGAGGTCCTTATTTAATGGATGATAGAGGTTGTTATTTAGCCAACTTCAAACCGAAAAGAGGAAACTATATAGAAGATGAGAAAAAAGGAACTTATACCTATACCGCGCCTGTAAAATCTTTCTCTAAAAATGGTTTTGGGCTTTACGATATGGCAGGGAATGTGGCAGAATGGACAGAATCTCCGTACAACAATTCCACCTATCAGTTTTCATCTACGCTCAACCCTTATCTATCAACACAAGCCTATCGTGATACTAAAAAATCTGTGCGTGGTGGCTCTTGGAAAGATGTAGGCTACTTGCTAATGACGGGCTACAGAGATTGGGAAAGAAAAGACTCTGCGAGAAGTTATATCGGGTTTAGAACGGTACAAGATATCCCAGAAGGAACAGCAAGATTTAAAAGGAAATCAAAATAAGAAATTAAAAGACAACACATATCAATCAACAACAATAACTTTTTAACATTATGAAATTAAGCGACAAAACATTGAACTTTATCTATTCTATAGGGGCTTCAATCGTTATTTTAGGGGCGTTTTTTAAAATGACGCATACCACTTTGGGCGGACTGGTTAACCCCAATTGGATTTTAGGTGCAGGTTTGATTACCGAGGCTTTAATTTTCTTATTATATGCCTTTAATCCACCAGCAGAAGAGGAAAAATATGCTTGGGAAAATGTATATCCAGAGTTGATAGATCCTAATGCTCAACCTAAACCAAGAAAAAATTTAGCAGCACAAACGGAAGAAGTGAAAAAATTAGAAGTTTCGCTTTCTGAAAAATTAGACCAAATGCTGTCAGAAGCCAGATTAGATGTTCAATTATTTGAAAAACTAAAATCAGGGATTGATAAATTCTCGTCTTCTGTTGATCAAATTAACCAAACGGTAGATGTAACGGCTTCTACCCAAAAATATAGCGACCAATTAACATTGGCAGCCAGCCATTTAGAGAGCATCAATGCTTTGTATGCATTACAATTAGAGCATGGCAAATCTCAAGCGGACTACCACCAGAAATATGTGGCAGATTTAAAGAAATCAGCAGAGCAGTCAGAGAAGTTTAACCAAGAATTAGACGGATTGACTTCTAATCTTAACCACTTGAACAGAGTGTATGGCGGTATGCTCAATGCGATGAAAGGGTAATTTTTTCTTTTCAATCACAGTTTTTAAATTTAATTTTTTAACCCAAAGAAACTAAAATGGCAAAAGAAAAATTATCTCCGCGTCAGAAGATGATTAACCTGATGTATTTGGTCTTCATTGCAATGTTGGCAATGCAGATTAACCAGGAAATCATCCGCTCTTATAATGATACCAAAGACTCATTAAGAGAGAGCACGCTACTGACGCAGTCTAAAAATAAAATATTTGAAGAAACCCTTCAGCAGAAAGCAGAAAACTCTCCAGACTCTTTCTCTCAACCTTATGAACAGTATAAACAACTGAAAATCAAGCTAGATGCTTTGGTGAAATTCATTGAAGGTTCAAAGTTAGAAATGCAAAAATTTGCAGGTGAGGAGAAGGGCAATCAAGATTTTAATTTCAATGCTTTAAACAATACAGATGCTTCTACGCTCTATTTCTTCGATAAAGCGAATGAAAATAGCCCAAGCAAAAATGCAGCAACATTAAAATCTTTAATGGAAGATGTGAAGAAAACCACACTCCAGATTTTCCCTAAAAATGCTCAAAACAAAGCGATTATAGAGAGAGCCAACACCTCTTTCAACACGGATAAAGTAAGAGGTAAAGATTGGTTGTTGTCTAAATTTTATAACCAACCATTGGTGGCAGCATTAGCCAATTTAGAGGTGATCCAGTCTGAAGCTCGAAACTTGCAGTCAGATGCGTTAGCCAATATGTTGAAAGAAAAAGTAGATGCCGATATCAAGTTCAACGCTTTTGAAGCCATTGTAGCTGCACCAACGGTTATCTTACAAGGCGACAAAGCGGAAGCGAAAGTGGTGGTGGGCACCTATGCCAGTTCTGTACCTGGAATGACCATTTCTGGTGTAGATAGAACAGCGAATGGTCAAGGATTTAAGGCGCTCAATACCAGCTCGGTAGGTGATTTTACATTCAATGGCGAAATCAAGTTTTTAGATGCCAACAATAAAGAAATTAAACTGCCGTTTTCTCACTCATATCGTGTAATAGCAGGGCCTAAAGAAGTAGCGCTACAAAGCGGTGCAGTGGTATCTGCGGATAAAATGAATGTCCTTTATCGCGGTGTAGATAACCCCGTTTCTGCCACGATGTTGGGCGTAGATAATTCTGCGGTTAAACTCTCTGCAGCAGGAGCTTCGGTTTCTGGAGGTAGAGGCAAATGGGTGATTCGCCCAGGCGCTGGGAATATGGTCAATATTACCGTTTCTGGAACTTTACCGAATGGTAAAGCTACTACGGCGACATTCCCTTTCCGTGTGAAGAGTGTGCCTGCACCTCAGGGGCAAATTAGAGGGCAAAATGTGGTGTCTATGCCAGCAAGTTCTATTAAGAACCAAACGGTATCGGCAGCTATTCCAGATTTTGAGTTCCCTGTGAGCTTCACTGTAACGGGCTTCCGTGTGAAAGTACCAGGTAAAGCCGCCGCTTTTGTGAGTGGGAATAATCTAAGCTCTATTGCGGGACAAACGGCTAACCTAAGAGCGGGAGATGTGGTCTATGTTTATGATATTCAGGCAACGGCTTCTGGCTTAGGAGGACAAATGCTGAAAAACATTTCACCTGTGGTGATCAATGTACAATAAAACAAGTGCCAGAAGGCACGGAAGGTAAAAATAAAATTAAAGCAGCGTATAAAATCTCTATGGAGATCTGACTATGGAGGTTTTGTACCGCTTAAAAAATTATAGATACAGATGAAAAAAATCATTTTAAGCACTTTGCTATTGGCTTCTGGTTTTACATGGGCACAGAATATTCTGAATGCCAAATCTCCAGAGGAATTCCGCCGATTGAGAGAAGAAAATAAAGAGAAAGTAGGAGATTCCATCGTTTCTACGCGTGTGGAGCCTCTAAACTACGGCTTTATAGAAGATAAAGACATCCTTAGAAGTATGGTGGTTTGGGAGATTATTGATATGAATGAGAAAATCAATCAGCCATTTTATTATAATTCTGATGGTTTGGTTTCTCAGAATAAATCCCTTTATCAGTTGTTGTTAGATGGCATCAATAGCGGTAAAATTAAAGAAGTTTATGATGATGAAATATTTACAGTAAGGCTTTCTCCAGAGCAAATTCAGCAAAGAATGAGCCGTGTGGTAACTTCGGATTGGTTGATCGATAAAATCAATAGCGGTGAGACCATCTCTGAGGAAGATAAAAAAGCTGGAACCGATGTTTTTGAAACGAAATCTGATCAAGTTAAGTTGCTTAAAATCAAAGGGATGTGGTACATAGACCGTAGAGATGGACAGATGAAATACCGTTTGTTGGGCATCGCAGCTATGGGACCAGATCCACAGACCATGGGGCAGCAGTTCGCAGATAAAGAAGAACTGATTGATCTTTTCTGGGTATTCTATCCAGATGCCAGAGAAATCACAGCCAACGCCACGGTTTTCAATAACAAAAATTTATCGTCAGACATCAGTTTTGATGATATTCTGAATGCCAGAAGATTTTCTTCTATTATCTATAAATCTGAAAATGGTATGGGGAATGGTGTGATTAAAGATTACATCCCTAACGATGCCGAAGCGCAGTTAGAAGAAAGCGACAGGATTAAAAACCAAATTTTGGAAATGGAAAATGATATGTGGAATTACTAATCATTTTTTAAATTCATAACTTTTTGATATCTAAAACCCTGAGGCTTTTCTTAGGGTTTTTTGCTAAATTAACACCAGTTTCAAATGGAAAATGTAGATTATATCATTGTGGGAGATGGTTATGCGGCTTTGTTTTTTGCCCATCAGCTCATCAAAAACCAACATAGTTTTAAGCTTTACTCTTCGGGGAAAAAAGGCGCTTCGCAAGTGTCGGCAGGTATTGTTAATCCTGTGGTTTTAAAGAAATTTACGACCTTTTGGAAAGCACAAGAGCAATTAGACCAACTTCGGCAAACTTTGGGAGAAATGAAAACTTATCTCCATGAAGATTTTCTTATTGAAGAGCCTATCCATCGTATTTTCCACGATGAAAAAGAGAAAGAATTATGGCTAAAAAAGCGTGCCAAGCATCCAGAATTGCAACCTTTCCTCAATCCTGATTTTAAAACTTTGGAAGGCATAGAAAATCCCTTTGGCACGGGTGAAGTTTGGCAATCAGCGAGGTTGAATGTTTCACAATTTTTTAGCATATTTTTAGATTATCTTAAAAATAAACAATATTTAGTTGAAGCGGCTTTTGATTATGAAAAACTTAATCCAGAAGCTCAAACTTATGAAGGCTTTCATTATCGGCATCTCATTTTTGCAGAAGGAATGGGCGTTTTGGAAAATCCTTATTTTAAAAATATCGCGGTTCACGCCAACAAAGGGCATCATTTGAGCCTTGAACTTTCCACACAGCTACCTTCGGCGGAGACGATTAAGAAGAAACATTTTTTATTTCCACTAAGTCAGGGCGGTTATTATTATGGCGGTACCTACGACCGTGAGGCGACCTCGCAAGACATTGATGAAACCGCCGTGGCACAGCTAAAATCTGGCTTAGAAGCCATTTATCCTCACGATTATCGCATCACCGCTGTCCATTATGGTTTTAGACCCACGGTAAAAGATCGCCGACCGCTTTTAGGGGCTCATCAGGACTTTCCGCAACTCTATGTGTTCAATGGATTGGGCGCCAGAGGCGTTTTGAACGGTTGCTATTTTTCGGAATGGCTTTATCGGTTTATAGAATACCAACAACCATTACCCAAAGAGGTGCTATGGCAACGGTTTTAGTTTTGGCTGTATAATTTCAGTTAAAAAATAAAATATTCATATTGAGAGATTTATATTATAAATTTTATTTTAAGCTCTATTTCATTTTGATTAAATAACGAAATGTGTATATTTGTGCCGTTATTTTATGACAGATAAAAAATCGCTTTTTAGATTGTATTGGGTTGTGTTCGCTCTAGCACTACTTCGTTTGGTGTGCTACAGCGCTATGTTGCCTACTACATCATCACATAATACAATTGAACACTGCCAACTGAGTGAAGAGACGAATGTTGATGATTGTTTGTTAGGGAAATGCCATCATGATTCACATTTTAGCAAACATGAGTACCATAAAGATGTATTTTGTTTCTCACCTTATATTCTTCCAGAATATTTAGAACCATTATGTTTTTTTGATTGTAAAATTGAAAAAAAAGTATTGTATGGTTCAAATGATTACTTTAAATCTTATATTTCTTATACTCAATATAGGGGTCCGCCTATAGCTTAGATTTTTTTATTGATTTATACTTAAAATTGAAAAATACTTTATATTCAAGATATTTTAATACATTATCTTAATATATTGTATTTCAATTTTCTACTTGATTTTTCTCGATAATAATGAGATTTCTATTTTAGATATTTCATAATTTAAACAGTTACATTGTGAATAAAAATAAACAAATGTTGTTGTGGTTAGGGCTTTGTATGCCTTTGGTAGTTTTCTCCCAAAAAACGGATATAAAAACTAAAACCATAGATACCATTCGTATTGGCAAAGGTATGCCAATAGGGAATATTACGCATCATAATAATATTGCCAAAACCTATGTCGGTGGCTCTTTAGCAGATGCCATTAGCCATACTCCAGGGATCGAAATGGTTCAGTCTGGTGCCCAAATTTCTAAACCCATTATTGAAGGATTAAAAAATAATAGAATTTTGGTGGTAGCGGATGGTGTAAAGTTGTTAGGGCAAGATTGGTCTGACCAGCATAGCATAGATGCTGATGTTTCTGAGTTTCAACATATCAAAATTATTAAAGGTGCTAAAAGCGTTCAATACGGTGCGGGGGCTTTGGGAGGCGTTATTTTATTGGAGCCCAAAAAATGGTCTTATACTCAAAAATTGAAAGGTAGTGTAGGGCTTGCAGGGAGTTCCAACGATGGAAGAACAATGCTCAATGCGACGCTCCAAGGAAGTTTCAAAAATCGGTGGGCGTGGCAAGTTCAGCAAAGTTATCAACGGGCTGGCGATTATAAAACAAGGGATTATTATGTTAATAATACGGGGATTTATCAGCACAACACCGCCGCTACGTTGGGGTATCGGTCAAATGGGTTTCAAAGTAAAATCGCCTTGTCTAAACTGACCGCACAGAATGGTGTTTTTTATGGCGCTTCAACAGGTAATACCGATGAGTTACAGGATAGAATTCTTTTGGGGCAACCAACGGAAACACTGCCTTTTTCATATCAAATCCAAGCGCCTAAGCAAAATGTGGAGCATTGGGTATTGAATTACACAGGACAAATTCAGTTCAATACCCAACATAAAGTAGAACTTAAGTACCATTTTCAGAAGAATTTAAGAAAGGAATTTGAAATCAGGCGAGGGGATAGAACTTCTATTCCTACCCAAGATTTAGTTTTAGAATCCCATCATTTGGAGGGTGCTTGGCTCTACCAAAAACCAAATTTTTCTACGAAAATGGGGGTGCAGTACCTCAATCAAAATAATTATAATAAGGCAGGAACAGGGGTGGCACCAACTATTCCTAATTATAAATTACATAATTATGGAGCTTATATAATATCAGATTTTCAAAAAAATAAATGGAAGGCATCATTAGGAATGAGGTATGATTATAGATCTACTAATGCATTGGGCTATAATTGGTTAGGTGATTTGTATGGTGGGCAAAAATCATTCTCTAATTTTTCCTATGATGTAGTTTTAGACTATCAGTTCAACCAACATTGGCATTATCTAACAGATTTAGGAATGGCGTGGCGAAGCCCAGAACCCTACGAACTTTATGTTAATGGAAAGGAGCACGGCTTGCCCATTTATTATGTGGGCAATACTGATTTAAAATCGGAAAGAGGGCTTAAATGGACGAATAAATTAGAATATCAAATTCCTAAATTTTCATTTGGAATATCAGCTTTTGTTCAACCGATTAAAAACTATATTTATACCAAGCCACAGAGGCAATATAAACAATTGTTTTCTGGTCCAGCTTTTATATTTAATATGGTGCAAACCCAAGCCTTGTTCCGAGGTGGCGATATTACTGTGAAATGGCAACCTACAACTATTTTGGAATACAATGCTAATGCTGCATTAACTATAGCCAATGATGTAATAACAAAAGGTTATTTACCGATGGTTCCGCCATTGTCAACTTATCAAGAAATTCTATGGTATGTGCCGAATTCTATAATGAAACAGTTTTATATTTCTCTCAACCATCGTTATTATGCAGAGCAGCATCGGTTTGATCCTCAGCAAGATCTTACGGACACACCGCCCAGTGCTTACCATTTATTAGGGCTACAACTGGGGAGTGAGTTTTATTATCATCAAAACAAAACTTGCTTTATTCTTCTGAAAGTGAATAATTTAACCAATCAATTGTATAAAAGTTATACCGATCATTTTAAATATTTTGCACACGGTAGAGGCTTAGATATTCAACTGAAAATGACAATCAATTTTTAACTATAAATATTTTTAACTATGAAAAGAAACATTTCTTTACCACAACTTTGGGCTATATTTTTAATAGCGCTAACTTTAGGATTACAATCTTGCAACAGAGATGATCACCCAGTAACACCCTCTAATGAAGTGACTGACAAAGGTCATGGCGAGTGGGCAAAAGTGGAGTTTATCTTTAAAGAAGGCCATTTACACGGTGAAACCTTTCACGGCGATCCAGATTATCCTGACCATATTAAATATTTTAAACGAACCCAAAAAATCACTTTCTCTTATAATAAAGAAGGGAATGTGGTGGCAGATACAGATCAGCCGATTTATTTTTTAGGTGGTAACTCTTATGCATTGATTATCAATTATTATAATAACAAAGGAGAGTTGATGAATCATGAATTTGTAGATGGCGATATGGCAAAAATTCATCAGCATTTTTTCTATGCTCAAGATGTAGTCGCGACCAAAGCAGGGAGCCGAAAGGACCCCACCAAGCCTTACCTTTTTAATTATGTTTACCGTGATACAGACCCTTATGACCAAGATTATAATCCTAAATCTGATGAGGTGAAAATCAGGAAACGCCAATGGGATGCCAGTAATCCTTCGGCAAAAGATCCGATAGGACTTAAGGGGTACATTACTATCCCTAGTAATACATATTATCAAAAATTTAATTTAAAAGTGGTCTTAGCTCATTTTAAAGTAGACAACAAACTGAATAAAAATACCAATCAGCCATATCATTTTAATGATAAAGTCAATTCATTTTTTTCGGCTTCGGATTTATCTTTGGAAATTCCTGTGAATATTTATTCCAGTATCAATTTACAAGAAACAGAAGAGCTGAAAAGAGATTATTTCTTCCCAGATGCCGCCGCCGCGTTTAATGCTACGGTAGAAGAGATAGAAGAAATGTATAATTTAATTTTTGAGTTAGACCCAGAGGGCAGCCCTTTTTGGTTATAAACGAGCACCAGTGCTTTTAAAAAACTTATAAATAGAAAAAGGAAGAACTATTGAAGTCCTTTTAGGAGGTCTACACCATCTACGATAGCCCACGCACCGCTAACCATTTTTACTTTGGTCACATTAGGATCTTGGGTGATGGCTTTAGGCTGATTAAAACCAAATGCATAGCCCCAAGTATCGGGGTGGGAGGAATGAAGCACTTGGATCGGTGATACGCTAATTTTACCGCTTTCCACTTGATTTTTCTGAGTGTCTTCATCTTGAATAAGCACCGCATAAGCTTTCTGTCCGCCCATATCTTGATAGCCATTAATATACACATTTTTAAAAATTCCAGAACCTTGTTTTTTAAATTGAATGGCAGAAATTTCTGCAGAACCCTCTTTTTCAGGTGTGGTATTGGCTTCTCTAATGAGGGTAATGCCATTGATTTTCGGCGCCGTGTTGTCTTTGTTGGCAGAGGCTTCTATTTCCATTCCAAAATTCCCGATTTTAGTTTGATAAGCATACCAATTGGTATTGTTAAGTCCAGCCCAACCATCTTGCCAGTCAAAAGCGTCATCAAAATTACCGTAAGAAACCAAATTGTTAGCACTTACGGTACCGCCAAAAAACTCATAGCCATCATCGGTGCCTTTGTAGGATACCAAGTTTTCCAAAACAGTGCTTGCCCCTACGGCGTAAAAAGTCATAGAGTTGGTTTCTGATTTGCCATCGCCGATTTTTTTGCCACCATATTCCACGCGAACAAATTTCATTACGCCAGAACTGTCGGCAGGGTCGTTACCGCCATAGGAAAGGTTGTTGCCATCTTCAGAAATAGCGGTGGTAGCGCCATTGCTCGCCATAATAGGAGCTTTGCCATAGAGTGTTATACCGCCCCAATCGCCTGGCGTTTGGTGGTCAGAGGTAAAAACAATCGGTTGCTCGGCAGTGCCTTGCGCATTGATTTTTGCCCCTTGCAAAATCACCAAGCTACTGCCCATAGCAGAATTAGCCGTGAATTTAGCGCCAGCTTCTATGGTGAGCGTTACGCCATCGGTAACTTTTACAACACCTTCCAACTGATAATTTCCTTTTTTGATGAGCAAATCTTTGGTAATGGTACCTGATAAAGTCCCCGAACCTTGCATGATCCCTTCTGATGAAGGTGGCGTAGGGTTTTGATTTTGAGTGGCAATGTCTTGATCTTCTCGAATTTCCACGGTACAAGAGCTCAGAGTTAAAGCCAAACTTAAGGCATAAAGGCTTAAAAAAGAATGTTTCATTTTTATAATTTTTAATAGTTTAAGGTTTAAAATGTGTATTCTAATGAAAGGTTAAAGCGTGTACCTTTCATATAATTGGTATGGATAAGGTTGGCTTTCACAGGTACATCGCTGTTGTCGCCATATTCTAATCGGTACTGATTGTTGAGGATGTTGAGCACGCTCAATTTGGCTTTCCATTGTTGAGAAAAGGTTTTTTGATACACCAAATCCAGCTGATGCATCGGTCTTTCATACACATGGTCTATCCCGATAGAACCCAATGTATGGATTTTAGAACCAGAAACTTGGTACACCAAAGAGAGGGTTTGTGGCAGGTTGTTACGGTTTTTGGTTTGATATTTTAAATCCGCATTGATGCTCCACGGTGCGGCGCCTTGTAGTCCTCTTTTGAGCGTTTTCTGTCGGTCAGATTCTTGGCTCATTTCTTCTGCGCTGCGTTCCACATTGGTATACATCAGGGTGGTATTAAATCCGAAAGAAAAATTGCTAAGGCTTTCCGAAATTCGGCTAAGGTTCAATAGCGTTTCTATTTCCACACCCGCTACATCGGCGTGTTGTGCATTAAAAAAGGTAATGGTCTGCCCATCGGAATTGGCAGAAGCGGTATAAGATTTTTCTATGGCGTGGACTATTCTCTTACCGAAAACACCCACAGCCAGCATTTCCTCTTTAGATGGGAAAATCTCATATTTTAAATCCAAATTGTAGTTTTCACTATTTTGAAGATGTGGATTTCCTAAAATATTTTCGTTATTTGGGTTGATGTAAGTGATGGGCATATATTCTATAAGAACGGGTCTGGTTAAGGTTTTGCTCAATGCCAATCTGAGGTTAGACTGTGCCGTGAGTTCCTTCTTCACCGATAAAGAGGGCAGAAAATAATACTGATTTCTACTCAAATTAAGGTAAGGGCTGTTGAACGACTGGGCGAGCTCTTTATACCGCGTGAGGTTGATATTATGCTCCAATCTACCGCCCAAAAGGATATCCCAAGTTTCGGAAGGCTTGTAGTGGAAGCTTAGGTAACCTGCATTCACAAATTGATACATATGATTTCGGTATACAGAAGTAGAGCCTTCGCGGTAGTAGAAAGCGCCTTGGGTTGCCGATTGGTCAAAGGTGGCTTGCGGCGTATCTGGGTTGATGAGTACAGTTCTGTCCGAAGGTTGCGCATTGATATCATACACCGAATAGATAAAGCGATAAGAAGTGCTCCGCCTGTCCATACAGCCGTTATAGCCCAAGGTCAGGACAATAGGGTAGGCGTTTTTTTCATTTTTCTGCCCTAATTTCAGCTGATATTCTGCCAATGCCGAAAGATAATTTTTGCCATTAACATCTAAATACTGTCTAATGAGGTTGTTACCGCCGTAACTTAAACTGATGAGCTCTGAGTTCTGCGCTGATGGATTTCCTGAAAAAATCTTCCTATCGGGTTGCTGATACACATTATTTACCCAACTGATGCCCGCTTTGAGCTGGTGGCGCTCTCCCAATTTTTGAGAGCCGATAAGTTGCAAATCTAAAAATCTGGAAATATCTTGCTGATTGACTCTAAAAAGTCCTTCCCCAGAGTTGCCTTGGTCTATGTATCCAAAATGATCTTGGATCATATTGATGCTGTTTTGTAGAAAAATACCATTGAGCAAAATATGGGTTTTCTTCGTGTGGTAGTCTAAGCCCAAAAGCACGGAAGATTGGGTTTCGTACTCGTATTCCTTTTTGATAAGTTTATTGTTGTAAACAATGCTGGAGCCAGAGAATTGCAAAAGGTTGCTTTCGCCTTCCTGATATTGGTACTGTTGCCCTTGGCTTAGGGAGAGGAGTAAGCCCAACTTGCCGCCCTTGGTGCTCAGCCGCTGTGCCGTAGTAAATGAAATCTCCGAATTCGGTAGCGGTTTAATTTGGTCTACATTCCAGCTGTCTTTAAAGGCGTGCACACTCTGTTGCGCATTAAATATAAAGTTGGAAGGTCGGTAGCCCTTAACCTCCTGTGGCAGCTGTCTATCCCGAGCATTGAGCCCTAAATAGCCGTTAAAAGTATTGGCATTTTGGCTGATTTTAAAACCATCTTTTAGCGTAGATTGCGTATCTATACCAATGCTGAATTCTACTTTGGTAAAAGGTTTTTCAAAAGTCAGCGTTTCTATATCAAAGGTGGCACCCGCAAAATCCGCATACAAATCGGCATTAAAGGTTTTGTAGATGTTCAGCTTGCCCACCACATCGGTAGGGAACTGTTTCAGCGCGATGATTTTTTGGAAGGGATTATTAGATGGCGAACCTAACCCGTTGATGAGTAGTGTGTTATATCTCTCTTCTAACCCTCTCACAAAGAGCCCTTTACCCTCCACAGTGGTAATCCCTGTGATTTTGGTTAAGCTCTGTTCCACATTAGAAATACCCTTCCGAGAGATTTCCTCCGCACCGATGGCTTGCACCTGCACATTGGATTTTTTGATGGCTTGTAAAATCGCTTTTTCGGTTTTCTTATTGGTGGAGGCTGTGATCTGTACGCTTTGTATGGTTTTTTCCTGTTTTAAACTGTCTTTTCTGACTTCTTGCCCCCATAATACTCCTGTGGAGGAGCATAAAAATAAGGCGGCAAGGCTTAACTGATGCGTTTTCATTGAGATTCTTTTTTCAGATTTATTTTTTGGTTGCTGCAAAATAACAGCACTTCTGCCATAAACCTTGTTTCATAAAAATGAACTTTATTTTAAAAAATGTTTAACGGATTTGGGGCTATATGAACTTAATGTTAAAAACCGAGATGCAGCATCAGACAGTCGGAAAAAAATAGTATTTTTGGCTAATCATAAAATGAATCAATGAAAGGTAAAAAAATTCTCCTCATCGATGATGAACCCGATATTTTGGAGGTTATTTCTTATAACTTGAAGAAAGAAGGCTACGCCGTAGAGGTGGCGAATAACGGATTAGAAGGCATAGAGAAAGCTAAAAAAATGCAGCCACATCTTATCTTATTAGATGTGATGATGCCCGAGAAAGATGGCATAGAAACCTGCCAAGATTTACGGAAAATCAGTGGGCTGGAACATACCTTAATCGTGTTTCTTTCAGCGCGTGGCGAGGAATTTTCCCAGCTTGCAGGCTATGAGGCGGGGGCTAACGATTACATCATCAAACAGATAAAACCCAAGGTGCTTATTTCCAAAATTAACGCCCTGATGAACTTGACCCAAAAAGTGGAACACCAGAACAGAATCCAAACTTTGGGGAGTTTAAAAATCGATAGAGATAGCTTCCGTGTGACCAAAGATGGGCAGCAGTTTATCCTGCCTAAAAAAGAGTTTGATTTGCTCTCCCTCTTGGCTTCTAATACCGATAAAGTCTTTAAAAGAGAGGAGATTTTAGAAAAAGTTTGGGGGAATGATGTGGTGGTAGGAGAGCGCACCATAGATGTCCATATCCGCAGGCTCAGAGAAAAATTAGGCTCTAAAATCATACAAACATTAAAAGGTGTAGGCTATAAACTCACGCTGTAGCCCAAAAATTCTATGAAACCCAATACGCTTAGCCTTTTAGCCGCTTTTTTCCTCACCCTGACCATGGTGGGCGTGGTTTTCCTATTTGAATACCTGAACACCTACCGCTGGACCATGGAAAAACGCTATATGATGGCACTGGCACTCCTCGTGATGTTCTTGCTCAATTATGGCGTGGTCAACTATTTATTCCAGTCTTATGGGCGAAAGAAAATCAAACAAATGTCCCACATTTTACCTGATGAAATAGCCACCCAAGGCGAGGAAATGAACTTTAAAGAACTCAGCGAGCGCATCTCTGGGCTTAATGAAAAAGCCACCACAGAAATAGATATGATGAAGGCGATGGAGCAATATCGGAAAGAGTACATTGGAAATGTTTCCCACGAACTGAAAACGCCGCTGTTCTCCATTCAAAGTTATGTGGAAACCCTGATAGATGGTGGTGTGGAGGATCTAAACATCAGAGATAAATACTTGCAGCGTGTCAATCAATCCATTGAAAGGTTGCTCAATATCGTGTTAGATTTAGATATGATCAACCGCTTAGAGATGGGCGAAATCACCCTCAATTACACCGTTTTTGAAATTAATGCCGTTATCCGAGAGGTGTTTGATTTATTGGACATAGAAGCCGAAAAAAAGGAAGCCAAACTCATCTTAAAAAATACCGCACCCACGATGGTTCTCGCCGATAAGCAAAAAATTCTACAAGTGCTCATCAACCTGATTTCCAATGCAATATACTACGCCAACCGAGATGAAGCCAAAATAGAAGTCAGCGTAAATGGGGAAGGACAAAAGGTGATGATAGAAGTAAAAGACAACGGAATGGGTATTAAGCCAGAGGTTTTACCTCGTATTTTTGAGCGCTTCTACCGCGTGGAGAGCAGCCGAAACAGAAGGGCAGGAGGCTCAGGGCTGGGCTTAGCCATTGTGAAACACATCTTAGAAGCCCACGGTCAGAATATAGAAGTGCAGAGCCGTTACCTGTCAGGCACACGTTTTATATTTTCATTGGACCGAGCATAAACAAAAAAAGTAATAAAAAAATTTCCTTGCTATTTCATTTGTTTTATATTTGCTGAAAATTTTTAGAAAACGAAATTTAAGCAGAATTATTAAGGATTATGGTTTGTAAAATCAGAGTTATTTTAGACACGAAGGAGAATGTATTCAGGGACATTGAAATCAGAGGGAAGCAAACGCTTTGGAATTTGCACAACGGCATCAAAAGCGCTTTTAGCCTACAAGGCGATGAGCTGTCATCGTTCTATTTTTCAGATGAAGATTGGTCAGAGCTTAATGCCATTCCTTTAGAAGATATGTCTGATGATGGCGATGGCGAGATTATGTCTGACATCTATATTACCGAGGCTTTTCCCGAAAAAGGTAGCAAAATGCTGTTCAAATACGGCTTTATTGATCTATGGGAATTCTACTGTGAGCTGTTAGAAAATGTGAAAGAAAAACCTGCCGTTAATTACCCTATTACGGTGTTTAGATATGGCAATATGCCACTAAAAGCCCCTACAAAATCTTCGGATAAACCGTCCCATATTATGATGACTGATGATTTTGATGAGTTTGAAGATGGCTTTGATGAAGAAGACCATTTTGATGCCGAAGAAGGCTTTGATGATGGTTTTGATACCGAAGATTATTACTAAAATCAATAAAGAATACTTGAAAATCAAAAAAGCCAACCGCAAATTTACGGTTGGCTTTTTTGATGATTAAAATACAATGAAAGAGAGAAAAAACTTAATTTTCATTTAATTTTTCAGCGATATAAGGGGCGGTTTTTGAGATTTTATTCTTTGCCAATTCCTCTGGAGTACCTGCAAAAACTACTTTACCGCCATGTTTTCCAGCCTCAGGGCCGATGTCTATAATCCAATCTGCGGATTTGATAATATCAGGTTGATGCTCTATCACAATTACAGAATGCCCCAATTCTACCAGCGCTTGTAGCGAAGTCAGTAGCTTTTTAATATCGTGGAAGTGCAAGCCTGTGGAAGGCTCATCAAAAATGAAAAGCGTTTTGTCTGTATGGTGCCCTTTCACTAAAAACGATGCCAACTTAACCCGCTGAGCCTCGCCGCCAGAAAGCGTGGAGGAGCTTTGTCCCAATTTAAGATAACCTAAGCCCACATCTTGAAGCGGTTTCAGCTTGGTAACCACTTTGGGCTGTTCATTATCGCTAAAGAAACGGATGGCTTCGTCTACCGTCATATTTAGCACATCAGCGATGTTTTTCTCATCAAATTTAACTTCTAAAACCTCGGGTTTAAAACGCGTGCCTTTGCATTGTTCACATTCCAGCTCTATATCCGCCATAAACTGCATAGAAATGGTAATCACGCCCTCGCCTTTACACTCATCACAGCGGCCGCCATCTACATTAAATGAAAAATGCTTAGGCTGTAGCCCCATCGCCTTTGCAGAGCGCTGTTTGGAGAAAATATCCCGAATATCATCATAGGCTTTTAGATAAGTTACAGGGTTGGAGCGAGAGGATTTCCCAATCGGATTTTGGTCGATAAGTTCTATATGCTGAACGAGCGATTTCGGAAAAGTAACGCTGTCATAATCGCCTTTTTTGCCACCTTGCCCCAACTGAATTTGAACCTCGTTGGTGAGGATATTTTTCATTAAAGTAGATTTGCCAGAGCCAGAAACCCCAGAAATGACCACCAGATTTTCCAGTGGAATTTCTACATCAATATTTTTGAGGTTGTTCTGCCTTGCGCCTTTTATTTGGATGAAAGATTTTGTCTTTCGCCTTTGGGTGGGCACTTCTATTTGTAATCGCCCTGTGAGGTATTCCGCCGTGAGGCTATTGGAATTTTTGAGTGCTTTAAAATCACCTGCGAAAACCAATTCTCCGCCTAAATAGCCCGCCTCAGGACCGATGTCTATAATATAGTCGGCAGCTTTCATAATGTCCTCATCGTGCTCTACTACAATAACGGTGTTGCCCAAATCTCGAAGCTGTTTGAGCACTTCTATAAGATTTTCGGTATCTCTGGAGTGTAGCCCAATGGAAGGTTCATCTAAAATATAAATGGAGCCCACCAAAGAACTGCCCAAGCTGGTGGCTAAGTTGATCCTTTGACTCTCGCCGCCAGAAAGCGTGTTGGAAGTTCGGTTGAGGGTAAGGTAACCCAACCCAACTTTAAGCAAAAACTCTAACCTTGATGTAATTTCGTAGAGGAGGCGCTTGGCAACCTCTTGTTCATAAGTGCTGAGTTTTAGATTTTGAACTAAAGGCAATAGCTCATCTAACGGCAACTCAATCATAGATTGGATGTTGTGCCCATCAATTTTCACCCACTCGGTTTCTTTGCGGAGCCTAAGTCCTTCGCAGTCTGGGCAGGTGGTTTTTCCTCGGTAGCGAGAGAGCATCACGCGGTACTGAATTTTGTAAAGGTTCTCCTCCAACATCCTAAAAAAGTTGTCAATGGAAGGGAAATTCCGCTTGCCAGTGCCACGCCAGAGCCATTGTTTTTGCTCTTTGGTCAGCTGATAATAAGGTTTGTGAACGGGGAAATCTTGAGCTTGTTTAATGAATTTTAACTTCCATTCTCGCATACTATCGCCTTTCCAGCAAGCCACGGCATCTTCATAAACGGAGAGGTTTTTATTAGGAATCACCAAATCTTCATCAATGCCGATGACCTTGCCATAACCCTCGCAAGTAGGGCAGGCGCCATAAGGATTGTTAAAACTGAAAAAATGAACATTAGGCTCCAAAAACGAAATGTCATCTAACTCAAACTGGTTAGAAAAAGCCTTCACTTCGCCAGTATCTGTATTTTTGAGGAGGCAATGTCCTCTACCTTCATAGAACGCCGTTTGGATAGAGTCCGCCAGCCGTTGCAGAAAATGCTCATCATCTTCATAGGCAAAACGGTCTATGACCAACTGAATATTCATCCCCGCTTCGGGTTGAAAATTAAAGCTCTCCAAATCTTCAATTTCCGCAAGGTTGCCATTGATTTCCAAGCGTGTAAAACCAGAAACTTTAAGGCTATTGAGCGTTTGTGCAAAATCCGAAACGCTATATTCCAAAGGCGCCGAGAGCTGAAAGTTAATTTTGGGATGTTGCTCTATATAATGGATCACATCGGTTACGGTGTCTTTTTTTACCTCTTCTCCAGAAATCGGCGAATAAGTTTTGCCCACTCTGGCGAACAGTAGTTTGAGGTAATCGTACACCTCGGTAGAAGTGCCCACCGTGGAGCGTGGGTTGGAGGAAATTACTTTTTGCTGTATGGCTATGGAAGGCGCCAACCCTTTAATATCATCAATTTTAGGTTTTTCTAAACGCCCCAAAAACTGTCGCGCATAGGAACTCAAACTCTCCACATAGCGCCTTTGTCCTTCGGCATAGATGGTATCAAAAGCGAGCGATGACTTGCCACTCCCAGAAACTCCAGTGATCACTACGAGTTGGTTTTTAGGAATCAGCACATCAATGTTTTTGAGGTTGTTGAGGTGGGCGTTTTTTACGAAAATATGATTTTTAATATCCATAGCGAGCAAATAAGCCTACAAAAATAAGGATGATATTTTAATTGAGCAAAATCCGAGATTTAAAGAAGTTTAATTTTGATCATTTGCTTTCTACAATCAATTTTATTTACCTTTGTATGGTTCAAATCATCGGTGTTAGAGATGGGTTGAGCTGATGACAATTTTAACCTTATGATGCATAAAGAAGAACTACTGCACCGCGCCATACGCATTGCCCAAAACGCCCACCGTGGGCAGACGGATAAATATAAAGCGCCCTACATTTCTCATGTGATGCGGGTGATGAACTACGGCAAAACTTTGGATGAAAAAATTGTGGGAGTCCTCCACGATGTGGTGGAAGATTGCCCAGAGTATGATCTCAATTATCTTCGGGGGCAAGGTTTCCCAGAGCCTATTCTGCACGCCATAGACTGTTTGTCAAAAATCAATCCTGATGAGAATTACGATGATTTTATCAAACGGATAGAACAATCATCGCTGGCAATTGCTGTGAAAATCAATGATTTAACGGATAATATGGATTTGCGCAGAGTGAACCGCCCACTGACAGAAAAAGACCTCAAAAGGTTCAATAAATACCTGAAAGCTTACCGCTACCTTACGGAAAAATACTAATCCGTTGTTTTTGCGGAGTCTTTTAATAAGCGCTGAAGTTCTGTTAGTTCTTTCTCGGTAAGGTCGCGCCATTGCCCCACAGGCAGGTCTAAGTAGATGTTCATAATCCTAAGGCGTTTGAGTTTTTTGACCTCGTAGTCCAAATATTCGCACATCCGCCGTATTTGCCGATTGAGCCCTTGGGTGAGGACAATTCTAAACTGCATTTCATCAATTTTTTCTACCTCGCATTTTCGGGTTATCGTGCCCAGAATAGGCACGCCATTTCGCATTTTTTCTAAAAATTGAGGCGTAATAGGTTTGTTCACGCGGACCAAATATTCTTTCTCGTGGTTGTTTCTGGCGCGCAATATTTTATTGACAATGTCGCCATCAGAAGTGAGTAGAATTAAGCCCTCGCTGGGTTTGTCCAACCTTCCGATTGGAAAAATCCTTTTGGGATGGCGGATGTAGTCTATAATATTATTTTTCTCTCGCTTGGTGTCGGTGGTACATACAATGCCGATGGGCTTATTAAACGCGATGTACACGGGCTGTTCCTGAGGCTCTCTGATGCGCTGTCCATCTACTTTAATTTCATCTTCATCAGATACCTTGGTGCCCAGTTCTGGTTGTTGCCCATTGATGGTAATTCGCCCTTGTTCTAATAAACGGTCGGCTTCTCTTCTGGAGCAATAACCCACCTCGGATAAGTATTTATTGATTCTAATTTTTTCAGCCATTGCGATTAGTTTTTGTTGCGGTAGAGGGTAATACCATAGGAAATCCCAATAAACCAATGAGAATCTATCAGTTGATGATTTTCAATAAAGACTTCTAATTTTTGAGCCAAATGTGGGCGAGTTTCCGAAATGTCAATTTGTCCAGCGCCTAAATGTATGAATTGCGCATTATTGATGAGAGATTGGTTAAACTGCTGACCATATTTTAGGTTGATGTAGCCAAAACTCAAATCCTCGGTGGGCGTTACAAAAAAATAAGACCCCAAAGTATAAGACAAAAGATGAAAACGAGGCTCCATATAATGGTATCTAACGCCACCAGAGACCGCCCACCAAGACAGCAATTGATAACCAGTTTCTGTCTCTATACCGAATTGATAATTAGGATTATAGCTGCTGGAATAATCCCTTTCTTTTTTGAGGGTTTCTAAATTGAGCGCCGCAAAAGTGCTGATGTTAATCATCGGTTTGAGCCTTTCGCCTTTTTTAATTTGTGAAAATCCTAAGCTGTAAACTCCAATAAACATTAAAAAAGATAATTTTTTGATCATATTATTTAGAATTTAAAATCTTTATCAAGATAATTGGTATTGGCATCGGAGATATGATATTCCCCAATTTTAGTGCGTCTGAGGTTGGTGAGATAGGCGCCCACTCCTAATTTCTGTCCAATATCGTGTGCCAAACTTCGGATGTAAGTGCCCTTGGCGCAACCTACGGTAAAACGCACCAATGGCAAGGCGATGCTGAGGTCTTTAATATAATGAATGGTAGTTTTTCGGGATTTCATTTTAACGGTTTCGCCTGCTCTCGCTAAGTGGTAAGCGCGCTCACCATCTATCTTGATAGCGGAAAAAATGGGCGGCGTTTGCTCAATTTCCCCCACGAAACTCAAGATGGCATTTTCTATCATTTCCGCCGTTAGGTGGTCTATGGGCTGATGATGGATTTCAGGCTCCTCGGTGTCGTAAGAAGCAGTTTGGGCGCCTAGTTTAATTTCCGCGATGTATTCCTTGGGGGCATCTTGTATTTGCGGAATTTGTTTGGTGGCTTTGCCCGTGCAAACAATGAGAAGCCCTGTGGCTCTGGGGTCCAGCGTTCCTGCGTGTCCTATTTTAATTTTTTTGATTTTAAACGCCCTTTTAATACCGAATTTAATTTTATTCACCGCTTGGAAAGAAGTCCAGTCTAAGGGCTTGTCAATCAGGAGGATCTGTCCAGCTTGTAGGTCTTCTAAATTCATAGTTCATATGGCTTTATCTCGTTTTGGAGCCCTTGATCTTTGAGGATGCGGTCTAAATATCGCCCTCTACTACTGTTTTCCCTTTGGTAAGGTGCAAAAATAGTGGCTACGGCATTATCGTTTTTGTTGAGAAAGGCGGTTTTAGCATTCATCATTTTTTAATTTTTTATGATAATGAAATAAGCCAACAATGCCAGCCCTACAATAATCCGATACCAGCCCCACGGCTTGAAACCGTACTTTTTAATCACTTCAATAAAGAATTTAATCGCGATAACAGCCACGATGAACGCCACCGCATTTCCGATAAGAAAAAGCTGGAGGTTGTCGCCTTGCATCAGCATTTCGTAGCCTTGTTGCTTAACGCCTTGGTAGTCCCACTCTTTTACAAAAATAGAATAAACGGTAACGGCGAGCATAGTGGGAACGGCTAAGAAAAATGAAAATTCTGCGGCAGCCTCTCTGGAGAGTTTTTGTTGCATCCCTCCAATGATGGAAGCGGCGCTTCGGCTGGTGCCAGGCATCATCGCTAAGCATTGCCAAAAGCCTATGGTAACGGCTTTTTTGATGCTGATGTCTTTCTCCGAGAAAATTTTAGGATTTTTAAACACACGGTCGATAAAGAGGAGAACCACCCCGCCAATGACCAACACCACGGCGATAGGAATAGGATTGCCCAATATGGCATCTATTTTATCATCAAATAATTTGCCCAATACCAAGGCGGGCACTACGGCACACGCCAATTTGATATAAAAATTGAAATTTTTGAAATCAAAAAACTTCTTCCAATAGACTAAAATAACGGCTAAAATAGCGCCAAACTGAATGGAAACTTGGAACATCTTCACAAATTCATCTTCTTGGATGCCAAAAATGGAACTCGTGAAAATCATATGGGCGGTAGAAGATACGGGCAAATATTCCGTAAGTCCTTCAATAATAGCGATAATAATGGCTTCTAAAAAATTCATTTTCAATTAATTATGAAGTTAAAAAATCAACCTTTTGGAGAGGTTGATTAGGTTTTGATGTTTATTAAAGTGTTAAGATTTTCTTTTTAAAATCGCCACCACTTGGGTGATAAATCCTGTAACTACTAAGAGCGGAGCTATGCGAATGCGGCGGATAGAAAAAATATCTTCATTCCAATATTGGGCATCAAAATGACCATCTGGCGTGGTATTAGCACCATAGCCCATCATCAGTACAAAGCCTAAAATGATCTGAAGCAAGCCCAAAAGCATCAAATAATAATTTTTCTTGCCGAAATAAAAAGTATTCTGTACCTCTTTTTGAGGTGGGTTGTTGTTGTTTTTCATCGGAATTAAGAATAATATAAATCATCAATATTAGAGCGGAGGAACCTCCAAGTGGCAAAAATAGTGCTGAGTACGGTAATTAAAATGCCCACAGCAAACACAATGCCGATCAGTTGTAAATATTGGTCAAAGTCTTGCACGAATGGTGTGCCGATCTGGTTGGTAAAATAATACCACACGCCAAACAAGGCTAAGAGTCCTAAAACCGCTCCCACAAGCCCTAAAACTACGGCTTCTATAATGAACGGTTTGAGGATAAACCGCCGCTTAGCGCCCACCAACTGCATCGTTTTGATGATGAAGCGTTTAGAAAATATCTTTAGCCTAATGGAGTTGTTAATCAGGACGATGGCTAAAACCAAGAAGACCAAGGAGAACGCGAGAATCCAAGTGAGAATGCGGTTGAGGTTGTTGTAAACATCAATCATTAAATCGCTGTTGTTTTTAACCTCCACTACGCCAGGTACTTTGGAGAGCTCTTCTACCACATGGTTGATCTGTTCTGGCGATACATAATCAGGCTTTAGCGCCACTTCTACAGAGGGCGGGAAGATGTTTTCCTCAAACAAAGCATCGGTGTCTATGCCCATACTTTTTTTAGCCTCTTGGGCGGCTTGAGCTCGAGAAATATAAGTGGTTTTCTTAACAAAAGGCAAGGCTTGGATGGCTTTAATAGATTCTTGCTCTTGCTTCGCGATTTTGAGGGAATCCTTAGCATCATAATTTTCAGAAAAAAATGCATTAACCACCAGTTGCTCCTTAATATAGTCCGAATATTTCTGTGCATTGATGAGTATCAGCCCGAAAAGTCCCACTAAAAACAAGACCAAAGCAATACTGATTGCTACGGTAATATTGCTGGATCTCAGTCTTTTTTTGTTAAAGTCGTCTACTGTCTTCGCCATTAAAGTAAAATTTTTCGTCAAAAATAGAAAAAATCTTCCGAAATTTGCCACAGATTATCCGAAAATCAATGTTAATTAAATCATAAAAATAAATTACCTTGACTGTAAAAGCCAAAAAATACCTTGGGCAACACTTTCTCAATGATGAAAATATTGCAGCTAAAATCGTCAATGCTCTGCATTTAGACCATATCCATTCGGTTTTAGAAGTAGGACCAGGGATGGGAGTGCTCACCAAATATTTGCTGAAACAAAATGCCGCCAAAGTCCTTTTGGCAGAGATAGATCAAGAGTCTATTGCTTATTTAAAAAACCATTATCCAGAAGCACTGAGCGACCAAAACTTTGTGGGCGATTTCCTAAAAGCGCCATTGGAGGACCTTGGCGGAGGGCAACCACTCGGCATCATCGGGAACTTTCCTTATAATATATCATCACAGATTTTATTCAAAATTATAGACCATTACACGGTGATTCCAGAAATGGTGGGGATGTTCCAAAAAGAAGTGGCAGAGCGCGTGGCGGCGGTGCCTCGGACCAAGAGCTATGGTATTTTGTCGGTTTTGGTGCAGGCATATTATGAAGTCAGCTACCTTTTCACCGTTCACGAAAATGTTTTCACACCGCCACCAAAGGTTAAATCTGGGGTGATTAGAATGGTAAGAAATCCCAAGGCAGGCTTGGCAGGGAATGAGGCTTTATTTAAACAAATCGTGAAGGCTGGATTTAACCAAAGGCGAAAGAAACTTAGCAATGCACTGAAACCTTTGGGCATTCCAGAGTCTTTATTAAATCATAATTTTTTATCTTTGCGTGCGGAAGAGCTCAGCGTAGAAGATTTTATTGCTTTTACTTTGGACTGGAAAAACGCTTTGTCGTCATCATAAATGCTAACCTAAAAAATCCGTAAGTTGATAGATACCCACGCCACCAAAGACCTACTTAAAAAATTCATTAAAGAGAAAAACGCCAAAGAAATCAGCCTCCTTCTATCCGATTTGGAAGCGCCAGATATTGCGGCGATTTTTGAAGATTTAGATGATGAAGAACAGCATTTGGTCTATGATTTAATGGACAATGAAAAGTCCGCAGAGGTGCTTTTGGAAATTGATGAAGATGAACGAAAACACTTCCTGAAAGGGCTTTCTACGCAAGAAATTGCCGATGAAATCATCAACGAAATAGATTCTGATGATGCTGCAGATATCATCTCGGAACTCCCTGAACATCAGCAATCTGAGGTGATTAAGCACTTGGATGATGAAGAGCACGCCCAGAGCATCGTAGATTTATTAAGGTATGATGAAGATGAAGCGGGCGGACTGATGGCAACGGAGTTGGTCAAGGTCAATCAAAACCTGTCCATTATCGCAGCGGTAAAGGAAATGCGAAAGCAAGCCGAAGATTTAGACGAGGTCTATTCCATCTATGTGGTGGATGATCATGATAAACTTTTGGGTCTGTTGAGCCTTAAAAAACTCTTGACCACGGCATCTTCTACTAAAGTTTCGGAGGTTTATAACCCTAAAATCCGCTCGGTGATGGATACAGATACAGCGGAAGAGGTGGCGCGTTTTATGCAAAAATACGATTTGTTTGAGGTGCCTGTGGTAGATGCTCGCGGCAATTTGGTGGGGCGCATTACCATAGATGATGTGATTGACTTCATCACAGAGGAAGCCGAAAAAGACTACCAGTTGGCATCGGGGATTTCCCGAGATGTGGACTCTACGGATACCATTTTTTCTTTAACCAAAGCCCGTTTGCCGTGGCTTTTTATCGGAATGGTGGGTGGTTTAATTGGCTCGCAGGTGCTCCAAGGCAACCAGAATGCACTGCAAACGGTTCCTGCTTTAATGTTCTTTGTGCCGCTGATTGCCGCTACCGCAGGGAATATTGGCGTGCAAGCCTCAGCGATTATTGTGCAAGGCTTAGCCAATGATACGCTGGGCAAAGACACCTTTAAAACTTTGATTAAAGAAGTGAGCGTTTCTGCGGCATCGGGTGTTATCTTGGCGATGATTATTCTGAGCTTCAACCTCTTTATCAATCACCACGAAATGATGGTCTCCATCGCGATTTCTATCTCACTATTGGCGGTGATTTTGGTAGCGGCAGTAATTGGAACTATTGTGCCTATCGTGCTGAATAAGAATAAAATAGATCCTGCTATTGCCACGGGTCCCTTCATCACCACTTCTAATGACATTTTGGGCGTTTTAATATATTTCGGAATTGCAAAAATGCTTTTGCATATCTAAGAATATTTAGTATTTTTAGCCCGTTCAATTTTAACTTGAGCTGTTGTAGAAATCCTGAGTTTTTTGAGACTTTTGGGATCTGGCAAGTATTTTGCAACCATCAGCGGCGTAGATTAAATTTTAAAACAATGAAAAAAATCTTATTCATATTATTCAGCATCTTCGGATGGATGGCGCTATTAGGGCAGGTTAATAACATTAAATCTGGCGAATTTCTGAAATACCGCATCCACTACGGACCGCTCAATGCAGGCTATGCCACGCTCAATGTGACCGAAACCAATTACAAAGGCAGTCCTCATTTTTATGTGAAGGGCAACGGCTATACTACAGGCGCTGTAAAGGCGTTTTTTAAGGTGGAAGATGTGTATGAAAGTTTTATCAACATCAGCACTGGTTTGCCGAGTTTCTATGTGAGAAATGTGCGCGAAGGCAGCTACCGACAGCATTTAGAAACCGTGTTTAATCATGACCAACAGACTTTAATCCTTACCGATAAAAAAACACCAGCCAACGGCTCCAAAACCATTAAAACCGTGGTAGGTGTGCAAGATATGCTTTCGGCGTTTTATTATTTGCGAAGCCAAGCGCCAGAAGATTTAAAGATTGGGCGTGTGCTTAAAATGAATATTTGGATTGATGATGAACTCTTTCCGTTTCAGTTGCGTGTGGCAGGCACGGAGGTTAAAAAAACAAAATTTGGAAAGGTGGCTTGTTTAAAAATTATCCCTTCGGTGATGAGTGGGCGCGTGTTTAAAGACAAAGAAGGCGTTACCATGTGGGTAACCAATGATGCCAACCACATTCCTGTAGAAATAAAAGCCGAGTTGGCGGTGGGCTCTCTAAAAGCCAGTTTAGACCAATATCAAAATGTAAAATATCCACTTAACTTTAAAAAATAAAATAAAGATGAGCCGTAGAGTTTCAGAATTATTTCAAATCCAATATCCGATTATCCAAGGTGGGATGATTTGGCACAGCGGTTGGCGTTTGGCGTCTGCCGTTTCTAATTGTGGCGGGCTGGGGCTCATCGGTGCGGGGAGTATGTATCCTGATGTGCTTAGGGAGCATATCCAAAAGTGTAAACAAGCCACCAATAAGCCTTTCGGGGTTAATGTACCGATGCTTTACCCTAATTTAGATGAAATTATTCAAATTATTTTAGAAGAAGGAGTGAAGATCGTATTCACTTCCGCTGGAAACCCTAAAACTTATACCGAGACGCTACAAAAAGAAGGTTTGAAAGTCACGCATATTGTGTCTTCGCTTAAGTTTGCTTATAAATGCCAAGAAGCGGGTGTAGATGCCGTGGTGGTAGAGGGTTTTGAGGCTGGCGGTCACAATGGGCGAGATGAAACCACGACTTTTTGCTTGGTACCGAATGTGCGGCGACATATTGATTTACCGCTGATTGCCGCTGGTGGAATAGCCACTGGCGCACAGATGAAAGCCGCAATGATTTTAGGCGCTGATGGCGTTCAGATCGGCTCACGGTTTGCTGCCACCACGGAAGCCAGCGCCCACGATCATTTTAAACAAAAAATAGTGGAAGCCAAGGAAGGAGATACACAGTTGACTTTAAAGGAGTTAGCGCCAGTAAGGCTTCTCAAAAATAAATTCTTCTATGATTTGGAAGCTTTATATCAAAATGGTAGAGATGTGGAGGCTCTAAAGGCTACTTTGGGGCGTGCCAGAGCCAAAAGAGGTATGTTTGAGGGCGATTTAGAGGAAGGCGAGTTAGAAATAGGGCAGGTCTCAGCATTGATAGATGAGGTGCTCCCTGTGGCTGAGGTTTTTGAGCGTTTAATCCAAGAGTTTAATGCCGTCTCTTGTGAAAATTTAACCTTGTAGTCTTATTTTTGAAACGATGAAATACGCTCCAACATTGCTCATTTCCATTCTGATTTATTGGGTGGTTTTTGCCATCGCCACGGGGATTTTGGCGTGGATAGGGTTTTTATTTCCGATTAAATTACAATTTCTCATCGCTTTTATTCATTTTTTAGGATTGGTGTCGGTGGGTGCCACTGGCTTTTTTAAACGAGAAATGATGGGGTTGGTGTACCTCACTTTTTTAATCATCAAAATGGGAGCGTTTTTATTTCTATTTTACCAATTTCCAGAGGTGAAAACGGTGCTAATGCCAGCGATATTGCTCTATTTGTTTTATCTTTTCTTGGAAACGGCTTTGATAATCAGGTTGATACATACGGCAACGAAGACCAAACAAAAATCATAAAAAATAATTTTTTGAAATTTGACTATATAAAATCTATTTCATACTTTTGCACAAACTATAAAATGAAGAAAATGTACTTCAGAAGAATTATTTTATTTTTGACTGTTTTTATGATGGGCTTGGCGAGTGCCTCCTCTACAGAACCGAAACAAGCAGGAGAGAAGTATGACCCTGTGCCAGATATTATGCACCACATTGCGGACTCTCACAGTTGGCATCTTTGGGGCGAGGGAGAGCGCCATATTGGGTTCTCACTACCCGTGATTTTGTGGGACAATGGTCTTAAAGTTTTTTCTTCTTCTCACTTTGGTCACGCTGAAGATCAAGTGGCAAACATTGACGGTCAGTATTACAAAATTTACCATAATAAAATCTACAAAACGGATGCTGAAGGGACGCTGCATATGCACGATGGACACCCAACCAACGAGACTCCGTTAGATTTCTCTATCACGAAAATAGTGGTGCAGATGATTGTTGCAGCGCTTATTTTATTCATTTTAGCAATGATGATGAAATCCAGCTATACCGAAAATGGCGTGCCTAAGGGTGTGGCTAAATTTTTGGAGCCGCTGGTATTGTTTGTAAGAGATGACATTGCTTTAGAAAATATTGGAACTAAAAAATACCTTAAATATACACCATATTTGGTGACTTTATTCTTGTTCATTTGGATTGTGAATCTTTTAGGCTTGGTGCCAGGTTCTGCCAATGTATCGGGGAATATCGCCTTTACGATGGTGCTTTCTGTGCTGACTTTCGTTATCGTGACTTTTAGCGGTAGAAAGGTGTATTGGTCGCATATTTTTGACCCACTGGGCAGCAATATGCCGTGGGCAGGTAAGGTTTTGGTTTACATCATCTTGGTTCCTGTTGAAATTTTAGGGATGTTTACTAAGCCTTTCGCATTGATGATTCGTCTTTTTGCGAATATGACGGCAGGGCACATCGTTATTTTGAGTTTGATTTCCCTTATTTTTATTATGGGGACTTATGCTATCGCTCCAGTTTCTATTTTACTTACGCTGTTTATCAACACATTAGAATTGTTAGTGGCAGCGCTACAGGCTTATATCTTTACATTGCTCACGGCATTGTTTATCGGTATGGCGGTAGAAGAGGGGCATCATTAAAAATAAAAACAAGTTAAATTATTATAAACCTTTTAAATTTTAAATTATGACAGGTAGTATCGCAGCAATCGGAGCTGGTTTAGCAGTTCTTGGTGTAGGATTAGGAATTGGTAAAATCGGTGGTCACGCAATGGACGCTATTGCAAGACAGCCAGAACAATCAGGAAAAATCCAGACTGCAATGATTATCGCTGCCGCTCTTATCGAGGGTGCAGGTCTATTCGGTATCGTAGTTGCTTTACTTGGTAACGGATAGTATTATCATTTGAAAAGCGTGCAGACGGTTGGTCTGTCCGCTTTTCTTAAAAAAGAGTTTTTTACAATTTAACTCAACTATTTAGGCGTTTAACTTATATTACAAATATTATAAAATGGATTTACTAATTCCCTCAGAAGGTAACCTCATATGGACCTTAGTCGTTTTTCTTATCCTTGTAGGATTGCTTTCCGCATTTGCTTGGAAACCTATTCTTAAAACGGTTAATGATAGAGAGACTTCTATTATTGATGCGCTCAACCAAGCTAAATTGGCTAAAAAAGAAATGGAGCAGCTCAAAGCCGATAATGAGAGAATCATCCGCGAAGCTAAGGTGGAAAGAGATGCCATATTAAAAGAGGCGAGAGAGATTAAAGACCGCATCGTTAACGAAGCTAAAGACGCAGCGAAAGTGGAAGGAGATAAGATGATTGCAGCGGCTAAGCAGTCTATAGAAGCAGAAAAATCTGCAGCTATGGCAGACATTAAAAGCCAAGTGGGTGCGTTATCACTTAACATTGCAGAGTCTATCCTTAAACAAAAATTGGATAACAACGAGGCTCAAAATGCTTTGGTAGAAAAAATGTTAAACCAATCTAATCTTAACTAATCCCATCTCTTATGCTGACATCTAAAGTAGCAAAAAGATACGCCAAAGGGCTTTTGGATTTTACCCAAGAGACCCAGCAGACTTCTACTGTTTTTGCGGATATGAAAGCGGTGGTTAAGATTATGAACGAGAGTAAAGAGCTCAATCGTTTTTTCCAAACCCCGTTCATTGATTATAAGAAAAAAACAGAAGTGGCAAAACAGGTGTTCCAAGGTTTAGCACCTGCCAGCCAGAAGCTTATTTTCCTCGTGATTAAACACGGTAGAGAGAATCATTTAAAAGGTATAGCCCAAGAGTTTATCAATAAGGTAGAAGATTTAAACGGCGTGCAGCGGGTTACCCTAACCACAGCAGCACCGCTTTCTCAGGATAATATTGATAAAATCCTTAAGGCTTCTAACTTGGTACACTCCCAGAATACACCAGATTTAAAAGTCATCATTAAGCCAGAACTTTTAGGAGGCTATATTCTAAGGGTGGGCGACCAGCAATTGGACACTTCAGTAAGGTCTAAATTGATCCAAATGAAAAAAGAATTTCAACTAAATTAAGTAAAAATAACCATACAATGGCAGAAATAAATCCAGCAGAAGTATCTGCAATTTTAAAACAGCAATTAGCAAACTTTGATACCCAATCTAATGTAGAAGAAGTAGGAACAGTACTTCAGATTGGAGATGGTATCGCACGCGTATATGGACTTGAAAATGTACAATACGGCGAGCTTGTAAAGTTTGAAAGTGGTATAGAAGGTATCGTGCTTAACCTTGAAGAAGACAATGTAGGGGTGGCACTTTTAGGCGAGTCTAAAGCCGTAAGAGAAGGCGATACCGTAAGAAGAACCAATAGAATTTCCTCTATCAAAGTAGGCGAAGGTATGCTGGGTAGAGTGGTAGACACTTTGGGTAACCCTATCGATGGTAAAGGACCTATCGGTGGTGAGCTTTATGAAATGCCTTTGGAAAGAAAAGCACCAGGGGTTATTTTTAGACAACCCGTAAATGAGCCACTCCAAACAGGGATTGTTGCCGTAGACTCTATGATTCCAATCGGGAGAGGGCAAAGAGAGTTGATTATTGGTGACCGCCAAACTGGTAAAACAACCGTAGCGATTGACACCATCCTCAACCAAAAAGAATTCTATGAAGCTGGAGAGCCTGTATTTTGTATCTATGTAGCTGTAGGTCAGAAAGGTTCTACCGTAGCACAAATCGTAAAAACATTAGAAGATAAAGGCGCTATGGCTTACACCGTAGTGGTGGCAGCTAACGCTTCAGACCCTTCACCAATGCAGGTATATGCGCCTATGGCAGGTGCCGCTATTGGGGAATATTTCCGTGATACAGGGCGCCCAGCGCTCATCATCTATGATGATTTATCTAAACAAGCAGTGGCTTACCGTGAGTTATCACTCTTATTAAGAAGACCACCAGGCCGTGAGGCTTACCCTGGGGATGTATTCTACCTTCACTCCAGATTGTTGGAAAGAGCAGCAAAAGTCATCGCTGATGATGAAATTGCAAAACAAATGAACGACTTACCAGAATCATTAAAACCAATGGTAAAAGGTGGCGGTTCATTAACGGCACTTCCAATTATTGAAACACAAGCGGGGGATGTCTCTGCATATATCCCAACCAATGTGATTTCAATTACCGATGGGCAGATTTTCTTAGAGTCAGATTTATTCAACTCTGGGGTGCGTCCAGCCATCAATGTGGGGATTTCCGTATCCAGAGTAGGGGGAAATGCGCAGATCAAGTCTATGAAAAAGGTATCAGGAACTTTGAAGTTAGACCAAGCTCAGTACAAAGAATTAGAAGCTTTCGCTAAATTCGGTTCAGACTTAGATGCAGCCACATTAGCCGTAATTACCAAAGGGGAGAAGAATGTGGAAATCTTAAAACAGCCAGTTAACTCTCCGCTTCCAGTAGATAGCCAAGTGGCAATGATTTACGCTGGTACAGAAAACTTATTGAGAAATGTACCAGTAAACAAGGTTAAAGAGTTTATGAAGGAATATGTAGAATTCCTAAGAACCAAGCACCCAGAGACTATGGCGCAGATTAAATCAGGTAAAATCAATGATGAAATTACCGATGTGCTTAAAGGTGCAGCGAATGATTTAGCGGCTAAATATAACTAAGAATAAATAATTAAGGTTTAGGAAGGCGCACCAGTCAGCCTAAACCTTAGTTTTAGAATATTGAATAAGAAATGGCAAATTTAAAAGAAATACGAGGACGAATCGCTTCCATCTCTTCTACGATGCAGATTACCAGTGCGATGAAAATGGTTTCCGCAGCGAAACTCAAAAAAGCACAAGATGCCATCACGATGCTGAGACCTTATTCTGAAAAATTGCAGGAAATCATAGAAAATGTGAACACCAGCTCAGACCCAGATAAAGTGTCCATCTACGCTAAAAAAAGAGAGGTTAAGAGAATACTTTATATTGCAATTACTTCTAATAGAGGTTTGGCAGGCGCATTCAACTCTTCCGTTATCAAAGAACTTAACCAGCAATTGGCAAAAAATTCTGATAAGCAAGTTGAGATTATGACGGTAGGTAAAAAAGTCTTTGATGCCGTAAGAAAAACCAGAACGCCGTACAGCAATCAGAGCCATATTTTTGATAATCTCAGCTTTGAGGCAGTAGCCAACCATATTGTTTATGGCGTAATGAAAGACTTCCGCGAGGCTAAGTTTGATGAAGTTTATTTGATTTATAACCAGTTTTTAAACGCTGCCACTCAGAAAGTTCAAACCGAAAAATTACTCCCTATTTCCATCAAAGAAAGTGATGAAAAAGAGTCAACAGTAGAGGTAGATTACCTTTTTGAGCCGAGTAGAAACGAGATTTTAGATGTTCTCATCCCGAAATCAATTAAAACTCAGGTTTATAAAGCGGTTTTAGATTCTGTAGCTTCTGAACACGGCGCGCGTATGACGGCAATGCATAAGGCAACAGATAACGCCCAAGCGCTTAAAAATGATTTGGTTATTTTCTATAACAAAGCCAGACAAGCCGCCATTACCAATGAAATTTTAGAAATCGTTTCTGGTGCCGAGGCACTTAAAAATGGATAACCCAAGCCTTTCGTAACCCTTAAAAAGGCTAAAAAATAAGAAAAAGCACTACGAAAAGTGGTGCTTTTTTATTTTTTCGGTTTGCAATAGGGTGGTTTTAAAAATTTAATTATCTTTGCAGCAATTATGTTTTTTAAATAAAATAAATGGACCCCGACAGTTTAGTCAAGATTCTTATAGCCGTATTTTTAGTACTCCTCAATGGCTTTTTTGTGGCCGCAGAATTCTCAATCGTTAAAGTACGCTATTCCCAAATTCAAATTAAAGCTGCAGAAGGTCATACCATGGCAAAGCAAGCCGAGAGTATTATCAAAAATTTAGATGCTTATCTTTCCGCCACGCAGCTGGGTATCACCTTATCATCGTTAGCCTTAGGTTGGGTGGGAGAGAGCGCCCTACATCATATTATAGAAAATGCCTTCCAGTATTTTGATATGAAGGTGGCAGCCGCTACGGTCACCACCATTTCTGTGGTGCTGAGTTTCCTGATCATCACCGTGATGCATATTGTTTTCGGAGAATTGGTACCGAAATCTATCGCGATAAGAAAATCCGAGCCTACCACGCTCTTCATTGCAGCGCCGCTTAAATTGTTCTACAACATCTTCCGACCGTTTATCTGGTTGATGAACTCCATTTCTAACGCCTTCCTTAGGTTGATTAAAATCAATCCTGCCTCGGAGCACGAGATCCATTCCACCGAAGAGTTACAATTATTGGTAAAACAAAGTGCAGACAGTGGAGAGATAGAGGAAGAAAATTACGAAATCATCAAAAATGCCTTTGACTTTACAGACCATTCGGCAAAACAGATTATGGTGCCTCGCCAGAATATCCAAACCATTGATATTGATGATACGGTGGAAGAGATTATCGAGACCATTATGGAGAGCGGTTACTCCCGTATCCCTGTCTATGAGGAGTCTATTGATAAGATTATCGGGATTTTTTACACCAAAGAAATCATCAGGGCTTACATAAAAGCCAAAGGGAATTTAACCCACGATGACCTTCGGAATTTCCTTCGGGAGGCTTATTTTGTGGTAGGGAGCAAGAAAATCTCTGATCTTTTGAAGAGTTTCCAGTTGAAAAAACAGCACATCGCCATTGTGATTGATGAATTTGGCGGTACGGAAGGCATCATCACTTTAGAAGATATTTTAGAAGAATTGGTGGGCGAGATTCAAGATGAGGAAGATGAGGAAGAAAAATTAGTGGAAAAAGTAGGCGATAATATCTATTGGGTAAAAGCCACGCAACCTTTGGAGGAAATCAATGAGTATCTGCCAGAACCGCTCCCAGAAGAGGGCGAGTTTAATACTTTGGCAGGGTTTATCTTGCATCATTTGGAGGAAATTCCAGAGGAAAACCAAGAGTTTGATTTTGACCACTATCACTTTAAAATCCTCAAAATGAACAATAAAAGTGTAGAGTTGGTGGAATTAACTTACAATGAAACGCCAGCCGAAGACACGGAAGAAGCCGACCAACAAGCATAATAATAAACGATGAAATTTCAGAATCTACAGAGAGAAACTCAAGAGGAGATAGAGGTTTTAGAGCATACGGCGCCGCAGCACAAGCTGGTGCTTCATAATGACGATTTCAATACTTTTGATTTCGTGATAGATTGTTTGGTGGAAATCTGCGAACACACCTTGGAACAGGCGGAACAATGCACCTTTTTAATCCATTACAAAGGCAAATGCACCGTAAAAACAGGAGCGCTGGAGTTCATAGAACCGATGCATAAAAAATTGCTTTCTCGTGGGCTGTCCAGTGAAATTATTTAATTCAATGATAAGATGCGCTGGCTAAAAATAAGTCTCATAATCGGCATTTTTCTTGCGGTATGTTATGCTATTTCTATGCTTTTTGTAGATGAAAGCAAATCGTTCAGAATAGAGAGAACTATAGATTATCCTTTGGAAAAAGTCTATCCACAGTTCAATAATTTTCAAAATATGACGCGTTGGAATGCCTATTTTGTAGAAAATCCACAGCTTAAATTTGAATATTTTATCCCTTACGAAGGTCAAGGCGCTTCTATGAATTTTGTGGAGGCTAAGCGGGGCATCGGGATGGTTTTCCTAAGGTATGAGAATCCTAACCAAACTTTAAAATACGAGTTTTTTAATCCTGATTCTAATATTCCACTAAAAATTGATGTCAAGCTCCTACCCAAAGGCAATGCCACAGAGGTTATCTGGCTGGTGAATACCCCAAAAATGCCATTGCTGAAACGCTATGTTAATCTGTTCTCGGCAGATAATTTTGAAGATTTGGTGGATAAGAGTATGGAAAATTTAAAAAATCTACTCAATAATAAGGTGGATAGAGCCGAAATTAATGCCAAAATAAAATACGATAGCCTAATGGTGGAGCAACAAGAACCAGCCGTTTTAGTGGGCATCAACTCTACGGCGCAGAACAAATCTAAATCCCAGTTGTTTAAAAACATTGTTAAAAATCATCATAAACTCCTTAATTACATCAATAATGATTTAGGAAAAAGAGAAGATGAGTTTGGAATTCCAGTGCTTATTACGCCTGCCAAAAGCTTTAATAATAAAGAAGTGAGCTATTTTTATGGCGTGCCGCTTTCTAAACGGGAGGAAATTACCGACAATAATTTTACCTACCAGCAGCTGCCAGCCTCTCAACTTTATGTGATGTATTACAAGGGCAATTATGAAGGGCGTGTGCAGAGCATCAACAAACTTCTGAAGAAAGCCACCGCAGATAGCCTGAAAACAGGGCTTTTACAAGAAACTTTTATAGAACCGCCGCAGGAAAATGCCCCAGTTTTGTTGAAGTTGGCACTCCCAGTATCGCACTAATTTTAAGGAAATTTAAAAATGAAAACTAAGGTTTTATAGAATAAAAATTTTTTAATACATTTGTGGCAATATATAACACAATCAATTTTAAACAGATAATCTGTCGTAATGGATAAATTTTCATTTCTTAATGCTGCCCATACTCACTTGATCGATAGTATGTACCAGCAATATTTAAAATACCCAGATAGCTTAGAGCCTTCTTGGAAGGCTTTTTTTCAAGGGTATGACTTCGCTTTGGAGAACTTTGGGGAGGAGGATTCTTTTGTAGAAGCCGTTAACCAGAACCCTAATGTATCAGCCGTTCAGGCCATCCCAGATGATATCAGCAAAGAGTTTAAAGTCGTTAATTTAATAGAAGCGTACAGAACCCGAGGACATCTTTTCACCAAAACCAATCCAGTAAGGGAAAGAAGAACCTATGAACCTACGCTGGATATAGAGAATTTTGGACTCTCTAAGGCAGATTTAGACACCAAATTTAACTCTGCCACCCAAACAGGAATGCCTGCCGCTGCAACGCTTGCAGATATTATTAAGCATCTACAGCGCATTTATTGCGATTCTATTGGGGTAGAATATATGCACATCAGAAACATTGCGGAAAGAGATTTTATCCGAAATTGGATTTCTCAAAACGAAAACCATCCACAGCTTTCCTCTGATGAAAAAGTGGAGATTTTATCCAAACTCAACCAAGCTGTCGCTTTTGAAAACTACCTGCACACCAAGTTTGTAGGGCAGAAGCGTTTCTCTTTAGAAGGCGGCGAGTCGCTTATTCCAGCTTTAGACCAACTGATCAGTAGAGCCTCTAAACACGGCGTAGACGAGGTGGTTTTAGGAATGGCACACCGTGGGCGTCTTAATGTGCTGACCAACATTTTCGGGAAATCTTACAAGCAGATTTTCTCCGAGTTTGAAGGCAAAGAGTTTGAGGAAGATGTATTCTCTGGCGATGTAAAATACCACTTAGGATCTACCAAAAAAATAAAAACCGCTTCTGGCGAGGAGGTAATTATCAACCTAACGCCTAACCCATCGCATTTAGAAACGGTGGCGGCTTTAGTGGAAGGGATTACCAGAGCCAAAGTAGACCATACTTACCATAATGACTTTAACAAAGTTTTACCGATTGTGATCCATGGAGATGCCGCTATTGCAGGGCAAGGTATCGTTTACGAAATAGCGCAGATGATGACCTTAGATGGCTATAAAACAGGTGGTACCGTTCATATTGTGGTGAACAACCAAGTCGGTTTTACCACCAATTATTTAGATGCAAGATCGTCCACATATTGTACCGATATTGCCAAAGTAACGGATTCCCCAGTGATGCATGTGAACGATGATGATGTGGAAGCGGTGGTGCACGCCATTAGATTTGCTGCTGATTATCGCGCTGCTTTTGGAAAAGATGTGTACATTGACCTTTTAGGCTACAGAAAATACGGACACAACGAAGGCGATGAGCCGCGTTTTACCCAGCCTAAACTCTATAGCGCTATAGCGAAACACCCTAATCCAAGGGAAATTTATAAAGAAACTCTCATCAAAGAAGGCATCGTTTCTAATGAGAAAATGAAAGCGATGGAGGTGGAGTTTAAAGCCTTACTTGATGAAAATTTTGATGCCTCTAAGGAGATTGCTAAAAACACTTTAGATGTCTTTATGAAAGAGGTTTGGACGAAATATTTAGACCCAACCACCAGAAATAAAGTTTTAAATGCTATTGATACTCAGTTTGATACAGAAAAACTGAAAGCCTTAGCGGTACAAATATCATCATTACCAAAAGATAAAGCCTTTATTAGAAAAATCACCAGATTGTTTGACCAAAGGCTTAAGATGATTGATGAAAACAACTTAGACTGGGCTATGGCAGAGCTTTTAGCTTATGCAACACTCCTCGCCGAGGGCTATAATGTGCGTATTTCGGGCGAAGATGTGGAGCGTGGGACATTCTCTCACCGCCACGCCGTGCTAAAAACCGAAGATGCTGAGGAGGAATATACGCCGCTCCAGCATATAGAAAATGGCGGACAGTTCCATATTTATAACTCGTTGCTTTCGGAATATGCCGTTTTAGGCTTTGATTATGGTTATGCTATGGCATCGCCTGATACGCTGACCATCTGGGAGGCGCAATTTGGAGATTTCGTGAATGGCGCACAGATTATTGTAGACCAATATTTAGTAGCGGCAGAAGAGAAATGGAAAATCCAAAATGGCTTGGTGATGTTACTTCCTCACGGTTCCGAAGGGCAAGGGGCAGAGCACTCATCAGCGAGGTTGGAGCGCTTTTTAACCCTTTGTGCCAACAATAATATTTTCGTAGCGAATTGTACAGTACCTGCCAACTATTTCCATTTGTTGAGAAGACAGATGAAATTACCATTCAGAAAGCCATTGGTGGTGATGACGCCAAAATCTCTACTAAGACACCCGAAAGTGGTTTCTAAAATTGAAGATTTAGCCGAAGGAACCTTCCAACCCGTGATAGATGATGCGAGCGCCGACCCTGCCAAAGTGGAAAGATTGGTGTTCTGTTCTGGAAAAATCTACTACGATTTATTGGCGAAAAAAGAAGAAATCAATGATGAAAAAGTGGCATTGGTAAGATTGGAGCAACTTTACCCATTAGATGAAACTAAAATCAACGAGATATTAGATAAATATAATCAGAGAAAAGATTTCATTTGGGCACAAGAAGAGCCAGAGAATATGGGCGCTTGGAGCTATATCTTGAGAAATTTTAGAAATCAAGATGTTCAAGTGATTTCCCCAGTAGCAAGTGGTACACCAGCACCAGGTAGCCATAAGAAGTTTGAAATCAACCAAACGGCAGTCATCAACAAGGTATTTAATACCAATGATGAACCGACCAAAAGACCTGTAACCGCATAGAGGAAAGATGAAAAAGATAGTTTATTTCCTGCTTTTAATCTGTTGTTCTATGGCTTGCGCTCAGAATAAAAATGCTGAACTCATAAGCCAGTTTGAAAACTATCATCAATTGTTGATAGAACAGAAGTATGCAGAAGCAATAGACCGTTATACCCCAGAGGCCATCCTCAGGATTTACCCTAAAAAACAATTGGTAGAGTCTATGGAAAAACTATTTAATAATAGAAAATTTAAAACGGTAATGCAGATCCCCATGGCAATCAACATCCAAGATTTTGATTTTGAAAAACAGGGTGATAAGTACCGTATCCTCAGCGCTAATCAAGGTTTAAATTTGGAGATTTTAGATGCTCAGATTATAAAAAATAAAGATGAAATTTTACCTTTTTTTGAAAGAAAATTCGGTAAAGAAAATGTAAAATATGATGATACCCACCACCAAATCTTGGTTCAATCTAAGATAGAAGCCGTGGCATTATCACAAGATGGAGCCGCATGGAAGTTCTTACTGACCGACCAAGCCCCCGCTTCATTATTACAAAAAATACTTCCGAAAGAAGTATGGACTCATTTAAAAATAGTTAATAATAAATAAAAAACACCCTCAATATGTCAATATTAGAAATGAAAGTACCCTCACCAGGGGAATCTATTACAGAAGTAGAAATAGCCACTTGGCTTGTTCAAGATGGAGATTATGTAGAAAAAGACCAACCTATTGCCGAAGTAGATTCGGATAAGGCGACCTTAGAACTTCCAGCTGAAGAGAGTGGTATCATTACCCTAAAAGCGGAAGAAGGCGATGTGGTAGAGGTAGGACAAGTGGTTTGCTTAATCGATATGAGTGCCGCTAAGCCAGAAGGCGGTGCTAAAACCGAAGAGACTCCAAAAGAAGAGAAAAAAGAAGAACCAAAAGTGGAAGCGCCAAAAACAGAAACTCCTGCAGCGGCGACTTATGCGACAGGAACGCCTTCGCCAGCGGCAAAGAAAATTTTAGATGAAAAAGGCGTTAATCCTGCGCAGGTGCAAGGCAGCGGTAGAGATGGTAGAATTACCAAAGATGATGCTGAAAAAGCCAGCGTAGCGGCTATGGGCTCTGTTAATGATACCACAGGTTCCAGAGGTTCTAAAACCACAAAATTATCTTCACTGAGAAGAAAATTAGCCCAAAGATTGGTTTCTGTAAAAAATGAAACCGCTATGCTCACCACTTTTAACGAGGTGGATATGAGCGAAATCTTTAGAATTAGAAAACAATACAAAGAAGAATTTGCAGCGAAACACGGCGTGGGGCTTGGTTTTATGTCTTTCTTTACGAAAGCTGTTACCAGAGCGCTTCAGATGTATCCAGAGGTCAACTCTATGATAGATGGTAACCAAATGATCTCTTACGATTTCTGCGATATTTCTGTGGCGGTGTCAGGACCGAAAGGTTTAATGGTGCCAGTGCTTAGAAATGCAGAAACAATGTCTTTCCGTGGCGTAGAAGCCAAAATTAAAGAATTGGCAGACAAAGCGAGAAACGGAAAAATTACCGTAGACGAGATGACTGGCGGTACCTTTACCATTACCAATGGAGGGGTGTTTGGCTCTATGCTTTCTACACCAATTATCAACCCGCCGCAGTCGGCTATTTTGGGAATGCATAACATTATCCAGAGACCAGTGGCTGTAGATGGGCAAGTGGTAATCCGCCCGATGATGTATGTGGCGCTATCTTACGACCATAGAATTATCGATGGTAGAGAGTCTGTAGGATTCTTGGTTGCTGTAAAAGAAGCGATTGACAATCCTGTAGAATTCCTTTTAGGCGGAGATGAAAGAAGAGGTTTAGAACTCTAATTATTCTGATAATCAATAGGATAAAAATAAAACCTTGCTCGTTTAGAGCGAGGTTTTTTATTGGGGAAAAGTATTAGCTTTACCGCATCACTTTCTTCAGCTAAAAATGAGAAAAATAAAAACCTCCATTCTGTATAGAAATGGAGATTTTGTTATAAAGTTATTTTTCAAATTATTCTACAATCAATTTAGTGGAATTTTGGTCGGCTTTCAAGATATAAACGCCTTTCGGTAAATTCACATGAATTTGCTCTGCTGATGGTTGGGAGAGCACTTTCTGACCGTTGACATTGAACACATCAATTTTAGAATAATCTTTCCAATTTTTGATGAAAATCATTCCATTTTTGGTAGGGTTAGGATAAACCAAAATTTGAGTTTTGCTTTCTACAGCCACTTCATCCGTTGGTAGTGATGATTTTCCCCAAATTTTTTCTACCCACTCAGGGTGGTCTATATAAGGGTTTCTGTTAAATTGAAATGCATAGATGGCATTATTTCTGTCAATCTCTCTTGGGCTTACAGGGTCGTTTTGATGCCATTTTAACAAAACTTGAAGCTCCCAATTGGTGATACCTCGTTTTTCGTAAGGATCCAAAATATCTCCACTTTTAAATTTAAGGGCAGGCATTTCTTTCTCATATCGGGTAACAAAATAGAAAATCATTCTGGCAACATCGCCTTTAAATTCATCAATAGGCTCAAATACCGTTCCGCCAAATCCTGGAGTTTTATTTTTACCTAATTTAGAACCATTTTTAGAGGTCCAAGTTGCATTACCGACTTCTCCAAAAGGGAAATCTCCTCTTTTTGCGTTCACATAACCATCTGTAGGAACAATAAAATGAGGGTCGTTTCGCATTGGCGATTTTTTATTAAATAAACTCTGTGGAACAATATGCTCCCTGTTATAGCAATCGCTTTCCTTATTATAATTTCCACATTGTTTATCCCCTGGCTCATAAAAATAAGCATCTTTTCCTGCAGGATTTTCAGAATAAATGTCTAAAATGCTATTATCGTTCTCATAATAACGGTCAAGATCCGAAGTTTTATAAACCGTCCAGAGACCACCGTAACCTTTATCTCTATGTCCTTGCGTTATGATTTCGCTTAGTTTGGTTTTTAGATTAAAACCGCTAAGATTGTCAGTGCCCTCATAATAGCCATCGGGACCTTGTGCTAACGCCAAGGCTCCGAACATCAGCGCTAATAAATAATTGATTTTTTTCATCCGTGTTAATTTTTAAAGTTCAAAAGTTAAGATAAAGCACTTGTGGGCGCCTTATTTTGATAGACAAAGATAAGACTTTCTCGATTAAAAATTTAAAAATTAGAAAAATATTCTTTTTTCGTTTTGGAGAAAAAGTACGAAATACCACCACCGAAAATCAAGGCGGTTAGTGCTACAATGAGATAATTTTTAAGTTCTATTTTTACAGGAAATGGTAGAACTTCGCTGGCTTTAAAAATGCCTGTTTGCATTTGGATAAAACATATTAAACTCCCTATTATCAGCCCGAAAAGGACGCCAAACAGCACGATGAGCAAGCCTGTATAGAAATAAATTTTCCTGATATTAGCCACCGTTAATCCTAAAGAAATCAGGGTTTTGGATTGCTCTTTTTTATCCAATTGTAAAATGATAATGGCACCTGCGAGATTAAAAGTAGTGATGAAAATAACCAAAGCAAAGATGAGATAAATCATCAATTTTTCCGTGTTAATCATCTTCCAGAAGGCGGCATTTTCTTCCTCTTTGGTGGTGATTTTGATTGCGCCTCCCAGTTTTTGCTCTAATTCATTTTTTACATCGTCGGGGTTGGCGTTGGGCACTAACTTGATCACAATCTGATAAGCGCTGTGTTTAGGCAGGTCCAAAAGTTCTTGGGCGAGCTCTATGGGGGCAATAATGTAATTGTTCAGTTGGTCTTTGCCGTTGAAAACGCCAGTAATATAAACTTCTTTTTTATTAAAAATATCAGATTCTTTGGAAATGATGCCTTTGCCAGCCTTGGGCATAAATAATTGGGCATAATCTTGCGTAGAGCCTACAGGAATGGAAAGTCGGTTGTCTAATCCATTTTCTAAAACCACTTCGTTTTTAAATTCAAAAGAAGGATATTGACCGAAAAAAACACTGTTGTGAATAGGATTGACCATCGTATAGGCGGAATCTACGCCTCTTAAATAGGCAATTTCTCCTACATTATTATAATCTAAATAGGCTTTCTCTTCAATAGTTTTAGAGAAATGAGAAATTTCTTTTTGTTGAGCTAATGTTTGGGTGATTTTTTGGATATTAGGCAAAGTTTTGCCCTTTTTACTACTTAAAGTTAAATCGGCGTGTAGGTTTTCGATTAAACTTTGGTTCATCTCCTCTAACCCAGAAAAAACGGAAATAATGATGAACATGGCAGCAACCGCCACCATCATTGCCAATGCCGCCAAGCCCGTAATAAAGCTGACCGCTTGGCTGCCTTTTTTGGATAGGAGGTAGCGTTTTGCAATATGAAATGCCGTGGCGTTCAATGGAGGTTAGAGTTGAGGATTATCGCCTTCGCCTTTGAGTTCCTTTTCTATGCGCTCCACATCGTCTAAGGTGGTGTCCAGATAAAAATTAAGTTGCGGAATTACCCTAACTTGGTGCGCCATTTTCTTGCCGATAAAATTTCGGTATTGAGATTTATTGGCTTCTATCTCTTTCATAATCGGCGTTCTATACTCCTGTGGGAAGATGCTAAGGTAGATTTTTGCAATGCCTAAATCGGCGGTCACCTTCACATCAGAAACCGAAATGAGGAATTGTTTTTGGCTCTCTGCGGCTTGTTTTCTAAACAATTCAGAGAAGTCTTCTTGTATAATTTGGGCTATTTTTCGCTGTCTATTACTTTCCATAACTGATGCAAATTTAGTATTTTTGTATGAAAAAATCATCATCATTTTTATAATCATTGTGTTTTGCGATGAAATAAGAGTAGCATTGATGAGGATCAAAAGTAAAAATTATGAAAATAGAGCATTTAGGTATCGCGGTGAAATCTCTTGCTGCATCAGATAATATTTTTAAGAAGTTATTAGGAAAACCTCACGATAAACACGAATCCGTGGCTGAAGAAGGGGTTACGACTTCTTTTTATCAATTAGGAGACACAAAAATAGAATTATTAGAAGCAACGAATTCCGAAAGTCCTATTTCAAAATTTATAGAAAAAAGAGGCGAGGGCATTCATCATATAGCCTTAGGGGTGGAGGATATTGAAGCGGAAATCCAAAGGTTGAAAGGCGAGGGCTTTGAGTTTATTTCCGAAGTACCGAAACAAGGTGCTGATAATAAATGGATTGTGTTTCTACATCCTAAATCGACCAATGGTATTTTGGTGGAGCTGTGCCAAGAAAGGTGAAAAAAATTTGGTAGGTCAAAAAAAAGTCTTATTTTTGCAATCACAAAATTTAACCACTGAATTTTGAGGTCCTATAGCTCAGTTGGTTAGAGCACCTGACTCATAATCAGGTGGTCCCTGGTTCGAGCCCAGGTGGGACCACAAATCGCCCTATTTTAGGGCGATTTTTTTTGTGCTTTTCAAGGAATATTCGGATATGTTTTTTTTATAACAAGTTTTTTGCTTTGAAATTATAATCTTATTTATCTTGATTGATTTCTTTAGAAATTCCATTGAAGATAAATTCGCCATTTTCGTCTTTGGTTATTAAGCCAAATGAAGGAGATTTAAAATGTGACCCTGCGAATAATACTGGCGTGCCAGATAATTCTGCAAAAACTTTTCTTCTTGTCTTTGCGGGTTGCTTTTGGTCGGCGTCCGCCGACAATGACCATTCTGGATGGGCAAATTGACACGGGTGGTGCGCCATATCGCCACCAATGATGAATGTTTCATCTCCAGCTTCAATTTTTACACTAATGTGTGAATGGGTGTGCCCTGGTGTGGGGAATACGGAAATGCCATCTCCCAAGTTTTCATCTGTGGCAATATAATTGACGAGTTTTGCATCTACTACCGGGGTTATGCTTTCTTCGTAAGCGATTGCGGTGGCGGTGTCATTCTTACTATAATCTTTCCAATAATTATATTCGTCTTTTGCAAAATGGTATTTAGCATTTGGAAAAGTGGGGTGCCATTTACCGTCTTTCAGATAGGTATTCCAGCCGATGTGGTCTATGTGTAAATGGGTGCACAGCACATCGGTCACGGCATTTCTATCAAGACCTATGGCTTCTAATGTTTCTATAAATTTAAATTGAAAAAATTGCCATGCAGGAACATCAATCAAATTTTTATCATTCCCAATGCAGGTATCAACAACTAAAATTCTTGAGTTGATTTTCACAATAAAACACTGTGAGTTTGCTGCTAAGCCAAAGTTTTCAGTACGATATGGCGGTTTTAGCCACTCAATTGTCTTCACATTTTCTGGTGTTGCGTCAGGGAGCAATGCATTAACCATTTCCCCAATTTCGCATTCTACGATTTGGAGAATCTCAGCGTTTCCAATTTTTGATTTTATAACCTGTAAACTCATAATTTATTTTTTTGTTAAAAAAGTGATTTATTTTAATTTATTTTCTACTTCTTTTAAGAAGTCATCAGTGCTCATCTGTTGTGTCATTCTACCACGAATGATGTAGAGGTGTTTTTCAAAAGTGCCGCCATTTTGTTCTATAATGCGCTTGAAATCATCAATATACCGCTGTTCAAATTTGCTGTTCATTGAGTTGAATAAAATCACTTTTTTACCTGTGAAATCGTTCTGTTTGGTGAACTCAAAAACCTGTGGTGCAGGGCTATACAGCCATATTGGTGAACCTATATAAATGGTGTCATATGCGGATAAATCTATTTTTGTAGGACTGATTTCGGCTGTGGTTTCTCTTGCGTCTATTAAAGCTTCTAGCCAACCTCTAACACCAATTTTATCCCTTTCAGATTGTATGGGAACAATATGGGCTTTTTTGATTTCGGCAATTTTTCTCGCCATGAGTTCCGTGTTGCCCGACCTTGAAAAGAAAACCACCAATGTATTGCTGGCATCGTAGTTGGCATTCAATGATTGAATGATTTTTTGGTTTCGCTGATATTGATAGCTGTCTATGCCGACGATGGTTGCCGCAAATCCTAAAGCCGAAAGTAGGGCGCTCCCCAAAGCAATCCAAAGCATCTTTTTGTATTTTTTCATTCTTAATAGAAAGCGGGTTTATCGCCATAAACGCCAGGTTTATTGACGCCAACGCTGGCTTTGATGTCGGTTTGAGGGTTTTCAATAAGGTTTGAAATATATGCCGCTACCGCTTTTCTTGCTACTTCTGTACCTCTGAAAGGTTCTCCTTTTTGCGTGGTTTCGTATTCGGTTTCATCGTTGTTGGTTAGCCAAGAAGGGCGCACAATAGTATAGTCTAAATCTGATTTTTCGATGATGTCGGCGGCTTTGCGGTACGGGATTAAAGCGGAACCGATCATTCTTTCGTTCCATTCTCCGAATTTGCCTGCGACTTCTTTGTAAATGCCCAAAGAGGTGACAAATATTAAGCGTTTTACATTATGAGTATCCATTGCCAATACGATTTCTTTTGCCATTTGATCCACCGCATCCGCAAGGTTGGCGTAGACGATATCTTGCCCTTTAACCGCGTTGTTCAAGTCGTTAGGGTTTAAAACATCGCCTTTGATAATTTTTGCAGAGGCTTCAAAAGATTTGATGTGGACAGTGCTTCTTGCAAATAATGTAAGCTCTATGTTTTCATCTTTTAAGAGAAATTCTATAACATGGTTGGCTATAGCACCGTTGGCTCCGAGGATTAAAACTTTCTTTTTCATATGATATTGGTTATAATATAGTTATAAAAAGGTATATACAGCATTGTCGCCGTATATACCAGAATTGATTATTATCAGTTGATGACGATTTAAATGAAATGATTACGCTAATTTCTCTTTAAAGAATAGCGCTAATTGCCCTGCGGCTTCATTCACTTCTTTTTCGCTATCATATAAGGTCATATGGTTGGCGCCTTCTACGATATATTTTCTTTTGTCTGTGGATGCGGCGCGCTCTATAAGGTCGTCACTCATCCAAGCACTGCCAGCAACGCTTCCTACAATGGCTAATAAAGGCTGTGTGAAAAAGGCTTCCGCCTTGTTGTAAGCATCATAAGTGATGATTTGTGTAAGGCTTCTCAGGGTCGTCCAGCCTGGGGCTGTTGGGGATTGGCAGCGATTGGTGTGGTAATATTCCCAAGCCTCTCTTAACTCTTCGTTCGGGGCATCTTCTTCTTTCATTGGCGCTAAAGGCATAGTTTGGTTATCACTTTTCATATCTGCGGTTCTTGCGTTGGCACCCGCTAATAAATAAGGCATTGCATCGGCATCTTTCACATTGTTTTCCCAACCATTACGGAACATTGAACCGATATTAACAGCGCTAACGATCCCTACGGCTTTAATTCTATGGTCGTTGATGGCTGCGTTGGCAGTATAGCCTGCTCCTGCGCAAATGCCCATAGCACCGATGTTCTCCGTATCCACATAAGGCAATGTTGTTAAATAATCGATTACCGCGCTTACATCTTCTGTACGGATGTATGGATTTTCCAACTGGCGAGGCTCTCCAGTGCTTTCGCCCTGATAAGAAGCATCATAAGCGATGGTTACAAAGCCTTGTTCTGCTAATTTCTTTGCGTACAATCCAGCGGTTTGCTCTTTTACACCTCCTCCAGGATGCGAAACCACGATGGCTGGATATTTTTTACCTTCGTTAAATCCTTCAGGGAAATTGATAACGGCTGACATCGTAATGTTTCTATTGTTGCTGTTTTGAAAGTTGATTTTTTGCTGTGACATACTATTTTCTTTTTTATGGTTTAAACTTTTTTGATACTACAAAATTACATCGTCCCAAAGGATAAAAACGAAAACAGATTACTTTAATAACGAAATATTTTACTGATTGATATTGGAGGTCAAAAAGGATAAAAAAGGCGGGGTGTGAGCTTCAAATATATTATTGATTTCTAAAAGCTTTAGGCGAAATGCCAGTCTTCTGCCGAAAGAATCTCGTGAAATAAGTGGGGTAATCAAAGCCTAAACTGTACGCAATTTCGCTTATGGATAGCTCGGTATGTCGTAATTTATTTTTTGCTAATTGTATAATTCCTTCGTGGATGTGCCCCATTGGCGGAGTGCCCGTGAAATGTTTAATCAAGTCCCCGAAATAGTTGGTAGAGAGGTTGGCTTTTTCCGCGAAATAGGCTACTGATGGTAGTTCTGACAGTCCATTGGGGTTATTGAGGAAAGTGTCCAACTGTTGGTAAAAATCAGCCACCACTTTGTTGTATACTTGGCTTCGGGCTTCAAATTGACGCTCGTAGTAAATTTGTGTATAAGACAGAATAAGCGAGGTGTAGGAAGCCAATATTTCCTTCGGTGTGTTCTCTTTTTTGTACTCTTGGTGAGCTTTTTTGAATAAATCGTATAAAATTTCTTTTTCTTCCGTGGTTAAAAATAAGGCTTCGTGCCTGTGATAATCGGCAAAAGAAATTTCTTGGTCTGTTTTGTTCAATAGCTTTTGGTTGATAAAAATAGCGTATCCAGAAAAAGGATTTTGTAAATCCCATTCTATGAAATCTCCAGGTTTATTGAGAAAAAGATAAGAATCTGACATATGCTCAATGGGAGATTGTACTTCTATATTTTCTTTTAATGCCAACAGATAAAAACCAATTTGAACAGGTGGCGATTTTAGTAAAATATCAGAATGCTCATCATAATGAACCACTTGTATCATATCGTTGTTAGTGCCCTTGATGTTGAGGTACTTCAGAAAAGATGGTATGTTGTATATTTTGCTCATTCCAAAACTCTGTTTTCGGTAAATATACAAAATTAGAATATAGTCTTGGGATTTAGGGGGATGTTTTACGGAAAAAATGAAATATTTTACAGATTGGTAGGAGGGCGACTCCATTTAGTAAGTATAATTTTTTAGTATATTGAGCCCAAAATCAATTATGCAGTATAAAAGACTTGAAATAGTCAACGGAGAATATGTTCGCGATATTTCTATTTCAACCGAAGAATGGAGAGAGATTCTCCAAGATAATTCTGTAGCGAGAGAAAACTATATAGATATTTTGCTTAAATTTTATAAAGAACCACGGCATAGCTCTACCTGTAAATATCTTGGGGAAAAATATGGCGTTCATCCACAGTCTATTAACAGAACGATTATAAATTTTTCTAAGGCTGTTCAGAAAAGATTAAATCGATTTGAGATTAAAAATATAGATGATACGCCTGCGTATTGGATAATTACAATGGATGGAAAGAACCTTCCTAATGGACTTTTTCAATGGACATTAAAGCCAGAATTAGCAAAAGCAATTTTTGAAATTTTTATATTTAATAATATGAATGATAATAATGTGAAATTTAAAAAACTCTTAGAATATTTTGTTGCCTATTTGGAATGGATGCAAACAAAAGATAATAAAATTAGAGGATATAAGAAATATATAATGAAATATGAAGTTGATGGCCAATTTATACAAACGGGTACGGGAGATCAACAGATACAATCACAAATTAAAGATTGGAATATGTATGATGGTTATAAAATCAATATATCGATTAATCCAGCTCTAAACGGAGAATATACAAGTAAAAGATGCTATTTGCAGTGGGAAGGCACATGGTATAATATTAGAGCAAAATGGAATGAAGATAAAAGCCGTATTTCTGAACTCTGTTTAACACAAGGTGAGAAAAATAAAATAGTGCTTTCTAAAAGCTTAGAAGAATTAGGCATTTATGATAATAAAAACCCGAATGATTGTTTGAAAGAATTTTTTGATAGATTTTATGGTTTTGTCAAATTTCATAAAGAAAAAGAAATGATAGAGGAGTATATAAAATTACTTGAAGAAAATAAAAATTTGGTTCTTGTGGGTGCGCCAGGTACGGGCAAGACTTTTTTAGCTAAAACCATTGCGAAACAGATAATTGAAACAGAAGATATAAAAGTTTCGGAGCAATTAGGTTTTGTACAGTTTCATCCATCTTATGATTATACTGATTTTGTGGAAGGACTCCGCCCCAGCTTTTCAAGTCATAATGGTCCATTGGGTTTCGCATTAAAAGATGGTGTTTTTAAAACTTTTTGTAAAAAAGCTTTAGAAAATCGTGATAAAAAATATGTTTTTCTTATCGATGAAATTAATAGAGGAGATGTTTCAAAAATTTTTGGAGAATTGTTTTACTCTATTGATCCCAATTATAGAGGAGAAATAGGGACTGTTAAAACACAGTATTCAAACCTTATTAGTGAAGGTGATGTTTTTAAAAACGGCTTTTTTGTTCCTCATAATGTGTATATTATCGGAACGATGAATGATATTGATAGAAGTGTTGAAACATTTGATTTTGCTATGCGAAGGCGATTTATCTGGAAAGAAGTAACCGCAGAAGAAAGCGCGAAAAATATGAAGTTACCAGAATCCATTAGAGTAAGAATGGAGAATCTAAATAATAAAATTTCAAATATTGATGAATTAAGTTCTTCATTTCATATTGGTGCCGCTTATTTTTTAGATACTAATGGTAATCCTCGGGAAGATGTTGATCATATTTGGAACTATAAAATTGAATCTCTATTAAAGGAATACCTCCGTGGAATGCCAGATATGGAACAAAAAATAAAAGAATTAAAAGAAGCTTATCATCAAAATGAGAACAACTGATAATAATGGCGGTGTTGCTTTTGATTTGGAAGATGTAAAATTAGAAGATTTATCTATTATCGCAAACCAACCATTAAAAACGCTTCAAAAAGAAAATCCTGAACTTCTTATTTTTCCATCTTATTGGGGAGAATATGGAGATGATATTCAGAATTCCTGTGTTTTTTTTTAGATAAAGATAAATTGAAAACTTTTAATATTATGGGATTTTTAGGGGTTAATGATTCACGATTAGTCATAGCTTCAAGGTTTGCGAACCAAGATGGAAAAGATTATTTTTTGCATTATATGTTGCAAAAAGTACTGTCAATAAATATTTTAGATTTTGATCAAAATACAAATCAGGAAAATATTTGGAACTTTTTAATCTATATGTTTTCCTATTATCTTAGAAAAGCTTACAGCCAAGGGATGTTTAAAGTGTATCAATACAATAGATATAATGAGGCTAAAATGAAAGGAAGCCTTGATATGAAAAGACATTTGATAAAAAACATTCCGTTTAATGGAAAAATAGCCTATAATCTATGGGAATATAGTTATGATAATAATTTAACTCAGTTGATAAGACATACAATAGAATATATAAAATCTCACCCATTAGGTTCTCATATTTTTAAAAATAAAGAAATTAATAGTATTGTAAATCAATTTATTTATGTTACACAAAAGTCGTACAATAGAAATATCCGAAATAAAATTATATTAGCCAACCGAAAGATAAATGTTCATCCTTATTTTACGGAATATGCTCAACTTCAAAGCATTTGTATTAAAATTTTAAAGCAAGAGAAAATCACTTATGGAAATAGAAAAGATAAGGTTTATGGACTTTTATTTGATGGGGCTTGGCTTTGGGAAGAGTATTTGAATACGGTTTTGAAAGATAATTTTATACATCCAGAAAATAAAACAGGAAAAAATAAATATTATCTTTTTGAAAATAAAGTTCAATCTATTTATCCTGATTTTGTTAGTCATTTTGATCCTGTTATCGTAGGAGATGCCAAATATATTCCACTTGAAAAGCATCAATCTTATTACGAAAACTCCGAAAGAGCTATAAATATTTATTATAAAACCATATCTTATATGTATCGTTTTAATTCCTTAAAAGGTTTCTTAGCTTTTCCAAATAAAGATGAACATTTCTTTGAGGAATACAGAATTGAAAAAACTAAAGGTGTCTTAAGAAAGATAGGATTGGCTATACCACAAAAAATAAATAATTTTAATGAATCTCTTTAATGATAGAGAATGAAAATAAATTAAAAAAGGATATTTTAAAACCATAATATAATATTTTATACTCTTGATTGTTGTAATTTAATATGTTTTGAGTATATTCAAGTTTTTACTCATATTATTGAAATGGCTTTTGTCCTTGTGTTGATGTTGAGTTTTTTCGTTTGGGTAATTATAATTTGGATGCAGAGCCTGCAACCGTCTCCAAGTGGTATGAGTTAGAAAATATGAAATCCTATTTCAGGTTGTTTGCAGAGCACAGAGAGGATTTTTTAAAATAAGATTTAAAGCTCAGAAGATGGCTGGAAAAAGGAGAATGTTAAATGCAAAAAAAAAGACTATTGAAATTTCAATAGTCTTTTTTTAGTTCTCAATACTTGTAATCTATTGATTATCAGTGATGTTTGTAGACCCACAGGGACGAAATCCTATTTTATGAAATTCGTTATAATTATCTTTGTTTGTAGGGGTTAAAGCCAGTATTTAAGGGGTATTAAAAGAAAAGAGAAATAAAGTAAAATAAAGATAAATTAAAGTTTTTTCGGGACATATTCGGGATTTTTTGTAAATTCGCATAAAGTTTTAAAGCTATGAAAGTGCTATTTTTTATAAAAAAGCGAAAAAATCCAATATCAAAAATTTATATTAGGCTTTGGGAAAGTAAAAAGATAGATTTAACCACCTCAACGGGGGTGCAGATAAATTACAACTACTGGGATAGCAAAAACGAAAAAGTAAAAAATAAAGTAGAGGCAATAGACAAAGATTTTATAAATACAAAATTGTTAGAGTTAAAAAAGTATATAACAGAAACCTATAATATTGAATTTAATAGCGAGATAACAATAAATGCAGAATGGCTAAAAAAGAAAGTTGCTATTTTCTTTAATCGTGTAGATGATAGCCAACCCGAAAAAGTGTATTTTGTGGAATGGGTTAAAAAGTTTGTAGAGAACGCCCCTAATAAGCTGAACAGAGGTAAAAAGCTAAGCCCCCGCACTATTTTAGCATATCAAACAATGCTAAACCATTTGTTAGATTATGAAGCTTACAAAAAGACGAATTTAAAACACTCCGATATTACATTATCTTTTTACTGGGATTTTGTAGGGTATTGCAGAGATATTAAAAAACTCTCAGAAAATACAATAGGGAATATCATAAAATATATAAAACCCCGTTGTGCATTTAGCACAAATTCACTTTAATTTTGTTCAAATCTCTCTTGAATACGAAAAAATTGAGATACTGAATCATGGTAAAAGAAGTGATTTTTGACAGTATTCTTGTAATGAATCCCTGAAAAGTTTTGGCTAAGTTGATGCCCATTAAAAACTGTCCGCACAGCTGGGAAAAATTCGTCTCAATACGTTTTCTAATTCTTGATTTGACTTTTGGAAACGCTATAAAATCATGCTGGTTTTTCCGCATCGGAACGGATAAATTGATGTTAGAACAGTTAAATAAATCCAGTTGAATTTCCTTGCTGATATAGCCTCTATCCCCGATTAACTCACAGTTTTTAAAGTCTTCTTTGATGTCTTTCAGGTAGTTGACATCATGGACATTAGCAGGTGTAAAATCAAAGGAATGAAAGATGCCATTTTTGTCGCAAACCGCATGAAGTTTGTACCCAAAATACTTTGATTTTTTGGCAGCACAATACCCAAATGAGGGGTGTATTTCATCAGTGGAGCAGATGGCGGAACGATGGGCTCTACTCACTTTACAAATTTCAATAGGGGTTGAATCTACGATAAAAACATCGGTAAAATCTGAGAATTTTTCACTTAGGGTCTTCCTTATTTTTTCGATGTATGAAAAAAGTTTTCGTTTTCTTTTGTTGTAAACGCTTCTTTCTATTTTGCTGTCTAATTCTGTTCCAGCGATGCATCTAAATAGCTGAAGCTCAGAGTTTATTGACATATATTCTGCGGTAATATTCAGTGCCACTAATTCCATATCAGACAATTTCGGTTTTCGGATTTTCTTTTTAGTAGGAATATTTTTGCAAGTTTCTTTCAGTTCTTTCAAAATAATTTTGTAGTTTTGTATAAGATTGTTCATGTATTTAATCAATTGATAACTAATTAAATATACGACTTTTTAGTCGAATGAACAATCTTTTTTTATTTTTTTTCCTAAATGCACAAGGGGCATATAAAATTCTTTTGTGGAAGTATTGATTTTGAGGGGTTACCAGTATCCAAAGACTACAAGCATAAAGAATTTGTAAAGCCAAAAGAGCAAACAGACTATATTTATTTGACCACTAAGGAAATAGACCAAATATTTAATTATGATTTTGGAGATAACCCGAGATTAGACAATGCCCGAGATTTACTCATAATAGGGCTAAATACAGGGCTAAGGGTTAGCGACTTTATGCGTTTAGACTTGTCCCATATCAAAGATGATACGATAAGAATACAAGCTAAAAAGATGGGTAAAATAGCCGAAATTCCTATAAATGAGCAAATAGCCCACACACTGGAAAAGAGAGGGGGCAACCTCCCGAAAGCAATAAGCGACCAAAAATTTAATAAGTATATAAAAGAGATAGGGCAAATAATAGGTTTTGATGAGCCGACCAAAGGGGCAAAAATGGAAATCATAGACGATAAGGGAACGACCCGCAAAGTGTCGGGATTTTACCCAAAATACGAGCTGATGACCTCCCATATTTGTAGGCGTTCATTTGCTACTAATCTATATGGGCAAATACCCACCCCCGTTATTATGGCGATTACAGGACACACAACCGAAGCAATGTTTTTGAATTATATCAAAAAAACAGCCTCAGAAAATGCAGAGGTATTACGAAACTTCTACAAACGAAGCGCCGAAGAAAAAGGATTAAAACCAGTTTTAAAAGTAATTTAAAAGATATTTAAAGATGATAGATATTAGGGAAATTTACAGAAATAACGAGGGTGTTAAAAAAGATAATAAATATTCGTCCCCCAGCTACTCAATGCAAATATTTAATGAAACTTATATAAACTTAGAAAAGGCGTTTTATAACCCCGATATTATACAAAAGCGGGAAGAACTGAGGAAATGGGCGAAAAAAAAAGAGGGTGTTTGGGAGAATGCTAATAGACACCGAGAACCCACCCCCGAAGAATGGGGCAAATATTTTGACCACTTTTCAGATTATATAGAAGCTGGTAGAAATGAAAGCCTATTTTTTGGCGTTGATGTTTGGACTTCAATAAAAAGAGAAACGGAATTGCAAATTTATTTAGATGATAAATTAAAAGAAGCAGATAAAAAGGCGGAAACAGATATATATGAGGCTATTTGTTATCTAATAGACCAAAAACATACACTTCATAAGGATATTTTAGACGAGGGTATAGCTGATTTACTATTAAGAGACGAAATAAACGCTATTATTTTTGATTGCTTACAATTAAAAATAAATAAGATAAGCGACCAGCAACCGCCCGAACCTCAGCCGTTTGCTCCGATTATTCCTAAAAAGCCGTTTAAATGGAACTCTAATAAACAGACCTTAGGCACTTTGTTTGGCGTACTATTTAACCGTGGAATTATTGAGGGTAACGCCTCAGATTTTCAAACCCAAATATTAGCTTTATTTGAGAACGCCCCTGCAAAAACCACCCTCGCAGATAATATAAATCTAAAAGTGTCGGACGGACGGGCTAAATATTGCGAAAATACCGAAGTATTATTAAAAGATTGGATAACTTTTTTAAAAGAAAAAACCACAAAAACAAAAAAATAAATTTAATACTAAAACATCAGCCAAAGCCTTTATTTATAGGATTTTTATACGCCCCTAAAAATTTGCCCCTAAATTTTTTTAGGGGTTTTTTCGTGCTTTATCATTTTTAACCTTTGTCCCAAGAAAATAAAAAACAGCAAAAATATGACAGCTATTAAAATTGAGGTCAACGGGTTAGATATAACCACCCTCGCAGAAAAATTGGACACGCTAACTAATGCACTAACAGAAAAAGAGGCAAAGGCGGAAACCTCAGCCGATACCTCCGAAAAACTTTTAACCCGTGGCGATGTCGCAGAACTTTTAAAAATAACCCTCCCAACGCTCCACGACTGGACAAAAAAGGGACTTTTAAAAGCTTACCGAATAGGCAACCGCATACGATACAAAGAAGCCGAAGTAATGGCAACCATTAACAATAACCCTACTAACCCATTTAAAAACAAATAAAAATGAAACATTACACACAATTTTTAAAGGAAAGAACGCCCCGCCTTATCCAGTTAGGTAAAATGTCAAGAACTCTAAGCCACGATATAGAGGAAACCGAAAGAAAGCTAAAAGCCCTCAAACAGCAAAGAGAGGAAATAGAAAGCGAAATATTTAGCAATGTTTTTCATCTCTACGGGCGTGGGACTTCCGAAGTGATAGAAACCGCCCAGCAAAGAGCAGACGAGTACAACCATAACCGAGTAATGAACTACCCACAATATGAAGACAACGAACGCCGAAACGATTAAAAAACTACTGGACGAATTACCCGTATTATGGGAAGTATCTAAGGACTTACAAAGTCCTATTTATGAAGCAATAATAAGGCTAAAAATAGCCGAATTGCAAAAGGTATTAGAAGAATTTTTAACCATAGAATTAGAAACAGAATAAACCCCAGCCCCGAGATGATAGACGGCGTAAAAATATTGTGCAACCTCAACCCCAGCGACTGGACAAATAATAAAAATTTGTCGTTTCGTTCGTGGGCGGATTTATCCACTGGGGAAATACCGCATAATAACAAATATGCTGATTTAAAGGGTTTGCGTTTGTCTATTATCTCGGGTAATACGGGGACTTTCTGCAATCTTAGAGGGTCGTTCCCTAAGTATTTCAATAATGGGGAAAATAACGCCTTTGACTATGATTATAGCGACTTTTTAACCACTTGCGACCAGTTGGCGGACGATTTGAAAATAAAGCCAAATAATGCGATTTTAAGAGGGTTTGAGTTCGGCGTAAATGTTTCGCTACCCGTCCCAGTTCGGGAGGTATTGGAGAATATCAAAGCTTACAAAAAACATACTTTCGGACAATATACCGAAAAGGGCAAAGGCTTAGGGTTGGTCTTTGATTTCCAGCAATATATGGTAAAAATATACGATAAAGGACACCAGCAAACGGGCAAACCCTCCCAGCTTATGAGGTTTGAGATTGGCGTTAAAAAAATGGCGTTTGTGAAAAACTTAGAAATAAAAACACTTGCAGACCTCCAAAATAAGAGCGTTTGGGCGGGTTTATCGGGGATATTGCTAAGCGTGTGGCGTGATATAGTCTATTTGGAAAAAGGGCTAAAATACAAGCTAATGAAAGCCCACCAGCAAAAAAAATACTTGTATTCCTTTAATCCGCTTTACTGGATAGACCTAAATAAAAAGCAATACCACACGGCACGGCAAACGCTAAGCAAGTTAAGGGCAAAGTATGGAAACGGAAACGATACAAAGGCAATAATTAACGAGCTTATTTATTCCCAGTGCCTAAAACTTGCAACGGAAAGCACCCCCGAAAAAGGGAACGATTTAACCAAATGGAATAAGTTAAAAAATGCGTTCGGAATTTCTGAGAGTGTGCAACCTTTGGAAAATCAAAAAAGGGAACGATTTAACCATTTAGATAAAGGGTTAATACAGGTTAATAATTCTAATACTTATTTGTTAGAAAATACAAGTAAAAAAATACTTAATGATAGAAAAGAAAAAAGTAAGAAAAAAAAGCCGAAAAAATCTATTTGTATGAATTGCAAAAAAGAACTGAAAAATAAAAAAGCCTCCGCCAAATTTTGCGGGTTGAAATGTAAGAACCACCATAACGGGAAGCGGAGAACCCAAGCAAGGCAAAAGCAAAGAGCCAACGAATTAAGGGAACTAAAAAAGCTACTCCCGAAACTCAAAGGCTTAGACCTCCCTTTGTTGGTTATCTACAAAGCGGACGGAATGCAATACGCCGACCACCTCAGCCAAAGCGAAATAAACGCCCCCGCTGAATGGATTAGGCAAATAGTAAAAGTCCTCATAACGGACAATAAAACCGCCCCGCCCGTGTGCTTTACCACGCTAAGGGCAAAACGATTGATAAAGGAAATAACAAACATTAACAAACAAAAATTATAACAAAATGACAAAAACAAATTTTCAGCTGTTGGCACTGACCAAAACGGCGGACGGGAGACAAGCCGTGCAATGCTCACAACTTTACAGAGGTTTAGGACTTGATGAAAGTAATTATACCCATTGGGTAAAAAGAAACATTTTAGGTAATCGGTGGGCAATAGAGGGAGAGGATTATATACCCTTAACTCGTCAAATGCAACGAGTTAATACCTCAGACCTTAACGAAGTAATGCCGTTAGAATATAAACCCAACCAATACCGCAACCGCTCAAAGGCTCGGGACTTCGTTTTAACTTTGGATTTTGCAAAGCGTTTAGCAATGATGACTAACACCACACAGGGGGAAAGCGTTCGCCGTTATTTCCTCCATTGCGAAAAGGTAGCCAAGCAAAAAACAGAGCTAATACAAACAGAGTTATTAGCCGAACTGGAAGCTTACCGAAGTTTAGAAGCCATAAGGCTACAACGCCGAGAGCTAAACCGCCAAGCCCGAAAGCATAGGGAACGAATAAAACAAGCACAAAGCACTATAAAACAGATAGAATACATACAACTAACTTTTAACTTTGAAGAATATGGAAACAACTAAGAAAAAGGGCGGGAGACCCAGCGAAGCCCAAACAAGGCTAAATTTTGCCACTTATTGCGAGAGTAGAGCAAAGGGACACAATCAAAAAGAAAGCGGAAATTTGGCGGGTGTAAATGAGAAAACGGCGGGGAAATATGAGAGGTTAAGACTACAAGCCCAAGCCGACAGACGGCAAAGGCTTATTAACCTAAGGCAACGACTGGAAAACAAAGCCGACCGCCCCGAAATTACAGCTAAAGAGTTAATAAGTTTAACCCAGTATATCAAGCAGTTAGATGAGGAAATAAGCGAAATTGCATAAAAAAATGGGTAGAAATAGAAGAAAAAAGAAAATAAAAACAATTATTTTGAAAAAATACGCTATGCACCAAGTTTTTAAGCTAAAAAGCCTCAATTTTGAGGGAGACGACGACCAAAATCGCTATATTTTGCCTCTATTTGCATACAAAGGAGCTTTTTAACAATGATTTTGCAGGAGGGGGGTATATGTATATTTTGATAAAAAATAATGCGTTAAAGCTACTCCGTTGAGGTGCGTTGTAATATTTTCGGTTTATTTCCATTTTCTACCGTTTTATTTCTGATTAAATAAAACAATTAACCAAAAAGCAAAAATAGGTAAAAAAACGTAACTATCTATGAAGTAGTGAATTAATTATTTGTTTACCTCTAACTTGCCGACAGAGAATCACTGAAATTAGCCTTAAAAAGACAAAGTTGAGTTACTTATCAGTTACTTGATAAGCATTCAAAGTTTTTTATAGAAGAGGCTATATTTCAGTGCTTTGCATGATATTTCATCTTTCATTGTTACTCAATAGAAATTAATTTAGTAACCCCAAATTATAGAATGATGAAAAAAACGCAAAGAACAACCTTTACGGTATTGTTTTACCTAAAAAGAAAAAGTCCTAAAGCCGATGGCACACTTCCCATCATGGCAAGAATTACCATTAACGGAAAAAACGAACCCTTTTCCACGAAGTTAGGCTTATCCCCTTCACTGGATTTACAGAATAGTAAGGTCTGTGGAAAAACCCATGAAGCTAAACAGATTAATAAGAAATTAAAAGCCATTGAAAACGATATTCAGAACATTTATAGCGAAATGCTCAAATATGAGGGCTATGTAACAGCCAAGAAAGTAAAAGACCGATATTTAGGCAGAGAGCATTCAGACAATACTTTGCTCAAATGTTTCCAAGGCTTACTCAAAGATTTTGCCCTTAAAGTAGATAAAAAATTAAGAGCACGGGCAAGTTATAATACGCATAAATCTGCGTATGCAAATCTAGCGTCATTTCTCAAAGAAAAACTTTACAGAGAGGATATAGACTTGATAGAATTGGATAGAACCTTTATAGATGATTATGATTCGTATCTTAGGATCGAAAAAGGCTTAGATCACAATAGTATTTACGGTAATATGGGGCCGCTTTTGCGAACCATTAAAAGAGCCATCAATGAAGATTTACTTTTGATAGACCCTTTTCGTCATTATAAAAACACTCTAAAGTCTAAGGACAGGGGATATTTATTGAAAGCGGAAATAGAAAAAATCATAAACTATAGAGCATCTCAAGACTTCACAAAAAGGGAAAGAGACAAATTAGAATTAATAAGAGATTTATTTTTATTTAGTTGTTTTACAGGCTTTGCCTATATAGACATCAAGCAATTGAATCAAAGCCACAAGCAACATTTTTTTGATGGGAATCAATGGCTGGTCAAACGCCGACAAAAGTCAAAGATAGCGTGTAATGTTCGATTATTAGAAATACCCAAGATGATTTTAAAGAAGTATGAAGGTTTAGGCAAAAATGGCGCTTTACTCCCTGTTCCAAGTAATACTACTTGTAATAAATACATCAAAAAAATCATGAATGAATGTAGTATTTTTCGAGAGAAGCCGATTACTTTTCACTGGGCAAGACATAGTTTTGCCACCTTAATGCTTACGGAGGATATTCCGATAGAAAGTATCAGTAAAATGCTAGGACATAAACATATTCATACCACGGAGATTTATGCCAAAATTACCAGTGCAAAAATCAGTAAGGACATGGAAATAGCCGCTCAAAAACTCCAGAATCTGTCCGTTCACTATCATTAGGCTCCGCTTTTTTTTAATTCTTGTAGCCCATTGGCTATGATTTTTCTGTGAAAAACCCTCTCCAAAGAACTACTAAGAATTTTATACTTACCCAAACTACCGCTACAAAACATTCCCTTTCTTCCCTGTTTTGTAGCGGTAATTTTATTTAGAAGTAAACCATTATCTAATGGTAAAAATATTCGTTAATCGATACAGAGCTTAGCGTTTCGATGGGCTCCATTTACCTAATGCTTGTCTTTTGTATTAGGATTTCTATTTCCACCTTTTTTCGCGGGTATAAAATGGTCGAAATGCGGTTTTTCGTAGTCGAAGGGCAAAAGTATCTCCGTGTTCTAAACGCCTTTACAAGGTCAAGCCCTGGGGTTTTCAAAAAAAATCTTCCTCCAAGGAGCGTATTTTTCTGAAAAACCTTGCAGAGGCTAAACACTACTTTTTATAAGCCCTCGAAACGAAACCAGCATATTCCGACTCTTTAAACGAATAAAAAAAAGGTCAATATGAAACATACAAAAGTAGATTTATTAGTAATGGATTTAAAACGAAACCGCTCTTCCTCTCATTACCGAATAATAAAAAAAATCATCACCACCTCTCAAGAGAGCAAAGCGTGGGCAGATTGTGAGAGAATGAGTATTTAACAAGCAGTATCAATTTTAAAAATTAAATAAGATGAACATTACAGGACGATTAACAAGAGATGCAGAAGTGAAAGCACTTCCTAACGACAGAAAGGTAGTAAACTTTTCAATTGCCGTAAACGACCACTATCGTAACAAGCAGGGCGAAGACATACAGCAGACCGCTTTTTTTGATTGTGCGTATTGGCAAGGAGCCAATGTAGCTAAAATACTTACCAAAGGAGCATTAGTGGAACTCACAGGGCGAGTAAGTGCGAGGGCGTGGCTAGGCAAGGACGGCGCCCCCAAAGCAGGGCTTAATTTTCATACCTCAAAAATTAAGTTACACGCAAGTGGACAAAGACAAAGCACGGAAACCAGCAACGGAAAGAGCGTAATAACGCCACAACCGATTGATGAAACCGAAGACGATTTACCATTTTAATAAACAGAATAACAAAAAACAAATTAGGAACATTTAAAATTTTAGAACAATGGCACATAACATTAATTACAACAGCAGAACAGGGAAGTATAGTTTTTTCAGTGTAAAGGAAAAAGCGTGGCACGGATTGGGACAAATCGTAAGTGAACATCCAACGAGTAAAGAAGCCATACAATACGCAGGATTGAATTTTGAAGTCAGCAAAGAGCCTTTATACACCAAAGGCAAAGGGCTCATAACCACCGAACAGGGGATAGAGTTTTACGACAGTGAAATCGAAGTGCCGAACGCCTTTGCCACGATGCGAGAGGATACTAATGAGGTTTTGGGCGTAGTGGGTAAAGATTATCAAGTCGTACAAAACCAAGAGGCATTTGCCTTTTTTGATGAAATTGTCGGAGGAGGCGATGGAATATTGTACGAAACCGCAGGAGCATTAGGCAAAGGCGAACGCATATTTATCACAGCCAAATTACCCGATTATATCCGAGTGGGGAACGGCGATGATGTAACGGAAAAGTATATTTTCTTAACCACAAGTCACGACGGAAGCGGAAGTATCACCGCCGCCTTTACCCCTATTCGAATAGTGTGTCAGAATACATTAAATGCAGCATTTAAAAATATGAATAATGTTATTCGTATTCGCCATACCTCAGGAGCAAAACAGCGATTAGCCAACGCACACAAGGTAATGGGATTGGCTAATAAATTAAGTAACCGATTAGAGGGAACCTTTAACGAGTGGGCAAAAATCCGAGTAAACGACCGAGAAGTGCGAAAGTTAATAGAATTGGCATTGTGTCCGAACAAGGAGACATTAGAACATCTAAAGAAAGGGAATAGCCAAGGCTTGTCAAGTATGTTTAAAAACAGCGTAGAAGACGCATTTATGTATGCTCAATTAAGTGAGAGCCAACAAATGGAAACTACCAAAGGAACTTTGTTTGGAGCATACAACGCCGTTACTGGGTACTATCAAAATGTATGTAATTACCGAGATGAAGAAAGCAAATTAAAATCCCTAGTAATGGGCGGAACAGCACAAAGCCGAGGACAAAAAGCCTTTGACCTTTGTAGCGTATATGCAGAACACGGAGCGGATATGTTTAATTACAATTAAGAGCGAAAATAGATTAAATACTAACCCCAAGGCGGTTATATAACATAACCGCCTTTATAAAACTACAAGACAATGGCAAATTGGTGCAGTAATATAGTGACTTTTGAGGGAACGGAAAAACAAATCCAAGAGGTAGATACTATCTTTCAAAAGATGATTGACAAGGAACAGCAAGAGGAGTGCGGACAACTACCTAACTTTATCAAGGAGGGAAACACCTACTTTTTCAGTGTGGACAAACAAGGCGAGGGCATCTATAGATATGAAACCAAGTGGGTACCAAACCTTGAAGAAGTCCGCAAGATAGCCCAAAAGGTGGGTATCACAGATTTTGTACACGAGTATGAAGAGTTAGGGAACTTAATATACGGACAAGCAATTTATAAAGAGGGGACTCTCATAGAGTATAATTTAGAAGATGAAGATTTTGAGCAGTATCAATGGAATGAAGATGATGGTACTTACACTTTTGCAGATGAAATATATCAAAGCGAATGGGAAATCTTAGATATTCTTTTAGAAGATAGAATAAACAACACAAAATAGAGTAGCAATGGAAAAAATTACGATATCAATCTATAAATATGAAGAATTAGAAACAGAGGTACAAGAAAAAGTATTGAGAGAGTACCGACACAAAGAAGTTAATACCACAAGTTGGTGGCAAGACACTTATTTTGATTTTATGAAGATATGCTCAAAATTGGAAATAGATATAAATCCGTTTGAAATCTTTTTTAGTGGATTTTATTCTCAAGGCGACGGAAGTAGTTTTGCGTGTAATATACTTGATATAAGCAATTTCATACAAGCCGTTAGAGAAGAAAAATGGAAAGATTATGCCCCTAACCAAGCATTTGATTTTGATAGATTGGATATGGATAAAAGAGTGCTTGAGCTTATCAAACGCGGATATATAGACCTATCTTTTAAGACCTATAATAAACACCGATACTATTATCTACATTTTGATTGGGAATACACTTTTAGAAATAATGATAAGGAATATCCACACATTGCATATCAAATTGAAAAACTATTGAAATGGACAGAAAGTGTCTTAGATGATTTAAACCAATATCTATACAAAGAATTGCAAAAAGAATACGAAAGGCTAACCGCTGATGAATATATCATACAAATGTTTGCGGAAGAAGATTACCAATTCACAGACAAAGGATATTCAATAGCTAAAGTAATCAATTAAATTTTAAGAACAATGAACACAAATTTTTTTAAACAAATAGCAGGATTAGAAATAGAGGGAACACTCCATCTAACCATTAGAAAAGAGACTGAAAACATAGTAATATCCGTCTTATTAAACAATGATGCGTGTGGCGATAAGGCGAAGAACCTTATCCCACCGCTAACAATCAAAGGAACAGCCGAAGAGTTAGACGAGCAATTTTTTGCTACCATAGTGCAACCGCTTGAAAGTACATCAAAACTTATGGTAAATATGGAAAGTTATCTAAAAGCACAGGAAAGAGCCAAAAAGCAATCCGCAATGGAAAAAGAAAAAGCAGACAGGGAAAAGAAAGAGAAAGAAAAACGAGCCAAGAAATACAAAGAACTAATGGATAAGGTAGAGGAACTCGCTAAGCAAGAAAAACCGAGAGAAGCATGGATGAAATTGCCCAGTGTAGAAGAATATCCCGAACAGGCTGAAAAGATTAGAAAGCGAAGAAAGGAACTTTCAGCATTGTTTCAGCCGAATTTATTTGAAATAGATTAAACTTAAAAAACAGAGATTATGTTATTAGCAACAGAACTACAAAGAGTATTTAAACTTAAAGATAACGGACAAGAAATTGAACTGGCAGACCCTAATCCACAATGGAGTGTCGATGCGGTATTAAATTTTTACAGCAATCAATATCCGATACTTACCACCTCGAAAGTGTCTGCCCCTCAAATTGTAGAAGATAGCGTGGTTTATAGATTTGAGAGTGTAATGGGAACAAAAGGCTAAACATTAAGTTATGGAAACAAAAGACAGAGCAGAAATCCACCAAAACGGACAATGGATATTAAAACAGCGATTAGGGTAATTTTTAAAAACCTTATAGGCGAGAATTTTCAAGGCGATTATATCGAGTATATAGCCTTAAATCAAGGCTTTAAAAAAGGAGAAATCCAACTTTACATAGACAAGAAATTTATTAAAAAAGGAACAATCAAATAAAACAAAATGAATTATGCAAAACAAACATATCATCAAGGGAAATTTATACCTACCCAAGAACACACAACGCAACGAACAATTGTGCCAACAACTGGCGGAGTTTTTGGAATGGGTACACCGAGCCAAAGACCAAAACGAGGTACAGAAAGACAAGCAAAAAAGCGTCCCCAAAGAGCAAGTGCCAATGCTATTTTAAGAAATATTTTTTCACCTAAATATATAGAAATTAATGAAAGGGAGTTTTATAATTCCCTTTCTAAACTTGCTCATTATTACAAATTTACCCCCACAAAAAGTGAACATTACCCCTATCCAAAGAATATTCATTTGGCTTTCAAAGATGCAGAAGAACAATTAAAACAGATAAAGCAAGAAAATGATATAAAACTACACCTTTTTAAACACCCACAAAAAGGTTGTTATTTGTCGGTTTCAGAAGTTTATAATACTGGTATGACTTTGTTTTATATCCCTATTGAACCATTATATTTTTTACTCAAAAGCGGAAAAAATAAGCAATTAGCAAACTTATTATTATCGGTATATTCTTATTATTTGCGAGTGATAAATCTACCTTATTATACTGAAGAAAGCGACTTTTTAGGGTATCATTATGATATATTGGAAGACTGGCTAAAGGAAGATTTTTACGATATTGAAGAACGAGAACAAGAATTAGCCAAATTAAAACAAACTAAGTATATAGGGAAAATAATCTATCATAAGATTATGAATGAAAAGAATTTATATTTTTTCAAACACCGACTTAATCAATTTAAGCCAAAGACCTCCCACGAAAAAGAATTTAAAAATTTTGCAGAAGAAATTTATACACTTTACAAAACTTATCCAAAGGAAAATATTTTCAGATACGACAATTATAATCCCCAAAAACACGATGATTATGATACAATAACCATAGATAAGTATATCGGATTTATATCCAATTGTGATGATTGGATATTTGACCAAATTGTGGAAATAGTAAATAATTTTTTAAACGAATATTCTGAACAAATTGAACCAACTATCCGTAGAGATTTTAACGCAGAGTTTAATACAGAGTTTGAGCGTAAACGAAATTTTTGTTTTGAAAATCAAATATTTAATAGCATCCCAAAACTATATCGTTTAATACATCAATTTTAAAAATATGAATACACAAATAAGAGAATTAACAGAAGATATAAATACACCATACTATCCAAAATCCGCCTTTGTAGTCTATAAGAATACAACAAACAATAATTGCTATATCGAACATTTTGATATTGATGAGCAAGGCAGGATGATGAATGCCCATCCTCTAAGTGTGCGAGAAAGCGAACGACTATCAAAAGCCTTAACAACCAAAGAGGAAAGAAATAAAACATTTTTAAAGCCAAAAGGCGTAATTCCCACCAATGTACTGCACATTAATCCAAGCGAAAAAGGGAGTTTGATATGGTACACCAAAGCACAAAAGAGAACCCTATATTTTGTGGAAAGGTTAGGAATGCAAAGCGGAACGGCTTATACTCCTCCTTTACTTTGGAAAGCCACCAAGCAAAGTTTAAGTATATACGCTTTAAAGTCTAACCGCAGACCTCAAGAACATACAAAATTGTATTATGCGCCTTTTTTTAATGTTTACGAAAATGCTAATGTATGTATGGGGAGTGTAAGTATAGATATTGAAAAATCAACCTCATTGGAGGAATTTATGCAATTATGGGAAACCTATTTTTTTGAAAGTTATTTTAGCCATTTGTTAGACAATTATTGCCCAACAAAGAGAAATATAACCAATATTTGGAAAAGCCTTATCGATACGGAAAAGCCATTCCCAAACAAAGAATTGAAAGAAAATAATAAAACTCTAAAAGATATTTTATAATGGATACAAGAGATAAAATACATTACACAGATAATAGTCTTATCAATGCGACGAACCCTATTAGTATTAACTTGATTGGTGCAGGTGGCACAGGTTCGCAAGTTTTAACCGCTTTGGGTAGAATGCACCACGCTTTGGTGCAATTAGGACACGCAGGATTTGCCTTAACATTATGGGACAATGATACGATTAGTCAAGCCAATTTAGGCAGACAACTTTTTGCCGAGAGCGAGGTGGGTATGTACAAATCCATTGCTTTAATCAATAGGGTAAACCGATTTTTTGGCACGAATTGGAAAGCAAAAACTATTAAATTTGCAAAGGATTATCAGAAAAACAATTCTCACGAGCTTGTCAGCAATTTATATATCACTTGTGTCGATAGTGTTTCATCACGCTTTGAAATTGCGGACATTATAAAGGATTGTTCAGAAAATAGTAGTCGTTTTCAAGGCAACCAACCAAGATATTGGTTTGATTTTGGAAACAGCCAGCAAACAGGACAAGTGATTTTATCCACCATTGGAAAACACTCACAGCCAAAGTCAAAGAAATATAAAACCATTGAGAAACTCCCTTTTATTACCGATGAATTTGCCGACTTATTAAAGCAATCCGAAGAAACAGACGACACGCCGAGTTGTTCACTTGCAGAGGCTTTACACAAGCAAGATTTGTTTATTAACTCAACCCTTGCTCAAATGGGTACTTCTTTATTTTGGGGTATGTTTCGCAATGGATTTGTAAAACACAGAGGTTTCTTTTTGAATTTAAAGGACTACCGCACTCAGCCTTTGCCATTGTAAGGCAAGGGCGGTTCAAAAAAGACTTTGCATACATTCGTCGCTAATCGATAAATCTCTGCTAACGCAGGTTTATCGCTACACTCCTCATTTCTTTAAATACTTTTTTGAACAGAACCAAAGGATACAAGCCTATGGCTTATAACACCGTACAAGTACGACTCTCCATAAGCAAAACGCTTGAGATTTTTTGCGGACTTCTTTTTCTTTCTGAGGCAAAGAAAAAGAAGCAAAAAAAAGCCCCACCTTAGAAATGGATTAGCGGTCGGTTTTTGAATATTCAATGCCTTATAATCATTGATGCTAAAAAAACAATTCGTAAACTTTTGGATAATCGTTATATTGCCTTATAGTTATTCTCTAATATTTTTAGTACATCGCTCTCTTTGTACAAAATTTTACCCTCAATTTGAATGTAAGGCAAAAAGCCATCATCTCTATATTGTTGGAGGGTTCTTTGGCTTATATGCAATAATTCACACAATTCTTTTCCAGATAAATAAATTTCCCCATTAAATACAGGTTTAAAATGCTCTAACAAAAACTTCACATATTCATTAAGCTCTTGTATTTGCTTTTGGTAAGAAGCCATTTCTTCCGTTTGTTCTGTATAGAGTTCCATTAGATTTCAGTTTTTGCAGTTTGATTTTCTAATAACTCCAGCACATCACTACGCTTGTAGTAGTTTTTTCGATTGATGTATGAATAGGGTATTAAATTTCGGTCTTTATAGTTTTGGAGGGTGCGTTTGCTGATACCCAACAATTGACAGACCTCTTGTGTATCCAGCCATTTTTTGTTTTGACAAATGGCTTGATGTGTTTCTACTACGGACTTTGTTTGTTTGAGTAAGTCCCCTAATTTTTGATTGATTTGTTCAAATATTTTTTTTTCAATAACTATCACCTCCATAATTTGGTATCTTTTTTAGCGAAGATACTTTGAATGCAATTCGGTGAAGTAAAGGCGGTCGCTTTTGGAAGTGGGTGGCAGTTTTTGGAAAGGGCTATATTACTTATAGGTGTGTTGGCTTAACTCTTCGGTGGTGATACAAATATCATAGCCTTTTAATTTCAACCCTTTTATGAGTTCCTTATCTCCCGTCCATATTTTATGATGTGTGTGTAGGTGTAATGCAACAAAAAAGACATCATCTATATCAATATCCTTAACAATATCTACGGCTTTTAGAATATCCTTTTGAGGAATTTCTTTTGTGCCTATAACAGATACATTTTCCAGTAAATTTTGGAAAATTGCCAACACCTCTTTTTTGCTTATTTTTAGATAATCTGCAATATCTTGTGCATGTTCTTTAATTTCTTCAATCAAGTAAGAAGGAGCGGTAAATTGAATCGTTCTTTTTTCTCTTAAAATACTGGCAATTTTACCCTTTGGAGCAATAATAGCACTATAAAAAATATTACTATCGGTGATAACAATCATAGTACAATATTATGTTCTGCGAGTAACCTTTTGGTTAATTTTCTATTGGTTTCTTGTGAGATTTTTTCTATAAAAGAAGCCTTGCTTTGTGTCGTTTTTGTAGGAATTTCTTGGTCAATATTAACCACCTTAACCCCTGATTGATTTCTAAACAAATCAACTATCTCCAAAAAGGCTTTTCCTTTTTTTGTATTTGGGTTCACTTCTATGGTTAGTATTTTAGACATAACAGATAAATCTTTCAACAAAGATAAAAAAGATTTTCTATAAAAAACAAGAAATTGAAAAATATTACACTCACTAATGGTAACTTAGGAAATCTAAATTGATGAATTGCAAAAAATGACCCACAAGCAGTTCTTATGGTATGCAGGTGGGTTCTGTTGGTGCAAATATACGACTATTATTTCTATTCCGTTTTCTCCTCTTTCTTCGCATTAAACTCAAAACTCAGTTTTTGTTCTTTGCCTTTGCTATCGGCAATCCAAACCTCAAAACTTTGTGTATTGTTAGATTGGGAAGTATAATACAATCTAAAAGTTCGGTCAGGGATTACATAAGTATCATTCGGTAAGAAAGGCTCTTGGTTGGCAAATTGCAGCGTTCCATCACCTTCAAACTGAAAGTACCGCAAAGTATAAGTTTCATCTTTGTACTTTTGTTCTGATACGATTTGACAACGAATTTCTATCGTTTGCCCTCGCTGAATATCCTTCGGTACAGGCATTGTTTTGACTTCAAAAGGAAAATGAGTTTGTATCTCCAGTCTGTCTTCACAAGCCATAAGCCCTAACAAGATTATCATTGCAATACTAATTTTTACAAAATATTTCATTTCTTTGATTTTTAAAAGTTTATAAAGTCATTCTAAATCCTAATCCTATATGCGGACGCAGTTGCTCTCGTTGTGTACTCCATAGCATTTGGGTTTGCCCTTGCAGGAAAATAAGTAGATCTCCTACCAGGTAACGCTCTAAACGTAGCCTTGCTAATCCACCATAAACCACAGCATCTTTATTATTGATGACCGCACCATCGAATAGTGTGTGATTTCCTTGATTGATGAGTTCGTAGCCTACCACGCCACTTAATCCAACATTGAGCGATACACTTCTGCTACTGTTCCCAATAAGGCTTAGCGAGTAACCGCCTTCGGCAGTAAAGGTTTCAATGGGTAAATCCTGCTCTCGATAGGTATACACATTACGAGTATAAGCCACTCCAAATTGCCAATAATCCCCCTCATGGGTATAGCGAACATAACCTAATCGAATATCATAGGCTTTGGTATCAAGTTTCAAGGAAGTTGGAAGCAAGTTCACACTTGCCTCCAATCCTTGTTGCCCAGGGAATAGTCGTTGAGCGTTCAACAGACTGATCCCTCCAAGCCAACCACATATCACTAATAATAATTTTTTCATCGTGTTATAGTTTTAAATTGAATTGTTGTATCTCTCTTGCGTAAATTAAGTCTTCATTACCAATGGTAAAAGACTGATAGCGACTGCCGTTTTTCTCAAAGATTTCTACCTTGAGTAATTTGTCATCATCTAAGGTCAATTGCTCTAGCATATACACGGCATTGGCTTTACTTTTGGCTTCTACTCTTTGTAGTTCATGATAGGTGCGTAAAGCTTGGATAGGGATTTCTTGGGCGACTTCCTTTTTTCCTATGGATTTATCGACGATTTTAAAAGTGATAAAATCCACCTGATAAGGCAGGCTACTTTGATTTTTCATACGCATATCAAAGTATAATTTTCCCTGATAAACATAGATTCCTCTAAGTAAGAACTGAATACCTGCATTTTTAGAACCGATATGCTTGATAAAGTTTCGTTTTTGCTGATAAATAGATTCCATAATGAGTTGAGCCACCGCAGGCGATTGGTTTCCAATATCCGTAAATAAAATATCCGTTTTTGTACTAAAATCTTCAATATTATACTCGTTCATAATGCGTTTAAAATCCATGGTTGTTACCGAAGGATTTTCATTATAGAAAATATCAAAATGGTAAAAACGACCGTCTTGGGTAATTACGGATAAATTGGTTGCGGGATGAAAGTCGGGGGTTGTGGCTTTCACACGCAGAACATTTTCCGAATTTTGGGCTTTGTCGGCAATGAGGTTTTCGCTTCCTAAATCTACATAAGTGATGGGTGAAGGGAATATCAAATGCGTTGTTTTGTCGTAAGCCACTTCTAAAAAATAAGGTTCAATTTTTCCTGGTGTTACAGGTTCTGACACTTTAGTTTCAGAGATTGTATCATTTTCATAATAGATACTATCCGTTTCGAGGTTTGGCGTTTCTGTTTGTGCATTGACATTTCCTACTGTTAGAGAGAAAATGGAGATTAAAAATGGGTGTAATGATTTCATAGATATTAAATTTTTTGAATGAATGAATTAAGGTTTTGAAACTAATAAAACTTGATACCCTGCCTTTACTTTGATTTTAGGCTGAGCGATCTTTTTGGATAGGTACGAACTTGTGCCTTGTAATACCCCCTTTCCGACTTCAGATACAATTTGGTCTTTGGCAGAAGAGCTAAAAGTATAATTGGTTCCAGAAGATTGACTGAGTCCAGCAGCGACTTCACGAAAAGCATTGGCACCAGGTGTATAAGGGATATAAAGTCCCCTTTGTCCATCTAAGTCGTAGGCAGTTACCGATACGGGAACGATACGCCCTTGATACTCCAATGAACGAATGTCTAACAACAGTCTTCCTTCGCCCATCTTTGCCATTGCGGTCAAAAGCGTACCTTTGGGCAGAACCATTCCAGCCACGCGGATAGGCTCTAAAAGCCGTAAAGGAATACGATTATTTTTATCAATGTATTGTTCGGTGTGAATGCACGCTTTAATACTATTTTTTAGCATTGGCTTTTCTTCCTTTTGGCTTTCCATAGAATGAAAACCTCTTTGGTTCTGTTGTACCCAATTTTCTAATAATTTCTCATCGGATAAGGCTCTTGGAAGTTGGCTGACGACCTTATTAGAAACGCTATATACGGGTGTAATATGAGCTTCTTTATCACTCCCTATATAGGCATTGTCGTTGGCTTTTGTTTCAGAGGTTTCATCAGAAATTTCTGGTTTATCTTGTTGTAAACTGTATTTGTTCGCCAGTTGATAGGAACGCTCCATAAGTTTCATTTGAGTTTCCAAAGGGTCTTGGGGCTTGGGAGCTGTCAGTTGTTTTTTAAGCTGGTCGATTTCTTCTTGCATTTGTTTTTTTTCCTCATCAGAATCCTCCCTGTAAAAATCATCTAAGTTTCTATGAACTTTTTGGTAAGAGGTCATAGACGCATTTATGGGATCATCTTCTGGAGGTACACTTTGCGAAAAATCTCCTAAAGACTGCATTGCCATTTGCTTTTCTTCACGCTTTTGCTCTAAAAGGTCTTGCTCGTAGGCTTCCCCCTTATCTTCGGGAAGTGAAATTTCCGTAGGTTCGGGGATAAGGTCTTGCTCCCCCTTTAACTTATCCTCAGATTCGTTCCCCATAAAGAACAATAGATACATACAGCCTAAGAAAGCCAAGCCCATCAAAGCAAAAATGAACCATTTTTTGAGCTGTTTTCGGTTTTCTTCTCTTTGCGCTTCTTCCTGTTCTTCTTGTGCCTGTTGCTCTTCATCTGTAAGTAGCACACTGAATTTCTCTGGCTCTTCTTGATTGGTTTTATTCTCTTCCATACGATTTTATTTTTAATGGTGATTAAATTAGCGTTCGACGGTTTGCACATCTTCTTTTTTTATAACTCGAAATTGCTCCATGATAAAGCCTTGGGGATTATTATCCGAACGAACAGAATTAACCAATTGACAAGCGGTTACTAATTTTCTCTCGGTTATATTACTGGCTCGAGTGATGTATTGCTTGGCATAAGTCTGTACCTGATAAGGGTAATGGTCAAAATCACAGACAATACTGTCCACTTGTATTCTTTGTCGGATATTCCCGGAGATAATACGGTTGTAATAGCCTTTTTCGGCTAAATCATTGTAATAGTTGAAAGCGGTTTTGTCGGCTAAGAAAAAGGCTCTTTTCATATTGCTTTCAATAGCGGCTTTATCGGGTGCGATATTGAAAAAGAACTCGTGAAATCTTCTAATATGCTCACGGGCTTCTACGGGGCGGTTTTGCTTAGCATCTTGTGAAAGGGCTAAAATGAGAGATTTCCCGTTATCCAGAACATAGATTTTCTTCCGTTGTTGTTCCATAAAATAATAGGCGTAACCAATGGAGAAAAGCGTGATGATTAAACACATACCGGCAAAAATAATCGCATACATTCGGATTTGTTTAAATCCTGTTTCAATGTTTCTTAAAATTTTAAATTCCATAATTTACTACTGTTTGAGTTTATAATTTTGAAAGAGATAAAGTCATTAGGTTTCTAAATTCCCCTCTGTATTTTTATCGTGATCATCGCCTCCTCCTCTGTTAAAGAGTTTTCCTGCGACATATCCTGCGGCGGCTCCAGCCCCTGCGGAGGCAATGTTTCCAGCTTTTTGCGCCGTTTGGTTGATATTTCTCCCCAAGTTGCCCATACCTCCCGCTTGAACCACCCAACCAGCTACTGATGGAATGGTGAAATATCCTACGATACCGATAATCATAAAAATGATATAAACAGTATTCGAAGTGTCAGGAATAAAATTGGGGTCGGATAATTGCTCAATATCATTAGCAAGTATTAAGGTTTGCATTTTAGCAAGCAAGGCACTGAATAAGTCTGATATAGGTAACCATAAATAAACACTGATATATCTTGTAAACCATTGGCTCATGGTGGATTGAAACCCATCCCAAACGGAAAAAGCAAAGGCGATCGGTCCGAGGATAGAAAGGACGACCAGAAAAAAGGTGCGTATCGTATCAATCACTAAAGCAGCGGCTTGAAAAAGAATTTCTAATAATTCTCGGAACATATTTTTTATTTGCTGGCCTAATTTATACATACTTCTTTCAGCATACATGGCTCCCGTAGTAGCTAAATCCTTGGGCGACCAGCCTAATTCTTCTAACTTTTTATCAAACTCTTCGTCATCGACTAGGTAAGAGGTTTCAGGATTTCGGCGCATGGCTTCTTGCTCCAGCTTATCTTTTTGCTCTTGTAGCTCGTTTAGGTTTAAAGTTTGCCCTTCCAATATGCTATGGGTTCCCGTTACGATAGGGCTTAAAACTGTATTGAGAGTTCCCAATACAATGGTCGGGAAAAACATAATGGCTAGTCCAATGGCAAAAGGGCGAAGCATCGGATAAACATCAATAGGTTCCGCTCGTGCTAAGGATTGCCAGACACGCATAGCGATATAAAATAAAGCACCTAGTCCAGCAATCCCACGAGCCACGGAACTCATCTGAGAAGCCAATGGCATCATCTCATCATAGAGATTGCGAAGCATCTCGTGTAGGTTGGTAAAATCAATGGTTAATAGCATGTGTATAGAATTATGTAGTGAATAAATAAGAATGAATTACCAATACCTAGATTCTGTTCCGTATAAATCCAATACGCGTTTGGTTTCATTTTTCTTTTTTGCTCTTAGATAACTTACCGATATGTTTTTTTTCGTGTAATAACGAATAAGGCTATGATATTCCTTGACTTCTTTATAGACTTGGTCAATAATATCCATTCGCTCTTTATCATTCATAGAAAGCGAAGTGGCATTGATGATTTTCTTTAAATCATTTAGTAAGCCTGAACTCTCTTCCAATAATTGAGAATACCCAAAAGCAATGGCTTCTAATTCATCAGGACTAAAATTGGGGTCTTGGGTCATCTTTTTAAAGTTGGTTACATAGATTTCGGAAATATCGCCGACCATTAAGACGGTTTCTCTAACCTTTCGTGCGTCTTTCACAATGGCTTTTACTTGCTTTAAGGCATCGTAGTATTTCTTTCCTTGCTTGTACACTTTTTCTACTTCCTTGAAGTTTTTAAGGGTATTGGTAGCGGTTGAAGAAGTCTGTACGATTTCTTGAGCTGTGTTCACAATACTTTGAGCTAAGTTCCCAGGGTCGCTTACCACCCATTGGGCATTTACCGATACACTGGTGCCGATTCCTAAAACGGCTAATGTGCTAATAATAAATCGTTTCATTTATTTAAAATTTAGGGGTTACATTAATAAAGTTCTTCTCGTCTCTCTTGTGCCTTTTGGCGAATGGCCAACTCTAAGTTGCCATCAAGTTTTTTAGTCAATTGCATGAGTTCGTATTTCTCGGACTCTTCGGTCGTATAGGCTAAATATTCTTCGGGGCTTACCTCCGTGGCGTAGACCGCCGAATGCGTACCGCCTAAGCCTATCCACACTTCTTTATACAATCGGTTGGGGGCGTTATTTTGATTAATCGAAAGAATTTGAGATTTTTCTTTTTCCGTAAGTCCGAGCATTCTTTGAATATCCTCAAACTTGTTCATATACTTTCTTTGGTCGAGTAGTATCTTACAATCCGAGTTATTGATGATACTTTCTTTGACAATCGGAGAGTGAATAATATCGTCCACTTCTTGCGTTACAATTACGGCTTCACCAAAGTATTTACGAACGGTTTTAAACAGATACTTAATATACTCTGCCATTCCCTCTTTGGCAATGGCTTTCCAAGACTCTTCAATCAATATCATTTTGCGAATGCCTTGGAGTCTTCGCATTTTATTGATAAAGACTTCCATAATGATAATGGTAACGACAGGAAACAATATCGGGTGGTCTTTAATGGCATCAATTTCAAAAACGATAAATCGTTTATTGAGCAAATCCATTTCTTTGTCCGAATTTAAAAGATAGTCGTACTCGCCACCTTTGTAATACGGTTCTAAAACATTCAAAAAGTTCATCAAGTCAAAATCCTTTTCTCGGACATTCTTTTTTTCTAAGACTAGTCGATAATCTTTTTTTACAAACTCATAAAAACCATTGAAGCAAGGTTGATGCTCTGGGGCATCTTTGATGTATTGGATATAGAGATTAACCGCATTAGATAGTGCTACTTCTTCTGAACGCCTTGCGGGTTCGTCTTCGCGTTTCCAAAGGGTCATAATGAGGGTTTTGATACTTTCCCTTTTTTCTATATCGAATACATTATCGTCCGTATAAAAAGGATTAAAAGCAATCGGATTGTCTTCGGTATATGTAAAATACACGCCGTCTGTACCTTTGGTTTTAGCGTTAATCAGTTCACAAATACCTTGGTAAGAATTTCCTGTATCTACCATCAATACGTGTGTGCCTTGCTCGTAATACTGGCGTACCATATGATTGGTAAAAAAGGACTTACCACTTCCTGAAGGACCGAGAACAAATTTGTTTCGGTTGGTAATAATTCCTTTTTTCATCGGAAAATCCGAGATGTCCAAATGGATAGGTTTACCCGTAAGTCTATCCGACATTTTGATGCCAAATGGACTAGGCGAACTATGGTAATTCGTTTCTTGTGTAAAGAAACACAGTGCGGGTTCAATAAAAGTATAAAAACTTTCCTCACTCGGAAAATCCGCAGCATTTCCAGGAATACCCGCCCAATACAAAGTGGCAACATCAACCGTATTATGATGGGGTTTACATTCCATAGCAGCTAAAGCACTACCGCAATCATTTTTGATCTTGCGGAGTTCCTGTGGATTATCCGACCACGCCATGACATTAAAATGCGCTCGAATAGAGGTTAAACCAAAAGAATGGGCTTGATTGAGATAATTATCAATCCATTGCTTATTGATTTGATTGGCACGGCTATACCGAGCTAAGGAGTGCATGTTCCGAGCGGATTTCTCAAATCGTTGTAAATTCTTTTCTGAATTATCAATAAAAAGGTATTGATTATAAATATGGTTGCAACTCAATAACAAACCGACTGGACTGGCAAAAGACAGCCGGCAGTCGCTTCTATCAGTTGATAAGCCTTCGTAGCGACTATCAGGGGATACTTTGGCGGGTAAATCTTCTGTATCGGATAAGGTGTGTAAACATAGGCGTTGATTACCGATACGCATCTCTTCTGCCGATAGACAAATGTCTTGTAAACTTTGATGGGTGTCTGGGGTTAAACTAAAATAGCGTTCCCATAAGCCTTTGGAGTTTTTATCGCCGATGTAGTCTTTTTCGGTCAATCGAGTGAGTTTTAGAAATCCACTATCATTCAAGATGCGTTCAAATTGTGCAACGGCTTCTAAAAAGCGAGTGAAATGTTCCTTTTGAGTTACTTGTTTTGGAAGAAAATGCCCTTTGCAAAGAGAGGAAAAGTTACTTTGGGTTTGCATTCTCTTTTCTGTGGTTTGTGTTATGAATAGATAGCAACGATGATTTAGAAAAGGGCGTTCATTAAAATGTCTTTCGTATGAACGCGTCAAAAAACTTAGATTTTCTTTTTGAATATTAGGTTCGTAGTTTTCTTTGGTAAACCAGTCTTGTTTATGGACAATGCAATAATCAGGTAATACTTTGATGGCTTTATGCCATATTGAGTGTAGATTGTCGTAATCATTAGAAGAAATTGTAAATAATTCTGGGAGGGCTATCTCAAAGCCGATACTAATATCGGCTTCTTTGGATAGCACACAAGCCTCTTCAATGGCTAACAAAGGAAATTTACTCTCCAATGTTGCTGTTTTGGATTTATTTCTCATGGGTATGGGAATTAGTAGGTTGGATAAATCGATGGACAGCCTTTCGGTGGATAAGGAATTTAGGATGTCTTCTATTGGCGGCTATTTTCATTAAGCCGTGTTCGCCATATTTTCGGTTCAGCGAAAAAGTCTGCCAGATGACTAACCCCGCCAATAGGACACCGAGACCAATGGTAATGTAAGGACTTACGCCCACGATATAGAGTATCATCGTAAGTAGCAGGACACCCAATAAACCACCTGCGAAAATAAACAGATATTGAGCTTTGAGTCCTTTGAACTCTACCGTTCTGCCGATGCCTTTATTGATGGCAAAATTCTTTTTCTTTCTTTCCATAGGACTATCGTTTATAAAAAGAAAGACCTTAGAATGGTAGCGGCTACAATCAAAAAGATACAAGCCCCAAACCACGAAGCGGCGGTTTTACTTGTATCAGGATCTCCGTTAGAGAATTTGTTGTAGACTTTCACGCCACCGATTAGTCCAACCACTGCACCAATCGCATAGATAAGTTTGGTAGCGGGGTCGAAATAAGAGGTTACCATTTTGGTGGCTTCGTTGATACCACCTACGCCATTGCCCTGCTGGGCAAAAAGGCTAAAAGAAGTTAAAAACAAAGCAATCATTAAGCTTGTTTTTAAGAACGTTTGTTTTGCCATTTTTTTGTGCTTTTTAAAATTTATAACACAAATGTATAGGCACACTCTTAACGATTATACTTTTGGCTTGTTTTGGAATTTGCTGGCGGGGAATGGCTGGTTTATAAGGGGGGGGAACTTTATGTAAGAAAAAGGCCAGAGAACCAAAAACTTCATTACATTTATGATAGTAAGAGATATGGGAAAAAGATTAAAGATTTACTTTATAACAAAATCCATAAATGAATTAAGTGAACTTTATCACTACTCCTGTGTGCAAATGATCTAAAGGTACAGAATTCATTATTATGCTCTATCATACTTAATATTTCATCTTCTTTCCAAATATCATTAGTTTTTGATAAATCTATAATCCAACTATTTATTGTATTATGCCAATAATTAAAGTCTTTATCCTGCACAAACCCAAGTAAACCACATTCAGGCAATCCTTTTCCATGTTTTTCATTTTTAAAACGTTCAATTCCTCCATTATTGTTATCACCAATTACATACTCTTTTTCTCGTTTCTTCCCAAAAGAATTTGATAATATTTTTACTTCCCATACAATTATTGGCTTATTATGAACCCCTTCCTCTACTTTATGAAAATAAAAATCAGGAATACCTTTCGTTCCAAAGAATGTATCTGAATATTGGTTTTTTACTCCAATATTAGGATGTGATTTTATAAAAACCTCTACTTGTTCTACATATATTTGTGTATATTTGTTTTCATTTAGAGGTAGAGCTAAATTTGATTGGCTTAATGCCTTTTTAAAAGCCTTACAAGATTTTTTAAGACATTGATTAATAAAATCAATAGTTCTATCTTTTTGACCAGTCAAAAAAAGAGGAGAACTTATATTTGAGTATTCTTCTGCTATCATCTAGAAACCTGCATTTGAAAAATCTGAAAAACATTTATCTGCATCTCGGTAAGCCGTTAATGAAAGCCAATACCTATATTGATTTGGTTTCACAAAAACAATGGTATCTTTTTGAGGGTATAATTTTATTATCCTATTTACCGATAGATGAGCTGAAATATCATTAGTTGTAAGCCCTTGAATATCTAATTCGGACAAATCGTTGCCAAATTTTGGGTCTATATTTTCATTATCGTACTTAAAAACAGTTGCTATTAATGAATTTTTTAACTGAACAACATCAGATAATCTAAATTTGCGGTTTTTGTTTTGATAGATGGCATTTAAGGCTCGTGAAAATTCAGCCCCATAATTTGAGATAATTGATAGTAGATTATGCTGTTTTATTGGTTGTAAGGCTTTTGAATTTTCTCCATTTCTAAGAAACATTTGCATTATATTATTAACTTCACTAATGATTTTGTTATCCATTTCGGATAATAAAAGATTTATATTAAAATCAAAAGGAAGATTTAATATATCTTCTTGTTTACAAGCTGTATTTTTATAAACAAGTAATTTTCCACTTGTACATATATTGTAGAATTTCAAAACATCAATATTGTTTTCAAAATAAGATGTTAATTGTCTTAACCTTTGTTCTTCAGATGAATAAAAACCAACAATTTCATTTGAAAATTTTATTTGTTTATCATTATATGAAAAAGGTAATTCAATATTTTCTTTAATTAAAAAGTTAGGATATTTGTAAACTTCTTTTTCTTTTAGTCCTTCGAAAGATGATATATACTGTTGTGTTATAAAAGATGATTCTATTTTATCTCCTAAAAAAGCATCATTATGTAAAGATTTAGCACCTCCAGCTCCTTCCCCATAAATCCCATAATTTTTAAAAAATTCTTCTATTTTTTTTGTGTTAGACAATTTTTCAATTATTTGTTTTATTCTTCCTCCTCCTAATAGATTATTTTTCCAAATAAATTTATTACTTATTGCAGTTTGACGATTTACAAAATGTAAGTCATAGTCATCTATTTCAAAAATTATTCGCTCTTTAGTAGCTTTTGTTCTTCTGAAGGTTAAATGTAATATGTTTCTTGAAAAATTAGGTTTTCCTTCTTTGATAAAAACAGCAGCAGTCTCCACTTCTAGAGGAGTTTCTTTCTTTTTCCCATCAACAGAGAAAGAAACTTTCTTGTTGTCCCATAATGATCTATTTCTTGCAAGAGCCGTAAAATCTAATATTTGGACAACATTTGTTTCTGTAAGCAATGTTTCTAGGTAAAATCTTGATCCAGTATTATATAGTATTCCTGAAGACTTTACCAATAGACATTGCAATCCCCCCTTCTTTAAGAAAGAGTATGAATCACCTAAAAACTTCAAAGCGATTTGATTGTTTGGAATTTCTATCTCTTTTTGAATAAATTTGGTAGTGTTTTTTTTAAAATCTTTTGTACCTCCCCTAACATAAGGAGGATTGCCAATTACTAAATTGAACTTTTTATCTTCAATGACTCTACATTCAAAAAAATCGGAATGAATTAAATTCGTTTTCGTTAAATCATCAAATTTCAATTCATTTAAAATCGTTAAAGGATTTAATTCATTACATAAAGCCAAACTTAAACTGAACGATGCTAGCCGTACCGCTTGCTCTTCTTTATCAACGCCGTAAATATTTCTCAATATTGACTTTAAAACATTAATATTTGGAGTCTTCATATTGTTTTGGAGTCGCCATATCTGCACTAATCTCTTAAAAGCCACTACCAAAAAAATTCCCGAACCGCAAGCAGGATCTAAAATTGTGTATTCCTTTAAATTAAAGTCCTTATATTTTTTTAATGGAATGCATTCATCAATCAATAATTTTGCTAAATGCAAGGGAGTATAATATAATCCTTTGTCTTGTTTATTCTCTGCTAAAAACTCTTCATATAAGCGACTAATTAATTCCACAGGAATTTGTTTAAATTCAAAATATCTCCAATTTGGAAAACCTAATTCAAGTTGTTTTGAATCTAAGTCTGTTTTGTCAGTATTTAATAAATCTGCTATTAAAGATAAGTCTACTTTTTTTAGTTGATTTTGCTCTTCTTTTTCCCATTTAAAAACATTTCCGTTGAAATTATGATTTAAATCCGAAAGAAGTTCAACAAATTTACCTTCTTGCCTTAAAACATCATTAAAGGATGATGCTTTATTATATTTCTGGAAATACTTTTTCGATAAGAGTTTATTACCATTATCATCAATTGTTTCCTCTAAATATTTTATTAGGATAGATTGAACTATTATTTTATTAACTATTTCAGTTGAAATAGTAGTAAACTCAGTTGTTAGTTTTTTTGACACATAACGAATATTGTCAATCAACTTATCATAAGCAGAATTTTGGAATTTAAACTTATTTTTTAGTTCTTCTTCCTCCCAAAAAATTCCACTTTTTATTTTTATAGCAAATTGTTCGTTATATAACTTATGAACTCTACCTGTTAGTTTAAGTTTTTCTATTAAATACTTTGGCTTATAATCTTCTGTTATATGTTTTGTACAATCAATAATCTTTATTTCTGTATTGTAAAAGAAGCAGGCTAATGGAACTTCACCACTACTCCAAATATTTGTTTGAATTTTAGCCAAGTCATCCTCCATTGATTGATCGAAATTACGATCTGTAAAATCAAATAAATATACTTGAGGTTTATAACTTCCATTAAGTTGTTTTCTAAAATAAACTGCCGAAGCTTCTAATTCATTAGCTTTTTCTAGATGAAATTTAACTTGAGATTTGTTACAGTTGATGTCCTCTACCAAAAACAGACAATCATCACTCATAGCAAATCCAAGATTTGCTATCAATTGATGAAAATTACAACTGTTTTTAATCATTTTAAAATATTTACTCAGTTTAAAATATTTGACAAATTTACGAAAATACTTCTTTCCTACTTATTTTTTTTGATTAATTTATATACTCTACTTTCAAAAAAATCTACTTTTAATATTTCTCTCACACAAAATCCTCAATATCAAAGTCCTCTTTACCTTTTGTAGGAGGACTTTTTAAGTCCCTATCTAATAGTTCAGAAACTCGTTTTTTGGCTTGTGGTAATACTTTTTCAATTTCGTTTAGTAATTCGGTATCACTGAGTTTTTTGGCTATTGAGGTAGCCTGTTGTTCTTCCTCTTTATCCAATTCTTTCTTTGTGAACAAAGGCTCTACCTGTGCTAATTCCTCAAAAGATAGTCCCGTAGCAAAATCATCGTCTTCTTCGGGGGTACGCATCGCTCGGAGGTCCTCTTCCTCGTCTTCATTGAGTTCTTTGCTAAATATCGCTTCCAGTTCCTCTTCAGGAATTTGTGCAGGAATAGAAGTTTTTTTAGGTTCCGGCTGTACCTTTACAGATTCCTCGTTTGAAGATGATGGCTCTGTAGTTTCTTTCGCTGGCTCATCAACTTTGGGAGCAACAAATTTACTCTTACCTATCACTGTATAAGACTCTCCCTTTTTAGGTTTTGGGGGACTCCCACTTTTGGGATTGGAAGTTTTATTTTTGGGTCTTAAAAAATTTCTTTCCCATAATAGAAAGAATATGATGATAAACAACAGGATAATAATAATCTTTTCCATAACTTAAAATATTGGTTTATACTTGTCTTTAAATGCTTTTTTAATTTCTTTTTCATAGCGATTAAAATGTTCTTCTAACAGGTTATCGAGATAATTGTAAATAGATATTTTGTCCTCTCCAATTACCTGTACTATTTGAACAATCCTGCGATGAAACTCGGGGCGGATATACACTGATTTTCCATTTCTTGCTGAAGTTTCTCCAGACCTAAAAAACAAACTTTCATAGGTTTCTACATCTGTTTTCTTAAGCCTTGTAGATGTTGATGCCTTTTGTTCAGGCTTGAGCATATTTGCAGGTTCTATGTTCTGAGTTTCGTTATCTGAAACAATCTCATCTTTAATTGGCTCTGATGTTTTAGCCGAATCTTTTACAACTGATATCTCCTCTCTTTTTCCTGCCATTAGCTCCATTAACTCGCTTTCGTTGATAGGATTTCTTTTCTTGCTCATACTTCTATTATTTTTACAAATTCCTTAATAAAATCATCCAAGTGGCAACCACTCATGAGTCGTTCGTCCGCAGGCATTAAGGTGGAACGAAATACATACTTCTGATTACCACTTCCATCTTTTCGGAAGCGTTTGCTGTCCGAGATAAAACTCTGCATCATAGACAAATTCAATTCTGCAATAACATTTTCGTAGATTTTATACAATGGCGATTTTTCTCGTCCATCGACTTGGTTCCAAAACAAATGCACGGTTTGTATAGCACTCTCCATATTTTTAGCAATGATATTGGAAAGTACTTCTGTAAAACTAAGGGTACTTTCAATCACCACCCTATCGGCAGTGATGGGCGCAAAAATATGATTGATATGGGACAAAACGGTCAGGATTCCTGCGGTATTAACCGTTCCCGGCATATCAAATAGCACTACATCAATATCATAAGGCGTTTCGTTGATAAACTCATCTGCCTTTTGAATCGCCTCATTGGATTGGCAAGTGATAATCGGATAGGCTTTTTTGTTAATCGTACTGAATTGCTCGTGAGCTTTCTGTTTAAAATGTTCATTCTGCATCACGATTTTTAAATCTTGCTCTCTTAAATTGCTGATACTATGCTGTGGGTAATCACAATCGAATACTACTACATTATAGCCCATTCGATAATGGAGCAAGCTGGCGACTAAAATCGTAAAAGTAGTTTTTCCTACACCGCCCTTTTGAGTGGCAAAGCTGACAAATTTGGGTTCTTTTTTCATACTCATTTTTAATGGATATTTAATTTATGTTCTTACTTATCTATATACTTATATGCAGACATATCTATCTATACACATACATATTTACTTACTCATATACATCTGTATTTAGGTACATTCGTACTTATGTAATTGAATACATAAGTACTTATACATTTACCTACATCTATACATTCATATCTACATAGTTGAATACATACCGATTTATAGATATACATACTCACTTATGTACTTATTTACGCATATACTTACCTGCGTAAGTAGGTAGCTATGTAGGTATGCACATACATTTGTACGCACAAAGGAACATCAAATAGGAATATGGTTGAAATAGGCGGTATTTATTGGCATTCTATGGCGTTTTATGGCACTTAAAAAATCATTGTTAGCCCATTGTTTATCCGTTGTTTTGCTATGGAAACAGAATAATAGGTAGCCTTTAAAAAAGACAGGGTCTTTTTACCAAAAATAAAGGCTATTCACAACACGAACGATAGTGAGTGTTTTCTGTTCACCCGAACAGAGCAAGTTGTGTTTTGAGGCACCGAAAACCTATTTCGGCACTCAAAACCAACTTGTCCCTGCAGGAGGCTAAAATTCCTCCGAAGTCGGATTTTTTAATATTAAAATGGATATAAAATGGAAAAAGATAATAAGCAACTACCACAAGGCGGTCGTCCGGAGAAATTAAATCCCCGCAGTCATCGCTATGTATTTCGATTGAATGAGGAAGAAAACGCAAAGTTTTTAGCCTTATTTGAGCAATCAGGCTTGAAGGTAAAATCACATTTTATCACTTCGGTTTTGTTCAGTAGAGAAATTAAAACGGTAAAAATTGATAAAACTGCCATTGATTTTTATACCAAACTCACCGAATTAAACGCTCAATTTAGGAAAATAGGCGTCAATTATAACCAGATTGTCAAGATACTTTACCGCCATTTTTCAGAAAAAAAGGCAGGGGCATACCTTTTTAAACTCGAAGAACAGACCAAAAAGTTAGTGGCTTTAAGTGAAGAAATCAAACAGATTACGCAAAACTTTGAACAAAAACACTTAAAAAGCTGAGTGATATGGTGGCAAAAATTGGAAGAGGGAGTAATCTTTTGGGAGTGCTTTTGTACAATTATGAAAAAGTGGAAGATGATAATGGCAATATTCTACACACACATCATATGATACATCCTTTGGATGGTCAATGGGATACTTCTGTTTTGGCTCGTTCGTTTGAACCATATTTAGTAGCCAATCAAAAAACTGAAAAACCAATCCTACACATTTCTATCAATCCTGACCCAAAAGATGAAGTTTCAGATCAAGATTTCAAAGAAATTGCTGCCGAATATATGCAAGAAATGGGATATGGCAATCAGCCTTTTGTGGTATTTAAACATACAGATATTGAAAGAACGCATATTCATATTGTTTCTGTTTGCGTAGATGAACAGGGCAAAAAAATCAATGATGCTTTTGAGAAACGAAAATCAATGCGAGTGTGTCGTGCATTAGAAGAAAAGTTTGGGTTGCAATCCGCCTTAGATAAAAAGGAAGGAGAAGACAAAGTCTTATTTCAACCTGTGGATTATCGCAAGGCAGACCTCAAAAGTCAGTTGGCTTCTATTGTTCGTTATATCCCTCAGTATTATCAATTTCAAAGTCTGGGAGAATATACCGCCTTGCTCCAGCTGTTGAATATTGGCACCGAAAAAGTGGAAGGCGAATTACACGGAGAACATCGGAGAGGATTGGTGTATTTTGCTTTGGATGAAAACGGAGAAAAGGCGAGCAATCCCTTTAAATCCTCATTATTTGGTAAAAAGGCGGGACTTCCATCATTAGAAAAGCAAATGGAAAAGCACAAGCCTCACTTAAAAAAGCAGGATAAATCATCGCTTAAACAGCATATTAAAAACGTTTTAAAAACAACCCAAAGCAAGGCAGAATTTAGAAAGGCTTTAATACCGCATAAAATATCGGTGGTTTTTCGTGAGAACGACCAAGGCAAATTATATGGAGTAACTTTTATCGACCATAATTCCCGTTGCGTTTGGAATGGTTCACGATTGGGGAAAGACCTTTCCGCTAATTTCTTTCATAAACATTTTACCCAACAAGAACAGCAGCAGACCACACCCGAAAACCATTCACAACAATTCAATCCGAATGGCGCAGATACAGAGGTAATTTTAAATGATAACGATTATCAAGAAACCACCTATTACGAGTATGAGTACGATTACCCAACGATTAGGGCGTTGTTTAGTCTTTTACCCGAAGAGCAAGGAGTTGATTACGAAGAAGAAGCCTTTATCAATCGAATGAGGCGTAAGAAAAAGAAAGTTAAACAACGAAAAAAATAATTTTTCAATCAATCATTTTTTAATCTTTAAAATCTATATAAAAATGCAAAACGAAGACGATTTAAGAGGCTTGGCAAAAATAATGCAGATGATGCGTGCCGTAAGTGTTATTGTGGTGCTAATGCACCTCTATTGGTATTGTTATGGCTTTTTTGAACGGCAAGGCTGGACATTAAGTATTGTCAATAAGGTATTGCAGAACTTTCAAAAACATCCAGGCTTGTTTAATCATCAACTGTATACGAAAATATTTTCGGTTATATTATTAGCATTAAGTTGCTTGGGTACCAAAGGCGTAAAAGATGAAAAAATCACTTGGCGACAAATTCATATCGCTTTGGCGTGTGGTATTTTGCTATTCTTTGGTAATTTTTGGATTTTGAATTTGCCTCTGTCTTTTAGCGTTCGAGCCATACTCTATATATTGACTACTTCCGCTGGATTTATATCGCTACTTATGGCTGGAGCTTGGATGAGCCGATTATTGAAAAGCAACCTTATGGAAGATGTTTTCAATATCGAGAACGAATCCTTTATGCAAGAAACACAACTCATGGAAAATGAGTTTTCGGTAAATCTACCCACAAAATTTTATTACAACCAACAATGGAACGAGGGCTGGATCAATGTCATTAACCCTTTTCGTGCAACGATTGTTTTGGGAACACCTGGTTCGGGTAAGTCCTATGCCATTGTAAACAATTATATCAAGCAACAAATCGAAAAAGGCTTTTCAATGTATATCTACGATTTTAAATTTGATGACCTTTCTACGATTGCCTATAACCATTTATTAAAACATTTAGATAAATACGAAGTTAAGCCCCAATTTTATGTCATAAACTTCGATGACCCTCGTAAGAGCCACCGCTGTAATCCCATCAATCCTCAATTTATGACGGATATATCCGATGCGTATGAGAGTGCTTATACGATTATGCTCAACCTTAACCGAACTTGGATACAGAAACAGGGGGATTTCTTTGTTGAATCGCCTATCATTTTATTAGCGGCTATCATTTGGTTTTTGAAAATCTATGAAAATGGTAAGTATTGCACCTTTCCACACGCCATTGAATTACTTAATAAACCCTATGCAGACATCTTTACGATTTTAACTTCCTACACCGAATTGGAAAACTATTTATCACCTTTTATGGACGCTTGGCAAGGCGGAGCCCAAGACCAGTTACAAGGACAGATAGCGAGTGCAAAAATCCCTTTATCAAGAATGATTTCACCACAATTGTATTGGGTAATGACGGGCGATGATTTTTCATTAGACATTAACAACCCGAAAGAGCCTAAAATTTTGTGCGTAGGGAATAATCCTGATAGACAAAATATCTATTCAGCAGCCTTAGGTTTATACAATTCCAGGATTGTAAAACTTATCAACAAAAAGGGGCAGTTAAAATCGTCTGTAATCATTGATGAGCTGCCTACGATTTATTTTCGTGGACTAGATAACCTAATTGCCACCGCAAGGAGTAACAAAGTAGCCGTTTGTTTAGGTTTCCAAGACTTCTCGCAGCTTACTCGCGATTATGGGGATAAAGAAAGTAAGGTAATCCAAAATACAGTAGGTAATATTTTTAGCGGACAAGTCGTCGGCGAAACCGCGAAAACCTTGTCTGAGCGTTTCGGTAAAGTTCTGCAAAAACGCCAAAGTATGACGATTAACCGTAGTGATAAATCCACCTCGATTAGTACACAAATGGATAGTTTAATCCCGCCCAGTAAAATATCCAACCTTACGCAAGGGATGTTTGTTGGTTCGGTATCGGATAACTTCGACCAGCGTATTGACCAAAAGATATTCCACGCCCAAATTGTAGTAGATAATGAAAAGGTAGCCAAAGAAACAAAGGCTTATAAGAAAATACCTGATATTTTATCATTCAGTGATGAAGAAATGAAACAGCAGGTAGAAGCGAATTACAAGCAAATCAAAGCCGATATTGTAACCCTTGTAGAAAGTGAAATGGAGAGAATTGCTAATGATCCTAATTTACAACATTTGATTGAGAAGGATACATAAAACGATTATCTATAAGACTATGAATACATGGAAATTAAATGTTAAAAAAATTGTTTTCCTGAAAAATAAGATTACATTAGCACTCTAGAGATTTTTATAAAAAAATCACAACAAACAGGTGCTAATTATGCAAAAAATTCTACTCTCGGTATTATTAATCCAATTTTTCGTTTCAAATTTATTTGGAGGAAGTATTATAAGAGATTCAATTAGTTCATTTCCTGAAAGGAATAATATAGAATCATTTAAAGAAAAATCTGATTTATTTGATAACATTTTAACCTATTCAAAAGATCCAAGTTTAGAGAAAGAAAAAGGGAAAGCCATGGGGGCTTTTGAGGAAATAGACAAAGAAGGCAGGTATATTAGTAAAATCAATCCCAATGAATTAACTGAGTTTCCAATTGGAATTAGAGAGAGGAAATCAAATACAGAGTATGGGTTGGTTGTGACAAAGGCAAAATTTACGCCAGAATATGCTTTAATAAACATATACGCACGAGTAATTACGCCACAAAGAGGGCTAGAAGGAGGGAAAAATGTACTTTATTTTGGAGCGGAAAATGTCAAACTATCTTATGAGGGCAGAATAATTGGAGATACTAAGTTATCGCTTTTGGGGGATGTATATATTCCATTTAATCAGAAAAAATGGCTACTTACTATAGAGGGAGGCAGGCTTAACAAAACCAATGGAGAGAGTGAGAATAGTAATAGTTATGTAACAATAGATTGTTATGGGATAAAAGAATTGTCTCTTAAAGGGAATTTACAAATTTCTAGAAATATATTGGTTCCATTAGATGACAATGGGAATATTTTACCAGAAATAGGTTCAAATGGAAAAACTCAACGTGTTCGTGGTGATTTTTTGATAAAAGCAAGTGATTGGAATGATCTACTTGTGAATGTAAGCTTAACCCCTTTTGCAATAACCTCACAAATAAAGAAACAAGATAGAGGTTTTTTTTCATTTTTAGTCAATAATGCAGTTTTAGATTTAAGTGATTTACGTACAGATCCCAATGTTGTATTTCCTGAATATTATGAGAGGAATGGCTATTTAATTGCAGGTAAATCATCATGGAGGGGATTGTTTATAAAATCTTTATATGTAGGACTTCCACAAGAATTTAAAGATGAAGAACATATAGATAGGCGAGTTTCTTTTCAAGCTCAGAATTTAATAGTAGATTCTTATGGAGTTTCCGGCAGTTTCTCTGCCAATAATGTAATTTCTTTAGAGAAAGGTATCACAAGTAGAGAAAACGCTTGGCGTTATTCAGTAGATAAGATAGGAGTAGATTTAGCAGCCTCTAGAATTGTAGGGGCAGATTTAAAAGGAAAAATACAATTACCCGTTCAAAAACTTCGTCCCAACTCTGATGATTCGTCCAATTATTTAGGGTATGAAGGAGTGATAACAGAAGACGAGTATTTAATATCTGTTAGCACCATAAATCAATTAGAGTTTGATATATGGAAAGCAAAAGCAATTATAGCTCCTGGCTCTTCTATTGAGATGCAGGTTAGAAATCGAAGGTTCTACCCTAAAGCGATACTAAACGGAACGATGAGTATTCAAGCTAATGCGGAAGCTTCAGAAAAAAGTCCGGATTCCACAGATAAATATGATGTAGGATTTAAAGGGATTAAGTTCGAAAGTCTAACACTGCAAACAGAAATGCCTTTTATCACGGCTAAATATTTTGGTGTAGAGGGAGAGCAAAAATTAGCAGGATTTCCGGCAAGCATAAAAAAAATATATATAGAGGCCGATAAAAACTATGCAAACTTAGGTTTTGAAGTTAGTGTAGGATTACAAGAAAAGCGTTTTTCAGCTTCAGGAGGTTTGCAAATTAACGGAGCTATCATTACTGAGGACAATCGTCAAAGATGGGAGTATGACGGTTTAAGTCTTTCAAAATTTGCTTTAAGAAATGTAGATATTGGGGTCGCTACTGTATCGGGAACCTTGGAGTTTATGTCCAAAGATCCCTTGTACGGAAAAGGCTTTAAAGCCTTTTTAAATGCTAAAATAAAGTCGTTACAGGATGCAGAAGTTGGAGTTAATGCCATTTTTGGGTATAGTACTTTTAGATATTGGGGATTTGAGGGAAGTGTAGATAACCTGAATATTCCCACGGGAGCTACCGTTAAGATAACTGGATTTACAGGTGGGGCATTTTATAGGATGGTTCCAGATAAGGAGATGAGTTTGTTGTATAGTGATAGGGCGTTGGTAATGACTCCCGATGAATCTGTGGGCGTTGCATTAAGAGCAGGCGTATACGGAGCCGTTAAGGATAAGGATGTAGCTTCTTTTATGGCTGGATTTAACATCACTACAAATGCCAATGGAGGGCTTGCTAATATAGGGTTCATAGGAGAGGCAACGATTATGAGTGATTTATCTTCTCTTATTCCTTCTGGAGGTCCATTACCTACCGTGCAAAATAAATTTAGGAGCTGGATAAATAATAGTAGGTTTATAGATAATATAAAAAATGAGAATCATATAAAAACCTTTTTAGACATTCAAGATGTTGATGAGCAATACCCACTAACAGAAGATATTAAAGGAAATATTTATGCAAAGCTGGCCATGAACTACGACTTCAATAATAGTGTATTTCACGCCAACTTAGATGTCTATATAAATGTAGCCAATGGTGTAATCGCTGGAATAGGACAAAACGGAAGAGCGGGCAATGCAGTCTTACATGTTGCTCCAAATGATTGGTATTTGCATATAGGAACACCTAATGACATGATTGGTCTCAAAGTAGGCTTTGATAAATTTTTTGTGCGATCAGGTAGTTACTTCATGGTAGGAAATCATATACCAGGGAGTCCGCCACCACCAGCAGAAGTAGCTCAAATTTTAGGTTTACAATTAAACGATATAGATTATATGAAAAACCTGAATCAACTTGGAGAAGGAAAAGGTTTTGCTTTCGGTTCTCATTTTAAGTTTGATACAGGGGATATGACCGCATTGTTCCTTTATGCTCGTTTTCAAGCAGGTTTAGGGACAGATATCATGCTTAAGAATTATGGTCAAGAGGCAAAATGTACGAACAGAGGTGGGCACCAAATAGGGATACATGGATGGTATGCTAATGGGCAGGCTTACGCTTATTTACAAGGAGAATTAGGGATAAAAATAAAACTATGGTTTGTGAAGAAAAAAATCCCTATTATTAAAGCTGGGGCAGCAACCCTTTTACAAGCAAGGGGGCCAAATCCTTTTTGGGCGAGAGGTTATCTAGGAGGACATTATAACCTTTTGGGAGGATTAGTAAAAGGAAACTTTAGATTTAAGTTAGAATTTGGAGAAGAATGTAAGTTAGAAAATGCCACTGTTTTAGATGGAATGAAAATAATTACCGACCTTACCCCTTCAAAAAATGCTACCGATGTGGATGTTTTTGCCATTCCTCAAGCGACTTTTGCTTTCAAAGTTGATGAGCCTATCATTATACCAGAAGATGATGGAGATCATACCTACAAGATTATATTGGATAAAATGACCATCGTAGATGAACAAGGAAAGGAAATAAGAGGAAAAATAGAATATCCAAACGCTAAAGACATAGCCAACTTCGTGTCAGAAGAAGTACTTCCTCCTAATAAAAAATTAAAAGCTATAGCACAAGTAAGTTTTGTGGAGAAAAAATCAGGGATGTATAACGTGGTCATGGTGAACGGGAAAAAAGCTATTGAAATAGAAGAGAGAGAATTCACTACGGGGACAGCCCCCAATACAATCCCTCTGAGCAATATTGAGTATGCTTATCCAGTTGTAGAACAAGAAAATTACTACACAGGAGAGACTAACAGAGGATATATAAAACTAAAAAGAGGGCAAGATTATTTATTTGATGATCCTGTTTGGAAGACTTCTATCGAATTTAAAAACAAAGAAACGATTCTAAATAGTGATTTTGATTACAATACGTCAGATAATATGGTAAGCTTTGCCGTTCCTAAATTATCTAAAAAACAAAATATTTCTTTTGCAATCATAGCAAATAACAGCCAACAAACTGAAAATAAAAACGAAATAAAAAAGCTAACTAAAGAAAATACCCTAGATAAAGAGGGGACTTCCATTAGCACAGAAATAACCACAAAAGCAGCACAAAATATTTCTAAAGATGGAAGAATAGAAAGATTATCTTATAACTTCAGGACTAGTAGATATAATACTTTCAAAGAAAAATTAGCCAAGTTAAACTTTACACCTCTTTGGAAACATATTAGCTCAGACGTAGTGAGTTTACAGAATAATATGAATGCAGAGGAGTATTTTGATATTGCAGAACTCGTAGGAACAAAATATACTGGCAACAAACCTTTGATAGAGCTTTCAGCTTTAATGAACGACGCCTTTGCCAATAAATTTAAAACGCTCATTTATGATTCTTATCCACTAGAAGGGCTTACATTAAATCGGGAGAGTAATAGTTCAGATATTGCGGGAATTCCACCGATTAAAGGTTTCTCAATCTATACTTCGTATCTACATTATTTAGAATCAGACAAAGGCTTTTATTTGCTGAAAGAGACATTTCCTTATGCTTATAATCTTTTTGAGTATTATAAATCAGACTGGTATGAAATTGTGTCAAAAGCAGCCTCTAAATATATTGAGATACCTTCAATTCAAAGACCGGAAGGAATTAATGCTTTATTGGAATCGAATTATGGAATAATCCCAAAAACAAAATACGGGGTAAAAGCAAGCTACATATTACCTGGAAATCAGAAAGGAACTGAACAGATTTTTTACTATAATTACAAATAAGGTGAAAAATTGGAGAAATATATTAATTTAATACAGCCTATAATGCAGAAACTATATCATTATATAAAACAAGTGGGAAACTACGCTAGAATACCTAAAAAAATTATTCCAATTATTTTTAGTTTTTTGTTAGCCTTTCAGCCATTGGTACTGAAGGCTCAACAATACCCTGTAAAGATGGTACCAGTCTTGTTGCCACCCTATAGTTTAAAGCTGAGTGAATATGCTACAAGTACGCAGACAAAGTTGCGCTTACAAGTCATGATGACAGACTTGCAGGAGGCACAACACCCCACGGGCATAAAGTTTAGCTTAGAAAGTTCGTTAGGCGCAGTTCCTATAGCCACTAGCCAAAGTTTTGTATCTGGGATGTCTCCTTTTACGCTGTATCCAGGCAGTAATATAACGCTGACCAATGTTGATTTAAGATCTCTGTTTGAGTTGCAGAATTTAGCAGGCTTAAATGCTTCACAATATGCACAAACTTTACCAGAAGGAATTTATCAATTTTGCTTTCAGGCATACGATTATTATACCAAGCACAATCTTTCCGCAAAGACTTGTGCACAGGCCTATTTAACACAATATGAGCCTCCTCTACTCAATCTCCCTCAGAATGCAGAAAAAGTACAAGTTGAGGGCGATATCGTAGGCAGCAAAGGAATCGTATTTCAATGGATGCCAAGGCAAGTCGCCCCCAATACCCATTATATATTCATTTTAAAAGAACTATGGGATGCAGGACGCAGTCCTGTAGCTGGATTTTTATCCTCTCCTATATTATGGAAAGAAAAAACTTATGCAACAAGTTTATATTATAGTCCCGAGAAAACGCGTTTAATTCCAGGGGAAACGCTATGCTTGGCAGGTGCAAGCAGTAAGCGGTAATCCAGTAGTTGGCGCAAATCCTACCGAAGATAATGGAGTGTATAAAAACAATGGGCTCTCCGAGATATTTTATTTTGATTATGTAGAAGATTGTAAGGTGCCTACATTTTTAATGGCAAAAAATGCAGGTAGAGGACGCGTGGAGCTTAGTTGGACAATGCCCGGACAGCCCTCGGGATTATACAGTATACAATACCGAAAGAGAGACAGCAATACGGATTGGCAAACCGAAGAAAGTTACCAGACCAAATATATACTCACAGGCTTAGAAAATCAGACTGAATATGAATACAGAATAGGAACAGTTTGCGGAAATCTACAGAATTTTAACCCTTCACCGCTAGAGGGGAGAGACTTCTGGCAATGCATATGCGTATAGTGCGATACAATATTTTACAACAGATAGCGAAGAAAAAGAAAGTAGTAAATACCAGTGTGGTGTAATGCCATCTATAGATCTTACCAATAAAGCCCCATTGCAAACCGCATTAGGAACCAATGAAGTCTTTATGGCAGGAGATTTTCCAGTAACAGTACTATCAGCACAGGGTAGCAATGGCATTTACAGCGGAGAAGGCTATATACAAGTGCCCTATTTAGGAGATGCCAAAATAAAAGTAGTCTTTAATAATATTAAACTAAATACCGATAAACAACTGATAAGCGGTGTGGTGGAGACTACGTATGATGCGAATGAAAGTGCCATATCATTTGTATCAGAAGGCATAGGAGAACTCTTTGGAGATGAAGGAGTAAAAGACATTACGTTAAACTACACCATCAAAGGAATAAAATATGATGAAAAAACCAAAAGAATCATCATCATAGGCGATGCAGGTGCAGGTAATGAAAGCGACAGAGGTTCAGGAGAAGACAGCCAAGATGTGTTGCCAGGCGGCAAAGATTATACCCTTACCGATGCCAAAGGCAATGTTTGGGCTGTCGACGAAGAGGGGAAAGTTACCTGTAAGTCAGGTAACGATAGAAGTAATGATTTAGAAAATATAAAAAATATTTTTGGTAGTAGCGGCGGAATAAATAAAAATATAAAATTTATTTATGAGGAAGATAAATATCAAAACGGTGCTATGATAAATGCGATGCTTGATGGGGAAGACTTAAATATTTCTGTTAAAACAGCTGAATCTGACACAATAAGCTTAAAAGGTGACTTGGTTTGGATTTTTGATAAAAAAGAAATAGCAAAAGGCAAAAATTTGGTAAATGTGGTAATCCAAAATAAAGATTTATCAAATAAAACCTACAAATTAGAAATAAAAAAAGAAGGAAAAAAGATAGCAAATTTAAAAATCAATTTTTATAAGATACCAGTCTTGTCATTTAGTTTACCTAACGACTACGACCAATCTTTTTTGTTTGATGATGAATTTATAAAAAATAGTAATGTAAGGAAAAATTATGAACTACTATCTAGCATCAAAGATTATCATATACCGGTAGTTGCTGTAGGAAAAGATAAGATTGCGAAACTAAAAATGAAGATAAAAGGACTTCCGGATGAAGTGAAAAATAATAGCAATTTTAAAATAGAATTAGAAATGGAAAACAGAAGAGAGGGAGTCGAAATAACAAATGCTGTGATTGATAAAACTAATATAAATAATTCATTTTTAGAAGTAAAACCATTATCGACTATGAATGATAATGACCCTCCTATGTATATAAATGCAAAGTTTAAAAATAAAGTTATCGGCAAAGTTAAGTTATATTGTTATCCAGTTGAAGAAAAAAAATTACAATTAATATATGTGAAATGGGGGAAAGATAATTATAGAAATGTATCTGATAATCAGATTTTTAATTTTTTAAAAACTAAATCTATGAATCAGTTATTCTTTAATTTTATTGACAAACCTACTTATAAAATGGATTTAAGTAAAAATGAAAAATTAGGAAAACAACTAGATTCATTACTTACTAATTATAAAAACACGAGTAAGGAAGGTGCAGAATTATTAACTCTACTAAAACAAGAATATCAAAAAGAAAATACTATTATTGATGGAGAAGACTATTTCTTTATTATCAATAGGAGTGTAACTTTACCAGATGGAGGCGAATTAGGTGGTTTTCACTATACAGGTAATGAAGGTGGAGTTTTATTCAAATATAAAGATCCTGCAGATGATGCCACTGCTCATGAAATGGGGCATTGGCTTGGCTTAGAGCATACATGGAAAGAAGGTACTCCAATTAAGATTCCGCAATCTCAAACACAAAATAACTTTATGGATTATAATATTAAACGAAAGTCTTGGTTTGAATATCAAATGAAAAAAGCAATAAAAAATCATAAAAATAAAGAGAAACACAATGAGAAAAAAAACTAGAATTTCATTCCTAATATTGGTAATTTTCCCCATTATTTCAACAGCTCAAATAAAGAAATATACCATCCGCCAAATGAAAGATACCATAGCAAAATACAACAATATTTTTGAGGCATACGATAAGTTAAAAAAGGGTACTTATTCTGCCATCGGTGATTATGTCAATAGACGGGATTTTCCCTCTTACGATTCTATCCGCAATGATGTAGAATTAAAAAAATCACTGCTCGGTCTTTTGGATATAAAAGCCTACAAAAGGCAGCGAATAAAGGAGTTTGAAGACAAATTTAGAAAAGATATATCTAAAAAGAATTTTGATTCATTGCAGTTTACAAGAAATTATTTAAAATGGTATGTTTGTGATGAATGTAGTTCAAAGAGATTAAAAAAATTAACAGACAGTATAGAAAGTACGCCCACTATTTTTAAAACAGTTTTTGCATCTGCTGTTGCAAATCGATTGAAGATTGAACAAGAGTATATTATGAATAGTAATATGAATTTTGAGAAAAAGAAAATTGTGGATTTTCTATACCCTACACAATGGGAGGAAGTAAGGAATTTTGTAAAAGAAAACTGGGATGATATTGCCCCGACCAGTTACAGGAATAAAATTTTGATAGAAATGAATGACCGTGAAGCTCAGCAAAAATTTGAAAAATATTTTACAGAAGCATTATATTCTGGAAAATTAAATTATGATGACTATCTATTTGCCAGAAAATTATATTACAATAAAAACTTAAAAACGAAACTACTACTTAAAGTGTTAAAATGCCCTGTAACCTATTATGTTGATTTTTTTGAAAAAGCAGAAATAACAACTCAAAACAAAGATTTACCGTTATTAAAAGAAGATGCGTTTAGAGAATTAACTTCATTCCCCCTTGAAGAAAAAGCCTTTAAAACCCAAGGTAAACCAGACTATAATAAAGTAATTAAACACTTTCAATCTATTAAATAAAAATAAAAACACTCTGCTTCATATTGTCCCTTTTGGTTATCTATTAAATTTGTTGGAGCTAAGAAAATAATCATAGTTTTGAAAAACCTCCTATACATATTATTTTTAATATTCAGTATAACTTTTGGTTATGCTCAGGAGATTGTTACCCAAGATTTACAATCTGCCAATGTAAACTACACCATCAAAGGAATAAAATATGATGAAAAAACCAAAAGAATCATCATCATAGGCGATGCAGGTGCAGGTAATGAAAGCGACAGAGGTTCAGGAGAAGACAGCCAAGAGGTACTACCAGGCGGAAAAGATTATACCTTTATCGACAAAGACGGAAAGGTTTGGGCAGTGAGTGAAGAGGGCAATGTTACCCAAGCAGGAAAGATGGCTCAAGGCGGAGCTTCTACCCCACAAAATACCGCCGGAGTAGATGCTAAAGGAAATGCAACGACTATCACAGCTGAAGGCATTAGAGTAACTTTTAAAAACAGTAGTGATTCCAAATACGCTTTTGACCAGCCTGCAAAAGCATTGAATAGTGATTATAAAAAGCTTAACGGAAAAGTAATTCCATTCAAAGCTGTAGAAAACAAAAAGACGGAACCCTTTATTGCAAGCGTGGAGATTACAGATAATAGTATATCTGCGGATAGTTTAATATTCAAAACTTCTAAAGGTGTACCGATAGATGCCAAAAAAGTAGGAAATGATTATAGATTGACTTTAAAAGGCTTATACAGCTATGCTACAGAACAAGTACAAGCAATCATTAAGCAAGGAGATAAATACCAAGTAGCTGGAGCGTTTAATTTAGTTCATATCTCACCTAAGACAATTAAGCTAAACCTCGTTCCAACGACAGGAGTAAGTATATCCAGAAACCAAATACAGAAAGTAAAAGATATCTATAAGAAAATAGCTATAGATGTAGATATTAGCGTTAAAGAAGCCTTTGACATTACGCCTTATTTAGTAAATGGAAAATTACCTTCGGAAGATGTCTTTGGGGATTTGTCTAGCTACAGCCCTGCACAAAATAAGGTAATTGAAGCCTACAAACAGCAGCGAGGAGTAGATTTGGCGTATTACATATTTGTAACGGATAGACCATCTTCCAATGGACAAGCCGGCTATATGCGATTGGGTGGGCAGTTTGGTTTTGTGTATGACCAACAGGCAAGAACCATAGCACACGAGCTAGGGCACGGAGCCTTGCGGTTAGAGCACCCATTTAAGGAGTTTAAGAATGTAGCCCAAGGAGAGGTGAAAAACCTTATGGACTACAATACCACCAACACAAATTTTATATACCCAGACTGGAAACAAGTAAACGACCCTAAGTTTAAGATTTATGCCTTCCAAGGGCAAGAGCAGGGGGAGTTTGATGAAATACATTTGACACCTAATTGGGAGCCATTTAAATTTTCAGGTTCAAATATTTATATTTCAGGAAGTATAAAAAAACCTAATGGAGCTGTACATGGTATTTATGTTTGCAAGAATGAAAATGACTGTTCTGAGTATTATTGGAAGAGCAATGGCGGGACCCCAGGATATTATACAGATGGTATTTCTAAACCTTTATCAATTATTTATCTTTCTCAAAGTGAAAAGAACAAAAATCCATCTATTACACTATTTTGGAATTATGGTAAGTGTGGTTATAATAAGACCTATTCAACTACTTGGGATTATATAAAAGATAAAAAAGGTTTTGATATAGCCAATGTAAAAGACGCAGGGAAAATAGTATATAAGGAAAAAATTCCTTGTATAGCAAATAATTCTGTAAACACTCAAAATTTAGAAGATACATGTGTTGGCAAAGATGTCTCTCAAATAAATAAAGGACATAATAGAATCTTAGAAAATTCTAAAAATTCAGATTTAATTGTAGAAACTATAAATAGTGTAGATATTTGTTCGTTAAAAAATCTGACTTATGAGGAAATAGAAAAGTTACTCAAAATTTTAGCAGATAACGATTCCATTAAAGAGGCAAAAGAAAAAGCTCTTTTACGAATTATTTCACAGATAAAAGTAGAGGATCTTGGTAAATTCATCAATTTTTTACAAGAAGAAAAAGGGGTTTTCAATAATCTTATAAATGGTCTTGACGATCACTCTATATTCTTTTGGGACGGAAATAACTACACAGGTTTTATAAATCTGCTTTTGAAGATGTATAAAAAAATGGAAGAAAATACATCTTTTAATGAAAAAATTTTCCGAGAAATAGGAAATACGAGTAACGAGCAAATTTTTAGTAGAATTTTGTTATTGGAACCTAAAGAAGGAAAGTTTCAACAACATTTGTTTTTTTCTGATTATGTAAGTTATTACCAAAGGGGTGAATATGATAGCACTAGTAATACCGTAATTATTTACAATAGAGAAAAGCGAATATCTTATACTTACACTAACTATGGCACGGCATCTACTGTAAGCGGAAGAGATGTTGAAAAAATAGGAGAAGTCTCTCCATTGGCACCTGTGTTGGTATACATACCAGATAACCAGATAGACATTGTACAAGAGTCATTGGTAGGAGTGGGAGATACTGCGAATTACTATATTGTTCCTGCTATATTTTTGCATTATTACTCTGAGAAAAAATTTCAAGACTTATTACAAAAAGGTATTATCACTACATTGGATGTAGCTACAATAGCTCTAAGTGGTGGCACAGCATTAGCAACCAAAGTACACTGGGTACGCCGTGCTTGGGCTTTGGCTGAAGTCGTAGGAGCTGCAGGGAACATTGCCGTAAATACAGAAATTATTGATGTAAATTCTAATTATGGCAAAGCCATAAAAGTCTATAACGATGCAATGAGCATTATTGGTCTTAAAAATTTAGCCAAGGGAGGCTATAACTTTGCAAAAAAATTACCAAATTTATTACAGAAAAGTGATAAAGTAAATTTACTTTCTGCTAAATATTTGGAGTGGAATAGTCTTATTACGAAGTATAAATCTCCTGAATCTTATATTAATTCAGAAGTTAGAAAAGCGATTGAGGAGCAAGGTACTATTTTGGGGCAATTAAGCGACAAGGTTTTAAGAGAATTTAACACTCCCGCTGAAATATCTCGATTCTTAAAAACAGATAAAAATGGTGCCTTCTTTTGGTCTGGTAGAACATCAAAAGGGGACGGAGTAATGGATATGGCTCTTGAAATTGCCCAAAGTAAAGGTGGTAATACCTTAGAAGGATTATTAGCAAAATATAATATTGATATGCCAATTTGGGATGCTAGTAACCCTGTCACAGTGAAAATTTGGGAAGATGTAAGTGCTTTATACGCTACACAAGTATCAGGCGAAGTAAGAGCTGTTTTGGGTAAAAATTTACGACCAGGGAATATTTGGGAAACAGTAGAACTTCCTAGACTTAAACAAAATCCTAATGTAACCAAGATAACCACGATTGATCCTGAAACAATGAAAGAAACAATAATATTCAAGAAATAAATGGAAATAATTACTTACTCTATCATTTCAAGAGGAGAAATAATCATACATTATAGTGATGATTTTATAAATACTTCAATAAGAGTTACGGGAGAATTGATATTCTCTCCTCCTACTTTTTATGTTGATTTAATAGTATTTGAAAAATCAACCAGTCTATCAAAAGATATAAAAAAAAGAATTATAAATTTTATTGAAAATGACAGCATAAAAAAAATAGGTACAAGAATAATATTTGACTAATTTTTTGAGACAACAAGTTTGCCAAGAATTTACCCAGCCAAACTAAAAAGCTTTTACAAGAAAATAAAGGGGTAAGGAGTTTATTAAAAGATTCTTATATAAAATTTAAATCGAATTTTAGTCGCTCTAAATCCTTAGGTGAATATGATGAATTAGATAATGTTGCAAAAGAAAATCTAAATAAGCAAGAACAAGTTTTAGATGATTTAGTAAATGAAACTAAAACAACTTCTGCTCATTTTTCACAACAACAAATTGATAATTATGTAATCAGAGCAACCAAAACGAATTCAAAGGGAAATAAGCAGGTAATGCTAGGTAAATATGATGGTGGTGGTGAAACTTCATATATCAAAAGAGCAGGCGATGATTACACATATTTCGATTTAGGTTCTGACGGTTGGGATGAAGCCTATAAAATTGTTATGAATGATGATGAAATGTGGAAAATTAATAAACAATTTTTAGATGAACAAAAATCGATTGGATGTAAATTTTATTATTCACATGATCCATATAAAGCAACTGGATTTATGTTAAGGGAGGTTGATTATATTAAAAATAATTTAAAAGCAAAAAAAATTGAAAAAATAAATTCAAATTTATGGGAAGTAATATGGTAAATAATGAAAAAATAGCTCCTGATTTTGGTATGGAGTTAATTAAGAAGCTTTTTAGCTCGGAGTTACCTAAGTTCAAACTTATTGATTCAAAAAATATGGGGTATTATTATTATGCTCAAATGTATGAATATAAAAATGTAACCGTTTTGCTAGGATGTGAAAGAGGGTATTTAGAAAGTATGTTTAAAATTAATGGGGAAGAAATGGATTTAAATTTATCTGAAAACCAAAAAATTCTTCAGCCAAATGAAGCCAATTTCCGTTTAATTTTTAATTTGATAAAAAAACGAATAATTGAAAACGAGATGTGTTAAATGTGTTGAATTCAGCGGGGCAGATTACCAAACGGTAAGTTAGATGCTGTGATTGCTAATTCTGAAAATTTTTCACACAACAATGATATAAATATAAAATGATGAATCCCTACAAAGAATCAATACTAAACGGAGAAACCAAGAATTTTTTATTAGGAAAAGGCAAATATTTTGTTTTAGATAGAGATTTTGGTGAACATGACATCACTGCAACATATATGGATATGTTAAATTTTGGATTAGAAAATAATGAGGATACTTTATATACTCAAGTTAATACTGATTTTATTAAAATACTGGAAGATATAAACTTAACTCTTGAAGACTATACTTATTTATTGGGTTTTATTCTTTTCTATTTTAAATATAAATATGTGTACAATAAATTAAAAAATGACTGGATTATACCTAAAAGATTAATAGAGAAAATTAATATAAAGTATATAGAATTAAAAAAGTTAAATAATGATATGTCAAATATTCTAAGAATAAATAACCTGATAAAACAGAATTATGGATTTAATATTTTAGTAGATCAAAATGATTGAAACAAATAAGGATTATATAAAATCGAATGCTCCAACTGATTTGAAATTTCAATATGGAGAAGCTGCCCCTTGGTTTGGAAGACAAGGATTAGGAGACCAAGTAAGATCAACTATTGATTTTAATGATGTAAGAATTAGAAAGTATATAGAAATAATAGAACAATTAGAATATAAGGATGGGAAATGGATAAAGATCAAATAAAAGTTATAGAAGAAATAACCACATTTCAATATATAAAGAGATGGGGAAAATTTCTTAAAACATCAGTGAAAAAATTTCTTAACGGAAATGAAGAAATGAGAGATTATTCTTTTGAGACATTGATTAAAGTTAAAAGTAATAATGAGGATATTACTATTGGAATATTTGGAGATTTTCAAGAAGTAATTACTAAAAGAATTTACTGGGAGCATTTTACCTATAATGAGGTAGAAGAATTTTGTAAGAAATTTGATTTATTTTTTGATAAAGATTTTAATTATCCTTCTGCTTCATTTGAGTTAAAAAAAGATAAATTAATAGCAACCTTATCCCTTAAAAAATCGAGTGTAGCAAATAATTATTTTATTATAATATATTATTTTGATGATGGTGAGAGTAGGAGAAATCCGCAACTTTATGTACACGGTATTTGGGAAATAGAGCTTTCGGAAGAACTTAAAAGAAAACTGTATTTAGAAATTTCAGATTAAAAATGCTCCAACTGATTTGAAATTTCAATATGGAGAAGCAGCTCCTTGGTTTGAAGAACTAGGAGGTGCAACTCAAATAAAATCATCCAAAGGTTTTCATCAAATACCTGAGAATATTGAAATATTAGAAAAATGGAAATTTGAGAATGGACAATGGAAAGAACTAAAATTAATTAATGGTGTATGGAAGTAGTTGAAATAAAACAAGCAAAAATAAATGGCAAAAATGTTTTTTTCCAATTGACTATTCGTTAAACATACATAATGGATTAATCGAGAACATTATAAACATTGAAATCGAAAATTTTAATTTACAACTTAGTATTGGTGCGGATAAAAATCTTAAACAAATCTGTAATTATAATGATTTAAGAGAGTTGTTCGGCGATATTAATTTATCAATCTCTAATTTAGAGAATCTGAGATTAAAAATTATTAATACAAAAAAATGGGGAGAAAAAATTATATACAATGAAGGGGCTAAAAGTTTATGTTTTAGTTGTTATTCTCTCAAAAATAAAAGTAATATTTACATAATATTTTTCAATACAGATGGAACCAAAGAAGTTGAAAACGTATATATACACGGGATATGGAGAATCATATAATGTCCCCCAAATCAGCTTGCCAAATTTAACTATGAGTATGCTTCACAATTAAAAAACACGCTATGCACTCGGCTCTCCGCCTTTGCTTTGTAGAAATAGAAAAATCACAATAAAAATCGCATTTTGTTACGAATTTATCAAAGAATGGCTCGTAGGAACGTAACTTTGCCTCGTAGGAACGCAAAAACGGCTCGTAGGAATAGAAGAATGCCCAGTAGGAACACAAGAATGGCTCGTAGGAATAGAAGAATGCCCAGTAGGAGCCCAACTTTGCCCAGTAGGGATAGAAAAATTGCAAGTAGGAACGCATTTTGTTGCGAATTTATCAAAAAATGGCTCGTAGGAATAGAAGACAAGATTTATATATTAGACAGCCGGCAAGTATTGCACATTTACAAAAGAGAAATGTAAACAACTTAGACCAAATTAAAATGGATATTTGATGGGCAGAAAGCCCCAGCAGATTTTAAAGAAAAGATGATAAAATAGAAAAATGATAAGAAAATATATACTAGCTGTAGTAGTACTGATAAGTGGTATAGCATTCTCTCAAAACAAAGAAGAGCAGAGGGAACCTCATATTCGCCTAAAGGTAGAGAGTAAGCAAGACCGCGTGTTATTGCGATGGGCGGTAGATGAGCCCGTTGCATGGCAAAAAGCCAACAAAATAGGCTTTGTGCTCAAAAGATATACGCTCATGAGAGACGGCAAACTACTGGAAAATCCTGAGGAGAAAAACTTAGGCATTTTTCAGCCCGCCTCAGAAGAAAAATGGAAAGCAATAATAGAAACCAATAACAATGCAGCCATTGTTGCCCAATCTTTGTTTGGGGATAGCTTTGAAGTAGAAGTGGGCAATTCACCAGATTTTCAGGGGATTATTAATAAATCTCAAGAAGTAGAGCAACGCTTTGCTTATGCCCTCATGGCAGCCGATTTGGATTTTGAAGTAGCAAAACTCGCGGGTTGGGGTTATGTAGATATAGCGGTAGCGCCTAATACACGCTATGTCTATACCGTGGAACTCAGCCCAAGGAACAATGCCCAAGCTTTGCAAATAGGAAAAGGCAGTGGTATGGCAGAGCTTTTTCCCCAAGAAGAAAAACTCCCCCAGCCCATAGATTTTATAGCAGTTTTTAAAGATAAAACCGTGAGTTTATCTTGGGATTATCAGCAATTAAGAGACCTCTATACCGCTTATTATATAGAAAAAGCCCAAGATGGGAAAAACTTTTCCCCATTGAGCAATCTCCCCGTCATGAATATGAATAATACAGAAAGGAAGGAAGCTCGTGGAATGTTTTATGTAGATTCTCTAACCCAGAATAATAAGCAAGTTGCTTACAGAATACGCGGTAAAACCATTTTTGGAGAATACGGGCCTTACTCCAATATCGTTTCGGGAGAAGGAATAAATAGATTGGAAAAGAGCCCCGTTATTACAAATTACAATATTGGAGAGAATGAAAATATTACCATTACATGGGAATTTCCTAAAGAATCAGAAAATGAAATTACAGCCTTTCAGCTCTTACATTCAGAAACAGATTTGCCAGATAGTTACCGAGCAGTAATAAAAGGAATACCAGTCAGCAAAAGAAAACTAGTAACCCAAAGCCTTTCCCCATCTAATTATTTTAGAATAGAAGCTATAGGTAAATCAAAAGAACACAGAGCCTCTTTTGCAATATTGGTTCAGCCCAATGACATTACCCCACCCAATACTCCCACAGACTTTAAAGGAGAAATAGATTCCTTAGGTGTGGTGCATTTAAGCTGGAAAGCCAATACAGAAAAGGATTTGGAAGGATATCACCTATTCAGAGGAATACAAAAAGGAGAAGAATTGGTGCGTATTACTCCACAGGCAATTACACAAAACACCTATCAGGATACGATAGCATTAGAAAGTTTAAACAGTAAAGTTTATTATTACATAACGGCAACAGATAGAAGGAAAAATCAATCTAAACCTTCGGTTATTTTAGAATTAGAAAAGCCAGATAAAGTAAAACCACAAGCCCCTGTTTTTACGGGTTATAAATTAGAAGAGAATGGCTCCATTACACTCAATTGGTTGAAGAGTTATAGTGAAGATGCCGCTTTGTATAGGCTTTATCGTAAAGAAAAATGGCAACCGGACACGAATTGGAAAATGATCTATGAGACAAAGAAAAAAGAGCCAAATTACAGCTATACAGATAAGGAGGTGGAAACCAATAAGAAATATGTGTATTATTTGCAAACCATTGATAAAAGCAACTTAAAATCAGACAAATCACAGCAGATAACTTTGGAAAGCAATCATTTTAAGCCAGAATCTGTATTGGGAAGCCTTACGGGTACACAAAACAGAGAAAAAAGACAAATAGAACTAATGTGGAAAGTAAACAGTAATAATATCGTAGAAATTGTAGTCTACCGAAAAAAAGGAGAAGAAACTCCAACATTATGGGGAGCGCTTGAAGGAGGTCAAAACTTTTTAGAAGACCCCTCGGTTCAAACAGGGAATACGTATACTTATTTACTAAAACCTATGCTAAAAAGTAATCAAGTAGCAAAAACTGAAAAAATAACTGTTGAATATTAAAGCATATTAGAATGAAAAAGATTTTACTTTTATTTATATTTTTATTACTAAGTTTTTTTACTTTGAATGCCCAATCATATAATTTAAGGATATATAATTATGATTTAGATACTTGGACAAAAAGGGGTAGGTGCGGTACTAACGAAGTGAAAATAAATATCATATTTGAAGGAGGAGAACACATGAATATATATTATGATGGATCTCCTAGAAAAAAGAAAGTAAAAGAGTTATTAAATTCAACTTTTAATAAGAAGATATCAAAAATAGAATTTTATGCTTTTATACATGGACACGCTCGACTGGACATTGGGAGTAGTTGTAATGGAAATTCTTCAAAAGTTGATATTATAGAAAGTATTCCTTATGGTGGTTGTGAACCCAATGGTATTATTAGAGGGCATAATGATAGAGGTAGTGCTGAAATCTCAGCAAGTTTTAATTACCAAGTTAATCCTATAATCAATATTAGTTCTGTGGATCCTAGATATAGTTCAATAGGATATAACGACACAAAAGAAATATCGGTAACTTCTGATTCTAAAGGTTTTAGTTCGGAGACTTATAATTGGGAATATCAAGTCGTTGATTCTAAATTAGGTGAAACACTTTCCGATAGTAATTGGAATAGTATGCCTTCAAATTTAAATTTTTCTGAAAAAATTGTTTTTACACCATCAAGTTTCTTACATATAAACTCTATAGGAAAAAGAATATATTTTAGGATTAAAGCTTGTAATAAACCGAGTAATTATATATGGTTTGATCTTTTAACTTCTGCACCCCATATCACTTCACATATTTCTAATAAGACCAAATGTTTTAACACAAGAGACGGGGAATTAACACTTCATTTTGATAGAAAACTTGACAAAGGAGAGACCTTATCTTTAAGTTTAAAGAACAAATTGACAGAAACTGTGGTTGTTAATAAAGACATTACCTCTTATTTACATTCAGGTACCTCCTATACACTTGAGAATTTACCACCTGGAGAATACAGATTAAATGTACATGGCACTTATAATGGAAATTCCACTTATACCGACGGAGAAAAGCATAGCATTGATTTTGAAATTGAAAAAGCAACACCGGTAAGCTTTCAATTATCATCCAAAACAGATGTCTATTGTTTTGAAGGAAACGATGGTGTAATTAATATAGAGGCAAAAGGAGGCACAGGAAAATATCAGTATTTAATAACAAAAGACGGAAAAAATTATTTAGACTGGACCGATTTTAATAATGCTAATAAAACTTCTATAAACGCTTTGTCAAAAGGAATTTACAAAATAAAGGTACGAGATACACATGAGTGTGTAGCCAGGGAGCCCAATGATTCGAGTCTAGAAAAAGAAATTGAAATTACGATCAGTCAGCCAAACGCTCCGATTAGTTTAATTGATAAAGAAATAGAAATTGTACAGCCTACGGGGTATGGATTAAGCAATGGCTATATTTCTGTCATGGTACAAGGAGGAACACCAAAGTCAGACGGAAGTTATCATTATGAATGGAGAAAAGATAGCCCTACGGGGACGCTCATCACAACTGGAATAACAACCAGAGTATCAAATGATTCTTATACCATAAAAATCAGTAATCTCACCGCCGGCAAATATTATCTCACTGTAAAAGATAAAAATTATAATGCCGCGACGGCTAAGCTAGGAAATTGTGGAATAGTATCGAAAGAATTTGAAGTAACTCAACCCGATCCATTGAAGGCAGAAATAGAAATATTACAAGATATTTCTTGTAATATTTCCAATGAATATCCTTTTAAGTTAGATTTAAATCAGAATGGAATTCCTGACAATGCAGAAGACGGAAAAATAGAAGCAAAAGTAACAGGCGGAGTAGGAACCTATAGCTATCAATGGCAGAAATTGGATAATGGTATTTTCATAGATATTTCTGGAGCTACGGCACCTGTTTTAAAAAACATTAAAGCAGGCACCTATAAAATATTAGTAATAGATAAGAATAAGAACAAAGTCGAAGAAAAAATAGTAACGACTTATCCACCTAAGTTTGAACTATCAATGTTTGCCAATTCCATTTCATGTAATAATGAAAGTAGCGGCAGAGTTTCGGTAAAAGCAACGGGCGGAACAGGGGCTTATTCTTATGAATGGAATACAATGGATGCCACTTCCGAGGTTACAGGGCTTAGAGCTGGAAATTATTTTGTACTTGTAACAGACGCTAAAAACTGTAAGATAAAGGGCGCTGCAGAAGTCACACAGCCAGATCAAATTGTGATTACGGACGAAGAAGTTCGTAATCCGATATGTCATAATGCTTCTAATGGATCTATTAAAATAAAAATTTCAGGAGGGACAAAACCCTATAAAATCAGCTGGTCTAATGGTGTAACGACAGAAGAAAACTCAAATTTATCCGCAGGAAACTATGTACTAACAGTTACAGATGCCAAGGGGTGTCAAGAAATAAAAGAATATAAATTAACAAATCCAGAACCATTAAGAGTCCATATTGGGGAAGATGTAACATTGTGTGCGGGAGACACTCAAAGATACGACGCAACGATAGATGATAAAGGAGCAAGTTATTTATGGAGAAATGAAAAAGGAGAGATAATAAGCAAATTACCAACAATAGAATTATCCGATGCAGGAGTTTACACTGTTACGGTTACGGATTCCAAGGGATGTATAGGGACAGATCGTGTTGTTATAAAAAAATCTAATGAGATATTAGAGCCTAAATTTATGCTTACGACTCATGCTTATACCGAATCCACCGTTGTATTAGTAAATACATCACCCAAGATGCCAGAAACTGTTGAGTGGCTTATTCCAGATAATTCTGCTGTAAGTGTAATAGAAAAGAATGAAGAATATTTAGAGCTTAAGTTTTCAAATACAGGTTCGTACAGAATAGGGTTAAAAGGAATGCAAGGGCAATGTAAAAAAACTTTCTACAAAGAGGTTGTCGTAGAAGAAAACTTGTCTGGAGTAGATTTATCTTCAGATAAAATTTCTAATATCACAGAATTTAATGTATCCCCAAATCCTAATGATGGAAACTTTAAAGTAATTGTAAAATTAGAGAAAGAAAATCCCATTAATCTGCGAATTATAAATATGCTCACTCAACAAGCATATCCTGTAATCACCAAGCCAAAATCAACCTATTTTTTAGTGCCTTACCATGTAACGCTGTCTACGGGGGTATATTTTGTTATTTTAGAAACAGGTAATGAATCAATGGTGAAGAAAATGATAATTAAATAAAGATATGGAAAAGAAAATAAATCGAAATAATTGGATATCAACACTCATTACATTGATGACATTTATAGTTATCAGTTCTTGTGCTAGAGAGGATAGTATTCCAGTAACAGCAGACTTTGATATAAAAGTTGTCAACGAAGATTATTCAGTACCTGTGAGAGTCGAAATAAAAAATAAATCAAAGGGAGCGGATACCTATCAATGGACGTTCGAAGGAGCTGTAACGTCTCATTCCAGCCAAGCAACCCCTAAGCCTGTAATTTATACAAAAGCAGGGATTTACAAAATTATATTAAAAGCATCCAATAAAGATGGTAATGAAGACAGAAAAGAGCTAGAAATCAAAATAGACGCCGCTATGAAGGTTGATTTTGATTGGATGATGCAAGGTAGTGATATTTCTCCAGTGACTTTACAGATGCAAAATAAATCATTAGGAGCGACTAATTATCATTGGGAGTTTGAAGAAGGACTCCCAGCACGGTCTAATCAACAAAATCCAAAAGTCGTTTTTAACAAAGCAGGAGAGCACAGTATTAAATTAACCATCACCAATGGAAGAGAAAGCTATACTGTGCAAAAAAGCATTATTGTAAAACCTGAAATGACAGCTGATTTTGATTGGTCTGTGGATTATATCGACAATGATTATCAGGCACCTGTAATATTACATTTAAAGAACAAATCAACACATGCTTTTTCCTATAAATGGATAGTTGAAGGAGCATCACCATCAATATCTGAAGAAGAGAACCCAAACATTCATTTTGCCAATGCAGGCAATTACACAATTATCTTGCAAGCAATAAATGATAAAGCGACTAAAGAGATAAGAAAACAAATCACCATACACCCAGATGTCAATTTACTTTCATTTAGTAATATTAAATTAGGTATCAATACAGCCCACAATACCATTGGTTGTTTCTTTTCCTCCAATTTAGGAAAAGTAATCAAAGAGAATGAAGTATCAGAAATATCTACGGATAAAATAGATTTTGGCTTTTTTGGCTTAAACACCTCTTTTACTTATAATCAATTTCTATCACCAGATGAAGTACAAACCACGTCGTTTAATAAGATACCTAATGCCATTCACACAAAAATAATTAATTCACAAGAGTTGGTGAAAATACAATTAAGCCCAACATTATTTGAATCGATTAAAACAGGAAAAGGCTTTAGTAGTATAAATATTACAGAAACAAATACAGGAAAAACGCCTTTTGACAGTACAAAGAAACCACGAGTAGTTTTATTTCAAACAAACGATGGAAGAAAAGGAGCAATACTAGTCAAAGATTATATTTCATCAGGAAGAGATTCATATATCTTAGTAGATATTAAAGTTCAAAAACACGCCCAATAATTATGAGGAAAAAATTAATTAAGTATTTTTTGATTTCATTTTTAATGATATTAGGAATAGCGATATGTAATGCACAAGAAGTTAATTTAGAAGGTTTAGGAAAAAGGGTCAAAGAAACCTTAGAGAAAAATCCATTCAAGCTTAGTGGAGGGATTTCTGCAAACTCAGTTTTTTACAAATCAAATGTTTATAGTGAGCGAGCTCCTTTTACTTATTTTTTGAATGGGAACTTAAATTTGGGAGTATATAACTGGTCTATGCCTATTTCATATAGTTTTACAAATCAAGGAGGGCAATTAGGATACGAAGTTCCCTTTAAATTTAACAGATTAAGTATAGCCCCTAGGTATAAATGGGTAAAGGCTTATATTGGCGATGCTTCCATGAGTTTTTCTCCCTATACATACAATGGGCTTTTATTTACGGGCGGGGGACTTGAACTTACTCCCAATATCCCTTTAAAAGTAGCTGTGATGGCAGGTAGATTGAACAAAGCCGTTGAAGACGATGAAAATTCTAATACGATTCCTGCTTATAAAAGAATGGGCTATGGGGCCAATGTTAAATGGGAAAAAGAAAAATATAAACTAGGAGTTATAGGTTTTTATGCGAAAGATGAAGTTAAATCTTTACAGCTTCAACCTGACACTAAAGGAGTCTTTCCTCAAGAAAACCTTGTATTGTCATTTACTGGAAAAATAAAAATGCAAAAAAATTTAGAGTTGTATGGGGAATATGCAAATAGTGCTTTAATTAATGATTTAAGGAATAATAACAAAGGCGGAGATAAGAAAGGAATAGCTTCTTTGTTTTTGCCAGCAAATACTAGTCTAGAATCTTATTCTGCTTATAATGGGGGCGTTAATTTAAATCTAAAAAAAGGAACTATTGGGATTAAGTATGAGAAAATAGATCCGGGATATAAAACATTGGGAGCGTATTATTTCAACAATGATCTTGAAAACATAACGCTTAATACTTCCTTTCTAATGTTTAAAGATAAAATTTCTCTAGCTACTAGTTTAGGGCGCCAACGAGACAATTTGGAAAATAAAAAGATTAAACAAACGAACCGTTGGGTAGGAGCCGCTAATCTTAATGTTCAAGCTTCAGATAAACTTTCAGTTACTGCGAGTTATTCAAACTTTACGATGTTTACAAATCATCAATTAAATCAGTTTAATATAATTAATAAAAATCCTTTACTCTTACAACAGCCTAAAGATTCTATTGAATATAAACAAATAGCCCAAAACACAAACATAAATATTAATTATATAATTTCCAGTACAAAAGAAAAGACTCAAAACATAAATATTAATTATTCGCTAAATGATATGGTCAATAAAGAAAATAATGTTGTGAGAAAAGGCGGATTGTCAAGATTTCATAATGCAAATATTAATTACAGTTTAGGCTTTCCTAACAAAAAATTAAATATGGCAGGAGCTTTAAATTTCACACACACTTATACTATGTCACAAACAACAATAATATGGGGGCCTGGGGTTACAATAAATAAATCTTTTCTAAAAGAAGATAAACTTAGAACCAACATGGGATTGTCTTACAATCAATCGAAAAACAAGAAAACAAATGCTAAGGTTTTAAATTTTTCTTTAGGGGCTAGCTACGCTCCTTGGAAGAAACATAATTTTAATCTTAATTATATACAAATGCTTAGAAAAACTGATCAGAAAGAGATTAATCCGAATTTAAATGAAATAACATGTACTTTTGGCTATAATTTTAATTTTTAATTAAATTTGGCAGTTTCCGACACCGTCCCAAAAAGTGAACAAACTAATAAAGTTATTCTCTTACATTTTAAACTTTTTGCTCGAGGTATTTATTTTACTTTGGGGCGGTTTAATAGCTTTATCACTAACCTTTGATACCACTTGCTCATCATCTAGAGAATCTACCTTTGTATTATTTTCATTTATCGACAAATGAATTTTCCTTTCAATGGAAGCTAGTTCATTTTTAAGTTCTGCGAGTTCCCTTTCTTTATTCCATTTACCATTCACCACTTGTTGTAAGATAGGTAAATCCTCATTGATTTCTTTGAGTTCCTTTTCACTTTTTTGAATGAGATTAGGGATTTTTTCTAAGGCTTTGATAAAGCTCATAGAGGCTAAGTTGGGATCTTGTGCTATTTTTCCATTATTATGTGTATAGCGTATACCGCCTTCTCCTTTTACAAAGAAACGATTTTGGCGGATGTCCACTCCTTCTTTTGCTGTGATTTCAGTTTTGACCAAAACCTGAAAACCATACAGATTTCCAATCTCTTGATAATCTCCGCCAGTTCGAGCCTTTTTAGCGTAAATATTCAATCTTTCCCCCAATTGTTCTAAGCTAGATTCTTGCGAGAGCTCCTCTAGTTGTAAGGCATTCACAAAATCCCCATTAGGTAATTTATGAGCCCTTGCATTGAGATTATCCCAATCGGCATGTAAACGCATCAATCGATTTTCAAGAGCCTCTTTGTCTTCTTCAAGCATTTCTAGTTTAAATCGAGAAGAAGATTTATTTCGCAGAAAAGCTTGTCGTTCACTTTCCAAAGCGGTTATTTTCTTTTCCACTTTAGCTTTATCCAATAAATCGGTATTTCCAGAAAGAATTGCTACATATTCTGAAAAATTCATTCCAGACTGTTCGTCCATACTCCCTTCATCAATGGTTCGTTTCCCTAGTTTATTGGATTTAAGTTGGTCGATAAAGAGTTGTTTATTGAAAAGTAGATTGAATTTATAAGAATCCAGAGATTTTTCCACAGCATAGATGAGAACATCTACTTTATTGTCCGCAAAATATTTAGCCACTTCATTCCCTTTTCGGATAGCCCGACCATCTCTTTGTTGTAAGTCGCTCGGTCGCCAAGGCGTATCAAGATGATGAACGGCAACTGCTCTTTTTTGAGCATTGACACCTGTTCCCAGCATATCGGTAGAACCAAATAGCACTCGGATTTTCCCCTCATTGGTATCTGCAATGAGCTTTTTTCGTAATTTATCGTTTTTAGCTTCTTGGATAAAACGAATCTCTTGTGGCGGAATGCCGTAATCTTCTACCAATTTTCGTTTAATTTCAGAGTAAGGATTCCATTCATTAGGTTTGTAAGTTCCTAAATCTGAAAACACAAACTGCGTCCCCTTTTGAGCTTTGTATTTTTCGTAATATTCATAGATTTTCTTAGCACAATGAGAGGCTTTATTATCAGGGTGGTCATCATATTTACTATCAACCAATCGCATATCTAATGACATCTTTCGTGCATAATCTGTTGCAATTAGCATTTTAGCTTTTTCCTCTCGTTGAGACAGGGGTTCTCTTCCTAGTAATGAAGCATCTCCATTTTGAGCAAATTTCATTAATTTTTCAATAAAAACTTCTTGCTCGGGGGTAGGTGGAATATTATATAAAATCTCATTTTTTTCAGGACGGTCGATACCGATATCCTTGGCGGTTCGATAGTCTGTGATTTCCGAATAAAATTGTGCTAATTCTGGAACTTTGATAAAATAGCGGAATCTTTCTTTTTGTACAATATTATTTGCCACTGAAAATTCGTAATCAGTAGTTTTACGAGCATAGATAGCTGCCCAAGCATCAAAACAAGTAATACCTTGTTTCTCTAGTGCTTTGGGACGTAGATATTTGAATAGTAAATAAAGTTCCGTTAAGGAGTTAGAGATGGTAGTACCCGAGAGAAAGGTAGCTCCTAAGTCTTTACCAGACCTTTTTTGAATGGTGCGAATGGCAAACAATAAATTCATTGCCTTTTGGCTACCTTGCATATTTCCAAGCCCTGCTACGCGATCATGTCGTGTATTGAACATCAGGTTTTTAAACTTATGGCTCTCATCAACCAACAAATGATCAATTCCCATCATTTGAAAATCGACAATGTCATCAGTTCGATTATTAATATCATGTTCTAAAGCTTTCAGCTTAACCTCTAGATTTTCCTTTCTTTTGATAATGCCTTTGAGCATTCCTCTAGAAATTTCTTCTCCTTGTTGTTTCAAAGCCCATAGATTTTCTTCCACATCGTCTAATTCTTGCTGAAGAATTTCTTTTTGTATTTCGTAAGATTGAGGAATCATTTTAAATTGGTCATGCGTTAAAATCACACAATCCCAATCATTATTTTTAATATCACCAAAAATACGCAAACGCTTATCGGGTTTGAAGTCATCCTTTCCTGGGTATAATATTTTAGCAAAGGGATAGGCTTTTCTATAGGTTTCGGCAATTTCGTGAACATTGGCTTTTAATCCGATAATCATGGGTTTGTGAGCCAATCCCAAGCGTTTCATTTCTTGGGCAGCACAACACATAATCAAGGTTTTCCCTGCACCAACCTCGTGATCACAAATAGCACCTCCATTGAGCTTTATCATCCAAATAGCATCTTTTTGACTCCTATATAAATCCTCAATGCCTAAACCTTTACGGTCTAAACCAGGGAAATCTTGATGAGAGCCATCATAATTGGGGCGAACAAAACAATTGAACATACGGTTGTATTTATCTGCTAAGCGTTCTTTAAAAGCTGGACTTTGTTCCAATAACCAATTAGAAAAAGCGGAACGAATTTCATCAATTTTATGATTAGCCATTTGAATAGCCTCCATATCCGCCACTTTAACTTCTTTATTATTAACTTGTATCTTTTTAGTAATATTAGGCGTAGTATTGATGAGGGCATATTTGAGTAAAGCAATCCCATCATAAGTTCTACTTTCAGATTTTACAGCATATTGGTCGTAGATACGGCTGTTTTTTCTAGCACACTGAACATCGAAATTATCCATTGTTTTGGAATAAGACACTTGTACCTCTGTATCAAATAAATGAGAGGCGAAATGACTGTAGATTTCCATAGGAATCCACCGTTCTCCTAGATTGAAATCCAACTCTTCAAACGCAATGGGTTCAGGGCTTACCTTTTTTAGGGCTTCTAGAGCCGCTATCGCCTCTTGATGCTCGGGAAGTCTTTCCAAATATTTTTCGACAGCTTCTTTCTTTTCTATTACATTCCCTGCCAACCAAGTTTCTCCTGTTTCGTACTGCATTTCTATGGGATTGTAGTATAGATATTCCTTTAATTCATTTTTCATACTATCTATACTCTCTCCAGAAAGTCTACTCATATAGGGCAAATTTACCTTACCATATACATTCAACGAGTGTATTAGGGCTTCTTTGGGGGTAATATTTTCTACGGAGGTAGTAGAAAAGCTAACAGGTTTTTCAAAAATATCAGCTTTGCGGTAAACTCCATTGACTTTTCGCTCTAAATAAGGGATTTCGTTGCCAGCACCATCTGTTTGGATCAATCCTATGTTATCTTTACTATTCAAAGCGCCATAATTTCTTATAAATTCATTGTACAAAGTGTTGAGTTTTGTTCTTTCGTCTGGATAGGGCTTTCTATCCTTGGCTTCTTTGTTGTATAAATCAAAATAACTATCTCGAAGAGCCATATAATCTATGGCTTTTTTTCGCTGAATATGCCCAACTTCAAGCGGAACAAAAGTGGCGGTTCCCTCCTCTTTGCTTACATTTCTTAAATATCCTGGTTGTCCATTTTGAATCACTAAGGTATCTTCTCTATAATGGCTTAAAATATCGCCTTCAAATGGTGTAGGTTCAAAGCTAATAGAAGTATTATCTGCACTTTCATTTTCCCCCGTTGAATTTGTATCATCGGAGTAAGAAAAAGAAAAAAGATCCTTTGGAAAAGCCTTATATGCGGTATTTGTTGTTTGCTTTTTCTTACTAGAACGCTTGATATTTTTTGAAGGTTTAGGTACTGTTGGAGGCTCTTCAAAAAGCGTATCAAATAGGCTTAATTGTATCCCAACATTATTTTCGATTCTGGCGGTTGAAAGATTATTTTCGGGAGTGGAATGTGTTTTTTTCGTATTTGCACCAATAGACTCTTTTGTTTTTGTTGCTGATAGTTCAGGCGTTATAGAAGTTGAAATGGTATTAATTTGGGATTTTTCGTTTTTTTCGAGTATTGTAGTTGGTTGGTTTGAAAAAGAATCCGCAAGATATAAAGGCATTCGTTGTTTATAATTACCAAAATCAAGGTTTAATTTCTCTTCGAGGTCACGGGCTATTCCAGATACACCATTTTCGTGTACATAAATTCTTGATGGTTTTCCGTATAAGTCAGTATCTAATTGTGATTTTGTATGAATAATCCGTTGAGTATTGTTTTCAAACAGGGCATTAGTGGTATAACCTTCGGAATGTTCTATCGTATCGCAGAAGAGTAAATCTTCGGTTGAGAGTGTTTGTTTTTGCGAGTCTTTTTGCAGAATGATTAAATCGCTTCCTACTTCCGTCCCTGCGTAATCCGTAAACAGATTATTGGGTAATCGAATAGCTGATACCAAATGAGCTTGTTTTATCATAGCTTCTCTAATAGGGCGGTTTTTAGGACTATTCAGCCCCCCCCCCTGAGAGGTGATATAGGCTAATAATCAGCCTTCTTTAAGGGTGTCCATTCCCTTTAAAAAAAAGTAATTATGGATATTTTTTACAGCTTGTTGTTTTGCCGGATCCTTACTTCTTGAAAAAGACAAATCAAATACAGCAATATCCCCAAAGGGTATATTACTGCTTATTACATCAAAGGAATTATTTTGTCGTTCTTCTATATCTTCAAAGCCATTAATTTTTATTTGGGCGGAAGGGTATAAATGTTTGAGTACTTTTCCTGTTAATAAGTCTTTTTCAAAAGCCGTTACAGATACATTTTGATTTGATTTAAAATGTTCAATAAAATTACCTGTTCCTGCACACTTTTCTGTACAATAACCGGAATTTGATTGGCTATCTTCTTGTTAATAGATTGTTGTTCATCCATTAACCGGACTATCTGGAACATCTGTCGTTCCTTATCCTCTAAAAGACTGCGCACACTATCGATGCGCTCTGCTGGATAGGTGGCCTTGAAACGGCAGAGCATACTGTCCATTGCCATACGCCGTGCATGGTAATGCTCGATATCTTTATCGTTCCATTCCAGTATTGTTTGCTGAATACTTGAATTCAAATCGTGGAGAAGTGAATAGACAGTATTACCCGACAGAGCAACTATGACAACGTAACGCCTTTACAAAAAAGTCGGCACACGAAACCCATAGACTAATTGTCTTGACCTAAAAGAGATTGGAATTTTCAGGACTGCCTATCACTTAGATAGAAGTCCAAGGTCTGCTGAAATACATAATTCAAAAATTGAAATTGCTTGACTGCAAATTTAGTAACCCTAAAATCCGCAAGCAATCTCAATGGCAATCTCAATTGCAGTAAAGAGCTTGAACACTATGCATCATGATAGTATGAGCGTGAATTTTGTCCGATTTGTGCATACCTTCCCCTTACCCCACAATGCGACTTGAGGCAATACGCAGATTAAAACCATAAGGAACGGACTTTATCCGAATCCAGTTTTGAAAGGTCTTGCATAAGCCCGGTTTTCAGTATAGATATTCAGCACGTATTGCCTTGCTGTCATGATCCACTTGGCAGGTACGGAGATGAAGCTGAAGACAAAAGCCTTTATGCGACTCGTTTCCTTGAGCCCGAAAGCCTTGGTGTCAAGCTTGCTAATGATGGCCTTGTAGAAATTACGGATAAGTGCCGTAAGAAGAAGGAACACAGTGTTCTCTGCCATGAAGGATTTGGGCAATCTGTCCCACCCGAAACCATTGTTCATATCATCGAAGATACGTTCCTTTCCTCCACGAAGGTTATAGAACTCGACAATTTCTCTTGTGGAAGATTCATAGTCGTTAGTCAGGATACAACGGTATGTGTATTCTCCTTCCCAAAGATCCAGCACACCGTCCATCCGTTTCTGTCTTTGAATCACAAGTCGGTATGCTTTACCCTTCCACTTCTCAACAAGAATAGAGTTCAATTCGAACTCAATGCCATTGATTTCCTCAGTCTTCCAGCCTCTAAGAGCAAAGATGTCATTGTAGAGCGAACTGCAGCGGTTTGCGCGGATATAGAAGGATTTGCTGTGTTTCTCTATTTCCTCCACGATTTCCTCGGAACATGATCCACAATCAGCTCTGAAACGATTGATTGTAAGTCCGTTCTGCTCAAATCTCTCAAAGAATCTCTTCAGCGTGTCCTTCTGATGAAAACGAACGTTGGTGTTACCATCGCTATTCTCAATGCCAACAATCAAGTCGTCAATAACCGCCACGCCAGGGCGATAACCAAGGAACTTCTTGTATGTAGGCTTTGCATCATACTTCTCAGTCTCTATGAACTGATGGTCGAAATCAACATCATACATCTCGCCCTCTTTCAGTTGGCCGGATGCAAACATACAATTGAGCAGTAAGGTATTGAGTGTGTCAGCCGTGTTGAAATCGTAGTTCTTACCCGTATCTGATGTGTATGAGATGTTTCCTTGCGTCAGTTCCTTTATCGCTCTGAGGATAGTATCAGAACTACAAGTACGAAGTGTCGGATGGAGCGAGAGATGGTTCATCAAATGAGTAGTGACATCCTCAATGCATGAGCCACCACAGAAGTAGATACTCATGAGGGAACGGACGATTTCACTGTACTGATAACCGAACGAGCTACACCTTAGACCGAGTGTCGAGTCGATTACAGATGACAATGTGGAGTCAAATTGCTCCATGATTGAAAATATTCCTCCAAAAGGAGTGAGCTTCTCGGATTTTATTTGTATTTTTGCCATGCCTGATGAGGTTTTGTTTGATTATTTTTTTGCAACACTAAGTTAAGTGAATCCTCTGACATGGCAAAATCCTGAGCAACTTTTTGTTGCTCAGGAACTTATAAATAAAGTTAAATCAAAGTGTTGCGGAATTAAGGTAAATGAAAAATATTTTATTTGTAGTTTTTATTTCAATGATATTTTTATTTGTTTGCTGTAACACAACAACGAATAAAAACATAATTGAAACAGAAATTTCTGATTTTGACAAAATTTTAGATAGTTTTCAAGTAAATGGTTCAATTCTAATTTATGATAACGACAAGAATACTTTTTACTCAAATGACTTTGATTGGGCTAAAAACGGAAAATTACCTGCATCAACATTCAAAATTCCAAATTCTATAATTGCTGTTGAATTAGGCATTATTGAAAATGATACAACTATTTTAAAATGGAATGGCGAGCAGAGAAAAATGGATATTTGGGAAAAAGATTTATCATTTAAAGATGCTTTTAGAATTTCCTGTGTTCCTTGCTATCAGGAAATTGCAAGGAAAATCGGAACAATTAAAATGAAAGAATATTTAGAAAAATTTGAGTATAAAAATATGATTTTTGACAGTTTAACGATTGACAATTTTTGGCTTGAAGGAAATTCAAAAATATCTCAAAAACAACAAATCGACTTTTTAAGGAAATTCTATTTTTCAAAATTTCCAATTTCTGATAGGACAATAAAGATTGTCAAAAATATTATGGAAATTGAGCGAACTGAAAATTACATTTTAAGCGGTAAGACTGGATTAAGTTCGATAGAAGAAAAATATAATGGTTGGTTTGTTGGTTATGTTGAAACAAAATCTAATGTTTATTTTTTTGCAACAAATGTAATTCCGACAGACGGATTGAATGTTGATGATTTTATTTCATCGAGAATTAATGTAACAAAAAATGCGTTAAAGCAAATGAATATAATGAAATGATAAATGCCACTAACATATGGTAGCCGATAATTGCCGGCTTTCGTGCCAACTTGATACTTTGGTGCTTTTAACGAACCGAAGTGCTAAATTGATACGAAAGTGCTGTAAATCCGGCAACTACGGCTACCATTTTTCGTTATGCGGCAGCTTAAAAGACGACACCAAACCAGAAAAATCGTCTTGACCTAAAAGAGATTGGAATTTTCAGGACTGCCTATCACTTAGATAGAAGTCCAAGGTCTGCTGAAATACATAATTCAAAAATTGAAATTGCTTGACTGCAAATTTAGTAACTTTGCTTGACAAATTAACGAGAAAGAAGAGAAAATGAAAACCGACCGCATAACATCACCTATACGCAAGCAGGGGTTTCGTGCTTCGTAGGACAGTTAAGTGGTAAATTTAAAGTTCAGTTCTTCGTGGCAAGTTCAGTGGTTAAAATCCCTGCCTGCGTATAGCTGAGAACCGTTAGCGGGCATTGTGAAAGATACCAGCATAACAGTTAAACATTGATAAATGAAAAAAAAACTACTTTGGATATTAATTTTAGGACTGATAATAATCAGTTGCAAACAAAGGAAAACAGAAATGAAAGAGAAAATAATTAAAACAAACGGCATTGAACTCTGTACGGAAAGTTTTGGAAATAAGAAAAATCCAGCAATCCTTTTGGTAGCAGGTGCAACCGTATCAATGCTGTATTGGGACACTGAATTTTGCCAACAATTATCTGAAAAAGGATTTTTTGTTATTCGTTACGACAACAGAGATGTAGGAAAATCCACTAATTATGAACCAGGTTCTACTCCATACGATATTGTTGACTTAACTAATGACGCTATTTCAATATTGGATGGCTACAAGATTGACAAAGCACATTTTGTGGGGATTTCTTTGGGCGGACTAATTTCTCAAATAGCATCAATAAAGTTTGCCGACAGAGTTAACTCCTTAACTCTTATGTCATCAGGCCCTTGGGGAGACTCAGACCCAACTATACCTGAAATGGACACGAGTATTTTAGATTTCCATAGTAAAGCAGGTACAGTCAATTGGACAAATGAAGACAGTGTGGTAAACTATTTAATTCAGGGTGCAGAATTAATGAGTGGCAAGAAACAATTTGACAAACAAAGAAGTGAAAAACTGATAAGAGCTGAGTTCAATAGAGCCAACAATTATATAAGTATGTTCAATCACGCTGCATTGCAAGGTGGTGAAGAATATTGGAACAGATTAAACGAAATCAAACAACCCACCTTAATTATCCACGGAACAGACGACAAAATTTGGCATTATAAGAATGCAGGTTTTTTACAAGAAAAAATAAAAGGTTCAAATCTAATCACCCTTGAAGGTACAGGACACGAATTACACGTTGATGATTGGAAATCAATAATTGATGGAATAGAAAAACACATAAATGACTGATAAACAAAAATAACGACCCGCTAACAATGTATATAAAAAATAGGCGAAACAGTAGTAAATTCAAGGCTTTTGGCTCGTATTATACTTTGTGCTTAACCGAAAATTTGGCACTTCGAAATCGCCTACTTTTCATATACTAACCGTTACCTGCAAGCTGAAACCAAAAATCCGACAAAATAAAATGGTTGAAACATTGATAAAAACATTGCAACAAAAATATCTTATCAAAACAAACACAATTTCTAAACAAAAAGGTGGTTGGGCTTCTTTGGCTTATAAAATAGAAGATGAAAACGAGCATTTTTATTTTTTAAAAGTTTATGAAAAAAGTCGAAAATCAACTTCTTATTTAACGGAACACATCGACCTTTATCTTCCCATTGTGGATTGGCTTGATAATCAAACTCTGCTGAAAGGAAAAATCATTCGATTGATTAAAACGCAATCTGATGATTTTAGGTGCGAAGATGAAAATTATATATATGTTTTGTTTGATTACATTAAAGGAGAAACAGTTGGAGAAAAAAATTTAACCAAAGAACAAATAACTCAATTAGCCGAAATTGTCAGTCAGTTACATCATTTAAAAAAAACTCCTTTTGACCTTTCGCAGATTTCTGAAACATTTGACCTTTCGTTTATTTCTAAACTAAACAATTGGATAGACAAAAACCTTGACCAACTAAAAACGGAAATCAAAACGGTACTGCAACCTAATCTTTCAATTATAAAAAATCAAATCAACGAATGGTATAATTTATCAAATGCTTTAAAGGAAAAAGATTTAAAATATTGTTTATGTCATACAGATATTCATCATTGGAATCTTATCACAGACAAACAAAAATTATATCTTTTGGATTGGGAAGGAATAAAGTTTGCACCACCCGAAGCCGATATTTTCAGCATTTATCAGCAACCTTATTTTGATTTGTTTATCAAAAGATATTATGAACTCAATCCTGATTATCAAATCAATGAAACGGTTTTACAATATTATCTGACAAGTAGAAAACTTCAAGATATTTTTGAGTTTATCGAACAATTACAATTTGACGAACTCAATTCGGAAGAATACAAAATCAACTTAAACTATCTGAAAAAAGAAGTTGATAACATAATATCCAAACCTAAAAACACAGCCAGCAGGTAACAAGGGTTTTGCAAGAGCGGGGCGAAAATACTCCGTTGGAGATTTTCGCTATATTTGTAGCTTAGTGCTTCGGTCGAGATTTTCTGCTGAAAATCCCCGCCCTCGCAAAGCCCCAAACCGTTATGTGCCATTTTTGAATGACAATGCGAATAGATACAGACAAACAAATGAATTTACTTAGTGATAAGAACGTTGCAATAATTGGTGGTGGACCCGTTGGACTGACTATGGCAAAATTATTACAGCAAAACGGCATAGACGTTTCAGTTTACGAAAGAGACAACGACCGAGAGGCAAGAATTTTTGGTGGAACCCTTGACCTACACAAAGGTTCAGGTCAGGAAGCAATGAAAAAAGCGGGATTGTTACAAACTTATTATGACTTAGCCTTACCAATGGGTGTAAATATTGCTGATGAAAAAGGCAATATTTTATCCACAAAAAATGTAAAGCCCGAAAATCGATTTGACAATCCTGAAATAAACAGAAATGACTTAAGGGCTATCTTGTTGAATAGTTTAGAAAACGACACGGTTATTTGGGATAGAAAACTTGTTATGCTTGAACCTGGTAAGAAGAAGTGGACACTAACTTTTGAGAATAAACCGAGTGAAACAGCAGATTTGGTTATTCTTGCCAATGGCGGGATGTCCAAGGTAAGAAAATTTGTTACCGACACGGAAGTTGAAGAAACAGGTACTTTCAATATACAAGCCGATATTCATCATCCAGAGGTGAACTGTCCTGGATTTTTTCAGCTATGCAATGGAAACCGGCTAATGGCTGCTCATCAAGGTAATTTATTATTTGCGAATCCTAATAATAATGGTGCATTGCATTTTGGAATAAGTTTTAAAACACCTGATGAATGGAAAAACCAAACGCAGGTAGATTTTCAAAACAGAAATAGTGTCGTTGATTTTCTTCTGAAAGAATTTTCCGATTGGGACGAACGCTACAAAGAACTGATTCGTGTGACATCATCTTTTGTAGGGTTAGCGACACGAATATTTCCCTTAGGTAAGTCTTGGAAAAGTAAGCGTCCATTACCCATAACGATGATTGGAGATGCTGCTCATTTGATGCCTCCTTTTGCAGGACAAGGCGTAAACAGCGGGTTGATGGATGCCTTGATATTGTCGGATAATCTGACCAATGGGAAATTTAACAGCATTGAAGAGGCTATTGAAAATTATGAACAGCAAATGTTTATCTATGGCAAAGAAGCACAAGAAGAATCAACTCAAAACGAAATTGAAATGTTTAAACCCGACTTTACGTTTCAGCAATTGTTAAATGTATAAAATGGAATAAAACGGCACATAACAAACAAATTGGCAATAGAGCCGGTGAAGTACTTCTATTGAACTTTTGTGCAATGTTGAAGATTAGTAATTCTATTCAACATTTGTGCTAAAAGTCGGCTCCATCGCCAATTTGCCAAACGTTATGCGACATTTTATCCAATCACATTAAATTGACAAAATATTAAATAAAATGCTAAAACTTTACAAAGAAATTAATGGAGTTCTTCATTATTGGGAAACTTGGGATGAAGATGACAAAACAGGTCTTGTTCATTGGGGAACTGTTGGAGAAAATGGAGAGCAAAAAAAAGTAAAATCCACACTTTTAAAAAATTTTCATAAAATAATTCAACAGGAAATTAATGAGAAGATTAATGAAGGTTATGAGCAAATAGACGAAGATGATTTAAAATTTCTAATAATTGAATATAAACTAAATTCTGACTTTGGAAATGAAGAAGACTTGGAAAAACGGCACAGACTTGAAGCCAAAATGAATGAAGATTTGGGATGGAACCTATCATTGGGTAATTGGTTATTTTCTCACGGAAGAAGAGGCCAGGGGAACACAGGTTCACGATGCAGTAATTCCAAATCCCCGCATGGTGTTCATTTCACCTACAATTTACAAAGTACTTCCATGAAAGTAGCATTGATTGTTGCTGTTGATCAGCAATTCGGTATTGGAAAGAACAATGATTTGATGTGGCATTTGCCTGCAGATATGAAATTTTTCAAAGAAACAACCACGGGACATATTGTGGTTACAGGTAGAAAAAACTACGATTCCATTCCGGAACGTTTTCGGCCGTTGCCCAACCGCGAGAATGCGGTCTTAACACGCAATACCGAATATCATGCTCCTGGAGCAGTTGTTTTTTCTTCCTTGGAATCCTGTTTGGATCATTATAAAAATGAAGTGGAACGAACCGTTTTCATAATTGGAGGCGGACAAATTTACCGAGAAGCTTTAGCGCTTGATTGTGTTCAAGAGATGTTTATTACCCATGTGCAGGGCGAATTTGGTGCAGATACCTTCTTCCCGAAATTCGAAGCTGTCGCTTGGAATGTTGAAACGGTAGCAACCCAAGTAGTGGATGAGAAAAATGCCTATGCGTTTGAAGTGAAAAGGTATTGGAGGTAACGTGATTACTTGATGAGAAATAAGAAATCATTGTCTACCTACTTTCGTTATATTTGATCAAATAAAGAAACAAACCTGCACAAAAACATCAAGTATTATGCTGTTTTGTACAGAAAAGCCGTATCAATAAATAAGTTGTACGACATAGTAAAACCGAACCAAACAAAATGAAAGTCAGAGAAGAAAAGTTAAGAACAATTATAGAATGGTCGGAGAAAAACGAAGATGTAAGAGTTCTACTTCTGACAAGTTCACTTGTAAATCCTTTAGCACTTGTTGACGAATTTAGTGATTTAGACATTGAATTTGTTTTTGAGGATAATACAAATTACATTTCAGACAAAAGCTGGACGCTTAAATTCGGAAATCCAATTGCTATGATTGAAGAAGACGAAAGTTGTTTTAACCATAAACACGCAATGAAAATGCTACTTTATGAAGACGGTGTGAAAGTAGATTTTAAACTTTACAGCAAATCAAAATTTATAAAGGAAACGCAAGAGAAAGAGTTACCAGAAGATTGGGATATTGGTTATAAAATTTTAATTGATAAAGATGGTATTACAAAGCAAATGCTGAAACCAACTTATCAAATTTCCATTATCAAAAAACCGTCTGAAAAAGAGTTTCAAAATCTAATAAACGATTTTTGGTGGGACACAACTTACGTGGCAAAGTGTCTTGTGAGAGATGAAATATTCTATGCGAAATTTATGTCGGAAACCGTTATTCGCACAGAATATTTAATTCCTTTAATTGAATGGCACATTGCAAGTGAACACAATTGGAACATAACGACCAATAAATATGGACGACTTTTCAAAAAGTATCTTAACCAGGAAATGTGGGCTAAAACAGAACAAACATTTTCAGGGAGCGATATAAAGGAAAATTGGACTGCTCTATTTTCAATGACTGATTTAGTTTCAGAAATAGGAACTGAATTGTCAAAAAAATTAGAGTACAAATACCCGGATAAATTAGAAAATGACATACGAAAATATTTAGCTGGACTAAAACCCAAAACATAACTACGTCGTACAACATCGTATTGGCAATACGAAATAAAGTAGTTCAGAAAAAATATTATATTTGCAACATAAATAAAAAGTAAGCAGAAAATGTAAAAATTAATTTCTTAGACAATCTAACAATCAGCTCAAAAAATTGGGCTCCCACTTTTGTTAAACTCAAAAAGAAATTAATTATGCTTACGATTCAAAATTTATCCTATTCACATCCCAATAAAAATACGCTGTTTACTAATTTAAGTATGACAGTAAACCATTCCGATAAAATTGCATTAATTGGCAATAATGGTGTTGGAAAATCTACTTTACTCAAACTTATAGCCAAGGAATTAGAACCTGATGACGGACAAATTTCCTCCGAAACCAAACCCTATTATATTCCTCAAATTTTCGGTCAGTTTAATGATTTGACAATTGCCCAAGCCTTACAAGTTGAAACCAAACTCAATGCTTTACACGAAATTTTAAACGGAAGTGTAGATGAAAAGAATTATAGCCTTTTAAATGACGATTGGACGATAGAAGAAAAATGTCAAGAAGCCCTAAGCTATTGGGATATTTCTGATTTATCACTATCTCAAAAATTAAGCGAATTAAGTGGAGGACAAAAAACAAAAGTCTTTCTCGCAGGTATATTTATTCATCAACCATCATTTGTTTTATTAGATGAACCCAGTAATCATCTTGACAAATCCAGTAGAGACTTACTATACGATTTTATTCAAACCTCAAGAGCAACTTTTATAATCGTTAGCCACGACCGAGAGTTACTTCAGTTATTAAATCCTATTTGTGAGCTCAACAGAAATGAAATTAAAGTTTATGGCGGAAACTATGAATTTTATAAAGAGCAAAAAGAAATTGAACAAAACGCCTTAAGTCAAGATATTCAGAGCAAAGAAAAAGCACTTAGAAAGGCGAAAGAAAAGGAGCGAAAAACAATTGAACGACAACAAAAATTAGATGTTCGAGCAAAAAAGAATTTAGGAAAAGCTGGACTTCCCAAGATAGTATCAGATGCTTGGAAGAATAATGCTGAAAGAAGCTCAGCAAAAATTGCCGGAGTTCATTCAGATAAAATTAATGGTATAAAAGAAGAACTTCAAGATTTGAGGCTTTCCGTTTCTGATATAGAACAAATGAAATTTGAATTTGATTCTTCCAATCTTCATAAAGGTAAAAATCTGTTTATAGCAGAAAATATCAATTTCGCATATAAAACAGGAGGTTTATTATGGGAGAAACCTCTAAACATTCAAATTGTCAGCGGTGAACGAATTGCTATCAACGGAAAAAATGGAACAGGAAAAACCACACTTATCCAAATAATACTCGGAAAACTTAAACCAACGGAAGGAAAAATATTTATTGCTGAAAGTCATTCTGTTTATATTGACCAAGATTATTCTTTAATCAATAATCATTTACAGATTTATGAACAAGCTCAAGAATTTAATCAAACCGGCCTTCAGGAACACGAAGTAAAAATCAGATTAGACCGTTTTTTATTTTCAAAAGATGATTGGGATAAGCCTTGTCATACATTGAGTGGCGGAGAAAGAATGCGGTTAATGTTGTGTTGTTTAAACATTGCTAATCAATCTCCCGACATTATTATCTTAGATGAACCTACCAATAATTTAGACCTTCAAAACATCGAAATTTTAACCAATGCAATCAATGAATATGAAGGAACTTTAATTGTAATTTCCCACGATAAAACGTTCTTACAAGAAATAAATATTGAACGAACTATTGAATTAATGAAGTAAAGCCGATAACATCGGTTTTGCAAGAGAGCGGGTTATTGTTTCCGTTCAAAGATTTTTGTTATATTTAAAGTTCCGTCTTCGCTTGGAAGTCTTATGCTAAAATCCGCTCCCTCGCAAAGCCCGAAAACGTTGTACGACATAGTAAAACCGAACCAAACAAAATGAAAGTCAGAGAAGAAAAGTTAAGAACAATTATAGAATGGTCGGAGAAAAACGAAGATGTAAGAGTTCTTCTTCTGACAAGTTCACTTGTAAATCCTTTAGCACTTGTTGACGAATTTAGTGATTTAGACATTGAATTTGTTTTTGAGGATAATACAAATTACATTTCAGACAAAAGCTGGACGCTTAAATTCGGAAATCCAATTGCTATGATTGAAGAAGACGAAAGTTGTTTTAACCATAAACACGCAATGAAAATGCTACTTTATGAAGACGGTGTGAAAGTAGATTTTAAACTTTACAGCAAATCAAAATTTATAAAGGAAACGCAAGAGAAAGAATTACCAGAAGATTGGGATATTGGTTATAAAATTTTAATTGATAAAGATGGTATTACAAAGCAAATGCTGAAACCAACTTATCAAATTTCCATTATCAAAAAACCGTCTGAAAAAGAGTTTCAAAATCTAATAAACGATTTTTGGTGGGACACAACTTACGTGGCAAAGTGTCTTGTGAGAGATGAAATATTCTATGCGAAATTTATGTCGGAAACCGTTATTCGCACAGAATATTTAATTCCTTTAATTGAATGGCACATTGCAAGTGAACACAATTGGAACATAACGACCAATAAATATGGACGACTTTTCAAAAAGTATCTTAACCAGGAAATGTGGGCTAAAACAGAACAAACATTTTCAGGGAGCGATATAAAGGAAAATTGGACTGCTCTATTTTCAATGACTGATTTAGTTTCAGAAATAGGAACTGAATTGTCAAAAAAATTAGAGTACAAATACCCGGATAAATTAGAAAATGACATACGAAAATATTTAGCTGGACTAAAACCCAAAACATAACTACGTCGTACAACATCGTATTGGCAATAGGCGGGCTGAACGGCTTCGTATCAACGGAAGTGCAAAATTCAACTTCTGTTCTTCGATTAAAGTTCAGTGCTAAAAATCCCGCCCATCGCCAATACGCGGCACGTTATGTGTAATTTTAGCCGCAAACGCAGTTAAAACAAAAAGGCTCCGAATTTCGGAACCTTCTTTTTATCATTTCATTTTTCTAAAAAACTTGTACAACAAATCGATTTTATTTGAACAAAGAATTGGCATTGCTTCAAAAAGGGTTTCTTCATCCCATTCCCACCATTTCATTTCCTGCAATTTTTGGATGTCATCATCACTAAATCTCTTTTTTATCAATTTGGCTGGATTTCCCCCTACAATTGAATAAGGTTCAACATCTTTTGTAACCAAAGCACGACTGCCAATAACAGCTCCATCTCCTATCTGAACTCCTGGCATTATCATAGCTTCACTACCAATCCAAACATCATTCCCAACAACTGTATCTCCTGCTTTTTGAAATCCATCTTGGCTTTTACTGAAAACATCAAATTCAGACATATAAAAAAATGGAAAACTGGAAATCCAATCATATTTATGACCTTGATTACCTGCCATTATGAAACTTGCACCGCTCCCTATTGAACAATAAGAACCGATAATTAGTTTATCGACATCATTCCTGTCCGGAAACAGATAACGAGCACAATCGTCAAATGAATGACCGTGATAATAACCAGAATAATAAGAATATTTACCCGAAATTATATTGGGATTAGTTATGTGGTCTTTGATTATTTTTCCTTTAAAAGGACTTTCGAAGAAATTTTTCATTATTTAACATATTTAATTTACCCTTAATTCCGCAACACTTTGATTTAACTTTATTTATAAGTTCCTGAGCAACAAAAAGTTGCTCAGGATTTTGCCATGTCAGAGGATTCACTTAACTTAGTGTTGCAAAAAAATAATCAAACAAAACCTCATCAGGCATGGCAAAAATACAAATAAAATCCGAGAAGCTCACTCCTTTTGGAGGAATATTTTCAATCATGGAGCAATTTGACTCCACATTGTCATCTGTAATCGACTCGACACTCGGTCTAAGGTGTAGCTCGTTCGGTTATCAGTACAGTGAAATCGTCCGTTCCCTCATGAGTATCTACTTCTGTGGTGGCTCATGCATTGAGGATGTCACTACTCATTTGATGAACCATCTCTCGCTCCATCCGACACTTCGTACTTGTAGTTCTGATACTATCCTCAGAGCGATAAAGGAACTGACGCAAGGAAACATCTCATACACATCAGATACGGGTAAGAACTACGATTTCAACACGGCTGACACACTCAATACCTTACTGCTCAATTGTATGTTTGCATCCGGCCAACTGAAAGAGGGCGAGATGTATGATGTTGATTTCGACCATCAGTTCATAGAGACTGAGAAGTATGATGCAAAGCCTACATACAAGAAGTTCCTTGGTTATCGCCCTGGCGTGGCGGTTATTGACGACTTGATTGTTGGCATTGAGAATAGCGATGGTAACACCAACGTTCGTTTTCATCAGAAGGACACGCTGAAGAGATTCTTTGAGAGATTTGAGCAGAACGGACTTACAATCAATCGTTTCAGAGCTGATTGTGGATCATGTTCCGAGGAAATCGTGGAGGAAATAGAGAAACACAGCAAATCCTTCTATATCCGCGCAAACCGCTGCAGTTCGCTCTACAATGACATCTTTGCTCTTAGAGGCTGGAAGACTGAGGAAATCAATGGCATTGAGTTCGAATTGAACTCTATTCTTGTTGAGAAGTGGAAGGGTAAAGCATACCGACTTGTGATTCAAAGACAGAAACGGATGGACGGTGTGCTGGATCTTTGGGAAGGAGAATACACATACCGTTGTATCCTGACTAACGACTATGAATCTTCCACAAGAGAAATTGTCGAGTTCTATAACCTTCGTGGAGGAAAGGAACGTATCTTCGATGATATGAACAATGGTTTCGGGTGGGACAGATTGCCCAAATCCTTCATGGCAGAGAACACTGTGTTCCTTCTTCTTACGGCACTTATCCGTAATTTCTACAAGGCCATTATCCACAGACTTGACGTAAAGAGGTTCGGACTCAATGCAACAAGTCGCATAAAAGCGTTTGTCTTCAGGTTTGTCTCTGTACCAGCCAAGTGGATCAGAACATCAAGGCGGTATGTGCTGAATATCTATACCTGTAATAATGCTTACGCAGATATTTTTCAGACTGATTTTGGATAACGCCTACAACTTATGGGTATGATACTGCGTATTGCCTCAAGTCGCATAGTGGGGCAAGGGGATATTGTGGGCAGAAGTGGGTATTTCAGCCTCAATTTATCTGCTAATTCAGTGATGAGAGGACGTTTAGACGCAAGAAGGACGCTGAAGAGCTTAGTTGCGGATTTGAGGTTTACAATAAGAGACAATAAGGAAACGAAGAATAATACTAAACTATTCTCTTCCTATACGTTGCGTAAAGTAAATATGCTAATCTGATAATTTCATCTGACAAAGATACAAAAAAACTACACATAACATCGCATTGGCAAAATGGCGGGTTAAGTACAAAATTCAACTTTTGTGCTTTTTATTCCGCCGAATGTGTTCCACATTCAGCTTTTTTTTAATAATTTAGCTTCTGTGGAAACACATCGGCTACGTTACTGCTAAATTGAACTTTCGGTTCAATTTATCCGCCACTTCGCCAATGCGTTTCCCGTTATGCGGCAGCTTAAAAGACGACACCAAACCAAAAAAATCATCTTGACAACCACCCGACTTTGAACTACGAAGGATGAAATTTTTCAGGGACAACTTCCAACATTTCCAAAAAACAGTTTTTCCATTGACTTGGAGACAAACAGACAATTTGAGCATTAAGGTTTAAACCGAATTTTTCTGAAATTGACCTGACCTGACTTTTCCTGAAAATCGACTTTAAAGCTGTTTTTACAGATAACTCAGGCTTCTGTAACAGACAGGAAATAAATGCTAAGTATTTGGCTTTAAACTTAAAATCAAAAATTAACTGTTTTCTTTTAATGTCTAACAGGGCTGACTTGACAGTTGGCGGTGGCAAGAAACTTTCAGGACCTACCTCATAGACAAGTTTCAAATCAAAAAAAGTATGATAGAAAACGGTATATGGATTGTAAAGCTTCCTCGAAAATAACTTTTGTGCAGGTTCTAACTGAAGGACAATGGAACCTCCCAGAAAATTTTCAAGACCCTCAAACATCAGGATTTTGAAAATATCGGAAGTAATGCCATAAGGAATATTTGACACCACTTTGAAAGGAAATTTCGGAACTTCAAAATTCCTAAAATCACAACCGACAACTTGAACATTTCGGGCATCAGAAAATAATTTTCGTAAATGTTCAACCAAAGCTGTGTCGTTTTCAATAGCTACGACATTATGTGCGATTTTTAATAAATGAACAGTTAGAAACCCTTTGCCTGCTCCAATATCTAAAACTGTATCTTGACTGCTTATATTTGCTATTTTTATTGCATTTTGTATTAGCACTTTATCAATAGTAAAGTGCTGACCCGTAAAACGAACGGGCAATTTCTTTTTTGTCATTATAGAGAAAATTTTATCATTTGAATATTGATATTGTTTATTTCTTTTCGGAGCTCGTCTATTTTTTTATTGCCAAGTTCTAATGCTTCTATCTCCTGCCATTCATAGAGGCTATTATATGCCATACATCCGATAAGAATGGAGATAAGTATATATCCCAACCGTATTGCCTTATAGAAATTTCCTGACCGCTCCATTATTTTAATGACATTGATTTTTGGAACATGAATAAAAGTTTATCTTTTTCGTTCATGCGGATATTATCAGAATAACCGTCTTTTGTTATTTGATACCCACATGGCTTAACCATAAAAATGCCTAAGCCCTTAGTGTACGAACTTACTTCTGATGCATAGTCTTTACTTGTATTTAATGGAACTTTCCCTTTAATATGACACCACTCATTATTGCAACTGATGTCTTCAATCTCAGACATCATTTTTTGCAAATCTGTAATAGCTTTGGAACTTGCCGCTTGGGGTATCTGCAACTCAAAATAGAGCATCGGTTCGAGAATGTCCACACCTGACTGTTGCAAGGCCAGCCTGAAGACATAAGGGGTCAGCTGTCTGAAATCAGCAGGTGTACTTACCGGGCTATAATACTCGGCTTGAGTAAAAGTTACTTTCAGATCAGTCACTTCCCATCCATGTAAACCAGATTGGCAAGACATACGAATCCCTTCAAAAACGGCATTTTGAAAAGAATGGTTCAGATAACCATAGGAGATGTCACTTTCGATTTGCAACCCTGTCCCTAACGGTAAGGGTTCAAGAGTCAGCCCTATTGTGGCCCAGTAAGGGTTGGGTGGTACTTCGATCTGAATAATCTTATTGACCTTTTTTATAGGTCGTTCTTTGTAGATAGTCTTGATCTCATCAAAATGGACCTTTACGGAAAATCGTTCTTCCAGCAATGTCTGTATGATTTCCTTTTGGGTCAAACCATATAACGAGATTTCCAATTCATCACTATATGAGTTTATGGAAAAGGACAAAGACGGGTCTTCAATCCACAATGTATTCAGAGCGGATATCACCTTGCTTCTCTCTTCGGGCTTGTCTGGCCGGACGGAGGATTTGAGAGCGGGATGCTGATGCGATAATCCTTGAATCAAACAAGGTTCAGCACCTAAATAATCTCCGATTCGAAAATCTTCTATATCTTCTACAATCGCGATATCATTGGCACCCACTTCATCAACATTTATCTCTCTGCCCTGATAAATAGTCTTTAGATTTTTAATCTTGATGAATTTTTCCGAATCGTTGATTCTTACAACGTCTCGAAGTCTCAGACTTCCGTCAATTATTTTAAGAAAACTTCTTTTATGCCCTTTGGGGTCATGCTCTATCTTATAGAGATAAGCTGAAAGTCTGTTTGAGACTGATGCCGGAGGAAGTATAAAAGAAGAAATGGCGTCCAACAACTCATTGATACCGATATTGAACATTGCTGATCCATGTAGCACCGGATAGACTTTGGCTTTTGCCACAAGAGCGATTATCGTATTCCAATAATCAGCCGGTGAAATTTCGCTATCCGCCAAATATCGTTCTAATATATCGTCGTCATGGTTGCATACAAATTCTTTGTATTCTTCCTTTATATATGTTTGGGAGCAAACCGGATAAACCGATCCATCGACAACAGTTTGCATAAACAGGACATCTTGCGACAGATTTGTTTTTATATCCATATACAAACGCTCCAAATTCACACCGGCACGGTCAATCTTATTGATAAATATAATTGTCGGGATTTGCAGCTTTTGTAAAGTACTGAACAGCAACTTTGTCTGCGCTTGTATGCCTTCCTTTGCGGATAAGATGAGGACTGCTCCATCAAGCATTTTGAATGTCCGCTCCACTTCCGCAATAAAATCCATGTGTCCCGGAGTGTCAATGATATTGCATTTCACTCCATTCCAGATAATAGATGTCGTAGAAGCCCGAACAGTAATTCCTCTACGTTTCTCTATATCCATAGAGTCCGTTATGGTGTCACCATTATCCACACGGCCGCACTTTTCCGTTGCTCCACTGGCAAACAGCAGATTCTCGGTTACGGAAGTTTTTCCTGCATCAATGTGAGCAAGAATTCCTAAATTTATAATATTCATTTGGATTAAGCAATAATATACTACAATAGATGCATTGTCGAAACGCACCTTTTAATACCTCCTCGTAGCATGTGAGAACTACAGGATTACTAACTCGTATTAATATGTATATTATTACTGCCGCATAACGATTACAAAATTACACAAAAAAATATATCTAACAAAAGTGGGAGGATTTTTTAAGGATTTTTTAACTTTTTACCATAGACATTTTATTAGGGAAGCGTAGGTTCAACTGGCAAGTACAAATAAGTAGAAATGTTTGAACAACACCGTTTTAGGAAGTTGAAAAATCAAGTTTCTCTCTCGGTATAGCGTTTATTTTGGCCAATATCTTCTTTAGTTTAGCATTTGTGTATTTCCCATTCGTGTTCTATTTAGCTCCTTATTATGAGTATGTAGCAAGTTACTTATCAAATTCAGCCTCTTTGAGGGTCAAATATGGTTTTGCAAATGGTGACTGACAAGACATAAACAAGGTCAGCAGGAATTTTTTACATAAATGGACATGAATGTATATAACCTAAAATAAGAATAAATTTTAATAAGGGCTGCCCAAAAAGAAAAAAATGCAGTTGCCATCCTATAGATACTTGCAGAAAGGATAAAATTTACTTTTAGACCTTTTGGGATAGCCCTTATTAATACTTCAGATAAAATTCCTTAGGTTACTTCCTTAAGCCTTTGTTTTTGTTCCTCATTAAGCTTAATACCCTTGATTTCATCGGGTATTTTGATGTATTCTTGACGCAAAGCAACAATTTCATTTGTCAATTCATCAATACTGATGATTGATGGGATTTTTTCACCCGTTTTTACATTGGTAAGTTCTACCACACGCCCCATATTTCCTGTCTTCAATAGATTTTCTTTGTCTTCTTGGGTAAATTCGTGTCCGAAAAACGGATAATCTAATTGGGGTTCTTTACGAATGCCGTGAATGGAGACACTTACTTTCCCTTCGTTATCTTTCCGTAAAGATAAACGCGCGTCGAAACGGGTAACGGCACTTCCTAAGTTCATGCTAATAGGTACTAAGCGATCCGTTTTATACCCCTTTAGTAAGGGTTCTAATAAGTTTCGTTTTTCTAGGTATTCTTTTGAGAGACCTATGCTATTCATTGTTTCCCAATCAATATCGTCTACTTCGTAACGATGGTTTTGTTCTTGGGTTGCCTCATCAGATGTGTCTTGCGATGGGGTTTCATTGACCTCTTGGGTAGTTTCTTGTACTTCCTGAGTATCTTTTACTTCTTGGGGTTCATTGGTTTGTTCCATTGTATTTTGATTTTGAGATTGATATTCTTGTGGTTGAACTTTATAAGGTTGCAAATCTTGGGGGGAAAGTTGAACTTCAAGTAATTTAGGAAAGGGAATTTTGAAAAAAGAAAAATGACTTGGATTTTTCACTTGCCTTAAAAAATTACTAAAGAAGTTTGAGAGTATATTTCCGTGAGGATCCACTCTCATAAAATCTTGCTGGTGTGCTGGATCTGGAGGAACGGTTTCTAACTGACCGTCTTTATCCAATCCTTTTACGGCACGAATCTGTTGTTCCTCTTGGTCATACACAAGCAATAAATCCGTCCATTGTTCATCAATAATAGGCGTATTTTCTTTTGGATTTGTTTCTGTGGATTCGTTAGCCATAGTATAATTAGTTTTGATGGTTTTAATTCATTAAAATTTAAATTGTAGAACGAAAATAGAAGCTGTAAATAAGAATCTAATACGATCGTGTTATTTTGGCTTTGATTGACCTTTTTTGGCTTTGACAGGGATACTAAAATGTTCTCTAATAAATTGATGTACATCTGATAATTTGTAGTAAATTTTCCCAGAAATCGTGTAATAAGGTAGTTTACCCTCAGAGCGATAACGCTGCAGAGAACGAGCTGATATTTTGAAGGTAAGCATTAAATCTTGATTGTCGAGTAATTCCTCTCCGTCGATGGTACTTCGTTTCTTTTCAGCTTTTTCAAAGCGTTCTGCAAGTAGGTCGAGACGATCCATCAGTCGTTCCATCCACATGATAAATTCCATTCGGTCGATATTCATAACGAGTAAGTTTTAGTGTTTTATTTTTGATTAAGTATTTTTTTCATGAGTTTGCCAATGCTTAATTGCTGTGGGTTTTGACTATCTGCAATCAATAATTCTTTGGCTTTGAGTTTTAGGATATAGTTTTTCGCTGTCCGTTCCTGTACGCCCGTTAAGGCTTTAATTTCTTGTACCAGTTCACTATATTCCCATACGGCTCTTTTTCTAAACAGAGGCGATACAAGGGTCGCTAACTCTGCCCCTTTGTCTTTCTTTTCAATTTTCCTTTGAGTGCCACAATAACGATGCATTCCACTTTTAGCGTCCCATCGAAACAATATCTTGGGTAATTGATTGGGGTCGCCTTTACGGATTTTCTTGGGTAATACTACAGAGCAAGCACTGCTCCGGTCTTGCTCTACCGAAAGCACCGCAGAGGCTTTTCGTTGCAACTCCGAACCTAAATGCCCCCGAAGTTTTAATCCCCCTGGCGTTAAATGTAATACACATACCATACAGGTTTGGTAATGTCCTGCCAGTGCGTATAATTCCTCTATCATTTCAATACTTTCGCTTTCATTATTAGCGGAACTTATTAAATCAGCAATACCATCAATGACCACCAGATGAATTCCTGAATACTCATAATACAAGGTATCCATACATTGTCGAATAATTTTCATACGCTCTTTCCTTGGAATTTGAGTAAGACAATAGGCTTTAAAATTTAAGGGCATCGTATCGAGCTGGGCTCGTTTTAGTAATATGGAAATGTTGTCGTACAATTGATCTGCGGATTGTTCGGTATCGAAAAATAAAACCGCATGATTATCACAATAGGTTACATTGAGTCCTAATAAATCTATGGCGTGATTGCCCTGATATAAACTCCCTGCAATCATTGCGGCCACATAATGACTTTTCCCCGTTCCTTCACCTCCTGTAACCCCTAAAAGACTACTTTGCAACCCAATCGCCGCTTCTTTTAAAGCGATGATGGTTCTTTGCTTGGCGGGTGGTTGATTCCATTGAATTTCACAGGATTGTAATAATGAAAGCCCTTGCTTATATTTTTTTTGAAGCATTTTCAAAAACAATGTTTTCAAATCCTTAGCGGTATGACCTTGTTGAAAATAGTTTGAGATGTCTTTATTGTCTTTCGTTCCAGATAGAGGAAGTTCTAACACTTCTACCAGATCCTCTAATTTTTCTAAATGGCTTTGTACCGCCTTTTTTCCTGCCTGATCCACATCATACAATAATACGATATGACGAAAGCGACCTTTTAAAGATTGAATGAGAGAGATGGGAATATGACTATTTTCACTATTAAAACAAATGGCTGAAAAGCCTTTTGCATACAAACTCATCACATCTTTTTCTCCCCCTGTAATAAACAAAATATCATCACCTTCTAATGGTAATTGTTCCAATCCAAAACAGTAATCCGTAGCAATACCTGCATATAGAAAACGATGTTTGGAAAGGGGACGATAGATTTTTATAAGTTCCGCATTTTGATAAGAAAAAATGGGTTCATCATCATTGGATTCTATTCGATAGGCTTGTCCTTTTTTATTGATGCTTTCAAAAGATTGCAAGGATTTCACTCCAAATGTTTCTAAGACCTTAATCGTTATTCCAAATGTTTCCCAATAGTCAAGTTCTATTTTACTGAAGTTCTTATCTACTATCATATAGGGACGATAACTAGGTAGTTCATTAGTTGCCATAGGATTGGCTTCCACTTTGATTTTTCTTTGAGGGCGTTTAGATGCACTAGAATAAGAAATATCTAACCCTAAATTTAAATCTTGATTGATCATTTTTAGAATCTCTACAAAGTCATGAGCTTGTGTACAGTCCAAACCGTATAAATAGCCAACCAAGGAAAAGCAATCACCCTTAAAGCGAGGATCCCCAAAATCTTTAATCCGATAGATACCTGTTTTTTTATCCTTGTAAATATTACAAGAGGGATTTTTATCATCATAAAAAGGGTTTTTAAAGTTTTGTCCCACTTTCCAATTCCCCGAAACATAATGACGAAATACTTCCAGCCCGTTATTGGTCTTACTTAATATGTCTTCCTTTTTGAACATACGAGTGTGCTTTTTGAGTTAAACTTTCTAAGTAATCCGCTGTACTTTTTATCACATGAAATTCCATAAGTTGTCGGATGCTTCCTAAAGTGTAGAAGTATTGTCCATGGACTTTAGCATAGGTGATTTCATTGTTCTGTCGCATACGCCAAAGAGTTTTCTCGCTTAAATGGAGGTATTGACATACTTCGTGGTTATTGAGCCATAATTGGTCAATGATTTCTGTTGATTGAGATTGTTTTTGGATATACGCTTTAATAAATTGGATTTCTTGGCGTAATTGTAACCATTGGTTCTCTTCAATAGTGATTAATTTCATTACTTCTGATTTTATCGTTTATCTGAGGACAAAGTTCAGAAGACTGAGGCGATGATAACGCCAAGTTTTGCCAATGGGTAGATAGAAAATTAGCACATTTTAACGCATTTATTTTTATGCTTTAATAATCATAAATTTAGAGCAAAAAAAAGACGCTTGAAGCGACTAATAATCATTTTGAAGTTAGTAAAGTAAGTAGTGTGAGTGTGGTTTGCCAATGGGTGTTTATGGGTGTTTTTCTCTTATGCCCAATAAATGGGCAAAAGCAAGCTATAAGTTTTTATTGATATAGTTTTGCAAAGAAGATTGTAATTGATCAATAAATAAGGTTTGAGATTTTGAACGAAATTTCATACGATGAAAGGAGTGATTAATATCCTTGAGTTCCACTTTAAATATCCTTTGAAAAGCAAAAGAGATAGCGCTCAGGTTGGTATTTCCATTGGAAATAGCACCAGAACAATATAATGCATAGATTAGCTCCACAAGGGCATTTTTAGAAGCACTCCATTCCAAGGAATGTTCAAAATCCTCTATATCTTCGTATTGTTTTTCAGTTGTTCTGAATAATAGATAATCATAAAATAACTCACGAGCGATAATTCTAGCGACTAAATAGTCATAATAAGTAGAAAAATAGGGGTCTAAATCAAAGACATGATTTTCTAATCCATCAGCAAGATTAATAGCGAAACGCTTAAAGTAGAGAGCATCTTTATCATTTCTGCCCGACCAATAATAGCGATAAAAATCATCCGATTTTAGAAAATAATCATAACGCTTTCGGCATCTTTCCTCCTCATCACTAAAGTATTTTTTAGTAAAGTCATTGATAGAGGTAGGGCGTAGCATTTCTGTACGATACACTCGATTGTAAAAGATTAATTTCCCCTGAATATTGGGTTTGATATGTCGAAAGAAATAGATTTCTTCATCATCATCTTCAAAGCCTTTTTGTAAAACCTCTTTACGAAATTCTTGCAATTTGTCATTTAGGTAAATCACCATCTTAAGTGCTTCCTGCGTAATTTGCTTGGTTTCAAACGTTACTTTTTTTTCTTCCTTTTCAATCTCTTGTTCAATTCGTCTGAACATGTTTACATAATGCGACATATTAGATTTTTTAAAATTAAGACTAAAAAAATAAGCATTAATTATCACAAACTAAAATAGGGAGAAAGAAGAAAATCAAACAAGAAACAAAATTTACATTCAAATAAATCCTGTAATAAAACTTTGTATGTATTTGCAGGCTGCACGCCGCAAGCGTGCTTCTCTATGGATGCCGACTTGCAGCGTGCAGCCTGCAAAGCAAAGTTACAAGATTTTTTTTTGAAAGTAAATAAGTGTATATTTGCGGTATTGAGTTTTCAATGAAAATCAGTGAAATTCAAGGAAGCAAGTTGAGTTACTAATTCGTTACCTGATATTTTAAAAATACTTGTAATGTTTTGGTATTTAGACAGATAATGGATTACTTTATTTTTAAATAAAAAAATGCGTTATGAAAGCAATAACAGACCAAGCCAAGCAAAGAGCCTTTAAATACTATTGTATGGGGCTAAACAGCAAGGAAATAGCCAAGCTATTAGACTGCTCATATAGGACGATACAAAATTTTATGAGTGCGGAAAATTGGAAAGAAAAACGCCAAACATTAAAAAAATAATGTATCTTTGTCGCTCCTAAACAAAAGAACATTAACGAGAATAGACAAACTTTGCCCGTGTGGTATGGTGGCGGTTGGCGAAAGCTCCGCAACGCTTCTTTTGGCGTAGGACACCTAACCCGCAAGGGCTTTATATTACCTAAACAAAAGAAATGACAAAGAAAGAAACCGCCGTAATCATAGACGGCAAAGCGATTGACCTAAAAGAGTGGTTTGTATCTAACCAAGAAAAAGGGCTAAATAACACCGAGTTTGCGGAAGTATGCCAACTGGGGTGGTTAATAAATGATATAATAGGCGTGTGTGCTACGGCTTTACATTTTATTAGCGAAAATGATAAGCTAAGCAGTGGAGACCTCCGCCAAAGCTTCGGAGCAAGTGCAGGAGAAATAGCACGGGTTTTAATGTTTGCTCAAACCCTTACGCCTCATTTAGAATTAGAGTTATTAACCAATATTCAAAAATCACTCCAAGAGCAGTAAGTAAATGACCTCGCAAAAGCGGGGTTATTTTTTTTGATACCTCAGCTAAAAATAGATGAGGTTTTTTAGTTTTAATCCAATTTTTAGGGACATATTCGGGACAAAGCGTTTTTTAAAACAAATAACCCGCTGATTTTCAGCGGGTTATTATGGTGTGGTTGTAGACCCACAGGGACTCGAACCCCGAATAACAGAACCAAAATCTGCTGTGTTGCCAATTACACCATGGGTCTAATTGAATATAAAACTCAACTACTCTTGTTTTGAGTGGTGCAAAGGTATATCTTTTTTTTATTTTAGCAAAATAAATTAACCTTAATTTTTTATTTTTTTTGCAAAAATCTGATTTTCAGATTTATTTTTTTTAGCGGATATTTTATTTTTGGTGTTTATAAGAGGATGTTGTATCTTTGATTTCTTAAATTCTAATGTTATGAAACATCAGCCTATAGAAGGTTTTTCTAAACTAAGCAAGCAACAAAAAATAGATTGGATTATTAAAGAATATTTAGAAAATGATGCTGAATATAGCACTATTCTGTCTCAATATTGGAATGAAAATCCAGAATTGCAAAAATTACACGAAGAATTTTCGGAAAATACCATTTCTAACTTTTATATGCCTTATGGCATAGCTCCTAATTTTTTAATCGATGGTCAATTGTTGGCGCTTCCTATGGCGGTGGAGGAGAGCTCTGTGGTGGCAGCGGCTTCTAAGGCGGCTAAATTTTGGCTGGACAAAGGCGGATTTAAAACCACGATTATAGACACCAAAAAATTAGGGCATACCCATTTTATCCTTCAAGCCGAACCTCATAAAATCAAGCATTTTTTCAATTTTAACCTTAAGAAAAAACTCTTTGAAGATACCGATAATATCACCCAAAATATGCGCAATAGAGGCGGCGGTATTTTAGACATAGAATTGATTGATAAAACGGCAGAAATGCCCAACTATTACCAGTTGAAAGCCAGTTTTGACACCAAAGATTCTATGGGTGCTAACTTTATCAACTCGTGTTTGGAGCAATTTGGGAAGACCTTAAAAAACGAATTGAATGCCGATGAAGCCTTCTCTGATGAGGAGAAAAACTCGCTCCAAATAGTGATGAATATCTTGTCCAATTTCACGCCAGATTGTATTGTCCGCGCGGAGGTTTCTTGTCCAATTGAGGATTTAAAAGACGATAGCGGCATCTCTCCTGAAGAGTTTGCGTGGAAATTCAAACAGGCGGTTACCATTGCGGAAATAGAGCCTTACCGTGCTACCACGCACAACAAAGGCGTTATGAACGGCATAGATGCGGTGGTGATTGCCACAGGGAATGATTTCAGGGCTACGGAAGCTTGCGCTCACGCCTATGCCGCCAGAAATGGGCAGTACAGCTCGCTCACGCATTGCACTATTGATAACGGTATTTTTAGATTTTGGATAGATTTGCCAATTTCTGTGGGCGTGGTTGGGGGGCTCACCAATCTTCATCCGTTGGTTAAATTCTCTTTAGCGCTTTTAGGAAAGCCTTCTGCACAGGAGCTGATGAGCATTATGGCGGTGTCTGGCTTGGCGCAAAACTTTGCGGCGCTGCGTTCTTTGGTGACCACGGGCATCCAAAAGGGTCATATGAAAATGCATTTATTCAACATTCTCAACCAGTTTAATGCCACAGAGGAGGAGAAACAGCATTTCGTTCAATATTTTAAGGATAAAACCGTGAGCCACCACGAGGTGATTGCAGAACTAAATCAATTGAGAGCAAAATCTTAAAAAACGATAAAAAATGAAAACATTCACTTTGGTTATGGGTGGGCTTTATGGCTTACTTTCCGTAGTATTAGGCGCTTTTGGTGCCCACGCTTTTAAATCCATTTTATCAGTGGAAAAATTAGCGAGTTTTGAAACTGGCGTGCGCTATCAGATGTATGCCGCTTTATTTTTAATCCTCGTGGGGTATATATTAAGGTACGAAACCTCGTTAGAAAAATGGGTCTCTTTGTTGATGATCATCGGCACTTTCTTATTTTCTGTGAGCATTTATTTTTTAGCATTTCAAGAAGTTTGGGGTATTAATTTGAAATTTTTAGGTCCCATTACGCCTTTGGGAGGCTTGTTGATGATTATAAGTTGGGCTTTATTGATTTTAGTTTTTGTTAAAGAAAAGCAAGGTTTCTAAGGGCTGATAAAAAACAAAGCTCTAAAATTTCTATCTTCCAAAGATTTTGTTTAAATTTGTGGGACTTAAAAAGTGATCAATTAAATATAAAAATATATTATGAATCTTCACGAGTATCAATCAAAAGAGATTTTAGCAAAATACGGTGTTAGAGTGCAAAGAGGCATCGTGGCTAATACTGTAGAGGAAGCCAAAGCGGCAGCCGAAAAACTTTCAGAAGAAACTGGAACTAAAGCTTGGGTGGTAAAAGCTCAAGTGCACGCTGGCGGTAGAGGTAAAGGCGGCGGTGTAAAATTCTCTCCTACGATAGAAAAATTAGAAGAAAATGCTAAAAATATCATCGGTATGCAGTTGGTTACACCACAAACCTCTGCAGAAGGTAAAAAAGTACACTCTGTTTTGGTAGCAGAAGATATGTACTACCCTGGCGACACTGAGCCAAAAGAATACTATGTATCTGTATTATTAGACAGAGCCAAAGGTAAAAATATGATTGTGTACTCCACAGAAGGAGGGATGGACATAGAGCAAGTGGCAGAAGAGACGCCGCACTTAATCCACCACGAGGAGGTAGATCCAGCATTAGGATTATTACCTTTCCAAGCGAGAAAAATCGCTTTCAACTTAGGTTTAGAAGGGGAGGCGTTTAAAGATTTTGTGAAGTTTATCTCGGCTTTATATAAAGCGTATGTGGGGATAGATGCTTCTTTATTTGAAATCAACCCTGTGCTAAAAACTTCGGATAACAAAATTGCGGCGGTAGATGCTAAGGTTACTTTGGATGACAATGCTCTTTTCCGTCACAAAGATTTAGCCGAGTTAAGAGATAAAAGAGAAGAAGACCCTACGGAGGTAGAAGCTGGCGAGGCTGGTCTTAACTTTGTGAAGTTAGATGGTAATGTGGGTTGTATGGTGAACGGTGCTGGTTTAGCGATGGCAACGATGGACATCATCAAATTATCAGGTGGTAACCCTGCCAACTTCTTAGATGTAGGTGGTACTGCAGATGCGGAAAGAGTGGAAAAAGCATTCGGAATTATCCTTAAAGATCCTAATGTAAAAGCTATTCTCATCAATATTTTTGGAGGTATTGTAAGATGTGATAGAGTAGCACAAGGGGTGGTAGATGCTTATAAGAGCTTCGGAGAATTGCCTGTGCCATTGATCGTGAGATTACAAGGAACCAATGCTGAGGAGGCTAAAATCTTAATCGATGAGTCAGGGTTGCCAGTACATTCTGCTATTACCTTAGAAGAGGCAGCTAATAAAGTAAAAGAAGTTTTATCCTAAAGATATCTCATAATTTCTAATAGTTTAAATTAGTTAATGAAAGCGCTCTAATGTTTGACCATTAGAGCGTTTTTTATTTAGAGTTTCATAGTCACGCCAATTCTTCCGCTGCAATCTCCGCTGTTGAGTTGTAAATTAACCGCCTATTTCATGTTATTAAAGAGAAATACCGCCCACCGAGTTTTGAGAGGGATATTTTCCTAAGATTTGATGTTGTGAGAGAGGAATAATAAAAAGAAAAAGTTCGCTCTCGTAAGAGAGCGAACTTTTTTAAAATTATAGGATAAAATTCTTATTTATCGTTTAAAGCCGCTTTTACTTTAGCAGATGGTAAGAAGATTTGGAAACCAAAGCTGAAACCTAAGTTTCCGTTTCCAAGAGTGTTACCACCACCTGTTACAGTATCGAAGTTAAGCATACCTTCTAACGCTACATTTCTTGAAATAAAGTAAGAATAACCAGCACCGATACCTAACTGAACACCGTTAGTTGAAGCACCTTCACTGCTGTTGATTCCACCAAATCCTACAAGACCTTCAGCGAAGAATCTACCATTTTTAAGTAGACCATCGATTTGGTTATCACCAAAGTAGTATCTTGTAAATGGTGTAATAGACCAGTTAGTTTGAGTGTCGCTAGTCCCTTTTGGGCTTAAAATGTCTAATCCTACTTTAGCACCTACAGCCCAGTTATCTTTAATAAAGTAACCTGCTTGAGGTTGTAAGTTAAGCTCAAAACCGTTAGTAAATCTCATATCAGCCACATGACCACCTACCATCCAGTTACCTTCTTGGATTTGTGCGTTAGCTGTACTGAATAAACCTGCTGCGAATACGGCAGCCCCTAAAATTAATTTTTTCATAATGTTCTCTGTTTTTAATATTCTGCAAAGATACAAAATATATACCAAACTTTGTGTTATCGGCTAAAAATAAGAAAGACTACCGCAAAATCACGATAGCCTTTCTTTTATTTAAAGTTAAACTAAGCCTTAGAGCTTGTAGTTAACCGTAACATAGAAGTTTCTCGGCGTGAGGGGGTTAACGGAATAATTCTCATGCACCACATAGTTTTTGGTGTTGAATAAATTACCCACTTTCGCTTGGATGCTAAATTTATCCCAAGAGTAACCCGCAGAAAGCGCCACGGTGGTGTAGTCATCTAATTCCATGAGGCGGCTCACATTATTACGGTCTTTTAGCGTTTTCTTAGTGTCGTTCCATCCAGCAATTCTATCGCCGATGTAGTAGAGCGTAGCGCCTAATTTTAAACCTTTGATGCCCTTCGTAAAGGTATAGAATACTGATGCATTAGCCGTGGTAGCAGGCGTTCTAACCAATCTTTGGTTTTCCACATAACCGAAATCATCTGGCGTTTCGGTATAAACGGAGTGGTTGTAAGAGAAACCTCCGATGAGGGAAAGGTTCGGCATTGGGTTACCCGTAATGTCTAACTCCACGCCGCGGCTTCTCATTTTTCCAGCAAATTCACGAACATATCTATCGCTGTTAGGGTTGCCATTTTTGTCAAACTCGGCGGTTTGGTAGGCATTTCGGTTGGTAATTTGGTAGAGCGATAAGTTGAGCGCCACCGCATTATCCCAAAAATCTTTCTTCATCCCGATTTCAAATTGATCGATAATGGACGGCTTGAGCGCTTCATCATAAATCGTTCTTCCAGAGTTTGGCGAGAAAGAGTTGGTATAAGTACCGAAAATCGTTAGGTGCTTGTTAGGCGTATAGACCAAGCCCGCTTTTGGCGAAAAAGCACGGTCAACGGTGCCTGCAGTTTCTGTGGTATTTCCAGTTTTAAAATCTGTTTTGATGCTTGATTTATTCTCTAAATAAGACCATCTTAAGCCAGCTAAAACTTTAAATTCTTTGCTCAGCTCGATGAAATCTTGAGCATAAAACCCAAATCTTTGGGTCGGAATTCTCACTTTACCAATGGTGTTGAGCCCTTTGATTTCCGCACCGCTTGTCCAAGTGCTTGGGTCATCTAAATAGATGGTGGCGTTGGTAATGCTACCGTTAGTGCCGTATTTTTTAGGGTTGTCGTAGGTGTAAGAATCTACATTTTGATAATCGCCATCGGTACCGATTAAGATTTTATGCACCACATCGCCTGTTTTAAAAGAGCCATTGAGGTTGAACTGTAACGAGGCATAATTATTTTCGTTATAAGTTCTGTTGAGCGGTCTATCCCATTTAATTCTGTCGTTTGGAATATTGGAATCATAACTCCATTGGATACGCTCTGTGGAGAAATAATCCTTCACATAATTTTGGTAAGATGCCACAGCATTAAGGAGCCAATTTTCTGCTACTTCTGTATTGAGGGTAATGGTAGAAGTGGTTTGCTGTACATTTTGGAACTGCCAATCTGCGCCGAAGAAAGTACTGATCGGCACCAAATCATTGATTTTATAGCTGCCATCTTTTTTATCGGTGATGCTCCCTAAACCAAAATCAGGGGTAAAGTTATTTTTGAGGTAATCCGCCTCTACAATCAATTGTGTTTTAGAGCCAATATTAAAGAGAAACGATGGGTTGAAGTAATATTTTTGATTGTTTACCACATCTCGGAAGCTGTCGGCATATTCATAAGTTCCATTCACACGATACGCCACCTTGTCGCTAAGAGGGCCGTAGAGGTCTACAGTCGGTTTGTAGTTGTTCCAGCTGCCAACATTCATCCCGATAGAACCCCCGAAATTAAATCTCGGTTTTTTGGTAATCATATTAACAATACCGCCTGGCGCCACATTACCATAGAGCATCGCATTAGCCCCTTTAAGCACTTCCACACGCTCTAAACCAGAAACTTCTGGAAAGGCACCACTGTTCACGCGAGAGCCATTTTTGAAAATATTATCATTACCAAAGTTGAAGCCTCTACCACCAAAACTGTCCTGAGAGCCGCCTCGTGCAGAGGTCACATAGAGTCCATTCACATTCTGGAGCACCTCGCTAAGTTGCTTGGCTTGCTGTTGCTCTATAATTTCGTGGGTAACAATGGCGATCGGCTGCGGCGTATCCATCACGCTGAGATTCGTTTTGGTGGTCAGCGCTTTAGCCTTGTTCGGATTGCCTGTTTTGTGGAGGTTTACATCTTCTATCTGTTGTACTTTCAGCGTATCTATTTTTTTATGTTGCCCAAAAGCAAGGGTAGACACGGAAAGTAGTCCTAAAGTAATGAAATGTTTTTTCATATATTTTTATTTATAATTGTTAAATATAATGGGGCAAAGATAATTATTCTTTACGCTGATATGAAAATCTATTTTTAACAATTCTAAATAATGCAATATAGAACACTGATAATCAGTTGTTTATTCGGATATGATTTTTGTCAAGTCTATATTAGACAAGAAATTCTTGTAGTTCTAACCAGCGGAGTTCTTTCTCTTCTAAAGTGTTGGTAAGTCGTTCTAAATCAGAGGATAGAAGGCTTATTTTCTCATAATCTGTCTCGCCGTTGAGCTGTTCTGTCAAACTTTGGATTTGAGATTCTAATTCTGGGAGTTCTTTTTCTATGGCTTCCAATTCTCGCTGTTCTTTAAAGGAAAGTTTCTTTTTTGTCGGTGCGGAAGTGGGGGCGGGCTGAGGGCTTAGTGCTGGCGCTGCAGTGGTTTTAGATTTGAGTTCTGCAGCTTTGGCGGCTCTATATTCGGAGAAGTTGCCTGTAAAATCTTTGATTTTGCCCTCGCCCTCAAAGGCTAAAATATGGGAAACAATTCTGTCCATAAAATAGCGGTCGTGAGAGACAATCACCAGCGTGCCTTGAAAATTCTGCAGAAAATGCTCCAAAACGGTGAGGGTAGGCAGGTCTAAATCATTGGTGGGTTCATCAAAAATTAAAAAATTAGGATTTTGGTAGAGCACATACATCAGGTGTAGCCTTCTTTTTTCGCCGCCAGAGAGCTTGGCAATCGGTGAATATTGGGCTTGGTCATCAAACAAAAATAGGCGCAAAAACTGCGATGCCGAGATGGTTTTGCCATTTGCCAGAGGGAAATTTTCGGAAATCCCTTTGATGAAATCGATCACGCGCTCATCTTCCTTATAATCTAAGCCTTTTTGAGAGAAGTAACCAAATTTTATGGTCTCGCCAGTTTCTATTTCGCCACTGTCGTAGGGCTCTAAACCTTGGATGATATTGAGCAAAGTGGATTTTCCTACGCCATTTTTCCCGATGATGCCCACCTTTTCGCCTCTTTGGAATTGATAAGAAAAATGATGAAGGAGCACTTGAGCGCCATAAGCTTTGGAAATGTCTTTAAGCTCCAAGATTTTTTTGCCCAAGCGTTCCATTTTAAAATCCAGCTGTAGTTGTGAGGTCGCCGTGTTGGTTTTGGCGATTTCTTCGGTTTCATAGAACGCCTCAATGCGGCTTTTGGATTTGGTGGTGCGGGCTTTGGGCTGTCGGCGCATCCAGTCTAACTCTTTGCGGTAGAGGTTGTTGGCTTTGTCTATAGTAGATTGCAGGTTGTCCTCGCGTATCATTTTGTTTTCAAGATAAGTGGCATAGCCGCCTTGGTGCAGGTAGAGTTGTCCATTTTCTAACTCCCAAATGGTATCGCAAACGCTGTCTAAAAAATAGCGGTCGTGGGTGACCAAAAGTAGGGTAACTCGCGTTTTGGAGAGGTAATTTTCTAACCATTCCACCATATCTACATCCAGATGGTTGGTCGGTTCATCCATAATCAAAAGGGTGTGCCGATGCTCTGCACGCGTTTCTGTAAGGAGCTTGGCTAAGGCAACGCGCTTGACTTGTCCGCCCGATAAAGTCCCCATTTTTGCCGAAAGATTGGTGATTTTTAGCTGAGAGAGGATTTGTTTCATCTCGTTTTCTAAATCCCAAGCCTTATGAATTTCCATTTCCGCCAATGCCTGTTCTATAAACTGAGGGTCTGATGAGTTTAGGGAAAGGTGGTAGTTCCGAACGGCATTGATGGGCGCGGCGTCTAACTTCATCATAAACTCTTCCACGGTATCTTCTGGATTAAAGGCGATTTCTTGGTCAAATAAAACCACCTGAATATCTTTATTGATGATGATGGTGCCCGCATCTGGGATTTCTTTGCCCATTAGGATTTTGAGGAGGGTAGATTTGCCACTGCCATTTTTAGCGACAATGGCAATTTTATCACCTTCGTTAATATGGAAGCTGATGTCTTCAAAAAGCGTTTTAACGCCATAGGCTTTGCTCAGATGCTCTGCGGTAATGTAGTTCATAAGTCTAAAATATGAAACCACAAAGATAGGATAAAAAACCGAGGTGTCCCTGCAGAAGCGGAGGTGGGGGGATTAGAATATTCCTAATTCTTTAATGTAATCCATAAACCGCACAAAAAAAACGCACTCATTAGAGCGCGTTTTTTTGTTATTGATGTTGAGGAGATTACATCATTCCTGGCATTCCGCCACCCATTGGAGGCATCACCGGTTCATCTTTTGGAAGTTCTGTAATCACACATTCTGTTGTGAGGAGCATTCCTGCCACAGAAGCGGCATTTTCTAATGCTACACGAGTTACTTTCGTAGGGTCAATGATCCCCGCTTCTAACATATTCACATAGGTATCGGTTTTAGCGTTGTAGCCGTAATCGCCTTGACCATCAGCCACTTTGGCAACCACCACAGAACCCTCGCCACCAGCATTGGCTACGATTTGTCTCAATGGCTCTTCTATGGCTCTCTTCACGATTTTGATCCCTGTGTTTTCATCTTGGTTAGCGCCAGAAAGGCTTTCTAAAGCGGCAATAGATCTTACCAATGCCACACCACCACCAGCAACGATACCTTCTTCCACGGCAGCTCTGGTCGCGTGGAGGGCGTCATCTACACGGTCTTTTTTCTCTTTCATCTCCACTTCTGAAGCGGCACCTACATAAAGGACAGCCACACCACCTGCCAATTTGGCTAATCTTTCTTGGAGTTTTTCTCTATCGTAGTCAGAAGTGGTGCTCTCCATTTGGGCTTTAATCTGGTTCACTCTGCCTTTAATTTGAGCCTCGTCGCCAGCGCCGTTCACAATGGTAGTATTGTCCTTGTCAATCACCACTTTTTCTGCTCTACCCAACATATCGATGGTGGCGTTTTCCATAGTGAAACCTCTTTCTTCAGAAATCACTTGTCCGCCAGTTAAGATGGCAATATCTTCTAACATCGCTTTTCTTCTGTCGCCAAAACCTGGGGCTTTTACAGCGGCAATTTTAAGCGAACCTCTTAGTTTATTCACCACCAAAGTCGCTAAAGCTTCGCCCTCCACCTCTTCGGAGATGATGAGTAAAGATTTTCCTTGCTGTGCCACTGGCTCAAGGACTGGTAATAATTCCTTCATAGAAGAGATTTTTTTCTCTACTAAAAGGATGTAAGGGTTGTCCAGCTCTGCCACCATTTTTTCTGGATTGGTCACAAAGTATGGCGACTGATAACCTCTGTCAAACTGCATTCCTTCCACCACATCTACTGTGGTATCAATGCCTTTGGCTTCTTCCACGGTGATTACCCCTTCTTTGCCCACTTTTCCGAAAGCCTCAGCGATAAGTGCACCGATGGTTTCATCATTGTTGGCAGAAACGGAAGCCACTTGCTTGATTTTCTCTGTGGAATCTCCCACGGCTTGAGATTGAGATTTTAAGTTCTCCACCACGGAAGCTACGGCTTTGTCAATCCCTCTTTTTAAGTCCATAGGGTTGGCGCCTGCCGCTACATTTTTAAGGCCTTCTCTCACGATAGCCTGTGCCAAAACTGTTGCGGTAGTAGTTCCATCACCAGCCAAATCGTTGGTTTTAGAAGCCACTTCTTTCACCATTTGGGCACCCATATTTTCTACTTTGTCTTCCAGTTCAATTTCTTTCGCTACAGACACACCATCTTTGGTTACATGCGGCGCTCCGAAAGATTTTTCAATCACCACATTACGACCTTTAGGTCCCAAAGTTACTTTTACTGCATTCGCTAATGCATCTACGCCTCTTTTTAGAGCGTCTCTTGATTCTATATCAAATTTAATTTCTTTTGCCATTTTTTAATTTTTGTTTTGGTTTAAGGCGTAAAAGCCTTTATATTGTTGAAGTTGTATTGTGTTTTTAAGAATTAACCTAAAATTCCTAATAAATCATTTTCTCTTACGATGAGGTAATCTTTACCGTCTAATTTTAGTTCTGTACCAGAGTATTTTCCGTAAAGCACTCTATCGCCTACTTTTACCGTTAGTGGCTCATCTTTTTTGCCTTCGCCTACGGCAACTACGGTGCCTTCTTGAGGTTTTTCTTTTGCCGTATCTGGGATGATGATGCCCGAAGCGGTTTTAGTTTCTGCGGCTACTGGCTCTACCAATACTCTATCCGCTAATGGTTTAAAATTTACTGACATATTATTTAAATTTTTTAAAGTTAATTATTTTCTCCTTCTGCAACTTTCCAAGAATGTGCCATCCCATATTTAAAGTTAAAAATGTCAGATATTTTTATAAAAAGTGAAATTTTGGCAGAATAGAGCGGGAGAAAAAATGAGGAAAAAAGGATAAAACCGAGATTGATTCATTTGAAAATATCACTTAATTTCAGGAATAATTAATATATTAGCTGTCTAAAATTCAATAAAAAAGTTTATGAAAAGAAAAATTTTAATCACCCTTGGGGTGGGGCTGTATTTTCAGCTGGGGATAGCTCAAAGTTTTAATGCAGAAAAACTCAACAAATACTTCAATTCATTAGTGCAAAAAAATAAGGCGATGGGGAGTGTAGCTTTGGCTAAAAATGGACAAATACTCTATACCAATGTTTTCGGTTTTTCCGATGTGGTGACTCAACAAAAAGCCGATGAGAACTCAAAATATCGCATTGGTTCTATTAGCAAAACTTTTACGGCAGTGTTGGTATTTAAAGCAATAGAAGCCCAAAAGTTAAGCCTCAATCAAACCATAGGTCAGTGGTTTCTCACGATTAAAAATTCAGATAAAATTACTGTGGCAGATTTGCTACAACACCGCAGTGGTATTCATAATTTTACTGAAGTGGAGGATTATATACAATGGAACACACAGCAAAAATCGGAGGCAGAAATGGTGAAAATTATCGCTAAGGGTGGCAGTGATTTTGAGCCGAACAGTCAAGGCAAATACAGTAATTCTAACTATGTATTGCTGTCGTATATTTTGGAAAAAGTGATGCAGAAGCCGTATGCAGATTTGCTTCGTGAATATATTGTGCAGCCACTAGGTCTCAAAAATACAGCGGTATTTAAGTCCATCAATCCTGTCGAAAACGAATGTCTATCGTATCAATGGAATGACGGATGGAATTTGGAGTCACAAACAGCATCAAGTGTACCTGTGGGAGCGGGAAATATTATGTCTACACCTACGGATTTGGTCAAGTTTACAGAAGCACTTTTCACGGGAAAACTCATTAAACCAGAACATCTTAACTTAATGAAAACAATAAAAGATGGCTATGGAATGGGGCTGTTTCAGTTTCCTTTTATGGATAAAAAACTCTATGGACATACGGGAGGAATTGATGGTTTTCATTCGGTTTTTAGCTATGATGAGCATAATAAAATAGCATATGCAATGGTGCTCAATGGATTAAATTATGATATGAATGCTATTTCTATTACGGTGATGAGTGAGGTGTATAGTGAACCTTATGAGTTGCCAAAATTTGAGACCTATGTGGTTCCTGCAAAACAATTGGTGGCATATGTTGGCGTGTATGCCAGCTCCGAGCTTCCTATAAAAGTCATCATTACCCAAAGCGATGCAGGTTTAACAGCACAAGCCACAGGACAGGCTTCGTTCGCGTTGGAAGCCACGGCAGAGCATCAGTTTCAGTTTGATCTAGCAGGCATTGTTTTAATTTTCAACCCTAAAGAGCAAACAATGGTTTTAAAACAAAATGGATTACAGTTTCTGTTTAAAAAAGAGAAATAAAAGCTGTCAAATAAAAAAATCCGAGTTTCTGATGAAAGTCGGATTTTTTTATAAATACTTTTGGAAAGATTTAACCGCGGTCTATGGAGCCCATAACCTTTTGTGCAAAGGCATTGAGGGCATCTTTTTCCGCCATTCCTTCTTTCACGCTTTGGTGTACCTCCATGGCGCCGCAGATGTTGGTAATCATTTCACCTACCATATCTATTTCGGCATCAGATACGCCTCTAAACTCCGTGTAAGACTCTAAAACTTCTAACGCCGCTTCAAGATTTTCAGGGCTATTGTTTTGGTAAAATTGTCTGATGATGGGTAATTTCATAAGTCTGTTTTTTGTAGATTATTTAACTTCGTCCACCAACTGGCTCAAACCTTCAATTTGGTTGGTTTGCACTTGGTTAACTAAAACGCCATTTTTAAACGCTGCAAAGGTAGGCAAGTTGTCCACTTTGGCTAATTTTCTACTTTCAGGGAATTTCTCAGCATCTACATAGTAGAACGGGATATTCTCGTTCTCTGCCGCTAATTTTTTAAATTTAGGCTTCATAATTCTACAGTTACCACACCATGTAGCGCCATACTGAACCATTACGGTGTCTTGGTCTTGAACGATTTGTTGAAGGGTATCTTCTGTTAATTCTTGGTACATTTTATATCTAATTTGTGTTTTTAATTTTTGTTGAGGTTAAAAGAAAGGGGCTGTTCTTGCCAACCCCTTAGATTTTTTTAGTGGTTAGCTAAATATTCAGCAGTTGATTTTCTGTCGGCGCTCATCGCATCTTTACCTTCTTCCCAGTTGGCAGGGCAAACTTCGCCGTGCTTCTGAACATGCGTATAAGCATCAATCAGTCTTAAAAACTCTTTCACATTTCTTCCTAATGGCATATCGTTTACAGATTCGTGGAAAATTTTTCCAGTCTCATCGATAAGATAAGTCGCTCTGTAAGTCACATTAGAACCAGAAAGAAGCTCATTGCCTTCATCATCATAATCAAAATCTTGGTCGATGATGCCTAAAGCGTTCGCCAATTGTCTGTGAGTATCGGCTAAAAGTGGGTAAGTTACGCCCTCTATACCGCCGTTGTCTTTTGCTGTGTTCAACCAAGCGAAGTGCACCTCGTTAGTATCGCAAGAAGCACCGATCACTTTGGTATTTCTTTTTTCAAACTCGCCTAAAGCCTCTTGGAACGCGTGTAATTCCGTTGGGCAAACGAAAGTGAAATCTTTAGGATACCAAAATAATAAAACCTTTTGTTGGTTTTTAGCGGCTTCCTCTAATACATTGATTCTTAAGTTGTCCCCCATTTCAGAAATGGCATCTACGGTGATGTTTGGGAAAATTCTTCCTACTAATGACATAATTTTATATTTTTTTTGTTTATTGATTTAAAATTTTCTTTTGCAAAGGTAATAACTTATTTCAATGAAGTCAATTTTTTTTGATTGATAAAAACTATCATTAAAAAAGATATTCTAAAACAGCCTTAGGCGTCGTATTGGGCTAAGCAATCTTTAATTCTCCTCATCGCTTCTATAATCACCTCATCGGCAGCGGCATAGGAAAATCTGATGCAGCGGTCATCACCGAAAGATACGCCTCCCACCGTTGCCACGTGGGCTTTTTCTAATAAAAACATCGCGAAATCATCAGAGTTTTTAATGGTGGTATCGCCCAAAGTTTTACCGATATAATAAGAAATATCAGGGAAAAGGTAGAATGCGCCTTTGGGTAAATTGCACTGGAAACCAGGGATTTCGGAAACCAAACGATGGGCAAGATCTCGCCTTTCTTTAAATTTGTAAATCATCGGTTGTAATTCCTTAGGGTTCATCTCTAACGCCGTGATAGAAGCAATTTGTGCAATAGTATTGGCGCCAGAAGTCACCTGCCCTTGGATTTTATCACAAGCGGATGCCAACCACTGTGGCGCTGCGGAATAGCCAATGCGCCAGCCCGTCATCGCATAAGCTTTGGAAACACCATTGATGACCACTGTTTGCCCAAAAACTTGCGGAAATTGAGCGATAGATGTGTGCTGCCCTTCGTAATTTAAGAACTCATAAATTTCATCAGAAATAATGGTAATCTGCGGATATTTTGCAATAATGTTGGCAATGGCTTCCAACTCCTCGGCATTGTAAAAACTGCCCGAAGGGTTGCAAGGCGAACTGAATAATAAAACTTTGGTTTTCGGCGTAATGGCTTGCTGTATTTGCTCTGCCGTAACTTTAAAATCCGTATCTATGGAGGTTTCTATAAACACCGAAGTGCCGCCCATCATCCGCACCATTTCATCATAACTTACCCAGTAGGGTGTTGGCAAAATAACCTCGTCGCCCTCGTCTATCAAGGCAGCTAAAACATTAGAAATAGCCTGTTTAGCCCCTGTGGATACGCAAATTTGCGAAGGTTCATATTGAAGTTGATTGTCGCGTTTTAGCTTATGGCAAACGGCTTTTCTAAGCTCCAAAAATCCTGCAACTGGAGAATAATGGCTATAGTTGTCATCAATCGCCTTTTTGGCGGCTTGTTTTATTTTTTCAGGCACATCAAAATCGGGCTCGCCTAAGGTCAGGCTAATCACATCAATGCCTTCGGCTTTCATCGCACGGGCTTTGTTAGACATAACAAAAGTTTGGGAGTAGCTGAGTCTTTCTACTCGTTGGGATAGTTTATTCATCGTTTTTATTTTCTATTCGCAAATTTAATGATTTTTTAGATACGATGATCCACAAAATGATGAAAATAACATACTGTATATAAGAAATAACGCTGAGAAATGCTGTGGGTTCAAAATCTTTTGAGATTAAAAAAGATAATGTCTATCTTTGTCAGCAAATAGATTATTTTGAAATTCATCATCATCATACCAGCGCATAACGAAGAGGCGACCATTCTGAAGACTTTGGCTTCTTTATCGGTGCAAACTTACCAAGATTTTGATGTGGTGGTGGTTAATGATGGCTCTACCGACCAAACTCAAAGGCTTGTGGCAGATTTTATTGAAAATGATACCCGTTTTAAGATGATACAGCTGCCGCCTTCTCAGCATCAGCCAGGGGCTAAGGTGGTGAGAACTTTTAATGCTGGCTTGTCCAGTGTGGATTGGTCAAATTACGAAATTATTTGCAAATTTGATGCGGATATTATATTTCCGAAAGATTACTTGGCGCGCCTGCAAGAGGTTTATGCCCAAAATCCTAAAGCGGGAATGGTTTCGGGCTTGGTTTATATTGAAAAAGAAGGGCAGTGGGTGTTTGAAAATCTATCATCTAAAAACCATGTGCGGGGTCCCATTAAATCTTACCGCAAGGCTTGTTTTACCCAAATGAATGGGCTTCGTGAGGTTTTAGGCTGGGATAATATAGATGTGATGTTGGCACAGATGCACGGCTATCAGGTGGTTGCTATTAAAGATTTGTGGGTGAAGCACTTGCGCCCAACGGCTTACAAATACCAACGCCAAAAGGCACGGAAATTGGGAGAATATTTTTATAATATTGGACTCAACTGGCAGCTGGCTATGGTGTCTTCGCTTAAGTCCTCGTTTAAAAATCAATCTGTAACAGAGTTTTTTATCACAATGGCAACTTTTTTGAAGCAAAACCAACCACGCGTGCTCTCTGCAGCGGAAATTAAATATATAAGAACAATAAGAAATCCACTCCAGCGGTGGTTTGTTAAATTTAAGAAATAAAAGCATATGGAGCTTAATTACGAAATTACAGGTATAGATATTAAAACATTTTATGGCGTTAGAAATCAGTATTTTAATCTGATAAAATCCACTTTTCCAACCCTTAAAATCACAGGGCGAGACCACTACATTTTTGCGATGGGGAACCCAGAAACTTTAGCGATTTTAGAGCAAAAACTCAACGATATTGTTCAATTTATCGCAAAAAATAATAGCATTTCTTTAAAAGATGTAGAAAGTATTTTGGCAATTACCAGCCCTCAGGAAAAAGAGTTGGTTTTTGACCAAGACATCATTGTGAAGGGTGTGAGTGGCAAAGTCATCAAGGCTAAAACCACCAATCTTAAAAAGCTGGTTAAGGCTTCTGATACCAAAGATATGGTGTTTGCCATCGGTCCTGCGGGAACGGGAAAAACCTATACCAGCGTGGCGCTGGCAGTGCGGGCATTAAAGGAAAAGCAAGTGCGGCGGATTATTCTGACGCGCCCAGCGGTAGAGGCAGGGGAAAGCTTAGGCTTTTTGCCAGGAGATTTAAAGGAAAAATTAGATCCGTATCTACAACCATTATACGATGCCTTGCGTGATATGATTCCTCATGAAAAATTACAAGGATTCATAGAGAAGAAAGTAATAGAGGTCGCCCCACTAGCTTTTATGAGAGGGCGAACGCTAGACGAAGCTTTTGTGATTTTAGATGAGGCACAAAATACGACCCATGCCCAGATGAAAATGTTTCTTACGCGTATGGGGCTTAATGCAAAATTTATCATTACAGGAGATCCTAGTCAAGTAGATTTGCCGCATAAGCAAAAATCTGGATTAAAGGAAGCAATGCGGATTTTAAAAGAGGTGGAAGAAATAGGTTTTGTACATCTAACGGAAGGAGATGTAGTGAGGCATCCTGTGGTGAAAAAGATTATCTCTGCTTATAATATGGAAGAAAAAAAGAGCTATTAATATAAAAAATGATAAATATCATTGGATAAAATTTCATATTTAATTGTTTTATTGTACATTTGCAGTGTTAAATAAATATAAAATTTTATTGAAAATGAAAAAATTATTTTTGGCAGGTGCTATGGCACTATTTGGAGCGGTAAATGCTCAGCAAAATTCCGTTAAAGTTAATCCTTTTGCCTTATTAGGAGGTTCGGATATGGTAACTTATGAAAGAGCTGTGGGAGCACATTCTTCTTTTGGGGTAGGTGCTGGTATCGGCGGTTTTAAATTCGGAGATGTTAAATATAAAAATGTAGGAGGAACTGTTTTTTATAGATATTATTTTAGCCAAGCTATTAGAGGTTGGTACGGAATGGGCTCTGCATCTTATAGCGGGGGTAATGTTAAAGGAGGAGTTGATTATGAACTCAACAACAGAGAAGAGAAGGTAGATTACAACTCTTTTGGATTTGGTGCTAAAGTAGGTTATCAGTGGATTTGGAATAGTGGCTTTACCTTAGATTTAAATGCTGGGGTTGGCTATGCTACTTTTAACTATGATGATAAAGCGGATAAAGACTTAGGATTTAAAGCCAATGGTGTATTACCAGCTTTAGGTGTTGCATTAGGTTACTCATTCTAATAAGTTCATTTATTTAATTTCATAAAAACTCTCCCAAAATTTTTGGGCGAGTTTTTTTGTTTCAAGTGGCTGATTATTATATTTAAAGGGCATTGGCAGAGGGTTGGTGTGGATAATTTTCTGTGGTCTAATGTTGGAGAATCGTTTTTAGTCTTTATATTTGTGGCTATTTTAAAAATAATAATTTTATGAAAAAATGCATTTTAAGCATCGTGCTGTTGGGCATTTATAGTGGACTTTCAGCACAAACACAACCACAAGAAAAACCAATAGATGAGGTTATCATCACAGGTAAATTTTTAGATTTACCTTATAAGAAAGTGAATGAGAATATAGAAATCATCACGCAGAAAGAGATCCAGCAATCGCCGGCACGTAGCATTGATGAACTTCTGCAAGAAGTGGCAGGGATGGACATCCGTCGCCGTGGTGCCAATGGGGTGCAGAGTGATGTTTCTATCCGCGGAGGCTCTTTTGACCAAGTTTTGGTACTCATCAACGGGATTAGAATGAACGACTCCCAAACGGGACATAACAATATGAATTTCCCTGTAGATTTAGCCTCTATAGAGCGTATAGAAGTGGTTAAAGGCCCTGCAGCAAGCCGTTTTGGACAGAATGCTTATGCGGGAGTCATCAACATTGTTACGAAAACTAAAATCGGTAAAGAGATTACTGTAAAAGCCGAAGGCGGCGATTTTTCTACCTATGATTTAGGTTTGACCGCCAGATATGGCAATGAAAAACAATCGCATCTATTCCAAGCCAACACCTTCTCCACCGAGGGGTATCGCTATAATACCGATGCGAAAATCAATCAAGTTTTTTATCAAAACCAGTTCAATATTAAAGATGGTGCCATCAAATTTCAAGCTGGGTTTTCGGAAAAGAAATTTGGTGCCAATGGTTTTTATGCCAACAGTAAATTTGAAGATCAATATGAGGAAACGCAAGCTTCTATCGTGAGTGTGGCGTATCAGCAAAAGTTGGGCGCTTGGGGGCTTAATGCCAATACTTACTGGCGCAGAGGGCAAGATGAATATTTGTTGTTTAGAGAGAAACCAGAAATTTACCGCAACCATCACATCGGCAATAATATTGGTGGCGAGGTGAATGCCAGCTATCAGTCAGATTTAGGAACCACAGGGCTGGGCGTAGAGCTGAGAAAGGAATTTTTTGTAAGCTATAACAACAAGCCTGCCAACAGTATGGGCGATAGAGAGCGCTTGGTTACGCAGTTGTTTTTTGAGCATCATTTTTCTTTTATTCAAAACAAATTGCAGGTGTCACCAGGAATTTCTTGGGCGAATTATGGCAAGGAGGGCAATTTCTTCTATCCAGGGTTAAATGTGGGGTATCAGATTACACCACAGCACAAAATTTATGGTGGTGTTGCTAAGGTGCACCGCATCCCAACTTTTACCGATTTGTATTACGTCAGTGGTACGGATCAAGGCAATCCAGACTTGAAGCCAGAAAGTGCCATTTCATCAGAGGTGGGCTATCTTTTCAGTGGCAAAACAGCGAGTTTCAAACTCAGTGGATTTATGAAGCACTCATCTGATGCGATAGATTGGGTTAAGCAAAATCCTAATGATTTATGGAATGTGCAGAACATTGGCGATATTAAAACCAAAGGGGTAGAAGTGTCATTGAATCAGCAAGTTGCACCGTGGCTGAAGTGTCAAGTGAGCTATACTTACCTTGATAATGAGTATAAAAATGCTCAAAATCTATTGTCAAAATACGCCTTAGAGAATTTAAAACATCAATTGATTGGGAAAGTGAATATCAATTTCACTAAAAACCTTTCTAATGAGTGGGTGTACCGTTATTCAGAGCGGGTTAATTTGGGCAGTTATAACTTGTTAGATGCCAAATTATCTTTCCATCAGGAGGCTTATAACCTTTATCTTTTGGTTAATAACATCACCAATACAGACTATATGGAAGTCACAGTGCCTATGCCGAAGCGTTGGTTCCACATTGGAGTGAGTTATACCATTAAATAAGGCAAAAAATCGTGTTAGCGAGTGATTTTTAGTTAAAAAATAAATAAAAAGAGAACAAAATAAGATGAGATTGATGTTAAATTCTTATATTTGTATCTCAAATAATTTTATATATGAAATTTATCGTAGCAAGTAGCGAATTGCAGAAAGCACTACAAGTGGTTAGTGGCGTTATTTCCAACTCGCAGTCGCGTCCTATTTTAGAGAACTATTTGTTTGAATTGAATGGACCAGAGCTTAAAATAACCTCTTCAGATGGAGAAACCACACTGATTACTTCCGTAGAAGTGATGTCTGAAGACCACGGTAAAATAGCCGTTCCCGCGAAGACTTTCCAAGATTTAATCAAAACCTTTGGAGAGCAACCGCTGACCTTTGTGGTTAAAGAATCCAGCAATGAGGCTGGCAGGCTTTTAGAAATTTTAGATGATAAAGATAACTATGAAGTGGCGTTAGACAACGCTGAGGACTATCCAGAAATGCCAGAATTTGATGCCTCGCAGAGCGTTAAAATGCCTTCTGGGGTTTTAGCCGAAGCCTTGGTGAACACTCTTTTTGCCACAAGTAGTGATACCCTACGCCCAGTGATGACGGGGGTGCTCTTCCAATTTAAAGAAAATGAAGCCAACTTTGTAGCGACAGATTCGCATAGACTCGTGGTTTACAATAGAAAAGACATCAAGCACGATGAGCCGATTGAATTCATTATGCCTAAAAAACCACTCGCCATCTTTAAAAATATCTTATCCAATAGCGAGGAGGAGGTAACCATTGATTTCAGCGAAAATATGGCGAAGTTCACTTTCGGTAAACACACTTGGATTTGTAGATTGATTGATGGCAAATACCCGAATTATAATGCGGTAATCCCTCAAGAAAGCCCTAACATTCTTACCGTGAACCGAAACTTATTGTTGAGTTCCATTAGAAGGGCTTCCATTTTATCTAATAAATCCACCAACCAAGTGCGCTTCAAGCTGTCAGGAAATATTCTTCACCTTCACGCCGAAGACACAGAGTATGCCAACAAAGCCGATATGCAGATTCCTTGCGACTACAAAGGCGAAGATATCAACATCGGTTTTAGCTCAAAATTCCTTACGGAAATGTTAGCCGTGTTGGTGTCTGATGATGTGGTGATGAGGCTCTCACAAGCCAACAGACCAGGGATATTAGAACCTGCCGATGGCTTAGACGAAAGCGAGCATATCCTAATGCTGTCTATGCCTGTCATTGGTATTTAATGAGTAATACGATTGAAATATAAAATTTGAGGTTTGATATCCAAGCAAATCTCAAATTTTGTTTTACATAGAAAAAATAACAAATACGCTATCAAAAAAACGGTAGCATTCTAATCTACGATAAGAAAATAAACGATAGATGAAAATTTCCAATAATTGGTTAAAAGATTTTATAAAAACAGACCTAAATACCGAAAAAATAAGCACTTACCTGACCGATATCGGTTTAGAAGTAGAGGGCGTAGAGACTTTTGAAAGCGTAAAAGGCAGCTTAGAAGGCATCGTGGTAGGGAAAGTCATATCTTGCGAAAAGCACCCCAATGCGGATAAACTCAAAAAAACAACCGTAGATGTCGGTGGTGAGCAACTACTGAATATCGTTTGCGGCGCACCCAATGTGGCAGAAGGTCAGCGCGTGCCTGTGGCGGTAGTAGGAACCAAAATTTATGATAAAGATGGCGGTTTTTTTGAAATCAAGAAAGCCAAAATCCGTGGCGAAGTCTCCGAAGGGATGATTTGTGCCGAAGACGAATTGGGGCTGGGCAATAGCCACGAGGGCATTATGGTTTTAGATGAAACCTACGAAATTGGGCAGCCTTTTGCAAATTATTTTGACTTGACCCAAGATGAGGTTTACGAAATCGGATTAACCCCCAACCGTACCGATGCGATGTCTCACTATGGCGTGGCTCGGGATTTAAGTGCCTTTTTATCCGTAGCCAACCTGACTTCGGTGGAGTTTGAAAAAGTCAACTCAGAGATCTTCCAACCCGAAGGCGAGGCGCATTTTTCGGTAGAAGTAGAAGATGCCGAGCGTTGCCCAAGGTATATTGGTGCCATTTTGGAAAATGTAAAAGTAAAGCCTTCGCCTAAATGGTTGCAAGAGCGTTTAAAAGCCATTGGACTTAACCCGATCAACAATGTGGTGGATATTACCAACTATATTTTGCACGGCTTGGGGCAGCCGCTTCACGCCTTTGATGCGGATAAAATCTCAGGGCGCAAGGTTATCGTGGGGACTTGTCCAGAGGGCACGCCGTTTACCACTTTAGATGGGGTAGAGCGCAAACTCAACGGCACGGAAACGATCATCAAAGATGGCAACCAAAATCCAATGTGCATCGCTGGGGTGCTGGGAGGCGCAGATTCTGGCGTAACCGAACAAACCACCACGGTATTTTTGGAAAGCGCCTACTTTGATCCAGTGGCGGTTCGGAAGGCTGCAAAAGCCCACGGACTGAATACCGATGCCTCGTTCCGCTTTGAAAGAGGTGTAGATGTCAATATGGTGAGAACCGCGATTACCAAAGCGATTGTCTTGCTTCAAGATTTAGCGGAAGCCCAGTTGGTGGGAGATTTGATAGAGGTCTATCCTGAAAAAATCAATCCGCATTATGTGGTGTTTAGATACTCTAAATTAGACCAAATTTTAGGCATTAAAATCCATAGAGAAACCATTAAGAAAATCCTTAAATCTTTGGAAATAGAGATTTTAAATGAAATTCCAGATGGTTTGGAGCTTTCGGTGCCTACTTACCGAGCAGATGTGACCCGAGAAATAGATGTGATAGAGGAAATTCTCCGCATCTATGGCTATAATAAAGTGGAAAGCCCGACTAAAATATCGTTTACGCCCGTGCATTTGGATGTAGACCATCAAGATGCTTTGGAAAGTGCTTGGGCAGGGCTTTTGCAAGGACAAGGCTTCCACGAGGTGATGAATAATTCCCTCACTTTGGTGAAAGATGAAACTAATGCCGTTAAGCTCCTTAATCCGCTTAGTGGTGATTTAGCGTTTATGAGAAAATCCCTATTGGAAGGGCTTTTGCAGAATGCTGTTTACAATATCAATAGAAAAAATGCCGACATCAAATTCTTTGAATTTGGGAAAATATACCACCATTTTGAGCAATACCAAGAGCGCAAGCAATTGGCGTTATTGATTTCAGGAAGACACGAGGGTGAGAATTGGTTGGTTCAAAAATCAAGTTCAGATTTTTATCATTTGAAGGCTTTTGTATCGCTTTTATTGTCAAAATTAAACATCAAACTCAAAGAGAAACCGTTGGAAGACCACCGTTTTTCTGATGCGATAGAAATCGTTTCAAAAGGCAAGACCATTGCCAGATTAGGAAAAGTGGCACCGGAATTGCTTAAAGATGTAGATATGCAGCAAGAGGCTTTTTATGCTGAAATAGAGTTGGAAACGGCTCAAGAGCTGAGACAAAAAGGAGAATTTAAGTTTAATGATATTCCTAAATTCAATAAAATTAAGCGAGATTTAGCCCTTTTGATAGACCAAAATACCACTTATGCCGAGCTTTATGAAGCGGTAAATAGTAAGCAATTGCCTTATTTACAAGGTGTTGAGTTGTTTGATGTGTATCAAGGTAAAAATCTCCCAGCGGGTAAAAAATCGTATGCGCTAAGGTTTGAACTTCTCAGCGAAGAGAAAACTTTGGAGGAGCAAGAAATTACCGCTGTGATGAATAAAATTATTGGTATTTTTGAAAAAGAATTTGGCGCAGAGTTGCGTTCTTAAAATACCAAAAGAGGATAACTTTTAAAAATTAAATCAAATGAAAAAAATACTTTTAGGGCTCATTTTAGGCATTGTTTTGGTGTCTTGTGGGGCGATTTCTGGTGTTAATTCTAAATTAGGAAAATCTCAAACAATGCTTAATAATACAGAGTGGGAGCTTTCTGGCGAAAAGGTGGGCAGTAGCCGTACACCGATTTTAAAGATAGAGGAAGGCAGAATTTCTGGTAATGCAGGCTGCAATAATTACTTCTCTCAGGTAACTTTAGATGAACAATCTGGGGCATTTTCTGCAAAGAACATCGGAGTAACACGGATGGCGTGTAAGGAAATGCAGGTGGAGCAAAATTTCTTAAAAATGTTAGAAGAAGCCAACCAATATGTGAGTGATGGCAAAACTTTGGAGTTGTATAAAAATCAGCTTCTGTTGATGAAATTCACGAGAAAATAAGAGAAAAAAGTTGAATAGAAAAACCGCTATCATTAATGATAGCGGTTTTTTTTGAATTAAGATGGGCTGAGATTTAGTCTAAATCTTCGTCATCGTATTTTTCTAATTCTTCATCACACCATTTAAAGGCAGCCTCTACAGCTTTAGTAGCCTCATCAGCGATGGTTTCCTCATTATCACCTTCTAAATCATCTAACCATTCTACTTCTTCCTCTTCTACATTGAGGATAAATCTCGGGTACTCGGTGTGCACTACGAATAAATCTTCTGGAAAATCCGTATTGTCTGCTAATAAAAATTTTGGTAATTTCATTTTGTTTGATTTTTAATTATGCCGTTCTACCGACAAAGGTAAGAAATTATTTTCTATCCGTGGATTTATTTTTTAGAAAACATTGCTGCTACTTTTTCTGCTTTCTTTGTTTCGGTATAGTCGTAGAAACCTTCGCCAGATTTTACGCCTAATTTCCCTGCGGTTACCATATTTACTAAGAGTGGGCAAGGGGCATATTTCGGGTTTTTGAAGCCGTCATACATCACATGGAGTATCGCCAAGCAAACATCTAAACCGATGAAATCTGCCAACTGTAAAGGCCCCATAGGGTGTGCCATTCCCAATTTCATCACGGTATCTATTTCCTCCACGCCTGCTACTTGGTTGTAGAGGGTTTCTATGGCTTCGTTAATCATCGGCATTAGGATACGGTTGGCTACAAAGCCAGGGTAGTCGTTCACTTCCACAGGCACTTTGCCGAGAATTTTGGAAAGCTGATAGATGGTCTCAAAAGTGGCTGCAGAGGTGGAATAACCTTTGATGATTTCCACCAGTTTCATAATCGGCACAGGATTCATAAAGTGCATACCAATCACCTGCTCTGGGCGTTGCGTTACCGCAGCAATCTGCGTGATAGAAATAGAGGAGGTATTGGTGGCTAAGATGCAATGCTTAGGTGCGTGCGCATCGATTTGTTTGAAAATATTGAGTTTAAGGTCTTTATTTTCGGTGGCTGCTTCCACCACAAGGTCGGCAGTTTTTACGGCTTCTTCCAGTTGGGTGGTTGGGCTAATGTGGTTGAGCGTTTCTGCTTTCTGCTCGGCAGTGATGCGCTCTTTGGCGAGCATACGATCTAAATTTTTCTCAATGGTAGCCAGCCCTCTGTCTAAGGCTTCGTTGGAAATATCTACCAATTTTACATCAAAACCGCTTTGTGCAAAGGTATGGGCAATGCCGTTCCCCATTGTGCCAGCGCCAATAACTACGATATTTTTCATATTCATAAGATATTTAAGTTTTAAAAATCTAAAATTACTATAAAAAAAACATTGGAGCAAATAAAAAAGCCACTTTAAAAAAGCAGCTTTTTCTATTGATAACAAAAAAATTATACATTTATTTTACTTGATCGATAACAGCTTTGAACGCTTCAGGGTGGTTCATCGCAAGGTCTGCTAAAACTTTTCTGTTGAGTTCAATGTTGTTCTTTTTAAGAGCTCCCATAAACTGAGAGTAAGACATTCCGTGGGTTCTGCATCCAGCGTTAATACGCGTAATCCAGAGGCTTCTGAAATTCCTTTTCTTCTCTTTTCTACCGCGGTAAGCATATTGCATTGCTTTTTCCACGGCGTTTTTAGCAACAGTCCAAACATTTTTTCTTCTACCGAAGAAACCTTTGGCTTGCTTCATTACTTTTTTTCTGCGTGCACGAGACGCTACAGAATTAACTGATCTTGGCATAATTTAATAATTTGTTTTTTTTGAAAAGGGCGGAGGTTTTAGCCTCTCTTAGGGGCACCGTTTCAGGGTTAAACTTTTTGTTAATGAATTGTTGAATTCTTATAAACCGAATATAGATTTATAAAAACTACTTAATGGCTAATTGCTTAAGAACGCTTTTTTCATCCACATTAGTAACATAAGAAGTTTGCGTAAGATTTCTCTTTTGCTTAGTTTCCTTCTTTGTTAAGATGTGGCTTTTGTAAGCATTTTTTCTTTTGATTTTACCTGTTCCGGTAAGAGCAAAACGCTTCTTAGCACCTGATTTCGTTTTTAATTTTGGCATTTTTTTGCTTTTTATATTTTGTTATCAATATTTTTATTTACAATGTTTGTTAAAAAACTCAATAAAAGGGGTAGGAGTATCTACAAATTTTAATTCGCCCTTTTCAAAAGCATCCTTCATCTGTGGGCAGCGCTCAACGAAAAACTTAACAATCCTTTTCCCATTGGCTTTTTTGCTTAAATCTATGACCAATCCCGCATGGATTTTGTTCTTGACTGCTACTAAAGTTGCAGGCTTCATTATTCCATTAAAAGTAATAAATTGTAGAAGAGGTAGCTGGGTTTGTTATGGTCATTCGTGACATACCAGAACCCGTTGCAAAAGAGTTGACATCAGTCTCTTCCAATTGGGCGTAAACCTTAACCTTGCTCTTACCAAGATAATGTTTATAAGCCTCAATATTCCTCTTTTTATAAGGAATGGATACAAAGTCCATAGACTCCCCATCATCCATTAAATAGGTGAGTTTTTTTACATCGTCTAAATTTATTTTTTCTTTTTTAGTAGATTTCTCAAGATCAGCCTTAAACATAATGGTGTTTTTTCTTGAAATCTCTTGAGGGTGTTGCAAGTAACCTTTCTTTTTACTCCCATTATTATAGGTAATTACCCCACTCATATACTGGGAAAAAACCACACTATAAAATCCTAAACAGAGTAAAAAAAGTAATCTACATTTCATCATCAATTTATTTAGTTTTCTTTGGACTCATCATCATGATCATCCGCTTGCCTTCTAATTTAGGCAGTTGGTCTACTTTGCCCACATGCTCTAAATCTTGTGCTAACTTTAAGAGGAGAATTTCGCCTTGGTCTTTGAAGACAATAGAGCGCCCTTTAAAGAACACATAAGTTTTAAGTTTAGAACCTTCTTCCAAGAATTTTTCAGCGTGTTTTTTCTTGAACTCGTAGTCGTGGTCATCGGTTTGAGGTCCAAAGCGGATCTCTTTTACCACCACTTTTACTTGCTTGGCTTTCAGTTCTTTTTGTTTCTTTTTCTGCTCGTAGAGGAATTTTTTATAATCCATAATACGAGCCACATAAGGCTCTGCTTTGTCAGAAATAACCACGAGGTCTAACTCTTGCTCAGCGGCAAGTTCCTTAGCTTTAGCCAAAGGATAAACCCCCTGTTCTATGTTCTCTCCTACAAGGCGTAACTCTTTAGCACGGATTTTATCGTTAATCATATGCGCGTCTTCTTGCTGACGACGCGGTACACTCCTGTTATTTTTCTTTCTAATTGCTATGGCTGTATGTTTTTAAAATTAAACTTTTATTTTTTTATGACCTGAGCTTCCTTCTTAAAAAGCTCTACAAAGGCTTCTATACTCATTTCTCCTAAATCACCCTCGCCGCGTCTTCTTACAGAAACGGTGCCATGACCTTCTTCATTCTCGCCTACAATGAGCATAAACGGTATTTTATTGATTTCCGCATCACGGATTTTTTTACCTGTTTTCTCGTTACGCTCATCTATCAGTCCGCAAATATCGTGATTTTCTAACAATTGTGAAACTTTTTTGGCATAATTTGTATATTTTTCACTAATTGGCAATAAGATATATTGGTCTGGACTGAGCCAAAGTGGGAAGTCGCCAGCGGTATTTTCTATTAAAATCGCGATGAAACGCTCCATAGAACCGAATGGCGCACGGTGGATCATAATAGGTCTATGCTTCTCATTATCACTACCTATATAAGTAAGGTCAAAACGCTCTGGCAAGTTGTAATCCACTTGTATGGTTCCCAATTGCCAACTTCTGCCCAAGGCATCTTTCACCATAAAATCCAATTTAGGACCGTAGAAAGCGGCTTCTCCATACTCAATGACCGTATTTAGCCCTTTGTTTTTGGCAGCGGTGATGATGGCATTTTCCGCCTTTTCCCAATTCTCTTCAGTACCGATGTACTTGGCTTGGTTTTCCTTGTCTCTTAGGGAAATCTGCGCTACAAAATCTTCAAATCCTAAAGATTGGAATACATAAAGCACCAAGTCTATCACCTTTTCAAACTCTTCTAAAAGCTGGTCTGGTGTACAGAATAAGTGGGCATCATCTTGGGTAAAGCCACGCACGCGGGTCAGCCCGTGGAGCTCGCCACTTTGCTCATAGCGATAAACGGTGCCAAATTCTGCATAACGCTTTGGTAAATCTTTATAAGACCATTGATGAGATTTGTATATTTCGCAATGGTGAGGGCAGTTCATTGGTTTTAATAAAAACTCTTCGCCCTCGTGAGGGGTTTTTATCGGTTGGAAGCTATCGGCGCCATATTTTTCGTAATGCCCCGAAGTTTTATAAAGTTCTATATTCCCGATGTGTGGCGTCATCACAAATTCGTAGCCGCCTTTTTTCTGTGCATCGGTCAAGAAGTTTTCTAATTTTTTTCTTAAAGCCGTTCCTTTAGGTAGCCATAATGGCAAGCCAGCACCTACTTTTTCAGAGAAAGTGAAGAGCCCTAATTCTTTACCTAACTTTCTGTGGTCGCGGCGTTTAGCCTCTTCTAACCGCTCTAAATATTCGGTGAGCTCCTTTTGTTTAGGGAAAGAGATGCCATACACTCTGGTCAGCTGCGGATTTTTCTCATCGCCACGCCAATAGGCACCTGCAGCGTTGAGGATTTTTACCGCTTTAACGAGCCCTGTAGATGGAATGTGCCCTCCTCTACAAAGGTCTGTAAAATCATCGTGGGTACAGAAAGTGATTTCGCCATCGTTCAGGTTTTCAATCAGTTCTGTTTTATAAGGATTGTCGGCGTATTCTTTTAGAGCATCAGCTTTGGAAACTGGATAAAGGTTGAAAGTGGCGTTTTTCTTCGCGTTTTCCAACATTTTTTTCTCTATCTTTTCAAAATCTTTTTCGGATAGACTCTCATCACCAAAGTCAACATCATAATAGAAGCCGTGCTCAATGGCAGGTCCTATGGTCAGTTTGGCGTTAGGATAATAGAATAAAATCGCCTGCGCCAATAGGTGAGCCGAGGAGTGCCAGAATGCTTTTTTACCAAGTTCATCATTCCAAGTGAGCAACTGCAGCGTGGCATCTGTGGTAATGGGCGTGGTGACTTCCACTTGTTTCCCATTCACAACGGCAGAAATGGTGTTTCTTGCCAATCCTTCGCTAATAGATTTCGCCACTTCTATGGGCGTCACCGCTTGCTCAAACGCTTTGATGCTTCCGTCAGGAAGAGTAATTTTTACCATACTCAAATTTTAAATATGCAAAAATACAAAATTTGTAGCAATAATAAAAGCGGCAGCGTTCGGAAAATTTATTCTCCTAAATAGGGTTTTATCTCATTGATTTTCAATTGAAAATGGCTCAGTTTTAAGTCTGGTTTTTATAAGTTTAAAAACTCGCTTTTACTTGCACGCTCCCTGTGTGGATGGTGCGTTGCCCAGAATTTCGCCCTTCGTAACTGAGGTTGAGGCGGAGGAAAGAATTGATGGCTTGTTGCCAAAAAACGCTCCATACTTGGTTTTTTCCAGCTTTTAGCCCATTGAGCATTTGGTTGCCCACGATGCTGAAACTCTGCCCCGAAAAATCATTGTTGATAAAGGAAAAACTACCTCTTAGTGCGGTGTTACGGTGTTCCCATTGCAGGCTCCCTGTCCATTCTAAGGCTTTCAGCCGCTCTATGCCATCGGTTCTTTGCTTATGGGTGAGGGCAGAAGAGGCTTCAGCTTGTAGAGCATCGGTGAGTTGGTAGGTCAGTTTGGGGCGCGTAGACCATTCATTCAGTTGATAATCTCTTGATGAAAATAACTCTGAGTGGTTTTGGATTTGTTGCCATTGATTTTCCCAATCTGCCCTTAGCGCTGGCGAAATTTTATACCCTAAATTGATAAAATGGGTGTGTTGCTGTTTTTCTTCTTGGCTAAAATTGGCTTTCAGAATATGATGGTTTAAAATCAACCGATACGAGGTATTCCACCCCGAAGTGGCGTTCGGTAAAAACTGGGCGGTGGCTAAGAGGTTTTGCTGTTTTAAAATCTGGTTAAGTTGGCGCTCAAAAGGATTCCAAACCAAGGCTTTATCTTGTTTGTAATAGGCATTTTCTGAGAGGAATGAAAGGTTGAAATTCCAGCGTTTTAAGAATGGATTTTCGGAATTAAACATCACGGAAGGGTTGAGGAAAACTGCCAATTGCAATTTATTTTTGTTGGAGGGCAGGTATTTAATCGTGTTGGTATAAACCCTGATGTATTGGGCTAAATCGGCATATTCAGCAATTTCAAATTCGTCGATTTGTTGGATGCCATCGCCGTTGTAATCCGTCCATTTGTAGATGCCTTGCCCATCGTTCACTTTTAGGTACTGAAATTCACGCTGCGCCTCTTGCCCGTTGCCCAATTCATAGAAGGCTTGCAGGCGCATTCCATTTTGAAACCATTGTTGATGATAAACAACATTCCCCACCAAAAAATCTTGATTGCCCTGCGCTCCATCTTTCGGGAAAATTTTGCGGTAATGGAACTGCGTGTTGAGCGTAGTGCGCTCCGTTTTTATCCATTCATTCTCCGAAACGATGCCTAAAATCTGATTTTTATGGGTCAGTTGGTTTACTTGTACAGAATCGTTTTCTCGCCAATAAACTTTTGCGGAGAGCCACGCTTTTTTATCGGTTTTTAGCTCTTTTTTGATGAACACTTCTCGCCAAGAAAAACTACTGGTATCTAAGAGATTTTGGGCGTTCAGGTGTTTTTCATTATGTTCCGTTTCGGCGCCAGCGGACCAAAATCCTTTTTTACCTTTATAGATGAGCTCCACGCCGCTTTTTAGAAATCGTGTGTTCTCTACTGGCGACTGCGAGCGGAGTAACGACAAATGCCCCTGGGCTTTCCATTGATTTTTAAGCCATTTAAAATCCAAATCATTTTTAAGACCTTGGTAGGTGCCTTGCTCGTTAAGGAGGTTGAGTTGATAATGTAGAAACGAACCCTGCGCCCAATCATTATCAAAACTGAAAATCAGTCGGTTTTGTGTTCTTTGGTTGAACTCTTGGCTGAGGTTAAAATCTCGTGCAAATTCCACATTATTGATTCTATCTAAAATATGAAAATTAGCGTTGATATGCTGAAATTCTAACGAAGGCTTACCGCTCCAGTTGCCCTTTCTAAAAGTCTTTTCCGCCATAATGCGAGTGGCATAACCGCGCTGCCCTACGGTGGGAGAAAAGAGGTTGGCATTGTACCAACTCATTGAAACATCGGCGGCTATTTTGCCCTCTGGGAGTGCGTATTCTGCGTGGGTGGAGAGAACTTGCGTTTTCTGCGGTGCAGGCAGTTTTCGCAGCGCTGAATAATCGCCGCGGTGGGCGCCCACATACTGAAACACACGCCCATTATTGGTGGTTTGTTTGAGTTCATAATCGCCTTTACCAGTGCCTGAATAAGTGAAAGTTACGGTGTAGAGCGTTTCGGTTTCATCGGTAGAAAATTCATAATAATCGCCAGAAGCCGTGCTGATTTTCCGATAGAGAATTTTGTTCACATCATAAGAGGTAACCACGCCAGAAGGAGCAAACATTAGGTCTTGTCGCCCGCCCGCTTGGGCTAAAATTTTTCGGTCGGCATCGCTTAAATCTAAGGCGAGGGGCGCATTTTTATTATCGCTTTCTAAAAACCAATCTAAGCCTAATTTTAGGCGTTCGCGCTGGTGCTCTATACCACCAGTGGCTAAAAATCGTGTGTAGTTTCGGTTGGTGTAGTTGTAAGATACGGTAATGAAATTCTGGCTGTAAATGGGTCTAAACGAGGTAAAAGTGATCTCCCCTGTATTATAATTGATGGTGTAGTCTAAATTTTCGCCTCGTTTAAGGAGAACACCATCGATGAAAACTTGCTCAGAACCAGAGATAATGGTAATAAAAACCTCGCCATTTTTACCCAACAGTCGGTAGGGGCCTTGGTTGCCTTCTCGCCCTTGGAACCTCATTCTGTGGAATTCACTCCGTGCCACGCCGCCCGATAGGTGGAGCGTGGTTTTGTTCTCGTTGCCCCATTGCGTATTGAGCGCTAAACCGAGGCTGCGGCGTTGGTATTTCCCGAAGTAAGTTTGATCATCGTTAAGATCCAGATGTCCTGCTTTTATTGTGGTGTGTTGTTTAATGCCTAACTGAATATAGACCTTATCAAACTCCTCCAAAGTCTGCGTGTAGCCATCGGCTTGTATGGGGAGGTTGTGGTCAGAGATGCTGGCTAAAATAGAAATATCGGGACTTAGCCGTCCTGAAATTTGCAAATCCATAGAACTCTGCACGGCGGAACCTTGGGCGTTGCCAAAGCTTATCCCCCTAATAATGGAGCCTTGGGTGTCTATATTCTCTAAAAAATGTCGTGTAGGCGCGCTGATTTTGACTTCCTCGGTGTAACGGTGTTGGTTTTTGATGAAGTTGAGGGTATCCCGCTGAAAGACTTCGCGTTCCAGTTTGGCTGCCAAGAGGCTATCGCGTTTTAGGCTGTCTTTTAGATTGGGGTTCTGCCACACAAAAATCTGCCCTTGAGAAAGTACAGAACACAGCAAACACCACATAAAAACGAGTTTAAAACGCTTCATAACACTTGACCAATCTTATATAACGCAGAATTAACAAAACTTAATATAAATCATAGAATTAAAATTTTGTGCATTACTAAAAACTTTATAACTTTGGCGCAGCAAAATTAAGTTAAATTTTAAAATGAAAATCTTATGAAAAAATTTTATTCTTTATTAGCCGCCACAGCGATGGTTGCAACAGTAAGTGCGCAAAACTTAGTTCAAAATCCATCTTTTGAAAGTGGTTTTACAGGAGGATGGGCAAAAACCTCTACTAATTATACAGAGCCAGTAGTAGTAGAAGGAGGAGCCCAAGATGGTAATAAGTATGTGAAGTATGAGAATCTAACAAAAACAACAGGTTTTTATCAGAATATACCAGTAAATGCAGGTGAAAAATATGTTCTTACATTCTATTATAAGGCAAAATCAACGGAATCAGGCAAAACTAGACTTGTACGGTTATGGTCTGTTTTTAGAGATAAAGACGGAGAAGTTATTTATTTAGCTGGAGATAAAAACAATGCAACAGAAGATCCATTAAGAACCAAAAATGATTATTTACCTGTGGTTGAAAATTGGACTAAGCATGAAGTTGAGTTTACAGCACCTGCAGAAGTGGCATCTCTAGATTTAGCTGTAAGAGCTTATAAAGGGGGAACTGTAAGTTATGACAACTTTTCTTTAGTAAAAAAATCAGATTTAGCTGTTATTGAAACAGATGCTAAAATCAATAATATCGTTAAAAACACCGTAGTAGAAAACCAAATTCTTTTTGGTGCTAAGGCTAATGTGAAAATCTACAACGCTAATGGGCAAGTGGTAAAAACTGCCAGCGTAAACGATGGAGAAGCGCTTAATGTTTCTGCATTACCAAAAGGTTTCTATGTGGTAGCCGCAGAAGTCAACGGACAAGCTGTTTCTCAGAAAATTATCAAAAAATAAGTTTTCATAATCATAGTTTTTTGATGAGCCTCGCATCTTCGGATGTGGGGCTTTTTTTGATTTGAAGAAGCTTTGTTTGAGAAAAAAATTGTAAGTTTGAGCGTTAAAAAAGACAGATCCTATGCAGAATTATTTAGACCTCCTCCAGCATATTTTAGACCATGGCACGGATAAAACCGACCGCACAGGTACGGGCACGCGCAGCATTTTTGGCTACCAACTCCGCTATAACCTTGCCGAGGGCTTCCCGTTGGTAACCACAAAAAAGGTGCACCTAAAATCCATTATTTATGAATTGCTTTGGTTCCTCAGGGGCGATACCAACATCCGTTATCTTAAGGAAAATGGCGTGAGCATTTGGGATGAATGGGCAGATGAAAATGGCGACCTCGGTCCCGTGTATGGCGCACAGTGGCGCAGTTGGAAAGGCGCAGATAACCAAGTAATAGACCAAATTTCGGAAGTGGTACAGCAGATTAAAACCAACCCAGACAGCCGCCGCCTCATCGTTTCAGCGTGGAATGCCGCCGAGATTCCCAATATGGCATTAGCGCCGTGCCACGCTATGTTCCAGTTCTATGTTGCCGATGGCAAACTCTCGCTACAGCTCTACCAGCGCAGCGCTGATGTCTTTTTAGGCGTGCCGTTCAACATTGCCAGTTATGCTCTTCTCACTATGATGGTGGCACAGGTTTGTGGCTTGCAGGTGGGGGATTATGTCCATTCCTTTGGCGATGTCCATATTTACAACAACCACTTTGAACAAGTTCAAAAGCAACTCGCCAGAACCCCGAAACCGTTGCCGAAAATGAGCCTCAACCCAGAGGTTAAAGACCTCTTTGACTTCACTTTTGAAGACTTTAAATTAGAGAATTATGATCCTTATCCAGGCATCAAAGCGCCTGTTGCGGTATAGAACAAGCGGGATAGGGGTAAAATTTATAGCCCAGAGGTCTAAGATAACAGTCTAATAGGGTTAAAATAAGAACAAAAACATTAAAAAATAGAACAATTAGAGCAAATGAACGGCATTGCCCAAGAGGTCATTACCGTTAAATCTTAAAATAACAAACCATAGATTATGAAGAAACTTTTAATTTCCGCCTTGGCATTAGGCGTTTTACTGACCAGCCAACAGGCATTGGCGCAGACCGAAACTTCGGGAAGAGTACCCCTTTACCGTGCTGCACACACCAAAACTACGGAGCTCAAACACACCAAGCTCCGCGTAAGTTTTGATTTTGACAAAGAGCAAATGAACGGCGAAGAATGGCTTACCGCCAACCCTTATTTTTACCCTACGGATTCCCTCGTGCTGAATGCCAAAGCAATGCTCATCCACGAAGTGGCAATGGATATTCAAGGCAAGCGCGCCCCATTAAAATATACCTATCAAGATGATTTGTTGAACATCAATTTAGGCAAAACCTATCAAAAGAACCAAGATTATACGGTTTACATCAAATACACCGCTCGCCCCAACGAGGTGAAGGCGAAGGGCAGCGCTGCCATTACCGATGCCAAGGGCTTGTATTTCATCAATGCTCAAGGTAAAGACCCTGATAAACCCACCCAAATATGGACCCAAGGCGAAACCGAGTCTAACTCTGTGTGGTTCCCAACCATCGACAAACCCAACCAAAAGACCACGCAAGAAATTGAGATGACGGTGCCAGATCGGTTTGTAACGCTTTCTAACGGCGTGCTTAAAAACTCAACGAAGCAAGGCAACCTCCGCACAGACCATTGGGTGATGGAGCAAAAGCATGCGCCTTACCTTTTCTTTATGGGCGTGGGGGACTATGCCGTGATTAAAGACCATTGGCGCAACATTCCCGTAGATTATTATGTGGAAAAAGATTATGCAGATGTGGCACAACAAATTTTCGGCAATACCCCAGAGATGATGGAGTTTTTCTCTAAGAAAGTGGGTGTAGACTATCCTTGGGTTAAATATTCTCAGTTGGTGGGTAGAGATTATGTGAGCGGTGCGATGGAGAACACAACTGCCGTTATCCATGGCGAAGGCGCACAACAGAAAGCGGGCGACCTCATTGATGAAAACCGCTGGGAGTCTACCATCGCTCACGAACTGTTCCACCATTGGTTTGGAGATTTAGTGACCGCCGAAAGCTGGAGCAACCTTACCGTTAATGAAAGTTTTGCCAACTACTCCGAGTACCTTTGGGAGGAATATAAATATGGCAAAGATGCCGCCGACTACCATATGGCGAACAACAGAGGGCATTATATCCATAGTTCGTTTGATTTTAATAAAGATTTGGTGCGCTTTGACTACGCCAGCCGAGAGGATATGTTTGATTTGGTGTCTTATAATAAAGGCGGCAGCATCCTCCATATGTTGAGAAATTATTTAGGCGATGATGCCTTTTTCGCGGGGATTCAGGATTATTTAAAAACCAATGCGTATGGCACTGGGGAAGCCCACCAACTCCGACTTTCTTTTGAAAAAGTATCGGGCAAAGATCTCAATTGGTTCTTCAATCAATGGTATTTTGATAATGGCAACCCGCAGCTCAACATCTCTTACAGCTATGAGCCTGTGAAGAAGCAAGTGACCGTGAGTATTGCGCAAACGCAGTCTAAATATTTCCAATTTCCATTGGCTATAGACCTCCACGAGGGCAAGAATGTAACCCGCAAAACGGTTTGGGTAGATGCCAAAGCCAAAAATAACTTCAGCTTTAATGTCGGTAAAAACCCAGACTTGATTAACATAGACCCAGATGGCGTGCTATTGGCACAAGTAACGGACAGCAAAACACCAGAGCAATATTACCTCCAATACACCAAAGCTGGTGCCGCCTACAAAAGCCGAGCTTTAGCGGTAGAAGACGCCGAGAAACACAAAGACAATGTTACAGCGCAGAAATTGTTATTGGCAGCTCTTAAAGATCCATTTTTCCGCATTCGTATTCAGGCGCTCAATGCGTTAGACCTCGCCAATGCTGCAGAGGCTAAACTCTACGCCAGCGAGGTGGAGAGACTTGCCCAAAACGATGATAAAACGCTGGTGAAAGCCGCCGCTATTATCGCATTATCTAAAACGAAAAACAAAAAATACCTTCCGATTTATGAGAAGAGCATCAATTCGCCGTCTAACGCTGTAAAAGCCAGTACGCTGGCAGCGATTGCGCAGACCGACCCAGAGCGCATCAAAACTTTGGCTGACCAAGTGGATTTATCGGGGGCTTCGGAAGATCTTGTGATGGAGTTGCTGCCCGTTATTGTTAAAAACAAGGTGGAGAAACAACGCCCTTACATCGGTTCTATTGTGGCATTTTACCCATTTTTGAAGTTCCAAAATCCAGAGTTGGGCACGGTAGCGGAGGAGGGCTTCAATTGGATTATGACTTCCGATGATGCCAAGGCTACGGAGCGCATTGCTAAGGTGCTCACCCAAGCGAAATCCCAGATGCCAGACAATCCGCAAGTGAAAATGATGATTGTCCAAATGCTGAAAGATGGCATCGCTAAAAAGATGGAGGCACTCAAAAAGAACCCTAATAGCGCTTCGCTCAATGGACAAGTGGAACGCCTTAACCAAGTTTTAGAACTTTATAATAAGTAAAACATGATGAAGTAAAATCATCTAAGCCATCGTAATTTTTGCGGTGGCTTTTTTTATGGACTTATTTTGAATTGAAAAATGAATTTGAAAAAAATAAGGCAGATCAAAAAAATGTTTATATTTGTAGAGATAATGCTGATTTTCAGTTAAAAAAGAAAATGATGAGCGTTATCGCTTAGAGTGAAATCTTAATCAATCATCAATAAAAACCATAGTATTATGAAAGCAAAATTAGTCCTCGCCGTTGTAGCGTTATGCCTTAGTTTTGGAATGTCTTTCGCACAAGACTACAAAATCACTTATGAAATGAAGTGGAAGCCCACCAAAACTGCCAGTGAATATCAAAAAGAGTTGTTTGTCCTTCTGACCCACGAGAACGCACCTTCTGATTTTTTGCAATACAATAGATTTCACCAAGATTCCACAGCTACCAAAGTCATCACCGAATATTTTAAAAAGAATACAGGTGGCGATTTGATGATTCCTAATGGTGGTCGTGAACCCATTTTCAGCGCTATTATTACGAAAGATATTGCCAACAAGAAAATAAAAGTGGAAGACAAGGCGTTTGCGAGCGTTTTTGAAACCACTTATCCGTGTGCCATACATTGGAATTTGGAGAAGGAAGCCACGCCAGAGAACATCATGGGCTATAGCGTTCAGAAAGCTACGACACAGTTTGGCGGTAGAGATTGGACAGCCTTCTATACGCCAGAAATCCCGATTTATGATGGGTCATACAAATTTTATGGGCTGCCAGGTCTTATTTTAAAAATAGAAGATGCCACAGGAGATTATGCTTTTGAGATCAAAGCCATCACCAAAGAATCAACCGACATCAGCCAACGGAATTTTATGCGCAAAAAAGATGAACTTACCCCAAAACAATGGGAAGCTTTTTGGAAAAAATACCATCAGCAACCCTCTATGATTTTAGAAAATCTCAATTCCGAAAACCTGACTTATGTGATTGAGGGCAAAAGTGTAGCCGACCGAGAGGTTAAAGAAAACTACGATAAAAAAGAGAAAGCGCGCTTGGCACATTTTGAAAACCCTATAGAACTTAAAAACACTTGTACGAAGTAGTTAGCGCCACACCATAGTGGCAAGAGTGGGCATTAATCTTGATAAAACCACCGCTGAAGATGGGAGAGCCTTGAGTTCTTATCTTAGGATAAGGCGTTTTGGATTTTTCTACCGTATCTTTGCATAGAAAAACCATTAAAAACAAAGTAAAATGTCAACAACTAAAACTTATACCAACGGCGAGCTTACCATCATTTGGGAGCCTGCTAAATGTACCCATTCTGGCGTTTGTGTGCGCACACTGCCTAAGGTGTATCACCCGAAAGAAAAGCCTTGGATTACAATAGAAAACGCCACCACGGAGGAACTTAAAAACCAAATAGCCCAATGTCCATCAGGGGCACTCAGCTATGAAATGAATAAAAAATAATGGCTTATAAACTACTTAAAATGAGTACAGAAGTAAAAACCCAGTTAGGAACAGAAAAATACCTGATGAATATTTCAGCGGGTAAAAATCAAATTATCGCAGATGAGCCTATCGCAAAAGGTGGGCAAGAAAAAGGTTTTAACCCTTATGAACTCTTGGCTTCCTCGCTATCGGCTTGCACGGCTGCCACGGTTAAAATCTTTGCAGACCGCAGAGAGTGGGCATTAGATGAGGTAGAGGTAAAAGTAGTCTTTGAAGACAAAACCGCCGAAGGTCACGCGTTATTTAAAAAATACATTACCCTCCACGGTAACTTAGATGAAGACCAAAAAGCCACACTCATGAAGGCGGCACACGCTTGCCCTGTGCAGAAAATTTTAACAAGCGAGATTGCTGTAGAAGCAGAATTGGTGTAACCTCTAAATTTAAAAACAATGATTTCATTTAAACAAACCAACAACGAAAAAAACGGACAGTTTGAAATTTTCTTTGATGGCCATCCCGCAGGACTGATGACCTACACTTGGGCAGGAGCGGATAAATTCATCATAGACCACACCGAAATTTCGGAAGCCTATAATGGCAAGGGTTTCGGTAAAGAATTGGTGCTGCAAGCCGTAGATTTCGCAAGGAAAGAAGGCGTTAAAATCATTCCGCTGTGTCCTTTTGCCAAGGCTACCTTCCAAAAAACTGAAGAAATTAGAGATGTCCTCTAAACTTGAAAGCCTAAACCACGCGTTTAGGCTTTTTTGTAGGATTTATTTACCTTTGCAAATATGAAAACCGAAAAAGATTTAGCCCACATTTTTGAGTATATGTCGGCATTTATCACTCCAGAGCGTTTGGAGAAAATCAACCACTATGCAGAGGGAAGTTCAGACTTTATATTACCTGTTTTGGAAGATGTGTACCAATACCGAAATGCGGCTGCCATCATCCGAAGTGTGGAGGCGTGCGGCTTTCATAAAGTAGTGGCACTGGAGCAAGAAAATCTTTTTGAACCCAACCTTAGCGTAACCAAAGGCGCCGATACTTGGGTGGAAGTGGAGAAAATGCCACGGAATAAAACCTCGTTGGAGCAAATTCGGCAGCGCGGATATAAAATTGTAGCAGTATCCCCAGAGCGCGATGCCATTATGTTGCCAGATTATGAACTGAAAGAACCTATTGCATTGGTATTCGGCACGGAGTGGGAGGGCGCTTCTGATGAACTTTTGGAGATGGCAGACGAGACTTTAGCCATTCCGATGTATGGTTTTACCAACAGTTTTAATGTTTCCGTGGCGGCAGCCATTTGTATGTATGAGCTGAAACAGAAACTCTTAAAATCAACCCTCAACTACCGCCTATCAGAAGAGAAGAAATGGGCGCTTAAAATCAGGTGGGCGACCAATTCTGCTAGAAGTGGCGCAGCGATTTTAAAACAAAAACTCAGCACCGAATGATGAAAAAATATACTCCGATTTTATTTTGGGTCAGCCTCACGCTGTCGGCGTTTTCCTATGTTTTGGCTTCTAATGGCGGCTCGGAGATTTATCCATTTTACTTTTGGAAGTTGTTTACTAAGCCTTCTGGCGCCGCTATGGAAGAGCGTTTTTATAAAATCTACGGCATCCGTGGCACAGACACCCTCCGACTTCAATATCAAGATACGCCGCTGTATGATGGCAACGACCAATTTTCCTTTATCAACCGCTGGGGCAGCCAAATAGATGCAGGTATTAACCCCACCGCTAACGAGGAAAAACTTAAAAAACTTTTGAAGGCAACGGCGCCTCAGTATGAGCGCTATCTTTTGGTGGAAGAAACTTTTAATCCACACCACTTGAAGGCTGACCAAACGCCTACGGAAATTAAAAAACGAATCATCATCACGCTGAAAAATGAAAGATTATAAATATCAAACGGTTTTTAATTATCAGGTTTCCTATTTTATGATGAGGATTTTCACGCTGTATTGGCTGTGGGAACAGATACAGATTTTCAACATTAATGCACAGAGACCTGCAGAATTCTACACACCGAGCGTGTGGCTGCAACATTTAGCCGTGCCTACAATGCCTTCATATTCTTATTATTACGCGTTGTGTTTGGCGCTTTTGGGGTGTTTGGTGGTCAGTTTTTTTAGACAGCGGATGTATCTTAATATTTTAGTTTTGGTGTTGGTTTCCCTTGTGGGCGTGGTGAATGCAGGTTATAATGGGATGCGGCACACCAATCATCTTTTGATATTGTATTATTTCCTCTCTTTATTTTTGTTGCCCAACCGCTTATCGCCTCGGGATTATCGGAATGTGCAATATCTCAATTTGGGCTTGTTGACCACTTATAGTTTGGCGGGGATGTGGAAATTACTTTCGGTAGTGAAACACGAGGTGCTCAATACGCCAGAACTCTCTTGGATAGACACCAACGCCGCCAAAGTGAATTCTTGGTACAACTATTATATGATAGACCAGCCTTTGCCAGAATGGATGCTCACGCTCTACAGCTACGAGGGATTTTGGATTCTATTAACTGTGGTCGGGATTATATTGCAATCGTTATGTTTTTTAGGGGCGTTCAGTAGGAAGTATCTTACTTTTACATTGATATTTTTGCTTTCGTTTCATTTTTACACGAAATATTTTATCATCGCAGATTTAAAATCAATGAAGTTGGGGCTTGTATTTTTGTTCTTCCCATACCATATTTTTTACCGCCAATTCCAGCACTGGGCGTGTTTTAGAACGGATAATTTTGTAAAAGAATTATAAGCGAAGGTAGTTCCACGCCGCGACAAAGATGCCCGCAGTTTCCGTTCTCAGCCGCTGGTTGCCCAATTGTACCGCTTTGATGTTCATCTCAGAGAGGAGTTGGATCTCATTAGGACTAAAATCGCCTTCGGGACCGATAAGGAAAGTGCAATGCTCTTGCGGCGGAATTTGATGAATGGACACCCGCTCAAAATGTGTATCACAATGGGCGATGTAGGTATTTTCAGGCGTGATATTTTTGATAAAATCCGTTAATTTTTGCATTTCGTTGATAATAGGGAAGTGGAACCTCAAACTTTGCTTAGAGGCAGCGATGGCTTTTTTCCTTATTTTATCGATGTTGAGGTGCTTTCGTTCAGATTGTTCCGTCAGGAGGAATGAAATTTCCGAAACGCCCATTTCCGTAGCTTTTTCAACAAAAAATTCCGTTCTATCGATGTTTTTGGTGGGCGCAATGCCAATGTGTAATTTTGGTGAAAACGATGGCAGGTCGGTTTGTAATTCCTCTACTTCTATCATTGCTTTTTTGCCTTCTATATAGAGTTTCCCAGTCGCCAATTGTCCCTTACCATCGGTAATGTGGAGCGTGGAGCCCTCGCGCATACGGAGGACTTTTAGGATGTGGTGTTGCTCATCTTCGTAGATGCTGACTTGCGTTGGGGTAATATCGCCGTGGAAAAGTTTCATAGGATTAAAAAAGATTAAAAATGAAGACTGTCGTCTAAAGAATAGCGCGCTGTTGCCGTGGTTTTTAGGTCGGTAAATTGTCCTTTTTCGTATTTTAGTTGGGCAACCAAGGCAATCATGGCGGCGTTGTCCGTGGTGTATTCAAATTTAGGAATGTAGATGTTCCAACCGTATTTTTGGGCAGCCTCTTGCATCGCGGTTCTCAGCGCAGAGTTGGCAGAAACGCCGCCTGCAATCGCCACTTCTTTGATGTTTAAATCTTGTGCCGCTTTTTTGAGTTTCTGCATCAGCACGGTTACTATGCAACTTTGCACCGAGGCACATAGATCGTTGAGGTGTTCCGCAATAAAGTTAGGGTTTTTCCGAATTTCCTTTTGGATAAAGTACAGCACAGAGGTTTTAATACCACTAAAAGAATAATCGTAGCCGCTAATTTTAGGTTGGCTAAATTGGAACGCTTCGGGGTTTCCAGTTTGGGCTTTTTGGTCGATGATGGGGCCTGCGGGATAATCTAAATTAAAGATTTTTCCAATTTTATCAAACGCTTCGCCTGCGGCATCATCTATGGTTTTCCCGATGATTTCCATATCAAAATAATCCTTCACCAAGACAATCATCGTATGCCCACCACTCACGGTAAGGCATAAGAAAGGAAACTGCGGCGGCACAGGATTTGCATCTTCAATAAAATGAGCTAAAATATGGGCTTGCAGGTGGTTAACCTCAATAAGAGGCACCGCTAAGCTCATCGCTAAAGACTTAGCAAATGAAGTTCCCACCAATAAAGAACCCAAAAGCCCAGGACCTCTGGTAAAACCTATGGCGCAAATGTCTTTTTGTTGTATATTTGCCGTGCGAATGGCGTGCTCTACTACGGGGATGATATTTTGCTGATGCGCCCGCGAGGCAAGCTCTGGCACTACACCACCATATTCATTATGTATGGCTTGGGTTGCCGCAACATTGGAAAGGATTTTCCTTCCGCTAATAATGGCAGAAGAGGTATCATCACAAGAGGATTCTATGCCTAAAATAATAGATGGTTTCATAATTATGGCAAATTTAGAGAATAATAACGACAAGAAAAAATCTACAGAACAATTGGACGCACATCCGCCTAAAACACCCGAGAGAAAGCAAAACCGCTGGTACCGTTTTTTTAAAATCGCATTCCTTTCTTTTTTAGGTTTGTTGGTAGCGCTGTGGATTATTCTGAGCTTATCTTCTACCCGAAATTGGGCGGCACAGCGGGTGGTTAATATTCTCAACAAAGATCTGAAAACCCAAATAAGCTTTGACAAAATAGACCTTAGCATTTTTGGAAACATCACCATATATGGGCTTAAAATCAAGGATTATAAAGGTTTAGATTTCATTAAAGCCAAAGAAGTTTATGCCGATTCTGACTGGTTTTCACTCATCACCAATACCGATCATCTTGATTTCCAATCGTTGAAGGTGAGTGATATGGAGATGAAAGTGATTACTTATAAAGGCGATAGCATTGCTAATTTTAATCGATTTATCGCATTGTTTGATAATGGCAAAAAGCGTGATCCCAATAAACCGCCTTTTGAGTTGGATGCCCGCATTAGCATTCTGAATTCCCAACTCTCCATTGTGAATCAAAACCACGCTGGCGATGAGGGCAGATGGCTGGATGCTCAGCGTTTGAATGTCCAAATTCCACGCTTGAAGGTCAAAGGTTCCGATGTTTCTGCGCAGGTGAATAATTTTAGCTTGGTCACAGAGCGCTGGGGCAAAAAACACTTGATAGAAACTTTTTCCACTAATTTTACCCTTAATAAGGAATATTTATGGTTAGAAAATTTGGTGCTAAATACCGACCATAGCCTTTTGCAAGGGGATTTAAAGCTTCTCCTCAACGAAGGTAAGTTTGAAGATTTTGCCCACAAAGTACGCTGGGATATGCAGTTGGACCGAGGCAGCCAAATGAACGGTTATGATTTGAGTTATTTCGTGAAGGATTGGGACAATTATAAACCCATCAATGTCTCTGGAAAAATGGATGGCGTGCTCAATGATTTCTACCTTACGCAGTTCCAGTTGGGCAACCACGATACCCACATAGCGACACAAAAAATAAGAGTAGCTAAAATTTTAGAGAAGAGTTTCGCTATAGAAACGCAGAATTTAGCCACAGATTTTACCTACCAAGGGCTTAAACAGATGTTCCCAAGTTTTATCGCCAATAAAATGGGAAATGTCGCAGATGATTTCGGTAGAATGAAATTCAACGGGGCGCTCACAGCCAATCCGAATGCTATCACCACTAAGGGAACCCTGATTTCTGGCGTGGGGCAGGCGGCAATTAAGCATTTGACTTTATTAGAATACAGCACGCCTCAGCCTAAATATACGGGAGAACTCAGCCTTAGTCAACTGAATGTAGCTGCCATCACGAAGAACAACCAAGTGGGGTTAGTTTCTGGGCATTTTAATGCCAAGGGCGAAGGTTTCAATCTTAATACAATGCACCTCAACACCCAATCGCAGATTACCAGCATAGAAATTTTGGATAAAACGCTGACCAATGTGTTGTTAGATGGGACTTTGGCGCAGAAACAATACAACGGCTTGGTGAGCATCAAAGATCCTCACGCCCAAGCGAATGTAAAGGGTAGGTTTGATTTCAGCAATCCGAGATTGGTTGCCGATGTTTTAGCTGATGTAGCCCATTTGGATATCGCTTATTTCACAGGGAAAGCGGAACGCCAAGTGGTGAGTGGTCTTTTTGATGTTAAAATGGCGATGAAAGATCTCAACGATTTGAACTTAGATGCTAAAATGAAATCGGTGCAGCTGATCTCTGCCAACCAAACCGTGAACCTTCCAGAGGCAGATGTGAAAGCCTATTTAGATGGCAACAACAGAATCGTGGATATTGATGCACCGCAGGCGGTTAAGGGTAAAGTTTCAGGGCATTTCAATATTAAAGATGTGGCTGGAATGGTGCAGAACAGTATGGATAAAATTTTAGCAGGCACCGCGCCTCGCCAATATTACCGTGGACAATATTTCAATTTTGATTTTGATATAGCTCAAGGTTTGGTCAACTTTTTTGAACCTCGCCTTAAAATAAGAGATGGCGTTAAAGTTTCAGGGAATTATGATGGCAATGCCAATAATCTCGTGCTGAGTGCTGAAGCGCCACACCTTAAATATATGATCACGAAAGAAGATGCCAAAGCCGCCAACGAGGTGCTGGCACAATCAGATATTGATTATCAAATAGAAACTTCATCTGTTGCTAATGAGAGTGTTACGGTAAACCAATTGGCGCTAAACATCAACACAGCGAGTAGCACCGAGCAAGTGGTATTGAGTGTGGATAAATTGGCGTTTAGCGATCACATTGTGCGAGATTTAAGCCTAAAAGGAAGCAATGAAAACGGCGAAATTCTACATTTGGCAGCCTCGCTAAAGCATGGTAATCCAGATGATGATGAGCACAATAGGCTTAAAGAATATGCCGTTAATCTTAGCCAAACCACAGATGCACAAGGGGATTATGTAATTCGCTTTGAACCTACGGAGGTTAGATTTAACAATTTTGTTTGGCGTGTGGATACTTCGCCAGAGCTTAACCACTCCATTACTTATAAGAGAAAAACAGGTGCTATAGACCTCCATAACCTTAAATTTTACTCTGATAATAGTGAGATTTTGGTGAATGGTATTTTTAATAATGGTAAAGATTTTGACATCAATGCTGAGGTTAAAAATGTGGAAGTCAGCAAGTTGATGGCGCTGAAAGGCGGCGGCGATACCCAAATGGAAATGGGCGGCACCATTAACGGAACGATTGACATCAAGATGAATAAAAGCATCTTGGAGCCGCTGGTAGATTTAAAAGTAGAGCAACTGAGTATGAACCGCCAAGCGATGGGGGATATCATCATCAATGCCCAAAAAACCGAAAAAAGGAATATTTTTGCGATGGAAGCGCGCGTGCTATCGCCAGAATTGTTAGGCGCGGATAAACTGAAACTCACAGGGACTATTAACAACAATACCGCATCACCAACGCTGGATTTATTGGCAGATATGAACGAGTTTGATTTGGCTTTTGCACAAGAGTTTGTGAAGTCTGTATTCAGCAACTTCCGAGGCAAAGCCAGTGGTCAGCTCAAAATAGGTGGTACGATTAAAGATGTGGATTATCAAGGGGATATTGCACTAAAAGACTTTGGGTTAAAACTCAACTTTTCGGGGGTAGACTACGCTTTTGATGATACGGTCATTCCGTTGACCAAAGGCTATGCGGTACTCAATAACATTGGAGTGAAAGATGGCAGAGGCAATTCTCAGGGGACGATTTCTGGAGCTATACAGTTTGCGGATGCTGCGTCTATGGGGCTCAACCTCATTATGCGGGCAGATAACTTGTTGTTGCTCAATACCACTCAAAAAGATTTTGATACCTTCTGGGGGCGTGTGTATGGCAGGGGCGATATCTTCGTGGAAGGTCCTGTAACGGCGCTCAACATTGATGCTAATATGGATGTCCTTAATAATAGTACCTTTACGCTGAATAGCAATTCGGCATCGGCAGTAGATGAGTTTAAGATGCTTCGTTTTGTAGAGAAAGGCAAAGATGGGCTCCTCACGGTGGCAGAAAAGAAAAAATCTGGCGCTAATATGAACATTAAATTTGATATTAGCATAGATAAAGGCTCTACGGTTAATGTTTTGGTGGGCGATGATGTGGGCGATATCAGCGTGCGCGGTATGGCAGAGCATTTGAAGTTTAATTTGAGAAGAAACGGACAAATGTCAATGAGCGGTACTTTCGTGGTGGATAACGGAACCTTCGTTTCAAAAGCCATTCTGGAGCGGACTTTCCAAATCGCGAAGGGCAGTAGTATGGGTTGGGACGGAAATGTGATGAATCCGTCGCTTAACATTTCTGCCGATTATTTCCGTACGGTGACCAACGCTGGCGAGTACCTTAATATAGGAAAATTGCCGCCAATCAATGTGATGCTCACCACGCATATCACACAATCTCTACAAAATCCGAAAATTGATTTTAATGTTTCGGCACCAGATGTATCCAGCCAAATTAAGGAAGCTTTGGCGTTTAAGATGAGCAATTCTGATGAGAAAATTGTGCAATTTGGAGCGATATTGGCATTAAATAACTTTAATGTCGCGGATACAGGGGGGGTAGATTTTAATGTGGGGAATACACTGGTATCGCAGGGTTATAACTTGTTATTCAAGCAGTTGGGTTCTGTGCTGAATACTATTAGCAACCAGTTTCAAGTGGATTTAAACTATATCAAAGGTGACCAAGCCTCTAACACAGGCGACCGTGCCAATGCTGGCGTGAATATAGCACTATCACCAAGGGTAAACATAAAAACAGGTTTGGGGGTACCGCTTTCTAAAACCGAGTATACCGATGCCAATTTCCTTTCTGGAGAAGGGATTTTGGAGTACGATTGGTCTAAGAAAAATGATGGCAGTCGCTTATTTAGAGTGTATTCTAAGCCATCTAATGTGACCAATATTTCTGGACAGGCTGGCGCTAACCAAACTTGGGGTGGCGGTGTGGTTTATAGCAAAAGTTTTAATAGATTTTTCCCAAAAAAGAAAAAAGACAGCATGCGCCAACCTAAGGATACCACGGCAGTTGCAAGGTAATACATAAAATCTAATAAAATTATAGAAAAAATATTAATATTTTTATTGTGTAATATTGAATGTTTTTTTGTAATTTTGCAAGGTATAAAAAATTAAATTAGTAATAAAATAAAAAAACAACACATTATGAACTACCGTTTAGATGAAATAGACAAAAAGATTCTTGATTACTTAGTGAAAAATACAAGAATGCCTTTTACTGAAATTGCAAAAAACCTAAGCGTTTCAGCGGGAACCATCCACGTAAGAGTTAAAAAAATGGAAGATGCAGGGATTATTTTAGGCTCTTCTCTTAATATTGATTACGAAAAACTCAACTACACATTCACGGCATTCATCGGTATTCTTCTTACCAAGTCTAACAAGACTCAAGAGGTGCTTAAGAAATTATCAGAAATCCCTAACATCGTGGAAACGAGCGTGGTATCTGGTAAATACAACATTTTCTGCAAAATGAAAGCTAAAAATACAGAAGATGCTAAAAATGTAATCTATAAAATAGATGATATAGAAGATGTGATGAGAACGGAAAGTATGATTTCTATGGAAGAGTACTTAAGCGACAGAAACAGACTCATCTCTGCATTAGAAGTTTAATTTTAGTAAATAAAAGAAGAAAGCCTTTGTTATATCAAAGGCTTTTTTTATTTTTACCCTATGGAAAATAAAAACGATTTTAGCCAAGAACCTAAAAAATCTAGTAGCTTTTATGTGAGTATGGCGGTTTTAGGTTTCTTTACCCTTATGGGCTTAGGGATAGATATAGATGAATACCTCCAGCACGAGAGCATCCAAATTCCTACGGCGTATTTCTACCTCATTTTTGCCATAGATGCCTTGGCGCTATTGGGGCTGTTGGCGATAGTCAATTTTCGGAAAATAGGCGTTTACCTCTTTCCGCTGGCGGTGTTTTTGCACTTTATTTTTCATCAATTTTACCTATCTACCTTTTTATATACAGATATCACCACTTTATTTTTGTATGTAGGCTTAGGTTTGTTAATGATTATCCCCAAATGGGCTCACTTTAAATAATAAAAGAATGTTCTCTAAAGCGTGCGAATATGCCATACGGTCCGCCATCTATGTGGCACAAAAAAGCCTCGGTGGCGAGAGAGTGAATGTAAAAGAAGTGGCTAAGGAAGTGGATGCACCCGAAGCGTTTACAGCAAAAATCCTCCAGCAACTTTGCAAAGCCCAATTGTTAGACTCTGTGCGTGGGCAACAGGGCGGTTTTATGGTGCAAATAGACCAGCTGCAGCATATTAGCATCTATCACATCATCATCGCGATAGATGGCGATACACTCTTTACCCAATGCGGTTTGGGGCTAAAAAGGTGCTCCTCAGCCAACCCTTGTCCCGTTCATAATGATTTTAAGGCACTTAAAAACAAACTCAAACACCTCACACAGCAATATTCCTTATATGATTTAGCCGTAAAAACCGAACAAGGCTTGGCGTGGCTTAAGATTTAATTTTAGATTTATTGTTTTGATAATCAATGTTTTAAATATTATTTCCATTGAAGGGAATGAAAAAAAGGAAAGGGATAATTTTAAATAATGCTAAACGAACTTAAAACCAAGCATTGAAATTCATAACAGATGATACCCTTTTTTAGACTTAAAAACACTATATTTGCCGACTATAATTTTTAATGTTGTAAATTACTCAAAATGCAAGGAAAAGGACTTATTACCATTGTAGCGATTATTTTAGGGCTCATCTGCCTTAATGAAATGCTACCTACTTTCTATGCAAGTAGAATAGAAAACGAGGCAAAAGCCATTGCGGGGAATGACCAAGCCAAATACCAAAAAGAAATTGCAAGGCTCTCCAAAGACACCTTAGATTTAGGCTTTACCAAACTCTATTACACAGATGCCAAAGAACGCGAGATGAAACTCGGGTTAGACCTAAGAGGCGGTATCAATGTATTGTTAGAAATCAACCAGAGAGATTTGGTGATGGATTTAACCAACTATTCTTCTAACCCTATTTTGTTGGAAGCGTTGGACAAAACAGACCAAGCGCAGAAGAACTCAACCCGATCTTATATTGATGATTTCTTCACGCAGTTTGATTTGGTAAATAAAGCCAAAGGGGCTAACCTTAAACTTGCCAACCCAGAGATATTTGGAACTCAAAAGTTGAGTAACGAAATTAAATTCAACACCTCAGACGAGGAGGTTAAAAGAATCATCACTAAAAAAATAGATGATGCCGTAGGCTCTGCGTATGAGGTGATTAGAACCCGTATTGATAAAATGGGGGTTACTCAGCCTAATGTGCAGCGCGTGCCAGGAACAGGAAGAATCTTGGTGGAAATGCCAGGGATTAAAGACATAGACCGCGTTAAAAAAATGCTCCAAACTTCGGCGAAACTTCAGTTTTGGGAAGTACAGCAATTGCCAGAAGTGGCGCCTTACTTTGAGCAACTTTCTAAATTGGTGACCGCCAAAGCCGACTCTATGGGCGTGGCTAAAAATAGCAATTGGGTGAGTTTAATCAACATCAACACCTTGAGAAGCAATGGCGTAGCCAATGTAAAACTAAGCGACACCGCTGCGGTCAACAAAATTTTAAATAGTAAAATCGCAATAGATGCTCGACCTGCCAACATCAAATACACGCAGTTTATGTGGGGCTACAAGCCAGAGTCTAACGACCCTGACCATTTGGTGCTTTATGCCATCCGTTCTAACATTACAGGGAAAGCGCCAGTGGATGGAGCGGTGGAAAAAGCTAACATCAGTTATGATCAAATCGGTCGCGTGGTGGTAGATATGCAGATGGACAGCGAGGGAACGAAAGATTGGAAAATCTTAACTGAGAAAAATGTAGGCAAGCCTGTGGCAGTAACTTTGGATAACAGAGTTTATACCGCGCCAAATGTGGTGAATGCCATTCCGAATGGGCGCACGCAGATTTCAGGGAACTTTACACAAGATGAAGCCCAAGACCTTGTGAATGTGCTTAATACAGGGAAACTCCCTGCCAGCGCTAAGTTGGTACAATCCGAAGTGGTAGGACCTTCATTGGGACAAGCATCTATTGAAGCTGGGATGTGGTCGTTCATCATCGCCTTTATTTTCATCGTTATCTATATTATTTTCTACTACGGTGGCGCTGGGGTTTATGCGGTAATCGCAATGATTATCAACCTATTTTACATCTTCGGAATTATGGATTCTATGGATGCCACGCTGACTTTGCCAGGGATTGCGGGTATTGTGCTCACCATGGCGATGGCGGTGGATACCAATGTGATTATTTACGAAAGAACCAAGGAAGAGTTATTTGCAGGAAAAAGCATTAAAGAAGCTTATAGAGACGGATTTAAACACGCCCTTTCTGCGATTATAGATGGTCAGCTGACTACATTATTGACCGCCGTTATACTTTATATTTTTGGTACAGGACCTATCCAAGGTTTCGCCGTAACGCTTATTATCGGTCTATTGATGACTTTATTTACTTCGGTATTATTATCCAGAGTGATGATTTTCAGCCGATTGAATAAAGGGAAAGGGTTGTCTGTATGGACGCCTATGACCAAAAATATGTTTAGAAATGTATGGATAGATTTCATCGGAAAGAGAAAAATTGCGTATGTTATTTCCACGATCCTAATGGTGGTGAGTATCGCCTCTATTGCAATCAATGGCTTTAAGTTAGGCGTTGATTTTGAGGGGGGTAGAAACTATGTGGTTAAATTCAACAAGCCTGTAGATGCCACCAAAGCCGAAGCCAATTTATCTAAATTATTCCAAACCGAAAGTGGTAAAAATAATTCTGTAGATGTAAAAACTTTTGGTAATGATAATCAGCTGAAAATCACTACAGATTACAAAATTGATGATGAATCTTTAGCAGCAGACCAAGAGATTGAAGCCAAATTATATGAAGGCTTAAAGTCTGATTTCCCAGCGGGTTATACTTTAAATCAGTTTAAAACCTCCGAAGGCGATGATTTAGGAATCGTGTCTTCTACCAAGGTGGGACCTACCGTGGCTGATGATATTAAAACAGGTGGAACTTTGGCGGTGCTCGTTTCGTTAATTGGCATTTTCATCTATATTTTAGTGAGATTTAGAAGGTGGCAGTTCTCTTTGGGCGCCGTGGCAGCACTCTTCCACGACTCTGTGATTATCTTAGGAGCGTACTCTTTATTCTATAAAGTAGCACCGTTTAATATGGAGATTAACCAAGACTTCATCGCCGCGATACTAACCGTTTTAGGTTACTCTATTAACGATACCGTGATTGTCTTTGACCGTATCCGTGAGTACCTTAGAGAGCGCAAAGCCACCACGCTTGCCAAACTCTTTGATGACTCTATCAGTAGTACTTTAGGAAGAACTTTCAACACCTCGTTTACGGTGCTTATGGTGATCTTAGCGATTTTCATTTTCGGCGGCGAGAGCTTACGAGGCTTTATGTTTGCGCTATTATTAGGGATAGGTTTTGGTACTTATTCATCTATATTTATCGCATCAGCTATCGCGTATGATTTCCTAAAAGGTAAAAAATCAAAAGACGAAAACAAAAAATAAAATATTGTTTTTTTGTTTATTTAACTAAGGCTGCTCTGAATGGGGCGGCTTTTTTATAAATTATAAATGGTTTTGTATGTTTTTATGATGGTTTTTATGTGTGAGATAATTAATTAGGGCTTGGTTTTATTTGAAATAAGCGCGTATAGAGACTGAAAATAGTTGTTTTCTAAACGCGCTTAGGTTTATAAAATTGCAAAAGGTTTTAGCTTCTTACGAATTTACCGATGCTTTCCATGAGCTGAGGGCGGTCATCTAAGGCGATTTGGGCTACGGTGTAGAATTCTCGTACCCAATCGGATAGGTTGGCAAAGGCTTTGTTTTTCTGTTGGGTGGCGTTTTGGTTTTCGCCTTTTTCTTTTTCGTACTTGGCGCGTAGGGTTTCTACTTGCTGTATTTGTGCTACTTGGGTATCTACAACTTCTTTCCTGCTTCAATGAACTCTTTGCTCCATTTGTAATAAGTGGCTTCGCTGATGCCATATTTTCTGCACAGCTCTGCTACACTGAGCTCTGCACGTAAGCCTTCCATGACGATTAAAATCTTTTGTTCTGCATTGTACACTTGGCGTGTGTTACGGCGAACTTCCTTGATAAGCTTTTCGCTTTTTGTTTGTTTTTTTACCATGTTCTAAGTGGTTTTTGTAAAGTTAGTTTTTTTATTTTTTTAACTATACTATTTTTAACCTAAACTGGTAAACTTTTTGCTGACGATTTACAGAAAACTTCCTTGATACAAGGCAGACACGTTTTGACAACATCTATACAGGCACAATAACCAACCCTGTTTTTAGAGACATCTATGCACCGTTGGACGGATTTGTAATTAATGGTGGAATAAAATTTAAACTTTAAAATATGAACAAAACCATATTCAATATTACCAAAATGGATTGCCCCAGTGAGGAGCAATTAATCCGTATGAAATTGCAGGATTTTGATACGGTAAAGTCATTGGAATTTGATATTCCCAATAGGGAATTGAATGTTTATCATAGTGGAAACCCCGAGCCGATTTTATCGGCTTTGGAAACTTTGAACCTAAATACAACGTTGATTTCAACCGAAGAAACTGACGGAGTTATTGAAACGGATACAAGCAATAGACAACGGAGGCTACTTTGGACGGTACTGGTTATCAACTTCGTTTTCTTTGGAGTGGAAATGTTGTTCGGTATTTTTTCCAACTCAATGGGATTGGTAGCGGATAGCTTGGATATGCTTGCCGATAGTATCGTCTACGCTTTGGCTCTGTTTGCTGTAGGGGGTACGGTCGCAAGAAAAAACAACATAGCCAAATTTGCAGGGTACTTCCAAATCTTGTTGGCTGTTATCGGTTTTGTGGAAGTAATAAGACGTTTTTTAGGTTTTGAAAAGATGCCCGATTTTCAAACGATGATTATCGTTTCAGTTTTGGCACTAATGGCAAATGTGCTTTGTCTTTACCTGTTACAAAAGAACAAAAGTAAGGAAGCCCACATGCAGGCAAGTATGATTTTCACATCGAACGATGTCATTATCAATTCGGGCGTTATCGTTGCAGGTCTCTTGGTTCATTGGCTTAATTCAAGCTACCCCGATTTGATTATCGGAGCAATTGTATTTGTAATTGTGGCAAGAGGGGCATATAGGATATTGAAGTTAGTAGAATAAGTCGTTATATTTTCAAGTGATAAGCAAGTTGTTTTAGAAATGCCCTTTTTCCGGCCAATTTTTTATTGTGGTTGGCGAAAAAGGGTATTTTGCAAATCCTGGAAAAGTGGATAGGTGGTATTCCACCACAGAACCACCAAGGAGGATAACGGACTTTATTTAGGCTTAGACAATATAGAAGTAGGCTATGATAATAAAGATACTGCTGCAGCGGTTAAAACTTCACCAAAATTAACTGATGAAAAAGACATCAAAGCAGCTTTAGCCCAAGGAGTAGAATTGATAAAAGCCAGCGATTTTGAAACTTCAGAAACGCCAACGAGCCCTCAAAGGTTTGAGAAAAAACAATTCGGTTTCGTTAATCAAGCTTACCTTACAGGTTATGAGGTGATTAAAGATGGTGTGGTGGTAGAGAATATAGATGATTTCAATAAAACCACTTACGGCGAAACAATAGACACAAACGGCACTTATACCTATGATGTAGTTGCACTATACTCAGATGGCGTTAAGTCTCAGAAAGAAACCGTCGTGGTAGAAATCACCACTCTCGGCACCAACGAAGCGACTGCCAATGCAGGCTTAAAAGTGTATCCAAACCTATCTACAGGGCAGTTTGTAGTGGAGGCAGACGCAAGCGTAAGCACACTCAAAGCCAGCGTTTATGATATGTCAGGCAAACAAATTTTGAATAATACCTTTAAAGGTCACCGATTTGAGTTGAACTTGACGCAGTATCCTAAAGGCATTTACATCCTCAACCTTGTAGACAACCAAGGCGTGAAACACAATGTGAAACTTATGGTGAAGTAGTAGCACGCTCTTCAGCCTATTTTTAAGCAAAGCCAGTGATAAATTTCACTGGCTTTTTTTGTAAACCTAACAAATTAAAACTATCTTTGTTTTTATGAATTTTCCCAGCAAAGTTTTAGAAAGAGCGGTAGAAGAAATATCGGAGTTGCCAGGTATCGGGAGGAAATCTGCGCTGAGGTTGGCATTGCACCTCCTTAAGCAACCTAAAACCCAAGGCTTAGCCCTAAGCGAGGCGATAAGGCACTTGGTTTCGGATATTCAATATTGCAAAAAATGCCATAATTTCTCTGATGATGAGGTTTGCGACATTTGCTCTAACGAGTATCGGCAGGGCGAGTTACTCTGCATTGTGGAGGATGTAAGAGATGTTATGGCGATTGAAAACACCAACAAATTCAAAGGTAAATATTGGGTGCTCGGTGGTAAAATATCGCCGATGGAAGGCGTGGGACCACACCAATTGAATATAGAAGGCTTAGAACAAAAACTAAGAGAAGAGCCCATCAAAGAGGTGATTTTCGCCCTTTCTGCCACGATGGAAGGCGATACCACGGTGTATTATATCTACAAAAAACTGAAAAAATTTGAAGTCCAGTTTTCCAATATAGCCCGAGGCATTGCCGTGGGTGATGAGTTAGAATACGCTGATGAAATCTCGCTGGGCAAGTCCATCATCAATAGAGTGCCGTACGATGAAACGGCTTAAAAAAACGAAATGTAAAAATGAAAAAGTTAAGCATCATCATCCTTAATTATAATGTCACAGCATTGCTGAGGAGTTGTTTGCGCTCTATTCAAAAATATGCAGACGGCATAGATTATGAAATCATCGTGGCGGATAACCATTCTACCGATACCTCTTGGAAGGCTTTAGAATCGGAGTTTCCTGAGGTTTTGTTTTTAGGCTTAGAGCACAATTATGGCTTTTCCATCGCGAATAACAAAGCTGTCCAGCGCGCCACTGGCGAGTATATCCTATTGCTCAACCCTGATACAGAATTGGTGCAAGAGGGACTTTCCAAAGTCTTAGAATTTGCAGAATCTCAGCCTAATATGGGTTGCCTTGGGGCAAGAATGTACAATGCTGAAGGTCATTTTCTACCTGAAAGCAAGCGCTCCGTTCCAGATTTTGCCAATGCTTTTGAAAAATTATTCCTCCCATTTTTTGTAACCAAAACTTCCAGAAAAAACTATTACAGAAACGATGTTGATGAGTTGGAAATAGCCCCCGTAGAGGTAATTACAGGCGCTTTTCTTTTGATGAAAAGAGCACTGTACAATCAAGTGGGCGGTTTAGATGAGCGCTATTTTATGTATGGCGAAGATATAGACCTCTGTTACACACTACTGAAAAAGGGATACCAAAATTATTATTACGGCACCTATGCGATCCTGCATCACAAGGGACAAAGTACAGTAAAAGATGAGCGCTACATTCAACGATTTTATGGGGCAATGCATTTATTTTTAGACAAATATTATAAAGATCAACCTCTTAAATATTTTATGCTCAAACAAGGGCTTCGGCTTAAAACTTTTATAGAATATAGAAAAACAAAACCAGCAAAATCAACTTAGACTTTGCTGGTTTTTTATAAAATTGAGAAAAAATCCTTACGACTTATTTTGATGTTGCAGGAGCATTTTCTGTGCTGTTTGCTGGCTGTTGTGGCGCTGTTGTCGTGTTGATATCCACTTTCTGATTAGGCGCTTGCGGTGCATTAGGCAACTCTTTTTTAGGCGCTGCAGGGGCTACGCTAACTGTAGGTTTTGCGGTAAGTGCCACACTGAGGACAATCAAAACCACCACGGTAATTCCTAAAGTCCAAGTGGCTTTTTCCATAAAATCATTGGTTCTCTGTACCCCAAAAGATGCAGAAGAAGTCCCACCAAAAGTCCCAGAAAGACCGCCTCCTTTCGGATTTTGTGCCATAATAATGATGATTAAAAGCACACAAGCGATAATGATAAGAACCATAAATAAAGTAAAAACTGTACTCATAATAATAGACTGATGTTTTTTAAGTCTGCAAATATAAGTATTATAATTTTAAAATGATAATCAGAAGCAAGAAAAATGTCTTAGAATTTCAATGATGATTTAAAACATCAGAGTTATAGTATAAAAATTCCGTTTATTCTCGTACTTTTGCCTCTCAAAAAAACAAAAGATGGTGATTAAAATAATAGTGCTGTTGGCGAGTACGGTGGTGGCGTTTTGGCTGAGTGCCATTTGCGGCGGCGGCGCGAGTTTGATTCTCATTCCCGTGCTCAATTGGCTGTTACCCAGCTCGGTGGTGCCGTTTTCCCTCACGATAGGGACTTTTACCAGTTCTGCCTCGCGGATTGCGGTGTTTAAGAAGCATATCAGTTGGAAAATTTTCTTCTGGTTCGTGCCGTTTTCCATTCCTGCCGTGCTTTTGGGGGCATATTTCATCAAATTTGTGAACCCCGTGTATTTGCAGCTCATCGTGGCGATTTTTCTCATTGCCAATGTGCCACAACTGTTCATCTCTCGCAAGGAACAGAAGAAGGAAGAACGCCCGTATCCGCAGTGGGTGCTGGGTTTGGTGGGTTTTATGGCGGGCTTTGTGTCGGGGATTACGGGGGCTATTGGGCTGTTATTCAATCGGTTTTACCTTAAATATGGGCTCAGCAAAGAGCAAATTGTGGCGACGCGTGCAGCGAACGAAATCTGCCTGCACCTCATCAAATTGGTGATTTACATCGCCTTAGGTTTGTTCTCCAAAATGGCGATTCTCTTGGGGCTCATCATTGCCCTCGGAGCCGTGATTTCCTCGTATACCGTCAAGTTTATTTTGCCCCATTTGAGCGAGTTTTTGTTCCGAAAAATTGGCTACGGCGCGATGGTGCTTTCTGGGGTGATGCTCTTGGTGAGCACTTCGCAAAAAATCATCGAACAAGACCAAATCAAAGTTCATAATTCGGGCATAGCAGGCGAGAGCGAAATAAGTATCCAATGGCGAAAGAGTAATTTTGTGCTGGAATTTGCCCTTGATGATGGCTTGGAGGTGGAGCGACCGATTTCGGCGGAGGAACTGCCCGAAAATCTCTATATAAAATACGAAATCCTACGCCCACAGTACGACCGCATAGAGCTGGAAAAGGTGTACCGCTTGGGCGAGGAACCGAGTTTTGAGTTCTATCTCTACAAAAATTCTACCTTGAAGAAATTGGAATTTGAGTAAAAAAAACGAAATTTTAAAAAATCTTAAAAACCGTGCGAAAAAATCGGAGCAAATAGCGTTTTATTTAGAAAAATAAATTTACCTTTGTTGTATCACTTTTAAAATTATAAGATTATGGGTACATTTAAATTTATTAAAAATACGGTGACCAACTGGTACATTCCCCTAATTGTGGGGCTGATTTTCATCGCTACGGGCGTTTATACTTTTGTGCAACCGCTGGCATCTTATGCGGCGCTGTCGTGGGTTTTTGCCTTCTCATTCTTGATTTCAGGATTTTCGGAAGTCTTTTTCGCCCTCAGTAGCCGCCGCCAGTTAGAGGGTTGGGGCTGGACTTTGGTCTTCGGCTTGGTCAATGTATTTGTGGGCTTTTTGTTGCTGTCTAACACGGCATTGTCGATGGAAGTTTTGCCGTTGTATGTTGGCTTTACCATTTTGTTCCGCTCCATTTCGGGCGTATCGATGAGTTTAGAACTGAAAGACCACGGCGTTTCCGACTGGGGCACGCTGATGCTCTGGAGCGTTTTAGGGATTTTATTCGCGTTTATGATGATTTTCAACCCGATTTTTGGCGGACTCAACATTGTGATTTGGACAGGTTTAGCCTTCTTAATATCAGGAATTTACAGCGTAATGTTAGCTTTTAAACTCAAAAAACTAAAAGACTACGCCGAGAAAATCCCAGCCGACCTAAAAGCCAAATGGGAACAACTCCAATCCGAAATTAAATCCAAAATCACAGGGAAATAAGGAATACAAACATCTTTGTTTAAGGATATTAAAAAATCTCTGTCTCAACATTGAGGCAGAGGTTTTTTGTGGAATTTGCTTTGAAATTCAATTGCACCTTGCATGACCTTTATAGAGAAAACGACCGATTTAAGTGAGGTAAAAGTTACCTTAGTTGGAGTAGAAGTTACCTTAGTTGGGGTAAAGATTACCTTAGTTAGAGTAAAGGTTACCTAAGTTGGAGTAAAGATTACCTTAGTTAGAGTAAAGGTTACCCAAGATGAAGTAAGAGTTACCCAAGTTGGAGTAAAAGTTACCTAAGATGAAGCAAAGGTTACCCAAGATCATTTTTTTCAAATTCCAATAAAAAACAGTTCTTATTATTCATAAGAACTGTTTTTTGATATAAGGGTGACCATTTTCTAAAAACTAAAATTAAGCCTTGAGAAAAGATACCTTCCGTTCAGCCCAAACTGAGATGTAGAACGCGTGTACACAAACTGACCGTTGTTGGCAGAGGCAGGCAAGTTCTTACTTGGGTAGATGTCAAAAAGGTTGTTAGCTCCCACGGTGAGCGTGATGGCTGGCGTAAACTGGTAGCCGATAGACAAATCCGTCACGATTTTGTCCGCCATAATTTGGTGCTCGTTGTATTCCTTAATGCCATCATTGTTCACATCAATGTTATCCGCGCCTGTCACCTTGCCGAAATAGCTGTTTCTAAGGTATAGCGAAAACTGTTTCCAACTGAGGTTGTGGGACAATCCGGCTTTGATTCTTGGAATGGCTTCTTCGGTGTAAACTCTGGAGCGCTCAGAGAAATAATTGCTTTCCTGTCCTGCATTTTTCAAAATTTCGGAACTGTGGATATCGCCCACACGGCGCGTTTGGTTAAGGTTTAAAGCAAAACTATTGCTCAAACGCCAGTCGCCAGATTTATAATCGTGGGTAATCACGATGTCTAAACCTTTGGTTTCGGTGTCTATGGCATTGGCAAAAAACTGCGCTTGGTTCACATTGGCTTCTCGGAAAAGTTGGATCAGCGTGGCATTGTTCCCAGGTTTAAAGGTGTCCGTTAGCACAATCCTATTCTTGATTTTTGTGAAATAAGCATCTCCTGTCAGCGTTAGGCGCCAAGTTGGAATTTTGAATGTAAATCCAGCACTCACCGATTGGGAGGTTTCTTGTTTTAGCTTAGGGATACCCAATAGTTCTGCAATTTTAGAATCATTGCTGAAGGTGCCCACCTCAAAAAGTTCGCCGTTGCTATAAAGGGTAGAGGTGGCATTATAATAAATCTGATGGATCGATGGCGCTCTAAATCCTGTAGATCCTGCCACACGGAAGTTGAGGTGTTCTGTGGCTTTAATTCTGGAAGCCAATTTATAAGTAAAGGTAGAGCCAAAATCTGAATAATGCTCAAAGCGCGCGGCAGCATCTACTAAAACCCGAGGGCTTAGGTTGGCTTCTACATCGGCATAGGCGGCGTAGGAATAACGATTTTTGTCCACCGTGTTAGAGGGTCTATAGCCTGCAAACACCTGTGAGCCACCAGGGAGCGAAGCCCCGAAAAAGTCGGTAGGGTTGGTAGAAGTAGCCGTTTGTACCTGACCAAAAACATCATAAGCGAGGTAAGAGGCAGGCTCTCCAGCGGAGATTTTGAAATTTTCAGTTCTCTGTTCTGCACCAAAGGCGAGGTTAAGCCCACCCCAAACATCATAAGCTTTAGAAATATCTAAATTGAGTGTGTTTTGAGAAAACTGCAAGCCTCCAGCATTAAACTCGTTCGGCGATTGAAATCTCAGCGAGGTATTGCCAGTGTTTTTTATGATATAATCAAAGCTGTTGCGCCCAAAAGTGTTGCTTAAATCAATATGCCAATCGCCAATGTTTCCTTTGGTACCCGCAGAAAGCGAGAGGTCGGTAATATGGGTATTGATGTTCGGTAAAAATCCGTTAATGTGCAATCCAGTGAAGGTTCTTGCTTGGTTAGGGCGTCTGTAAAACCCTGCCGAAGTCCCATCTCTATAGCTATATCCCCCGAAAGTATAGACTTTCCATTGGTCGCTAATGGGCACTTCTATATTAGCGAAAAATTGGTGGCTACTCAGTTTAGATTGCCCCACTTGCATATTAAAATCTCTACGAGTTAAACCTCTATACGCCAGCTCTTGGTCGGTATAATCGGCATTGAGGAGACCTTGTAGCGCTGCAATGCTATTGGCAGATTGGATTTGATTTTTAAAATCCGCCGAAAAATACCCCACCTGATTGGCGTACTGATGGATATAATCAACCAACTCTTGTCCGTGCGTGGTGGTATTGATATTGCTAAAAAGCTCGGATAGATTAACGCCATTTTCTAAGGCTCGCTTTTCTATCGCATTATAGGCATTAAAAATTTTTCCACCCTCCTCACTGGCACGGAAGGTTGGGTTTCTAAACTGTGAAGACCAAGTGAAGTTATAAAAACCACCTCTCGCCCCGATTTTGTTGCCGTAGTTCAAATCCACTTGTACGCTTTGTCCATCGGTGCCGCCGGTGTGGTCGTTAGAGGCTTGGCTGGGGTTCAGTCCATACGACACTTGCCCTGCCAGTTTTCCTGTATTTCTTTTGAGGTTGAGGTTCATCACCCCTGCAATAGCATCAGAGCCGTATTGTGCTGCGGCGCCATCTCTAAGCACCTCTATTTTGCTTATCGCAAAAGACGGAATGGCGTTGAGATCTGTGCCCACGGTGCCTCGCCCAGGGGTGCCATTCACATTGACCAATGCCGAGGTGTGTCGGCGTTTACCATTGATGAGCACTAAAACTTGGTTAGGTCCCAAACCTCGGAGTTGGGCAGGGTCTAAATGGTCGGTGCCATCAGCATTGGTTTGCACGGTAGAGGTGAAGGAAGGCGCAATGGTATTGAGCATTTGGTTGAGGTTGGTTTGAGGCAGGCTGATCGCCATTTTTTGCACATCAAACACATCAACAGGCACAGGGCTATCGGTTTTGGAACGCCCAGTACCACGGGAGCCGAGGAGGACCACTTCTTCCACAGTTTTGGTTTTCAGCGAATCCTTTTTAGGAGTTTGCTGACCATAGACTTCGTTAGCGGAAAGGAATAAAACCACCGCTGTAGTCCACATATTTCTTTGGGTTATTCTTAATTTCATAAGCTTGATTTTTATGGTTTGTGATAACTAAAATCGTTTGGTTAAATTTTTTGAATCTGCAAAGATATTGTTTTTCTCACTTTCTAAGCACAGTTGTTTAAAATGAATCTATATAATTACAAGAAAATAGGGTTGTTTTATATTTAATAAATTGATTTATAGTGGTTTGTTGATTTAGCATTGCTAATGAAAAAGAGAAAGCCATAATGAAAGTTGATACAATGAAAAAAATAGTATATATTTGCGAAAGGATGAAATTAGCATAAAAAATCAAGGGTAATGCTTGCTTTCATCACTCAAAAAAACTAAAAACGATGATAAAAATAGAAAATCTCCACAAATCTTATGATATAGGGCAGAGTAAAATCCATGTACTCAAGGGCATCAACCTCAGCATTTCTGAGGGCGAGTTTGTGTCTATTATGGGGAGCTCTGGCTCTGGAAAATCCACCTTGCTGAATATCATCGGTATTTTAGATGAAAAAGACAGCGGCATTTATGAATTAGATGGTTTTCCCATAGAGCATCTCACAGAAACGAAAGCCGCAGAATACAGAAGCCGTTTTTTAGGGTTTGTGTTTCAGTCGTTTAATTTGATAGGCTACAAAACGGCATTAGAAAATGTGGCGCTGCCGCTTTATTATCAAGATGTGCCACGCAAAGAGCGGAAGGAAAAAGCCTTAGAATATTTAGAAAAAGTAGGCTTGGCACAGTGGGCAAACCATTATCCTAATGAGCTTTCGGGAGGACAAAAACAGCGGGTAGCGATTGCCAGAGCGCTCATCACCAATCCGAAAGTGATCCTCGCTGATGAGCCAACAGGGGCTTTGGATAGTAAAACCACACACGATATTATGAAGCTTTTGCAAGACATCAATAACGAGGGAAAAACCATCATTGTCGTCACCCATGAAAACGATGTCGCCGCCCAAACCAAAAGAAATGTGGTTTTAAAAGATGGTATTATAGAAACCGATGAGTTCATTACCCAAGAAATTCTTTATTAAACCTAAGGCTTGCATTATTGAATTTAAAAAAATCCGCTTATGTTTGAAATAGACCGCTGGCAAGAAATTTTTAGTTCTATCCGTAATAATATGTTGCGGACGGTGTTGTCTGGCTTTACGGTGGCTTTGGGCTTGTTTATTTTCATCGTGCTTTTTGGGATAGGCACAGGGCTGCAGAATGCTTTTAGCGAAAATTTTACAGGAGATGCCCAAAATCTGATTTCCATTTTTACCAATAAAACCTCTGTGGCATATGCAGGCTTGCAGTCGGATAGAGAGATTGTGCTGAAGAATCAAGATTATCAGGACCTCATCAGCCAAGAGCCCGAAAATATAGAATATTCTACCCCCAATTACGATGCTAATTTTTTAGTAAAATACGGCAAAGAAAGCGGTAACTATTCCATATCTGGCAGCCAATCTGACCAAGAAAAAATAGAAAATAGGCATATTTTAGAGGGGCGTTATATTAGCCCTGCCGATGTTTCTAACCACCAATATGTAGCTGTTATTGGGCGTATGGTACAGCGGGATTTGATTAGAAATGGCAACCCTATCGGCAAGGATCTCAACATCAATGGAACGATGTTTAAAGTGATAGGCGTATTCTCTGATGATGGCGGCGATTTTGAGGAAAGGAGCATCACCGTGCCAATTACCACGCTACAAATGATGAAAAAAAATGCCGATACGCTGAATAACATTACACTGACTTACAACCCAGCATTGTCGCCAGCGGAAGCCTTGGAATATAGCGATAGGATAGAAAAATCCCTCAAGAGCAAGCACCAAGTGTCGCCGGATGATGATAATGCCATCATCGTGAGGAATAGGGCTAAAAATTTAGAGGACACCTTTTTGTTTATGCTCACCCTGACTTTTATTGTGGGTTTTATTGGCTTGGGGACGCTCTTGGCGGGCATCATTGGCATCAGTAATATTATGGTTTATATCGTGAAGGAAAGAACGCAGGAAATCGGCATCAGAAAAGCGATAGGCGCCAAACCGAAGAGCATTGTGGCATTGATATTACAGGAGAGCGTTTTCATCACGGTAATCTCTGGGGTGGTAGGCGTGGCTTTCGGTTGGCTGACTTTAAAATTGCTGAACAATAGCTTAGAAAAATACTTTATCAAAGACCCTCATATTAGTTTTGGGTTGGTGGTGGCAGCCTTTTTCTGCCTTGTGTTGTCGGGGTTTTTGGCAGGCTTTGTTCCAGCATATAGAGCCAGTAAGATAAAACCGATAGAAGCCCTAAGAACAGAATAAATAGCGTATCTATGAAGATTATTTTTAAATATGATACTTGGCAAGAAATTTATTACTCCCTACAGAATAATAAACTGCGGACCTTCCTCACGATGATTGGTGTGGCGTGGGGGATGTTCCTCTATGTGGCTCTTTTGGGCGCAGCTAAGGGGATGGAAAACGGCTTCAATAAACTGTTTTCTGGCTTTGCGACCAATAGCATATTTATGTGGGCGCAGAACACCAATATCCCGTATGCTGGCTTCCCCAAAGGACGGAAAATGGAAATTCATGTAGATGATATAGACTATCTTAAAAACAAGATAAAAGAGATAGATTACATCTCTCCACAGGCTTCCAGAGGGAATTTTGGTAGTGCGGGCGTGGCGATGCACAGGAACGAGAAAAAAGAAACTTATAGACTGGTGGGCGATTACGCCATCGGTAATAAAATTTCCGAAAAAAAGCTCATCTTTGGGCGCTATCTCAATGATGCCGATGTTTCGGAGCGAAAAAATGTAGCCGTGATAGGGGAGGAGGTGTATCATCACTTTTTCAATCATAAACAAAATGAAAATCCCATTGGACAGTCTATTAGCATTAAGGGCACTTATTTTAATATCATTGGGGTTTTTAGAGCCAAAGGTATGGGAGTGATGGAAAACGATGAAACGGTCTATATTCCGCTTTCTACCTTTTTACAATTGTTTAACGAGGGAGACAAAGTGGGCGTTTTGTCCATTGTAGGAAAGCCTAATGCCGACCTCAATGTCATAGAAGAAAGAGCTAAAGATATCCTCAAAAAGAAATACCAAGCATCGCCAGAAGATTCTAACGCATTTGGAAGTTTTAACTTAGGAAAAGAGTTCGCGAAACTGACGGGCTTCCTCACAGGGATGCAGTTTCTCACCATTATTGTGGGCGTACTTACAATTTTGGCAGGCGTTATCGCTATTTCTAATATTTTGCTCATCACCGTAAAAGAGAGGACTAAGGAAATCGGTATCAGGAGGGCGTTAGGCGCCAAACCCGCCGAGGTCAGAAATCAGATTTTATTAGAAAGCGTGGTGATAACCCTCAGCTCGGGGCTGATTGGTTTTGTGATGGGGATGCTCTTGCTGATGCTTTTGGATACGATGACCCAAGGACAGTCCAGTTTTCCGTTCTATAACCCAACGGTGGATTATCTCAATGTATTTTCAGCGATGGCGGTGATGCTCACTTTGGGACTGATGATTGGCATTATCCCAGCACAAAGAGCGATTAAAATAAGACCCATAGAGGCGCTTCGCTCGGAATAAATAAAGATGAAAACGATAATAAAATTTAAAAAATACCAAAAACTATGAATAAAAAATCTAAATTTAAAAAAGCATTATATATTGTGCTGGCTCTTGTGGGCATTGCTATTGTTGGCGCTGTTTTAAAGTATTTTATCAGTTCTAATGCACAGGATAAAGAAGAATTTTTAACCAAAAAACCAATCGTCCAAAATTTGGAAGACAAGGTGATGGCGACAGGGAAAATAGTGCCAAGAGAAGAGATTGAAATTAAGCCCAATATGCCAGGCATCATAGAGCGGGTTTTGGTCAAAGAAGGCGACATTGTTTCCGTGGGGCAGCTGATTGCCACGCTAAGGATTGTCCCTAATGTGCAGAATGTAAACGCAGCCCAACAGGAGGTTAATAACGCCAATTTGCAAATCAGCAATGCTAATCTGAACCTGAGCAATCAGAAAAAACAGTTTGAAATGCAACAAAATCTGTACAACCAAGGGGTGGTTTCTAAGCAAGAATTCCTAACGGCACAGCAGCAATTGCAGTCGGCGCAGATACAACTTAAAAATGCTCAGCAACAGCTTTCTACCGCGCAAAAGAGTTTACAAATTGCAAGAACAGGCGTTACGCCAGAGCTCCAGAGCCTCGCCACAACGCAAATCCGCTCTAAGGCGGCAGGAACGGTTTTAGAAGTACCTGTAAAAGCTGGTACGCAAGTGATAGAAGCCAATTCCTTCAACGCAGGAACCACCATAGCCTCCATCGCCAACCTTAATTCTCTTATTTTTGAAGGCAGCATTGATGAGGCACAAGCTGGAAAACTCAAAGAAGGAATGGAGATGAACATCATCATTGGGGCTTTACAAAATAAAAAATTCCCAGGCAGACTCACGATGATTGCTCCGAAAGGCAAAGAGGAGGGCGGTACCATAAAATTCCCTGTGGAAGGCGATGTTTTTAACCCTAATAATGAGTATATCAGAGCTGGATTTTCTGCCAACGGCGAGGTGGTGCTGAACACTCATAAAAACGCTTTGCTTTTAGATGAAAGTTTGGTGCAGTATGAAAATAAAGATGGTAAAGACATTCCTTTTGTGGAGGTCAAGCAACCGAATGGCAAGTATAAAAAAGTCTATGTAAAATTAGGCGGCAGTGATGGGGTGAATGTGCAAGTTCTCTCAGGATTGACCAAAGATTCTGAGGTAAAAGTCTGGAATCCAAGCGAGAAAGATAAGGAAGAATTGAAAGAGAAAAATAAATCTTAATATAGATTTTATACAAAAAGCAATGAAGTTGCCCATCATCATCAATATTATTTAAAAATGAAAAAAAACTTAACCCTATTATTCGCATCGGCTTTTATTTTAGGTTTTTCACAGAAAAAATGGAGCCTGCAAGAATGCATAGACCATGCGAATCAAAATAATTTACAAGTCATTGCCAATCAGTATAATAAGAAATTGCAAGAGTACAATTGGCAAGCGGCTAAAAATGAACACCTCCCTTCGGTGAGCGCTAATATGGGCAATACGCTCAATTTTGGGCAAACCCAAGGGTTCCAAGGCAGCATTGGGCGAAATGATAATTTTAATAACAGCGCCAGTGTTGCCGCCAATGTAGTGCTCTATAACGGCGGTCGTTTGAGCAAAATGGTTAGAAAAAGCCAATATGATGTGGAGGCTTCTATCTATGATTTAGAAACGGTGAAGAATAATATTTCGCTTCAAATCTTGCAGCAATACCTCTCGGTGCTGTTGAGTAAAGAGGTGCTGAAAATCAACCAAAGTGCATTAGAAAACGCCCAAAAGCTCTACGAAAGAGCCAAAATTACCACCGAAGTAGGCACCACCGCACAAACCGTTTTAGCCGAAGCAGAAGCCGCTTTAGCCCGAGAAAAACAAAATTATAAAAACGCAGAAATCAACATCAAAAGAAACCTTTTTGCGCTGGCACAAACGCTACAATTGAAAGATTATCAAAATTTTGATGTAGAAATGATTTTATTGCAAGACCAAATACAATCCAATGAAACGCCTCAAATAGAAAGCATTGTGGCACGCAGTTACGCTCAGCAACCTCAGATTAAAGCCTATGAAAACAGGTTAAAAGCCGCCGAAGCCCAAACGGAAGTCGCCAAAACGGCATTTTTGCCCTCCGTGACTGCCAGCGCAAGTTTGAGTTCTTTCTATTTTAACTCGTTGGCAACGGATGTTACAGGGGTAGATGCCTCGGGAAATTCCATCAACGAAAAGGGCTTTTTTGAGCAATACAAAACGAATTTTTCCCAACAGTTGGGCGTTTCGGTCAATATTCCTATTTTCAATAAAGGCAATACAAAACTCCAAGTGGAGCAAGCCAAAGTCAATGAGGAGGTGGCGAAAAATAACCTCGCTATACAGAAACAGGAGCTTCTCCAGAATATCCAAAAAGCCATTTTTGATTTAGAAGCCAATTACGAAAACCATTTGTCGGCATTGGAGGCGGAGAAGAGCTCAAAGTTAGCCTTAGATTTCGCAGAGAAAAGCTACGCTGCAGGGCGTGCCACCATTTATGACCTCAATACTGCCAGAAACAATTACGCCACGGCACAAGGCACCACTGCCCAAACCAAGTACAACTTTATTTTCAGCCTCAAAATGTTAGACTTCTATAAAGATGGAAAAATAGAAGCGTTTTAATGGTGGCATTATAGGATAAGCAGAGTTTTTACAGAAGATGATAAAACCTTTATCTTTTTCAAATATGATTAAAATTTCCTTACATTTGTAGTTTCTTAGTAGAACGCTTATGGCATTAGATATCATCAATTTAACCAAGAGATATGGCGAGCAAGTGGCTCTTAATCAGATCAATATCCATATTGAGAAGAATGAAATTATAGGGCTCTTAGGTCCCAATGGCGCAGGAAAATCCACTTTGATGAAAACCATAGCTGGCGTGTTGGATATTGAATCTGGCGAAGTCATTTTAAACGGAAAATCGCTTCATTCGGATGAGATTTGGTCAAAGCGACACATTGGATTTTTGCCAGAAAACAATCCATTATATATGGAGATGTATGTTAAGGAGTATCTCGGTTTTGTAGCAGATTTACATCATATTTCTCATAAAGAAGTAGAGCGTGTTATTGATTTGGTGGGAATTACACCTGAAAAATCAAAAAAAATACACCAACTATCCAAGGGATATAAACAGCGGGTGGGTATTGCTCAAGCCATCATTCATCAACCAGAATTACTGATTTTAGATGAACCCACCAACGGTTTGGACCCCAACCAAATTTTAGAAATTAGAAACCTCATTAAAACCATTGGAGAGAACAAAACGGTGTTGCTTTCTACCCACATTATGCAGGAGGTGGAGGCGCTTTGCACGCGTGTTATTTTGATCCATCAAGGGCGAATTTTGCAAGACGCACCGATTGAAGATTTTAAAAATAAATTCCAAAGTTTGGAGGAGGCATTTTCAGCGTATACGATGGCGTAGCGTTACAAAATTAAAACCGATATTCCATCAGAAAATCATCCATTACAAAGCCATTGCCGATGTCAAAAATCCCCTCGTCATAGATGCTAAAGCCTTGTTTTTCATAAAAGTAGCGCGCCGAATTCTCTTTATTAACATAGAGGATAATGCGTTGGTTATGTTGTTGTTGAGCCTCGGATTTTAAGAAATCAATCGCGAGCTGACCTAATTTTTTGCCTGTGGCTTCTTCCAATAAATAAAGCCGATGTAGCATAGTGGTTTGAGGTTGATAGTCCACTTCAAATCCCATAAATCCTAACGATTGATTTTCTTGATTTTGAATGAGATAATAGTGATAATTGGGATTTTCAAAATGCTTTAAAAGCTCATCTGTGGCATACATTTTACCGAGCATATAATCTATTTGCGCTTTGGACAAAATCTTGGCATAATGAATACGCCAAGATTGTTCTGCCAAAGTTTGGATTAACGCAATATCCTGATGATCAACTTTTTTTAGTGGCATTAAACTGAAAATTTAAGGCTTTGCATTTCGGTTTTTATTTTTTGTTGGAGTGCTTCGGAAGCCTTTACCAGTGGCAACCTTAGATGGTTTTTAATCAAGCCTTTTTCCGCTAAAACCGCTTTGATGCCTGCAGGATTGCCCTCTGCAAAAATCAACCTCGTGATTTCTACCAAGGCATTATGAATGTCGTAAGCCTCTTTCACGCGGTGCTCCTTCGCGAGCTTAAGCATTGTGGAGAAGGCTTTGGGGTAGGCTTGTCCAATCACGGAAATGACGCCATCGCCGCCCGCCAAAGTAACAGGGAGCGTGAACTCATCATCGCCAGACATCAGCGAAAAAGCCTCTGGTTTTTGTCTTAAAATATCAAAATATTGTAAAATCTGAGGCGAGGCTTCTTTGATCATAAAAAGGTTAGGAAACTCCTTGGCTAAACGGAGTGTGGTCTGCGCTTCTATATTTTGCCCCGTTCTACTTGGCACATTATAAATGATGATGTTTTTGCCCGTTTCCGCTAAAGTTTTATAATGCTGATAAAGCCCCTCTTGGTTGGGTTTGTTGTAGTAAGGCGACACGGATAAAATGGCTTCAAAGGCGCTTAAATCCGTGGTTTCTATTTGTTTTTTTACCGCTAAAGTATCGTTGCCGCCAATCCCTAAAACGAGGGGTAATTGTCCTGCGTTGACTTTTATAATGTGTTGAATAACAGCTTCTTTTTCCTCTTTAGAGAGGGTGGCAGCTTCGGCGGTGGTGCCTAAAACCACAAAAAAATCGGTGCCGTGGTCTATGTTGTATTGAACCAATTGGGTCAGCCCATCAAAATCTATGGATAAATCTTCGTTAAAAGGCGTTACCAATGCCACGCCTAAGCCCTGTAATGTTCTCATAATGTATAAAAATTGATGTTTCAAAGATAAAGGTTTTTCCGTATTTTGAAGGAAAATTTTTATGATATTTTTTAGATCTCCAAAAGATAATCTACCTTTTTGCTATATTTGCAAGGAATAAAAACGAGAGAGATTCCTATGAATTTGAGAACATACCCTTGGGGCTTGGCAATAATGGTGCTGACTTTGGTCGGTTGTAAAACGCCTTTTGCCGTAGCCGATGTGCAGCCTCAGAAAAATCAAAGCATCAATGCTGAAATCCCTGATGATCAAGCGATGGTGGGCATCATCCAACCGTATAAAACGGAGATGGAGCGCCAGATGAACACCAAAATTTCCCATACCTCGGTGGAGCTGAACAAGGCTGGCGATAATAGTAATTTAGGCGCTTTGCTGGCAGATTATACCTTTGAAGGGGCTGATGAATGGGCGAAAGTCAACCACCTCCCGCCGATAGATGCTGCGGTGATTAACATTGGCGGTATCCGCTCCACTATTGGAAAAGGCGATATTTTGCTGAAACATATTTTTGAGGTAATGCCTTTTGAAAACGAGGTGGTTATCGTCAAAATGAAGGGGCAAGATATTCATCAGTTGTTTAGTTATTACGCTCATACACAGAAGAATAACCCCGTGTCTCATCTTTTAATAGAAACGGAGCAAGGGCAAATTTCTAAGGCGCTGATTAACGGTTTGCCTGCGGATGTTCATCGAGAATATTACATCGCCACTTCGGATTATTTGGCTTTGGGCGGGGATAATATGAAGTTTTTTAGCCAAGGGCAAATCATCTCTACGGGCATAAAACTCAGAGATTTATTTATAGAAAAATTTAAGCAAAATCCAGAAATCTCCGCACCTAATGATGTGAGGTTGATTTTTAAAAAATAAGAAAAAATGAATCGTAAAGAATTTATAAAAACCATAGGTGGAGGTACTTTGGCGATGTCTTTGGCGCCGCAGATGTTGTGGGCAAATTCAGGATTGTTACAGGCTACAGATAAGAAAATCACCATTTTACACACCAATGATCAGCACAGCCGCATAGAGCCTTTTGATGCCAGTTATAGCAAAAATCCGAATCAAGGTGGCTTTGCCAGAAGGGCGCACTTGGTGTCAGAAATTAGAAAACAAGAGAAAAATGTGCTCCTTTTGGATAGTGGCGATATTTTCCAAGGCACGCCTTATTTTAATATGTTTGGCGGTGAGCTGGAGTTTAAGCTGATGTCTATGATGGGCTATGACGCCTCCACAATGGGTAACCACGATTTTGACAACGGTTTAGAGGGCTTCCTCAAAGTTCTGCCGAATGCTAAATTTCCATTCATTTGCTCTAACTACGATTTTAAAAACACCATTTTAGACGGCAAAACCATTCCTTATAAAATCTTCAATAAAGAGGGCATTCGCATTGGAATTTTTGGCGTGGGGATAGAATTAGATGGCTTGGTGGGCAAAAAACAATACCAAGAAACCGTTTGGCACCACCCTGTGGAAGTCGCTCAGCAATATGCCGAAATGTTGAGAAATGATAAAAAATGCGATTTGGTTATTTGTCTTTCGCACATCGGATACAGCTATCAAGGCGAAAATACGGACAAAATCTGCGATATAGATTTAGCCAAAGCCACCGATGGTATTGATTTGATTTTAGGCGGACATACCCATACTTTTTTACCTGAACCACAACAGCTGATCAATAGAAAAGGCAAAACCGTGTTGGTGAACCAAGTGGGTTGGGCTGGGCTGTTATTAGGGCGAATAGATTTCTATTTTGACCAACAGAAGAACATTAAAAATATCGCTTGGAACAATCAAGTGATTGATGATAAAATATTAGTATAATCTCCATTATTTTAGGATAATCATAAATTTATGAAGCATTTACTTCGGATTTTAATTTTATTGATTTCAGTTTTTTATCACGCACAGAAATCGGGGAAGTGGTCAGATTGGTTTTCTTATCATCAGATAATCAAGGTTAAAAATAATGAAAATCAGCTGATTGTAGCCACTAAAAGCGGGCTGTTCTATTACGATACCATTTCTGGGGAAATCAAAAAACAATCCAAAGTAGATGGGCTCCACGAGGTGGGCATTACCGCATTTGACTATAATCCAGAAACGCAAATAGGGCTCATAGGCTACGAAACTGGTGCAATGGATTTGCTCTCGCCAGAAGGCGTTTTTCTAACGGTGGACATTCCTATTGCAGGGAGTTTCCAAGGCGATAAAAAGATCAACCATATCTATATACAGGGCGATTTGGCGGTTATTTCTACCAATTATGGTGTCTCAATTTTTGATTTAACCAAACGAGAGTTCAAAGACAGTGCTTTTTTTCAATCGGCGGGCGTGTTTACCCCAGTGGCAGAGGCTTTTATAAAGGATAATACCGTGTACGCTGCCACAGCCAAAGGGCTGAAAACCCATTTGATGGATATTAAATTCCCTATTTATAGCGATTGGCAAACACAGAATTTAGGCGAACTTACCCACGCCAATGCTAATGCGCAAAATATTTTAATAGCCTCAAAAACAAAGGTTTATATGGGTAGTAATTACCAGCCTTTGGCGCAATCTTTTTCGGAAGTGAAAGATGTGGTGCTCACAGAGGGCGGTTTTTTGGTTTTTGATGTTCATCAGGTGTATCAATTTTCGGAGGCTGGCGCATTGGTCAAATCTTACGAAATTAACCCAGAAACTCTCAACACAGGGCTACTCCTTGATGGCGAAGTTTATATCGGTACGATGAATAACGGCATCGTGAAGTTGGGGCGGTGGAATGCCAACAACCCCAGTGATATAGTGCGGCAGGCTTTTTTAATAAAACCTGATGGTCCTTATGCCAACCTTGCTACCAAACTGACTTTGTTAGATGATAAAATTTGGGTGGCTACAGGGCGGAAAATTGCCTACAATGCCTACGATAAAAAACACAGCTTAGGCTACTATTATTTTGATGGTCAGCAATGGCATTACCCCAATTATTTTATAGGGAACCCTATCGGTTTTAACATTTTAGATGTGGCGGTTAATCCCTCTCAACCTACCGAACTTTATTTCTCCAACTATGTTCAAAATGTCAATAAAGGCGTTTTTAAAATGGTGAATGATGAGTTACAGAAGGTTTTTAATACAGGAGATGTGTACCATAATGTTCCAGAATATCTTAGTTTTGATTCTCAAAATAATCTTTTGGCAACTTTCGGTTTTGAACAATCGGATGTAGAAAATGTCGGAATTTATTTTATAGAGCCTAATGCCAACCAACCCAAAGTGATGAATTTGGTGGCAGCGCATCAAAATAGCTCGTGCATCCTTTATGAAGAGGGCAGAATTTTCATCGGGGCGCCTCGTGATGGGGGCAGCCAAGGTGGGTTAATTGTTTATGATACGCACAAAACCACCGATGTCTTTGATGATGATACTTATAAAGTCCTTAGAGAAGAGGAGGGACTGCCTACGCCGCTGGGCGTTACGGCATTGGCATTAGACCAATATGGCGATTTATGGATTGGCAACAAACGAGGCTTGAGAATCCTCACCAATCCGCTGGGCGACCTGACCAACGCCAAGGCCAACGCTATCGTGATTACCCAAAATGGCATTCCAGAGGAGTTGTTTAAAGACGCTGAAATCCTTAGCATTGCCGTAGATTCTGGGAATAATAAGTGGGTGTCGCTTGCGGGAGGTGGCGTTTATTTCATCAGTGCTGATGGGCAAAAAGTGTATCAGCATTTTACGAAATCGAACTCGCCGCTGCCTACCGATGAGGTTACGGATATTAAAATCAATGATAAAACAGGACAAGTTTTCTTCGCTACCAGCAAGGGCATCGTGGCGTATAGGAGTGATGTAAGCCAAGTGACCGAGAAGTTTGGGCAGGTGTTGGTTTACCCTAATCCTGTGGTTTATAGCCAGTACAAAGGCTCGGTGAAGATTAAAGGTTTAGCGCAGAAAACCAACATTCGGATTACGGATGCCGCAGGAAATCTGATCCACCAAGCAGTTTCAAGAAATGGCTATTACGAGTGGAACTTAAACAATGAAAAGGGGAGAAGGGTCGCTTCGGGGATTTATTTTGTGCTGATGACCAACAAAGATGGCACCGATACGGCAACGGCAAAAATAGCGGTAGTCAACTAATATGGAAACCAAACAAGGCTTTATTTTATCTTATATTAAGTACAACGATACGGGCGCGGTGGTTAAAATTTTGGAGAAAGACACGGGCTTGCAGTCTTATTTCATTAAAAATATTTACCTCGCAAAGAGAAAAAAAAAGGTTTACCTAAGCCCACTCATGGGGGTAGAGTTTAGCACCTCAAAGCCTAAAAATGCAGGGCTTGCCAGTATTTCTTCTATGGCGCTGTCCGATTTTGCCAAGCCTATAGAATTGAATTTTATCAACCAAGCTCAGATGGCGCTGTTGGCAGAACTTTTGCTCAAAATAATGCCCTACGAAGATAGCGATACTAATCTGTACCATTACCTATCCGCTTTTTGCCTCAATATAGAATCTAAAAACGCCCTGATTTATTACTTCTACCACATCATAAAAGCGATGGGCTACGGTTTTTCCTTTACCGAAGGTTTATATTTTGATGTTAAAAATGGTCAATTTGATGATGTTCAGCATAGTTTGAGCATTGACCAGCATCATTCGGCGCAGTTGAGAGCAATTGAAACGCCTCATTTTCTATCGTTGGCACTCAATTCTTCGGAGCGTAGGGTTTTGATTGATATTCTGATGAATTATTGCCAAATCCACATTCCTGATTTTACACTGCCCAAATCTTTGGATATTTTTAGAGATATTTTTTAGGATTTTATTTTTTCTTTTGAAGCAGTAATGGCTTTATTTTACGAAAAGATAAGGCAGACTTTTTTATAAAATCTCCCTATTTACTATCGGCGATAAAATATAAAAACACTATTTCAAGATATTTTTTTATAAAAGTATGAGGTTTTCTCAAAAAATCTTTTATTTTTGTTTCTGAACAATATGAAACTTATGATGGGTAGCCAACTTTTTAGAAAAAAAACATACGATTCCAATAATTTGAGTAGCTCTTTTATCCGAACCCTTGGGGTCTGGGATATCGTCTTTTTCGGCATTGCCGCTATTATCGGCGCTGGCAGTTTTAGTAGCTTGGGCGAGGCGGTGTTTCGTGGTGGCCCTGGCGTTATCGTTTTATATATCATTTGTGGTTTTGCTTGCGGTTTCACGGCGCTATGCTATGCGGAATTTGCCAGTAGGATCCCCACCGCAGGCTCGGCTTATACCTATGCCTATGCCAGTTTTGGCGAGTTGGTGGCGTGGATTATCGGTTGGGCGCTCATTATGGAATACTCTTTTGGAAATATCTATGTGGCTTTTTCTTGGTCGGATTATTTTACCTCTTTCCTCTCTCGCATTGGCATCCATATTCCAGATTACCTCACTTGCAGCTATTCCGAAGCGCACAAAGCTATACTCAACGGTTCTACCCACCCCGAACTATTTTCCGCTTGGAACAATGCTCCTATAGTGGCAGGGCTTAGGCTGATTGTCGATGTGCCTGCGTTGGTCATCAATGGGCTGATTACTTGGTTGTGCTATGTAGGAATTAAAGAAAGCAAGAATTTCAATAATATTTTGGTGATTGCTAAGTTGGCGGTGATTGTTTTGGTGATTGTGGTGGGCATTTATTATGTGAATACGGACAATTGGACGCCTGTGAGCCCGATAACCAACGAGCCTTCGCTGATGCCGAATGGCTTTGCTGGGGTGATGAGTGCCGTTTCTGGTGTGTTTTTCGCTTATATCGGTTTTGATGCATTGAGTGTTTTATCCGAGGAGACCAAAGACCCGCAGCGCACTCTACCACGAGGGATGATTATTTCCTTGGGGCTTTGTACGGTTATTTATATCGTGCTCACTCTGGTGCTTACAGGGATGGTAGATTACCGAAAATTTGATGGTGTGGGCGATCCGCTATCCTTCATTTTTGAACCATCTAATGCGAATGTGGCGTGGATGGAGCTGGTGGTTTCCATTACGGCGATTATTGCAATTACCACGGTGCTGTTGGTTTTCCAGATGGGGCAGCCGCGCATTTGGTACTCTATGAGTAGAGATGGCTTATTGCCGAAGAAATTTCAAGAGATAGACCCTAAACGGAAAGTGCCTTCATTCGCAACGATTGTCACGGGTTTTGTGGTCGGCATTCCGATTATCTTTACCGATAAATCATTCATTTTAGACTTTACGAGTATTGGGACCATTTTCGCCTTTGTGTTGGTTTGTGGCGGCGTGTTGTTATTACCGCAGAAACAGAAAGTGGCAGGGCGTTTCCAGATGCCTTACATCAATGGACAGTGGCTGTTCCCGATATTATTTATAGGAGGATTGGTATTTTTCTACTTTTGGCAGCCTTCATTTTTTCATCAATTGATGGATTGGTCAGACCCCAATGAAGGAGAATTCCGCTTGGCGATATTGGTGTATATTTTGGTGAATATAGTGCTGTGTGTTTTAGCTTTTGTGAAGAAATTATCCTTAATTCCGCTGATAGGGCTGAGTTCTTGCCTGTATTTACTCACAGGAATGAGCCACGAAAACTGGTTCTGGTTTGGGCTTTGGTTCGCTATTGGGCTTTTGGTTTACTTTGGTTATGGCTACTGGCACAGCCGCTTGCACCGTGCAGAGTGATAGCGTTAAAAAAATAAACCACAGACTGGATAATCTCAGTCTGTGGTTTTGATATTAAATGAAGAGCTAAAACGCTCAAGCTTTACCCCAATCGTTTTACAGCTTCTACCACCGCTTGGGCGTCGATGTTGTATTTTCGCATAAGCTCTGCAGGGGTGGCAGACTCTCCAAAGGTGTCATTAACGGCGACAAATTCTTGGCGAGTAGGGTGCTTTCTGGCGAGCAATGCCGCGACGCTTTCGCCTAAACCGCCGATGATGTTGTGCTCTTCTGCCGTTACGATTTTTCCTGTTTTCTGCACCGATTTCAAGATGATTTCTTCATCTAATGGTTTGATGGTGTGGATGTTGATCACTTCGCAAGAGATGCCTTCTTTCGCCAATTCTTCGGCGGCCACCAGCGATTCCCAAACGAGGTGCCCCGTGGCGACGATGGTAACATCGGAACCTTCTTGGAGCAAGATGCCCTTGCCGATTTCAAACGGCATATCCTCAGGGATAAAAACGGGTACGGCAGGACGCCCAAAACGCAGATAAACAGGCCCCTCATAGTCGGCGATGGCGAGGGTGGCGGCTTTGGTTTGGTTGTAATCGCACGGGTTGATGACCACCATTCCTGGGAGCATTTTCATCATTCCGATGTCTTCCAAGACTTGGTGTGTAGCCCCATCTTCGCCCAGAGTAAGCCCTGCGTGCGAGGCACAAATTTTCACATTTTTCCCTGAATAGGCGATGCTCTGGCGGATTTGGTCATAAACTCTGGAAGTGGAAAAGTTGGCAAAAGTACCGGTGAAAGGGATCTTCCCACCGATGGTCAGCCCTGCGGCGATGCCCATCATATTGGCCTCGGCAATGCCCACTTGGAAGAAGCGCTCAGGGGCTTTTTCGATGAATTTTTCCATTTTAAGCGAGCCGATCAGGTCGGCACAAAGGGCTACCACATTGGGGTTTTTATCTGCCAACTCGGCTAAGCCAGCCCCAAAACCACTGCGGGTGTCTTTCTTTTCTGTGTAGGTGTATTTCATTTTGATATTGTTTTTTGTTTAGTTTCCTCTGTAAGTAGAATATCCGTAAGGGGACAGGGTGATAGGCACATGGTAGTGGCTGTGGTCCTTAATTTCAAAAACGACTTCTACAAAAGGGTAGAAAGAATCTTGCCCCAATGAGCGGAAGTAGGGAAGGGTGAAGAAGGTGAGTTTGTACACGCCTCTGTGGTCTACATTTTGTCCTTCTTTGAGAAAATCCTTCACCCTGCCGTTTGAGTCGGTGGTTTTTTGATCGACGATTTTCCAAGCATCGTGAGCGTCTTTTTTGGAGAGCTGGATTTTTACCCCTGGTGCGGGTTTGCCTTGCGTGATGTCTAGAATGTGGCTAGATAGTTGGTATTTTGCCTGTTGTGTTTGTTGTGCAAAGCTGAAACTTGCTAACATTAATGCGAATAAAAAGATTGCTTTTTTCATAATAATGAATTTTTTATTTGTTAATTTTTATTGATAGAATATCCCATATTTTGAATGGCTTTTTGAGCTATTGAGTGGTCATTCTCGCCACTACCTCCACCAGAAATTCCGATGCTGCCAATCAGCTCGCCATTAAGCCAAACAGGCGCGCCTCCGCCTAGCAATAATAGTTCTGGTAATGTGTTTAAATTTTTTGCCGTTTCGCTATTTTGTGCATTTTTCATCAAAACGAAACTCGGCGTTTTTGTGGAAAGCGCTGTATAGGCCTTTCTCCGAGAAGCCTCCGTGTTGTGAGGTCCTACATCATCTCCTTTTAAAAGTAAGATGGTTACCCCCGAATTGTTTAATACGGCAATGGAAACTTTTTTATTGAGTTTGCTGGCTTCAAGATTGGCTTGTTCGGCTAGTTTTAATGCGCCTGCCTGATTTAAACTCGGTGCTAATGAAACATGAGCCGATGGATTTTTTTGTTGCGCAAAACCGAAGCTCGCCAACATTAAGCTGAATAAAAAGATTGCTTTTTTCATATGTAATAGTTTTAAATAATGATAATTTGTTAATGCGCTACGTTTTTAGAAAATAGATTCATCATCAAAACTCCAGCGATAATCAGTCCGATGCCCAAGAGCGTAGCCCAGTCGGCAGGTTGCTTAAAAACGGCCATCGAAATGATAGCGGTGAGTGCCACGCCCATACCCGCCCAAATGGCGTAGGCCGTACCCAGCGGAATGCTTTTAATCGAGAGCGAAAAGCAATAGAAACTTGCCACATACGCCACCACGACAATGGCCGTAGGCAACGGCTTGGAGAAGCCCTCGGAGAGTTTCAAACTGGTGGAGCCCACCGCTTCCAGCACAATGGCCAAAAGGAGATATAAGTACTGCATCTACCTCTTATCTTCAATTCCGAATTCTTTCCATTGGCTTTGTTCAATGTCGAGCTTGATGCGCTTTTTCAGGTTGTTGTAAAGGGTCTGCATTTCGCCCAGTTTGCCTTCGAGGGCTTGGGTTTTGGTTTTGAGGTCGGCTTTGAGTTTTTCCTGCTCACTGTTGAGGGTTTCAATAGCGGTGCGGAGGTTTTCCAACTCAGTGATGTGGCTTTCATTCACCCCTGCGGGGAGGTTGCTTTTGTGTCGGTTTAACCCGTCTGCCATTACTTTGGCTTGGGTGATACTTTCGGAGTAAGATATTTTCGATTTTGCCATTTTAATATTGTTTTTTATGTTTTTACTTAAAATATTTAATATTCTATCAGTAGGAACTGTTCCTACTTATCATATTTTCAATCCTACACTAGTAGGAGACTTTCCTACACTAGTAGGAGACTTTCCTACACCTGTAGGAGTGTTCCCTACACTTATACTATGTTGCAATTCTACTTAGCGTTACCCAGCGGATAATCTTTCTGATAATCACAAAAGGCGTTACAAAAAGCCCTACGATTCCTCCCAATGTAAATTTTAAAACAAAGTACATCAACCAGCCGAATATAGACATTGAGAGAAAGTACTTAGAAGTGAAGCGAGTGAGGAATTTCCAACCGTTATAATAGGATAAGCCCATATAGAATGCAAAAAACGGATTTATGCTCGACACGGGGCCCTCTGGGGAGGGGCGTTCTGTTATTGCTCTGAAAATAAATGCCAGCATAAGTGCCACTGCAATCATCCACGCAAAATCTTTCAGAATATCCCGCTTTTCTTGGGAAATGCGTTTGGCGTTGCAATGCGTGCAAATGGGAATGGTGTACAGCTGGGAGCAGTCCGTGCAAAGCCCCCTGCCACAATCCACGCAAGTGGCTACGCTTATGGTTTCTGGGTGATTATAGCAATTCATTTTTATAATTATTAAGGTTAGACATTAATAGCCTGCCCGTGCTACGGGTCCACTTAGTAGTCGGCTTTTTCGTCCATTTCAAGCTGGGCGAGGGCTTTTTCTAATTGCTCATCGTTCGGGGTTTTTCCGTGCCAAGCGTTGGTTCCCATCATAAAATCAACGCCGTTACCCATTTCGGTGTGCATAATGATGGCGATGGGCTTGCCTTTGCCCGTTTCGGCTTTGGCTTGCTCTAAGGTGTGGATTACCGCCGAGAGGTTGTTGCCTTCTTTCAGCTCTAAAACCTTCCAATCAAAGGCTTCGAGTTTGGCGCGGAGGTTGCCCAAGGAAAGCACTTGGTCTACATCGCCGTCGATTTGTCGGTTGTTGTAATCGATGGTGGCAATCAGGTTGTCCACCTTGTTGTGGCTGGCATACATCAGGGCTTCCCAGATTTGACCCTCTTGGAGTTCGCCATCGCCGTGAAGGGAAAAAACAATGCCTTTATCGTGGTTGAGTTTCTTGCCCAGCGCCGCCCCGATGGCTACCGAAAGCCCTTGCCCGAGCGAACCTGAGGCGATGCGCACCCCCGGCAGTCCTTCGTGCGTGGTAGGGTGCCCTTGCAGGCGCGAGTTGAGTTTTCGGAAGGTGGCGAGTTCCTCCACGGGGAAGAAGCCGAAGCGTGCCAAAGTGCTGTAAAACACGGGGGAAATATGCCCGTTGGAGAGGAAGAATAGGTCTTCATCCTTGCCTTCCATAGTGAAGGGCAGTTTGTAGTTCATCACTTTTCCGTAGAGTGCGGTGAAGAATTCCACACAGCCTAAGCTGCCGCCAGGGTGCCCCGAGTTCACGGCGTGTACCATTCGTAAAATGTCTCTTCTGATTTGTGTGGTAAGTTGTTTGAGGTTTTCTGTTGAAGTATCCATTGTATTGATATATTTTTTTGTTATTGATCAAGTTGAGAAGAATGCTGGCGTGGCTGACTGATGAGCCAAAGCCCTAAGAAAGTCAGCAATCCGTTGATGATGAGCAACTCCAAACCGATTTGGAATTCTCCAAAAATAAGACTTTGATAATGGTCTAAAAGATAAGACAAGAGCGGCGCTGCAATACAAATGTACGGCACCCAAGCATCTTTTACGGTTCTCTTCGTGAAGATACCAAAAGCGAACAGTCCTAAAAGCGGTCCATAAGTGAAGCCTGCCAATTTCAAGATGAGCCCAATCATAGAGTTGTCATCTATCCATTTAAAAACCAAAACCATCACCAAGAAGGAAAATGCCACCCAGAGGTGTACCCGTTTTCTAAACTTTTCTTTATGTTCGTTAGAGGCTTTTTTATCTTTTAAATCAAAAATATCGATGCAGATCGAAGAGGTGAGCGCCGTCATCGCCCCATCTGCACTCGGGAACAATGCCGAAATAAGGGCAATGATAAAAATAATGGAAATAAATGGCGGCATATGGTGTAGGGCAATATCTGGGAAAAGCTGATCGCCGCTACTGGCTACGTCCTCCTGTGCGCCATAGAGGTGGAGCAAGCCCCCCATATAGAGGAAAAGCCCAATAACCCCCAAAAGGATAAACCCAAGGGTGACCATATTTTTTTGAGAATCTTTAAGGTTGGTCACAGAGATGGACTTTTGCATCATCTCTTGGTCTATCCCTGTCATCGTAATGGTGATGAATGCGCCTGCCAAAACTTGTTTAAGGAAGAAGCCTTTCTCATTCACATTGAAATTAAAAATTTGGGTATAGCCTTTGGCGCTCATTGCGTTAAAACTTTCAGCAATGCCTAAATCCATATGGTTGAGCATATAAAAAGTGCAGATCACCAAGCCTAAAAGCATACAAGAAGTTTGCAGCGTATCGGTCCACACAATGGTTTTTACGCCGCCCTCGTAGGTGTAGAGGATGATCATACTTAAAATAATGAGCGTAGTCAAAATAAAAGGCACGCCTAAATTATCAAGAATAGCAATTTGGAGGATATTCACCACCAAATAAAGCCTTGCCGTAGCACCCACCAAACGCGAAACAATAAATATAGAAGCCCCTGATTTATACGAAAAATGCCCCAGCCGCTGTTGCAGATACCCATAGATAGAAGTCAGTTTCAGCCGATAATAGAGCGGCAAGAGCACATAGGCAATCACAATATAACCGATAAGATAGCCCAAAGTAATTTGCAGATAATGGAAACTATCTTTGCCCACCTGCCCAGGAACACTCACAAAAGTCACCCCAGAAAGCGAGGTGCCTATCATCCCAAAAGCCACCAACATCCAGTTGCTATTTCGGTTACCGATAAAAAAACTATCATTGTTACTTCCTTTCCCCGTGCGGAACGCTACCCAAAGAAGAATAGCAAAATAGGCTAAAATAATCCCTAATAAAAGTATTGGTGACATAATTGGTAAGTCTATTTTTAAAAACATCGCAAATATAACTTTTTATTGTGGGGTAAAAAAATGAAAAGCGATGATTTTTTATAGCGCTGCGCAGAAGTCTGATCCTATCTTGCCCACAGTGACAAGATGAACGCGGGGTACATCAGAAACTTTTTAACTATTAAAAAAATCCCTATTTTTGCGGAAATTTTACCATCCGTGATTACATCTGACCAGTTTAAATCAATTCAGAACAGAATAGCTGATTTATATAAATACCTCCAAGTTGATAAGAAGAAAATAGAAATCATCAATGATGATGAGAAAACCGCTGCTCCAGAATTTTGGAACCAGCCCAAAGAAGCCGAAACCTTCCTAAAACAGCTGAGAAACAAAAAAAAATGGGTGGAAGATTATGAAGAAATCCACACTCGGTTAGAAGATTTGCAGGTTTTAATGGAATTCGCCAAAGAAGACCCCGAGAGCGCGCAAGAGTTGGAAACCGCTTACCCTATTTTATTAGAAAAAGTGGAAGATTTGGAGTTCAGAAATATGCTTTCTAACGAGGGCGATGAACTCTCTGCCGTGCTCCAGATTACTGCAGGCGCAGGCGGCACCGAAAGTTGCGACTGGGCATCTATGCTGATGCGAATGTACCTGATGTGGGCAGAGAAAAACGGATACAAAATCAAGGAGCTCAACTTCCAAGAAGGCGATGTAGCGGGCATCAAAACCGTAACTCTGGAGATAGATGGCGACTATGCTTTTGGCTACCTGAAAGGGGAAAACGGTGTGCATCGTTTGGTGCGCATCTCGCCGTTTGATAGCAATGCCAAGCGCCATACCAGCTTTGCCTCCGTGTATGTTTACCCTTTGGTGGATGATTCTATTGAAATCCACATTAACCCTGCCGACATCAGCTTTGAAACGATGCGAGCCTCTGGCGCTGGTGGGCAGAATGTGAACAAGGTGGAAACGGCAGTTCGGCTAAGGCACGCGCCTACGGGCATTATCATTGAAAACTCCGAAAGCCGTTCGCAGCTTCAGAATAAGGAAAAAGCCCTGCAACTCCTTAAATCAAGGCTCTACGAAATAGAGTTAGAGGAGCGGATGAAAGCCCGCAACGAGATAGAAGCCAATAAAATGAAAATAGAATGGGGCAGCCAGATTAGAAACTATGTGATGCACCCTTATAAACTGGTGAAAGATGTCCGCTCTGGCTATGAAACCTCGGATGTAGATGCCGTGATGAATGGCGAGATTACACCTTTCCTAAAAGCCTTTTTAATGGCTGATGGCACAGCGGTTTCTGATGACGATTTAGAATTATAAAATGTGTTAAAAAAACGAGACATTTCTTAAATCCTAATTAAAATAATTACTTTTGTAGCATAACAAATATTTATGGAACATTTTGAAAGTTGGAAAGATTTACTAAACCCAGAATTTTATATCAAAATAGGTGGTTTATGGTTGGTTTTATTCATTATTTTTGCGGAAACGGGACTTTTTGTAGGGTTTTTCTTACCTGGTGATAGTTTGCTGTTCATCTCAGGAATTTACGCCGTGCCTATGGTTAAAGAAACCTTTGGCATTGTAGAAAACGATTTCCTATGCACCGTGATTTTAGCCAGTGCCATTGCCTTGGCAGCCATTTTGGGCAATATGGTGGGCTATTGGTTTGGTAAAAAGAGCGGTCCTGCCCTCTACGAAAGACCAGATTCTTTCCTTTTCAAAAAGAAATACCTTTTTAAAGCCCACGATTTTTACGAAGAACACGGTAGAATTGCCATCATCGCAGCACGGTTTTTACCGATTGTAAGGACTTTTGCGCCTATTGTTGCAGGGATTGTAGGAATGGAGAAAGGTAAATTTATGCTTTACAACATCATTGGGGCTGTGGCTTGGGCGTTTTCGCTTATTTTTGCGGGGCATTATTTGGATAAATTGTTCCTTGACCAGTTTAATATTGATTTGAAGAAACATTTAGAGCTCATCATCCTCTTTATCGTGGTCATTACCACCGCACCAGTGATTATCAAAATGTTTTTTGGCAAAGACACCAAAGCTTCAGATAAATAAAAACATCAACTTGATTTATTGATAAAAATCTGTATTTCTATTGATTACCAAAGAGACCATAGACAAGATTTTTGCTGCCGTTAGGGTTGAAGAAATCATCGGCGAATATGTGCAACTCAAAAGGGCGGGCTCTAACTATAAGGGGCTCAGTCCTTTTGTAGATGAGAAAACGCCGAGCTTTGTGGTGTCGCCATCTAAACAGATTTGGAAAGATTTTTCTTCGGGGAAGGGCGGTACAGCCATTTCTTTTTTAATGGAAATTGAGAATTTCTCTTATCCAGAAGCCCTTAGATATGCCGCCAAAAAATACGGTATAGAGATAGAGGAACACCACAGGGAACTCAGCGAGGAGGAGAAAAACCTCCAAAACGAGAAAGATTTGCTCTACAAAATCCACGAGGTAGCGAATCACTACTTTCAAGAGCAAATGTGGGATACCGAGGAAGGGCGTGCCATTGGGCTTTCCTATTTCAAAGAGCGAGAACTCAGAGAGGCGATTATCCGAAAATTCCAACTCGGTTATTCACCGATGCAGAAAAATGCCTTCACAGAATATGTCCTATCCAAAGGCTATACGAAGGAGATTTTAGAAAAATCAGGCTTGTCGTTATTCTCGGAATATTCGCCAGAGGGCGTGGACAGATTTCGTGAGCGTGTGATGTTCCCTATCCATAGTTTCTCTGGGCGTGTGCTGGGCTTTGGCGCTCGGATTTTGAAATCTAATGTTAAGGCTGCCAAGTACCTCAATTCCCCAGAAACGGATATCTATCACAAGTCTAATGTGCTCTACGGGCTTAGCCAAAGCAAGCAAGCCATTTCTAAAAATAACCTTTGCCTTTTGGTGGAAGGCTATATGGATGTGATTGCTCTCCACCAAGCGGGTATAGAGCATGTGGTGGCAAGCTCTGGAACGGCGCTCACGGTGGAGCAAATCAAACTGATTAAAAGGCTTACAGAGAATGTGACCATCCTTTTTGATGGCGATGCTGCAGGGATCAAAGCCAGCTTCCGAAGCATTGATTTACTCTTAGCGGAGGGGATGAATATTAGGGTGCTGCTCTTCCCAGATGGTGACGACCCCGATTCTTTCTCACGCAAGCATCCACGAGAGGTGGTGGAGCAATTTATCAGAGAGAATGCTCAAGATTTTATCGATTTTAAAGCCGAAATTCTCCTCAAAGATACCGAAAACGACCCCATCCGAAAAGCGGAAGCCATACGAGATATTGTGAAATCGGTGGCGTTTGTGGATAATGTCCTCAAACAAGAAATTTACCTTAAAGAGATTTCCAATAAATTTGGACTTTCGGAACAGTCTCTGTTCAATGAATTGGGCATCCAGAAACAGATTAAAGACAAAGAGCACGGACATAAAAAAATGCCAACTTCTCCACAATCCTTGCCGCCCAAGCTGGAAATTTTGGCACCTGCCGAAGAGAAAGCGCAGACCGCACTTTTGTATTTGGAGGAACAACTGGTGGAGATGATGCTTAAATATGGCACGCAGATTATTGACCTTAAAACCTCTGAAAATGAGCCTTATCAAACCACGGTAATTGAGGAAATTATCCGCACGATAAAGGAAGATGATTGTGAGGTGCAGTCGCCAACGAACCAAAAAATCATTGAAGAAATAGAGCAGGGCATAACCCAGGGTGAGCTGAGAACGGATTATTTTTTCAGAACTTTGATGGATGAAGAGATTACCGAAAGGGTAGCGTCGGTCTTAATAGAGCCTTACCAACTCAGCGATTGGTCTAAGCATAACATCCATATGAAACCTAAGGAATTTAGCGTTTCTAAACTGGTGCGAGATACCATCTATCGCTATAAAAGAGAGTATGTGATGAAAATGATTAGCACTCTAAAAGCCACAGATGCCGAAGATAAAACCGAGATATATCAGAAAATTATTAAATTGACCCAACTTAAAAACCAATTAGACCAAGATTTATACCGCGTGATATGACAGAATGTCTGTTTTTATAATAAGGAATAAAATTTGACAAGATAGACCACAATAAAAATACTCAACAATTATGGATATTAAAAAAGAATTTAGAGACTTCTCAGTTAAGCATTTAGGAAATAATGGCTTAGCAACCGACCAATATATGGGGATGTTTAACCCTACCAACCTTACACCTTATATTATGGAAGAGCGCCGTCTCAATGTGGCACAGATGGATGTATTCTCCCGTTTGATGATGGATAGAATCATCTTTTTAGGCACAGGGATAGATGACCAAGTGGCGAATATTGTGACGGCACAGTTACTGTTTTTAGAAAGTGCAGATCCTAATAAAGATATTCAGATTTACATCAATTCCCCAGGCGGAAGCGTGTATGCAGGCTTAGGAATCTATGACACTATGCAAATCATCAAACCCGATGTAGCCACCATTTGTACAGGTATGGCAGCCTCTATGGGAGCCGTGCTATTAGTGGCAGGGGAAAAAGGGAAACGCTCGGCGCTTAAACATTCCAGAGTGATGATACACCAGCCAAGTGGCGGTGCACAGGGCGTTGCCAGCGATATGGAAATCAACCTACGCGAGATGCTCAAGTTGAAAAAAGAACTTTACGACATCATCTCTCACCACTCTGGGCAGTCCTATGAATGGGTAGAAAAATCCTCCGACAGAGATTATTGGATGACCTCCACCGAAGCCAAAGAATATGGTATGGTAGATGAAGTTTTGGAAAGAAAAGGGTAGGGAGACACCGTTTTTTAGAATAAATTAAGAAAATACCTCTCAATATTGGGAGGTATTTTTGTATTTCACCAAAGTTGAAAAATACGAAGTTGATTCTTGATGATGTTAATTTTAATCAGAAACAAAACTTAATTTCTAAGTATTTTCATTATTTTTGTGCCTTATATTTTATATCCTATGAAGATTTTAGACCAGTATCAAGATTTGGTAGCCAAGGCGGTGGCGCAATATGAGTTTACGGAAACCCCAAAGGAGCTCTATGCCCCTATTAACTATATTATGTCGCACGGTGGCAAGCGCCTTAGACCAATTATGGTGCTTATGGGTTGCGAGCTTTTCGGCGGCGATTTAGACTTAGCGATGAAACCTGCTTTAGCCATAGAGCTGTTCCATAACTTCACCCTAATTCACGATGATATTATGGATGAAGCCCCCCTCCGAAGAGGTAAACCGACCATCCACACGCTGCACGGTATAAATGTCGGCATTCTCTCTGGCGATGCCTTGCTCATCAAAGCTTATCAATTTTTTGAAGATTTAGAACCGGAATTATTTAAAAAATGCGTGTCTTTGTTTTCGGAAACAGGCGCTGTGCTATGCGAAGGTCAACAGATGGATGTCAATTTTGAAACCGATAAAAATGTAACTTACGAAGATTATATCCAGATGATTACCTATAAAACAGGCGTGCTGAGCGCGGCATCGTTTAAAATAGGTGCGATGATTGCGGGAGCAACAGAAAAAGAAGCAGAGGCACTCTATCAATTTGGGAAACATATCGGGATCGCCTTCCAGATTATGGATGATTATTTAGATGTCTTCGGCAACCAAGAGCAATTTGGGAAGAAGCACGCTGGCGATATTTTTGAAAATAAGAAAACCGCCCTTTACCTCCTCGCAATGGAGCATGCCAACGATGAGGAGCGCCGAGAGCTCAATTATTGGTACTCCAAAAAAACAGATAATATAGACAAAGTCTACGGCGTAGAGAAGATTTTCAGAAGAACCCGCGTAGATGAGAAAGTCCTCCGCTTGATACAAAAACACAACCAAATAGGGCAAGATTACCTTAAAGAAATCAACCTCCCAGAGGACAAAAAACGCCCATTTGTAGAACTGGCAAACTACTTATTAAAAAGAGAATCTTAAAACCAAATTTATGATTGTATTAGGCAGTAATTCTGAGGTAGCACAAGCCTTTGTAGAGAAAGTTTTATCCGAAGGACAGCGGTTTGAAAACTTATATTTGCTGACTTCCAATGTGGAAACAACGGAAAAATTGGCTCGCCATATAGAAGCCAAATATTTACAAAATAGCCAAGTGATAGCATTAGATTTAATGCAGCCTTTGGATTGGTCAGCATTAGAAAATGTGGATTCGGACTTGTTATTTTGTGCCTCGGGCTACTTGGGACAAGGGACAGATGAAGGACTTTTAAAACACAAAAACACCGAAGCCATCATCAATATCAATTATGCGAAGTTGGTACCAGTGCTTAACTATTTTGCTGAAAAAATGGCGTCTAAAAGAACAGGGCAGATGATTGTGCTTTCTTCTGTGGCGGGTGACCGAGGCAGGCAGAGTAATTTTATCTATGGTAGTGCAAAGGCAGGGCTTACGGCTTATCTCAGTGGGCTTCGGAATTATTTGTACCCTCATAAAGTGCATGTGATGACGGTAAAACCAGGTTTTATGGCAACCAAAATGACGGAAGGAATGCCTCTTAATCCTAAACTAACCGCTACGCCTAAACAAGCCGCAGATTGTATTTATAAAGCCTACAAAAAGCAAAAAAATATCATCTATGTATTACCAATTTGGTGGGTGATTATGCAAATTATTAAGAATATACCAGAATTTATCTTCAAAAAGCTAAAACTCTAAGTAGCCCAAAAGTGCCCTATGAAAAAACTTTACCTCTTTGATTTTGATGGCACCCTCACCACCAAAGACACGATGTTTCTCTATCTAAAATTCTACAATCCGAGGAAATATTGGCGGTGTTTTGTTCTGCATTTGCCGTTGTTTATATTGCTGAAAATGAAGTTGCTCAGCGCTCAGAGCGTTAAGGAAAGTTTTATAGGTGCCGTTCTCAAAGGTGAGACAAAATCACAATTAGAAGCGAAATCTCAAGCTTTTTTTGAGAAATATTATCCTCAAATTTTTAGAGCCAACGCCTTAGATTTCATCGCGAATATGGATAGAGCGCAGACTTATGCTTATATAGTTACGGCATCGTTAGATATTTGGGTCAAGCCCTTTGCCGAAGCATTAAAGATGCAACTTATCGCCACGGAAGCCGCCTTTGAAAATGATGTTTTTACAGGAAAATTTAAAACCAAAAACTGTAATGGCGAAGAAAAAGTAGTGCGGATCAAACAGCAAGTAGCTCATTTAAAATACGATAAAAGCATTGCTTTTGGTGATACTCAGGGCGATCAACCGATGCTCCAATGGGCAAACGAAGGCTTCTACCAGTTTTTTCACGAGTAGATTATTTTTTTGTATATTAGCACCAAAATCACTACAATTATGAAAAGTTTATTTTTAATCGGGAGTTTAAGCCTCTTTATGATGTGCACGCCCCAAAAGCAAAAAACAATGGCAATGGTAGAAAATAACGCAACAACCACAGCTTTTTCCGAGCAAGAGTTTTTATTCTATTCGGCGTTTACTGGCGGGAGCCAACAGCGCGGATTTAAAATATTGAATAATCAAACCGAACTCAATCAAGCCATACAAGGCAATCAGATGGTGCTGCAAGATGGGCTGTCATCAGCGGAACCTCAATTAAAATTTCCAGAGCATCAGAAAGTCATTTTGTTCAACTTAGGGGAGTTCCGTTCTGGTGATCATCAGCCTAAGGGAATAGAAAGTACGCAGGTGGTAGATGGCGTTTTAGAGGTTAAAATTAAAAAATCACCACCATCTCAATCTCCAGATAGAGAAATGGCAATACAAGTGATTTCTACGCCATATATGATATTTTCTGTCCCTGAAAATTATGAATTTAAAAATGTTATTTTAAAATAATGGAAAAAATATATTTAGATAATGCGGCTACCACGCCTCTATTAGAGGAGGTTATACAGGAAATGGTGGAATCTATGCGCGCCCAGTATGGCAATCCTTCTTCTACGCATAGCATCGGGCAAGAGGCGAAAACCAAGATAGAAGCCGTAAGGCGCCAAGTGGCAGAGGCCCTAAAGGTACAGCCAGGCGAGATTATCTTTACCTCTTGTGGCACAGAGTCTAATAATATGATTATCAAATCTTGCGTAGAGCACTTGGGGGTGGAGCGGATTATCTCTTCGCCATTGGAGCATAAATGCGTGGCAGAAACTTGCTTAGAAATGAAAAAACGCAAGGGCGTAGATTTGGTTTATATCCGTCCCAATGCCCACGGCGACATAGAACCAGAGCAAGTGGAGAAAGCGTTAAAACAATCGGATAAGAAAACTTTGGTTTCCCTAATGCACGCCAATAACGAGATTGGCAACCTGACCAATATAAAGAAAATTGCTGAAATTTGCAGAGAAAATGGCGCTTTATTCCATTCTGATACCGTGCAAACCGTTGCCCATTTGGATTTAGATTTTACCGAAATTCCAGTGGATTTTGCATCGTGTAGTGCTCATAAATTCCACGGACCTAAGGGGGCTGGCTTTGCATTTGTAAGAAAATCATCAGGTTTAAAAGCCTTGATTACTGGCGGCCCTCAGGAGCGAAACCTCCGTGCAGGTACCGAAAATGTGTGCGGTATTGTAGGATTAGGGAAGGCATTAGAAATTTCCTTAAATCATCTGGAAGACTACCAAAAGCAAATTCAAGCGATAAAAGATTATGCAATAGAGCAATTATCAGCCCATATTCCAGGGGTTAAATTCAACGGAAGAAGCGCCGAGGCAGACCAAAGTCTTTACACAGTTTTGAGTGTATTGTTGCCGTTTAAAAATCCGTTGCTCAGCTTGCAGTTGGATATGAAGGGGATTGCGATTTCTCAAGGAAGTGCCTGTAGTTCAGGCGCCAGCAAGCCTTCTATGGTGATGATGATGGTTTTAGATGAAAAGGAAATGGAGCAAACCACGCCGCTGAGAGTTTCCTTTAGCCACCAGACCACGCGTGCCGAAATAGACGCTCTGGTCAAGGCTTTGCAAGAAATACAAGCCGAATTATAGAAGATAACAATCATCACTATTGATGAAATTTTAAGAATAATACCTTATATTTGCGTATTAAAAAACATTAAATAAAAACATAAAAATTGAGATTATTATGGCATTAGAAATTACAGACAATAATTTTAAAGAAGTAGTATTAGCATCAGAAAAGCCAGTATTGGTAGACTTTTGGGCAGTATGGTGCGGACCGTGCAGAATGTTAGCGCCTATCGTAGATGAGCTTTCTAACGATTTTGAAGGAAAAGCGGTTGTGGGTAAGGTAGATGTAGACAATAACCAACAAGTAGCTATGGAGTACGGCATCAGAAATATCCCTACAGTATTGATTTTTAAAAATGGAGAAGTCGTGGATAAATTGGTTGGTGTATCGCCAAAAGAGGTGATTGCAGAGAAGTTATCTGCCCACTTATAAAAAATAAATCTTCTGATTTACAACGCCTTTAGAAATAAAGGTGTTTTTTTTAGCAAAAAACTTGGTTGGTATTATAAAAAGTATTACTTTTGCAACCACATTATTCAGATAAGCGTACAGATACAATATTTAGAATAATGCAATCATCAAAGATCCGGTAGTTCAGCTGGTTAGAATACCTGCCTGTCACGCAGGTGGTCGCGGGTTCGAGCCCCGTCCGGATCGCGTTTTTAGGTTAATACATTTTTAGATCCGGTAGTTCAGCTGGTTAGAATACCTGCCTGTCACGCAGGTGGTCGCGGGTTCGAGCCCCGTCCGGATCGCTTAAAATCCATTTCTTTTGAGAGATGGATTTTTTTGTTTTTATGCCCGAACTCTCATCGTGGGCAAGCTTTTCTTTCAATAAATATCGTTATATTTGTCCCTATGATTTTAAGAGGCGAAAATTTAATCAAAGAATACGGTCCTAAAAAAGTAGTCAAAGGTGTTTCCATAGAGGTAAAACAAGGCGAAATTGTGGGGCTCTTAGGTCCTAATGGCGCAGGGAAAACCACGACTTTTTATATGATTGTGGGCTTAGTGAAACCCACCAAAGGTCATGTTTTTTTAGATGAGCACGATATTACCCAAGACGCGATGTACCGCAGAGCGCAGAAAGGCATAGGTTATTTGGCACAAGAGGCATCGGTGTTTAGGAAATTATCGGTGGAGGACAATATTATGGGTGTTTTAGAGCTGACCAAATTGTCCAAAAAAGAACAACGCAAAAAGTGCGATGAGCTGATTGAGGAATTTTCATTAGAGCATGTTCGCAAAAACCGTGGCGACCTCCTCTCTGGAGGCGAAAGGCGCCGTACCGAAATAGCGAGATGCCTTGCGACCAGCCCAAATTTCATCCTTTTAGATGAGCCATTTGCGGGCGTAGACCCTATTGCGGTGGAAGATATTCAGAAAATAGTACGCTCTTTGGTTAAAAAGAACATCGGCATTTTGATTACTGATCACAATGTGCAGCAAACCCTCGCCATTACCAATAAAACCTATATTATGTTTGAAGGGCGGATTCTCAAAGAAGGTCTTCCAGAGGATTTAGCCAACGATCCAGAAGTGAGACAGGCGTACTTAGGTGAAAACTTTAGATTTGAAAAAATTTAACCCTTAACCATCACAATGAAAATATACACCAAAACAGGAGATAAAGGCGAAACGGCGCTCTATGGCGGTCGTAGAGTGTCTAAGGCTTCGCTGCGGGTAGAATCTTACGGCACGATTGATGAGCTCAACGCTTTTATAGGCATTGCAAAATCTTATATCCACGATGAGGCGGTGCTGCACCAACTGAAAATTATACAATTTGATTTATTTACAGTAGGCTCCGAAGCAGCAACCCCTATTGATAAAATGAAGTTAGCCAATGGCAAATGGCGCTTGCCGCTAACTATTGATGAGGCAGAAGTAGAGCAATTGGAACAGTGGATGGATGCTTGGGATGAGCAATTGGAACCGTTACAATTTTTTATTTTGCCTGGAGGTGGAAAGGCTGCCACGCATTTGCACGCCGCAAGAACCATCTGCCGAAGAGCCGAGCGCGCATTGGTGGCTTTGTCCCAAGAAGAGGAAGTTCGAGCGATATTGATCAAATACCTCAACCGTTTGTCGGATTATTTATTTGTTTTGGCACGGTATATTTCCAAAGTGCAAGGCGAACCAGAAGAATTTTGGAACCCCAGCGAACGCCTGAAATAAACAACGATGAAGACCAAAGCTCTCCTATTCATCAATGGTACGCCGCCGAAGCAATTGCCCGATATTTCGCCTGAAACGATGGTCGCCTGCACCGATGGCGCTTACCATTATCTCAAAAAAATGCTGGATATAGAGCGGATAGATTTTATTTCTGGCGATTGGGATTCTTATGCAGGAGTGCAAGATATTCCCGAAGAAGTTCGGCGGAAGATGATATATACACCAGACCAAGATTTCACCGATTTTTATAAAGCTTTGGATATTCTGAAAGCCAAAGGCATTCGCGAAGTTGTGGTGTATGGCGGCAGTGGGGGAGAGCAAGACCATTTTTTAGGTAATTTAAGCGTGGCGTATCGTTTTAGAGCGGTGATGGATATTGTCTTTGAAGATGAATATGCGCAGTATTTTTTCATTCCTCCATTTTTTGAAATCCAAGGCGTTAAAGGGAAGATGATTTCTTTGTATCCTTTTCCGAAGGCGGAGGGTATTACCACGCAAGGGCTCCAGTGGCAGCTCAATGATGGTGTTTTGGATATCACCGAGCGCATAGGCACCAGAAATAGGGCGATAGAAAACAAAATCACGATTGAATACCGCTGTGGAGCATTGCTTATTTTTATAGGAAAAACCTGATTTTGCACCGCCGAGGCGCGCTATTTTCTCATTTCATAAAAAGCATTGTTTTTATACCGAAAAAAAATCATTTGTAGCGTATTAAATCAACTTTTTTTAGCATTTTTGCATATCTAAAATTTATGCAATACTATGAAGATTAAATACGCTGAGCTGATAGACCAGACTTTATATTTTCCACAAGAAGAATTTTCGTACGAAGCAGAGAGCCTTCATTTTCACGGCATCAACTTGATGGAGGTGGTGGAGAAATTTGGAACGCCTTTAAAGGTCAGTTATCTCCCCAAAATTTCCCAAAATATCCAGCGTGCTAAAAAATGGTTTGCAGAAGCCATCCAAAAAAACGAATACAAAAATACTTACCGCTATTGCTATTGTACTAAGTCCAGTCATTTTTCATTTGTGTTAGAAGAAGCGCTTAAAAATGATATTAGTTTAGAAACTTCTTCGGCTTTTGATATGGATATCGTAAAACGCCTCTACGAAAAAGGAAAAGTAGATAAAAATATAGAGGTAATTTGCAATGGCTTTAAAACTGATGATTATCTTGAAAAGATTTCAGATTTAATCAATGATGGTTTTGAGAATATCACGCCGATATTAGATAATTATAGAGAATTGGATAAACTCACGGAGAGCATAGATTCTACTTTTAATATCGGGATTAGAATTGCCTCTGAGGAGGAGCCAAAGTTTGAATTTTATACCTCTCGGTTGGGGATTGGCTACAAGGATATTATCCCTTATTACAGCCAGAAAATTGCAGAACACCCGAATGCCAGACTGAAAATGCTTCACTTTTTCATCAACACAGGGATTAAGGATACCGCCTATTATTGGAACGAATTATTTAAGTGTCTCCGCGTTTATGCAAGGCTAAAAAAGATCGCACCAGAGGTGGATTCCCTCAATATTGGCGGTGGTTTTCCGATTAAAACTTCCCTTAATTTTGATTACGATTATGAGTATATGGTGAACGAAATTGTTTCACAAATCAAAAAATTCTGTGAGGAAGAAGGCGTGGAAGAACCTAATATTTACACAGAATTTGGCTCCTTTACGGTGGGCGAGAGCGGGGCTAATCTTTACCAAATCATCAGCCAAAAGCGCCAGAACGACCGTGAAAAATGGGATATGATAGACAGTAGTTTTATGACGACTTTACCCGATACTTGGGCGATTTCTCGGCACTTTATTATGCTCCCACTCAACCGATGGGAAGACAGCTATGAGCGCGTGTTCTTGGGTGGCTTGACCTGTGATTCTGATGATTATTATAACTCAGAACAGCATACTAATGCCATTTATCTCCCCGTGTTTAGTGATACCAAACCGCTCTACATCGGCTTTTTTAATACAGGTGCTTATCAAGAGAGCATCAGCGGTTATGGCGGTGCGCACCATTGTTTGATACCGCAGCCAAGGCATATTCTCATCACCAAAGATGAAGAGGGGAATTTCCAATACGAGATTTTCCGAGATAAACAAAACCCAGAAGAGGTGCTGAAATTAGTAGGATACTAAAAAAATAAACTTATGAAAACCACCCAAGCCTCCGAAAATATTAAATATTATTACTTTTTATTATTTATTATTTTGCCTGGTCTGTTGTTCCACGGTTATGATATTACCCAATATCCTTTTGGGGAGCACGCTTGGGCGCAGAGTGATCACTATGCCGTTGCTTTGGGGTTTTTAGACAATAGTTTTGATTTTTTTCACCCGAGATCATTTACCTTGAACCATCAATTTCCGCCTAAGGCTGTCGTAGAAAATCCGCAAGGCATTACTGCGGTGGATTTCCCTATTTTGCATTACCTCGTGGCACTGATGATGAAGTTATTCCACACCGATGCGCCCGTGGTATTCCGTAGTGTTTCTTTGGTGTGGAGTTGGGTAGGGTTGTTTTTTCTTTACCGTGCTATTGCGGTTTTGAAGAACAACTATGCCGCTATTTTCGTGGGGGTGTTGATCGTCTCGCAGCCTATTTTTGTGTATTACCAATCGGGGTTCCATGTGTCTATGGCGGCGTTTAGCACGGTGCTGATGGCGCTCAGTTTTTTCATCTATTACTTTAAAGGAAGGAAACTCAAATTCTTTATTATAGGGATGTTTTTCCTCACTTTGGCAGCGCTGATGAGGTTTACCCATACCATTATCATTTTGGCGTTGTTGGTTTATATGGCGTATTTAGCGCTGATGAGTAAAAAATACCGCATCAATTTATTGGTGGTTTGCGCCTCTTTGGGGGTGGTGCTGGCTTACTTTATATACAATCAATATTTACAAATCCACTACGGCTCGGTGTTTTTAAATCATCCCATTGTGGCAGAAACTTGGGCAGAACTTTGGGCGAATTTGAGGGTTATTGCGATACATTACGGCATCCGTTTTATGCCGATTTTCCATTGTTTAGTGGGCTTGGTACTGATTTATTTCTACTTTAAATACGGACGAAATCCGCAACATAACCATTTGTTGATATTGGTGGGTATTTATTTCTTAGGCGTTTTGGGTTACACTTTGCTGATGTCTTGGAGTCTTAGCGTGCACAATTATTATGCTTTGGACACTTGGCTACCGTTCCTGACGATGGTCGTGGTGCTGATGGTCTTTTCCCTCCCAGATTTCGTTTTTAAAAAGCAAAACCATAAAAGAACGCTATTGGCGCTGATGTTGGGGGCGATGGCATATACGGGCTATTTGCAGTATTCTAATTATAGCCAAATGCGAGAAACGGATTGGGTCATTTCCGACTTCCGTAAGAGTAAAAAAATGATTGACCAATATGCGGGGCAGCGCTATATGGTGCTCTCTCATTATGGCTACAACACCCCATTGATAGGGACTAAACAGTATGCTTATAGGCTCCAACATGACAACCTCAATTACACCATTCCAAAGGAAGTGGCTTACCATCAGCCGAAGGTGTTAGTGGTGCATCGTTTTTGTTTTAAAGAAAGTAGCCCTGATGAGGTTCAGAAGTTTAAAGCCCATCATACCAAAATTGCTGATAATGGAATGGTCAGTATTTGGCGTTTAAAATGATAAATTTTAAATTAATATATTATATTTTTGCCTTAAAATTAAATTTTGTTTAAAATAAATTCAAATGTAGTCGGTAAAAAAACAACTGTAATGGGTGAAAACTCAATTGTAACGGGTGAAAATCCAATTGTAATGGGTAAAAACCCAATTGTAACGGGTGAAAATCCAATTGTAACGGGTGAAAATCCAATTGTAACGGGTGAAAATCCAATTGTAATGGGTAAAAACCTAATTGTAGTCGGTAGAAATAAAATATAACAATATAAATCAATTAAAATAATGAAAACATACGCAGGAATTCCAGAAGAAAATGCCACATTAGACCATTCTAAGGTGATGCTTTTAACGGTGCCTTATGATGGCACTTCCACTTGGGGCAAAGGCGCGGACAAAGGTCCTGAACTTTTTTTAGATGCCTCAGAAAATATGGAACTTTATGATATAGAAACCGCTTCGGAGCCTTATAAACAAGGCGTTTACCTCGCTGGTGCAGTTACGGAAGATGCTTCCCCAGAGGCGATGACGGAAGCCGTGTATCAAAAAACCAAAGAACTCCTAAACAACGAGGGTAAATTATTCACGCTTTTCGGTGGCGAGCATTCCGTTTCTATCGGCTCTATCCGTGCGGTGGGCGAGAAGTTTGAAAACCTAACGGTACTCCAGTTAGACGCCCATACAGACCTAAGACCAGAGTTCCACGGCTCTACCTCTAACCACGCGTGCGCCGTTTTTGAAGCCCGCCAGAAGCACAATTTGGTGCAAGTGGGCATCCGCTCTTGTGATATTGAAGAAATGCAGTATGTACCCGAAGGGCAATGCTTTTGGGCACACCAAATCGCGAAGAAAGAAGACTGGATAGATGATGTTTTAGAAAAAGTTTCGGGCAATGTGTACATCACCATAGATTTAGATGCGTTTGACCCTGCCATAGCGCCTTCTACGGGTACGCCAGAGCCAGGCGGATTGCAGTGGTATCCTACTTTGGAACTTCTAAAAAGGGTATTTGAAAAATGCAATGTGGTGGCGTTTGATATCGTGGAGCTGATGGACTCTCCAATGGCAAAACCAACCGCCTTTTTAGCCGCAAAACTCTATTATAAAATGTTGGCTTATTATCATCAAAGCCAAGGATAAACCACACCCACAATCCTGAAATGTGCTACCACTTTTCGGGATTGTTTTAATAAAAAAACGATGAATATAGAAGACATCAGAACCTATGCTCTTGCCAAAGCTGGCGTAACGGAAGGCTTCCCTTTCGGTGATGATATTTTGGTGTTTAAGGTACAAGGGAAAGTATTCCTATTGGCATTTCTCTCTACTTATCCACTGAAAATTAACCTGAAAACAAACCCCGAATGGAGTGAGGAATTAAGAGCTGAGTATTCCGCAATTTATCCAGCCTACCATATGAATAAAAAACATTGGAACACTGTGGAGGCAGAGGATCTTCCGAACGCCTTAGTCCGAGAATTGATAGATCATTCTTATCAAGAGGTGGTTAAAAAACTCACGAAAAAGCAACAGCAACATTTGCATTCTCAGAATGGAGAATAAAGAAATCGCCTTTATTTTTGATGAGAAGAAAGTTTTTTAGAGGCTGAAATCTATTTAGAATTTAAAATTTTGCGTTCGGATTTTATCATCATCTAATTTTTTGATGAGGTTTTCCAGACCGTCAAATTTAATCTCTTCGTGTAGGAAATCTCTAAATTTCACCGTGATGGTTTCGCCATAAATAGAAGCATCAAAATCTAAAATATAAACCTCTACACTCATTTGAGTACCATTGACAGTAGGATTGGTACCCACGCTGAGCATTCCTTTATAAAGTTGTCCCTGCACCAGAACTTCCACAATATAAGCCCCTTTTTTAGGCAATAATTGATGTGGAGGCACCTCAATATTAGCAGTAGGATAGCCTATGGTGCGCCCGATTTTCTTCCCGTGGATCACAGCACCGCTGATGGAATAAGGATAGCCCAACATCGCATTGGCTTGCAGGATATCGCCTGCCAGTAGCGCATTTCGGATTTTTGTGGAGCTGATATTCTGATTTTCTAAAGCAATGGCTTCCTGTTGCTCCACTTCAAAACCTAACCGAGGCGCCAGAGCCTTCAATAGCTCAAAATTTCCAGTTTGATTTTTCCCAAAACGGTGGTCGTACCCTACAATAAGGTGTTTAACTTGCAGTTGGCGTACCAAAATTTGCTCAATAAAATCTTCCGCAGATAGATTTCTAAACGCTTCGGTAAAATCTTGAAGCAGAAAATAATCCATACCAAAACTTTCCAAAAGCGCCTTTTTTTCATCTAAAGTATTGAGCAGTTGTAGGTCAGATTGAGGCTGAAAAACCAACTTAGGATGTGGCCAAAAAGAGAGAATAGCAGACTTTAGATTTTTTTCTTTAGCAATGGTATTCAGTCGTTTAATAAGGCTTTGGTGTCCTAAGTGCACGCCATCAAACATTCCGATGGAGAGGGCTAAAGGGGTGCTGGGTTGGTATTCAGAAAGCGGATTTATTGTCTTCATAATCTATCGTAAAAGTCGTGCTACATAAGGCTTTTTTCTGGGTAGCCGCCTGCGGTTTTTAATAATATTGCAAATATGATAAAAATCTTTTTCTTTACCAATTGCAATTTAATTTATAATGATTATATTTGCACACAAGAAAAAAAATAGAAATGGCAAACCAAATTAAAGGAAAAATTTCTCAGATTATTGGTCCAGTAATAGATGTGGTTTTCAGCGAAGTGGAAGACCTTCCAAAAATCTATGATGCACTGGAAATTACAAAACAAAACGGTGAAAAACTCGTATTAGAGGTAGAGCAGCATATTGGCGAAGATATGGTAAGATGTATCGCTATGGATGCTACAGATGGGCTTCAGAGAGGGCAGGAAGTAGTAGGTCAAGGTCGCCAGATTACAATGCCTATCGGTGATGGGGTTAATGGCAGACTTTTCAATGTGGTAGGAGATGCTATTGATGGACTTGCAGAATTATCTAAGGAAGGCGGTTTGCCAATCCACAGAGAAGCGCCTAAATTTGACCAACTTTCTACCTCTGCAGAAGTACTCTACACAGGGATTAAAGTAATTGACCTCATTGAGCCTTATGCAAAAGGGGGGAAAATCGGTCTCTTCGGTGGTGCTGGTGTAGGAAAAACAGTATTGATTCAGGAATTGATTAACAACATCGCCAAAGGCCACGGTGGTCTTTCGGTATTCGCAGGAGTAGGAGAGAGAACCCGTGAGGGGAACGACCTTCTAAGAGAGATGTTAGAGTCTGGCATTATCAAATATGGTGATGAGTTTATGCACTCTATGGAAGAAGGCGGTTGGGATCTTTCTAAAGTAGATACAGAGCTGATGAAAGAGTCTAAAGCGGCTTTCGTTTTCGGACAGATGAATGAGCCACCAGGTGCAAGAGCAAGAGTTGCCCTTTCTGGATTAACTTTAGCGGAATATTACCGTGATGGTGGTGAGAGCGGACAAGGTAGAGATGTACTTTTCTTCGTAGATAACATTTTCCGTTTTACACAGGCGGGTTCAGAGGTGTCTGCACTTCTTGGGCGTATGCCATCTGCGGTAGGTTATCAGCCTACTTTGGCATCAGAGATGGGAGCGATGCAAGAGCGTATTACCTCTACTAAAAACGGTTCCATTACCTCTGTACAAGCGGTATATGTACCTGCCGATGACTTGACCGACCCAGCGCCAGCGACAACATTTGCCCACTTAGATGCTACAACGGTATTGTCTCGTAAAATTGCTTCTTTGGGGATTTATCCAGCGGTAGACCCATTAGATTCTACATCGAGAATTTTGGCTCCAGAAATCATTGGCGAAGAGCACTATAACTGTGCGCAGCGCGTTAAGGAAATCTTACAAAGATATAAAGCGCTCCAAGACATCATCGCTATTCTTGGTATGGAAGAACTTTCTGAAGAAGATAAATTGGTGGTTTACCGTGCCAGAAAGGTACAGAGATTCTTGTCTCAGCCGTTCCATGTGGCAGAACAGTTTACAGGTATTCCAGGGGCTTTAGTAGATATTAAAGATACCATAAAAGGATTTAATATGATTATTGATGGTGAGTTAGACCACTTGCCAGAAGCCGCTTTCAACTTGAAAGGTACCATTGAGGAAGCCATAGAAGCTGGAGAAAAAATGCTTGCGGATAATAAATAAAATAATCAACGCTTAGCTTGTCTAAGTTTCTAAAGCTAACCAAATGAAAATAAAAATATTAACACCTGAATATGTCGCTTTTGATGGAGAAGTAGAGTCTGTGCTTCTACCAGGGAAAAATGGGGAGTTTCATATTATGAAAAACCACGCGGCTATTGTATCTTCTCTCTCTGGCGGAAAGGTGAAACTATACACCAACCAAATAGGAGAGCCGTACACTAAGCATTTCTCTAAGGAGACAGAACAAAAAAGCTCTGTTTTTGCATTGCCTATCAAAAGCGGTGTTATAGAATTCAATAACGATAAAGGAATTATTCTCTGCGAATAAAACCTATATTTTTAGAGTTATTTTTATCATCATATCCAGCAATCCTAATCTTTTCGGTTAGGATTGCTTTTTTATTGAGAGACTTTGTTATCAATAATTTAAACAAAAAAAGACCATCCACGCTCTAGGATAGTCTTTTATAATATTAAAAGTGAAGGATACTTTAAATCGGTTTGAAAGAGAGACCTTGCTCGGCTAAGAGTTTTTGCTCTTGTTCTTTGTAATAACCTTTCACTAATTTATCGTGAATCGCCTCAAATGCGGCAATGGTCTCGTTGATTTCAGCATCGGTATGAGAAGCGGTTGGGATAAGCCTCAACAAAATCATTCCCTTAGGAATAACAGGATAAACCACCACCGAAGTGAAGATACCATAATTTTCACGAAGGTCTTTTACTAATAATGTGGCTTCCACAGGCGTTCCTTCAATGAAAACTGGCGTTACACAAGTGTTCGTATCGCCTAAATTGAAGCCTTTGGCTTTAAGTCCGCCTTGGAGTTTATTGACATTTTCCCAAAGCTTGGCTTTAATCTCAGGGCGGGTTCTCAATAATTCTAAACGCTTTAAACCACCAATAACCATCGGCATTGTGAGAGATTTAGCGAAGATTTGAGAACGCATATTGTATTTAAGATAACGGATGATGTCCTTGTTCCCAGCCACAAAAGCCCCAAAGCCTGCCATAGATTTCGCAAAGGTAGAAAAATAAACATCAATATCATCTTGGCAACCTTGTTCCTCGCCAGCACCCGCGCCAGTAGCTCCCAGTGTACCGAAGCCGTGGGCATCATCTACAAGCATTCGGAAGTTGTATTTTTTCTTGAGCGCAGCAATTTCTTTGAGTTTTCCTTGTTGCCCACGCATCCCGAAAACGCCCTCTGTAATGAGGAGGATACCGCCACCAGTTTCTTCTGCAACTTTGGTGGCTCTTTGGAGGTTTTTCTCCACGCTTTCTAAATCGTTATGGCGGAAAGTAAATCTCTTGCCCATATGCAGGCGAACACCATCTACAATACAAGCGTGAGAATCTACATCATAAACGATAACATCATTTTTAGAAACCAAAGCGTCGATAATAGACACCATACCTTGGTAACCAAAGTTGAGCAAATAAGCGGCTTCTTTACTAACGAAATCGGCTAATTCTTGCTCTAATTGTTGGTGGTAAGGTGTTTCTCCAGACATCGCGCGAGCGCCCATAGGGTAGAACATTCCGTACTCTGCGGCAGCTTTGGCATCGGTTTCTTTAACTTCTGGGTGGTTGCAGAGCCCCAGATAATCATTGGCACTCCAGAAAATCACTTCTTTACCTTGGAATTTCATTCTCGGACCGATGGGACCTTCCAATTTAGGAAATACAAAATAGCCCTCGCCATAGTCTGCAAACTGCCCTAATGGCCCAGGATTTTGCTTTATTCTATCAAATATATCCATTGATATTGCTTTATTTAAAATTAAGGTACAAATTTAATGAAATTTAGGTTAATAGAAAAATATAAATGACCGCCGTATGCATATAAATCTTAACACAAAGATGGCGCGTTCCTCAGCGATGCGTTGACTGCGCTGTTACTGGATTGAGCAAGGGAAATTTGGGAAGTTTAGGCTAAAACCTTTGGTAGTCTCACTGAATTAGACTAATTTTGATTTTTTGAACCAAACGACCTTTCGGATATGAATTATCATTTTGTGGCACATCTGCAGATTAGAAAAAATTTGCAAGAAGTCCTAAGAGAAGTCTCTTATGAAAATCTACTGACCATACCAGATGGTTTTAATAATAATATTTATTGGAATATAGCCCATTGTGTGGCTACTCAGCAACTTTTGCATTATTATCTTAGCAAAAATTCATTTAGAATAGATACTTACTGGATTGAAAAATACAAGAAAGGAACGCTGCCTAATTTTGATATTGCCGAGTCCGAAATTGAAGATTTGAGTTTTCTACTGACAGAAACTTCCAAAGTGCTGATGAAGGATTATGATGATGGGCTATTCTCAGACTATACGCCATACAGCACCAGTTTTGGTTTAGATTTAAAAAATATTAAAGAAGCCATTATCTTTAATAATGCCCACGAAAGTATGCATTATGGCTATATTTTAGCCCAAAAACGCGCGTTAATGATTGATTAAAACCTCAGAATGAAACCATATTCCCAAAAACCTCGCTACGAGAAAAAAGATAAAAAAGAAGACTTTATTTTTGGACTTCGTCCAGTGATAGAAGCCTTAGAGGCTGGAAAAACCATCGATAAAATTTTCCTTCAAAATGGCTTGCAAGGTCCTATCTATGCAGAATTAAAGGTGCTGATTGCTAAACATCAGCTTCGCCCTAATTATGTACCGATTGAAAAGCTCAACCGCTTTACCCGAAAAAATCACCAAGGTGTGGTGGCTTTTATCTCGGATATTCCGTTTTATCAGATAGAAACAGTGTTGCCAGAAGTCTTTGAGGCGGGCAGGATTCCGTTTTTAATCATTTTGGATAGACTGACCGATGTGCGGAATTTCGGTGCTATTGCGAGAACGGCGGAGTGCATTGGCGTTGATGCGATTATCATCCCTGAAAAAGGTGCGGCGCCTATCAATTCTGATGCTATTAAGACTTCGGCAGGGGCATTATATAATGTTAAAATCTGTAAGGAGAAAAATTTGGCACATACCGTAGGTTTTTTACAACAGTCTGGAGTTCTGGTATTTAGCGCTACAGAGAAAGCCGAAAAACTTATTTATGATGTTGATTTTAAAGTGCCAATGGCATTGGTGATGGGTAATGAGGAAAAAGGGATTTCTAAGGAAGTGCTTCATCATTCGGATGAGAAAATTAAGTTGCCTATTTTGGGAAAAACGCAATCGCTCAATGTTTCCGTGGCGTGTGGTGCTATCCTTTATGAAGCGGTTAGGCAGCGCTTGAGCGAACAGCATTAATTCTTTAATAGCTATAAAATATCCATAAAAAAACTGCCTCTTTGGGCAGTTTCTTTTTTATTTTTCTTCTCCGTAGTTGGTTTTATAATCTTTTAGAGAAGCTTCAATCACTTGTTTGGCGTGTTCTGCACCATAAGTTTCATCAATTCTGCAAGAGGCTTGCTCGTAAGGTAGATTTTTATAAGTGAGGAAGTAGTGTTTTAGCCTTTGTACTTCAGCTTCTGGAAGGTCAGAGATGTCTTTCATATGCCCATAAGCTTGGTCGCCCACCATCACTGCAATAATTTTATCATCAGCTTCGCCTTTGTCAATCATTTTAAACCCACCGATAGGGATGGCATCCATCAAAAGATTACCCGCGTGGATGTTGTGAGAGCTGAGCACGCAGATGTCCAACGGGTCGTGATCGCCCATAGTAACATCGGTAGCGCCGCTTTCTATCGCGAGTTTTTTCACTTCTTCATCGCAATAAGTTTGCGGCACAAAGCCATAAAGCGCAGGGATAATGTTAGAAAACTTCTGCGGTCTATCTACTTTTAGGTAACCACTTTCTTTGTCCACTTCGTATTTAATGGTGTCAGATGGAACAATTTCCACATAAACGGTCACCACATCTGGTGCTTTTTCGCCTGCCGAGATGCCGTGCCAAGGGTGTGCTTTGAATTTTGGAATCATTGTTTTTATATTTTTAATTTTTTGTTACTTCTTTTCTTAATAAATCAATAGTTTCTGTGATAAGGTCTTGTTTTTCTATATATTGTAGCAGAAATACCGTTTTATATTCTTCTAATGTCGCTTTGTCTTGAAGCTGTTCATAGCTGGTTTTCAATTGACTTAAAATGCTATTTTTAGCTTCTACAATTGCTTCCCAGAGGTCTTTTTTGATGTAAATTTGTTGAGAGATATTGTATTCAAACTCTTGGTTGATGCTCTTTTCTGTGAGGTATAAAAACTCGTGTGGCGCTAAATGATCATTAAAATTTTGAATTAAATACGCTGGCTTTATACGCTCCAAAAAGATGGCCATCCGCTCATACGCTTGGGTGGGAATGGTTGGTGTTTTCTGTAAACTTAGGAGTTTCAGCTCTTTATTCTTACTCTGCATATAAAAATACACCCACTGCCTCAATAAAACTAAAAAAGGCAGCGCTACAATCAGCACAAAGGCATACGGCAAATAAGAAATATAATTTTCCATCTGAAAAAATAGGCACAAATTTAATGATTTTTTATGAAAAAAGAGTGGGTTGATGGAGGAAATTACTTCAATTGATTTCTCGTACTTAATATTTTTTCTAATTTTCTCTTTTATTTCAAAAAAAAACAGCCCTATACAATAAAGTATAAAGCTGTTTTGTATCTGTTTAAATTCAGATTATCGTTTGTCTTTGAGTGACCAACCGGTTTTTAATCCGATGATGAAGGCTACCAAAAGCACTTCGCCTAAGGCCAATAAAATATCGCCAGGCACACGCATCCAGCGTAAGAAATTCATAATATCGGTTTGCATAAACTCAGCCGAACGGGCATACCAATAGCCTTCTTTTATCGAGGCGGCAGATTGCATAATGCCGATAGGTAAGATGCTCACGGTAACCATCACAAATAAACCGATGTTGGTCAGCCAGAAAGCCCAGCCTATCAATTTATCGTTCCAGTTTCTGTCAGGGTAGAGCCCGCGCAACACAAAGAGCATCAGCCCGATACCTAAAATTCCGTACACCCCAAATAAAGCCGCGTGACCGTGAACCGCCGTGGTATTAAGCCCTTGGAGGTAATACAATGCAATAGGAGGATTGATGGCGAACCCAAAGATACCCGCACCTAAGAAATTCCAAAAACACATCGCAATAAAACAGTAGATTGGCCATTTATAAGCTTGTATCCATCGGGTAGATTTGCTCACTTGATAGTTTTGATATGCCTCTATACCGATGAGCACCAAAGGAACAATTTCCAAGGCACTAAATGTCGCACCTAATGCCAATACCGAAGTAGGCGTAGCACTGAAATACAAGTGGTGGAAAGTTCCTAAAATACCACCTGCCAAGAAGACTATTGTGGAGAAAAGCACGGCGGTAGTTGCTGATTTTAAGCGAAGTAATCCCAATCGAGTAAATAAAAAGGCTGCCACGACTGTTGCAAATACTTCAAAGAAGCCTTCTACCCAAAGGTGTACCACCCACCATCTCCAATATTCGGCGATAGCCATATGGGTTTGTCTGCCGTACATCAATCCAGCGCCATAAAACATTGCGATGGCTACTGCAGAAAGGGTGAATAAAATCAACAAATGTCTATCGCCATCTTTTTTCTTAAGGGCTGGGAGCAAGGCTCTTACCATTAGGAATAACCATAAGAAAAGCCCCACGAGGAGTAAGATTTGCCAGATTCTACCGAGTTCCACATATTCATAACCTTGGTGCCCCCAGAGGAAATTATCCACCAAACCTAATTTTTGCATCACCCCAAACCATTGTCCTGCCAAGGAGCCCAAAACTACGATGAGTAAAGCACCAAACAGCACATTTACACCGAGAACTTGATATTTAGGTTCGTGTCCAGAAACAGCAGGAGCGATATACAGTCCTGTGGCGAGCCAAGAGGTAGCAATCCAGAAAATAGCCAACTGCACATGCCAACTTCTCGATACCGATTGAGGCAAGTATTCATCTAACGGGAAGCCATAGAACGCGCTACCTTCCACGCCATAGTGAGCGGTAATTACGCCTGCCAACATTTGCACCAAAATCAGTAATGCTACGACCCACACATATTTGAGGGTGGCACGCATAGAGGGCGTTGGTTTCATATTTCTAAGCGGATCTTCCAGCGGTAATTTTTCGTTCAGCTCTTCTTCTTTATTTTTGGCGTGGTAGAAAACCAATAATGCCACACCGACCAATAACAACAGCACACTAAATCCTGACCACAAGTGCAACGAAGTCGGTGGTGTGTTGCCAATCAGCGGTTCGTGAGGCCAGTTGTTGGTATAAGTTACCTCGTCGTTGGGTCTATTGGTGCTGCATACCCAAGTGCTCCACGCAAAGAAAGCGTTCATTTTCCGCATTCGCTCAGGGTCTTTTATCGTATTTTTAGGAATGGCATAGCTGTCCCGAAGCTTGTTCAGAGAGGCATCATTCATAAATAATTTTTGATAATATTGAGCCAATTCCTCCTGTACCATTGCTCGTTCTTTGCTGAGTACAATTTCGTTTTTAGCCTCATCAAAAGTATTTTTTCTGATCTCTTTTTTCAGAAGAGCTTGGTATCTGGCTTGCTCATCATCAGGGAGTTGAGCATAGGTCTTGCCATCTTTTTTCGCCAAAGCGTTCAGTAGCAAAGTGGCTTCTCTGTGGAGATAGTCCGCCGTCCAGTCGGGAGCGATGTAAGCACCATGTCCCCAAATACTCCCAACAGTCTGACCACCAATGGATTGCCAAACATTCTGTCCGTCTTTAATATCTTGTCCAGTCGCCAATACAGTGCCATCTTCAGAGATGATTTTGTCTGGGATGGGTGGTACATTTCTATAAATTTCTATTCCGAAGAAAATAAGTACGGCAAAGGAGCCGATAATCACGGCGGCGAGCCATTGCCAAAGTTTTCGTGGTGTCATAATGATCTGATTTTTAAGTGTTTTTTAATTTTTTTTAATAATAGGAATTGTCACTGTTATTTTAGATGAAAAAGCCAATTCTGCATATAAAGTATTTTTTTAAGTCATTAAAATTTTAAACTTTTTAACTGGATTGACGGAGTTCTTTTTCCAATGCGATGGCTTGCGGGAACAAAATATTATTCTCGATGTGGATATGCTTATGTAGGTCATTTTCAAACTCTTGCAACATTGCATAAGTAACTTGGTAGGTGTTGCACGCATCTGCTGGCGGAGTATAATCGTGGGTGAGTTGGGCAATGGTTCGGAAGCGTTCGCCCTCCACATCGTGTTCTTCTTTCATCATATCAACAGGATTTTCTACCGTTCCAAATTGGGCAGTAGGCACGGGTTGATGTATATATTTGGCTTTTACCAAATTTTTAATGAAAGGGAAGAGGATCAATTCTTCTTTTTTCAGATGGGCTGCCAGATCCTTTGCCGATTGGTCAAATTGAGCTTTGACTTCAAAAAGTTCAGGGTGGCGTTCGCCGTGCACTTTACAAAGTTTATCCAAAAAAGCTTGGATGATGGGCGTTTTTTCTTCCACATAGCGGTGGTGCATTTTTTCAATATAATCCACCAATAAATCCAGCGGAAAATGCTTAAAATCGATCTCTCCACCCGAGGTAGAGGGGAGGTTTTCCAGCTCGTGATAAATCTGCTGTGGCGAGATATTTTTGTCTTTGCAAGCGGCTTCTATGGTGCGTCTACCACGACAGCAGAAGTCTATTTTGTGTTTTTTGAAGACCGCAGCAGTTCTGAAATCCTCTGCTACAATCTCTCCAATGAGTTGATTTTGTAAGTCCATTGTATTAGTTATTTTTTTGATAATGATTTAAATTTTATTTCGGATAATTTTATCTTAAATTAAAATAAAAAAAACTATGAGATTAAGAGTTTGGTTTTCTGGTTTTTAACATCGGTTGCCATTTCCAAAAGCGTGGTGGAATCCAGCATTTTATTGATTTCGTTTCGCACTTGGGTATATTTAAAATGGAGTGGACAAGGGTTCTCATCGCCGCAAGAGAGGAAGCCCATACCGCACGCCGAAAACAGCATATTGCCATCAATGGCTTCTACAATGGCTTTCACTTTGATTTGGTTAAGGCGTTCTTTTTCAATCTCAAAACCGCCATATGGCCCCTTGACAGAGCGGATGATGTTGGCTTTGGTCAGTTGGCTCAAAATTTTAGCGGTAAATGCCTCGGGGCTACCGATATTTTCTACCACATCAGGGAGTTTTACCCGCCGATTTTGCATCGACTCTATTGCGATGAACACCGCTGCCTTAATCCCATATTTACACGCCTTGGAGAACATAAATCCACTGAATTGATACGGCAAAGGTACAACATAATTTTATTTCGGACAATTTTATCTGAAATAAATTATAATTTTTTATCGTAGGAATACCGAATGGAAAATATAGTAGCGAAGTGAAGGGGATAATGGTGTAAAAAATTTCAGATTATCATAAAAAGAGCTTTATTCTCTAATGAATGTTTTAATCGGAGATGTCTTTAACAAACTTTAACAGAATTTTAGCGAAAATTATTTTGAAAATCCCAGAGATTTATTGCAATTTTACCCCATATTTTTAGGAACAATGGCAGAATTACATCAAGCGGAAGAAATAAGAATTCTAAACGAAAAAGTACAAGTTCAAAATCACTATTTTAAACTTTTAAAAGAGGAAATTAACCAAGTGATTATTGGGCAATCTTATATGATAGATCGCCTACTCATCGGGCTTTTAGGGAATGGGCATATCCTTTTAGAAGGCGTACCAGGATTGGCAAAAACTTTAGCGATAAAAACCTTGTCAGAAGCGCTACAAGGGCAGTTTTCCAGAATCCAGTTTACGCCTGATTTACTACCTGCCGATGTGGTTGGGACGATGATTTATAATGTTAAAGACAACGATTTTAGCATTAAAAAAGGTCCTGTATTTGCAAATTTTGTCTTGGCAGATGAGATCAACCGTGCGCCAGCCAAAGTGCAGTCGGCATTGTTAGAGGTGATGCAAGAAAAGCAAGTCACCATAGGTGATGAAACCATGCAGATGCCGCGTCCTTTTTTGGTTATGGCAACGCAAAACCCCATAGACCAAGAGGGGACTTATCTACTCCCAGAGGCACAGACCGACCGTTTTATGCTCAAATGTACCATTGATTACCCTGATTTTGAGGAAGAAAGAAAGGTGATGCGGATGGTTTCCACTTCCGAAATTCCGAAGGTTAAGCCTGTGGTTTCCTTAGCGCAAGTAATGGAGGGCAAGGCACTGATCCATCAAATTTATCTTGATGAAAAAATAGAAAAATATATTTTGGATATGGTTTTTGCTACGCGTTATCCAGAGCGGTATGGGCTATCAGAACTGAAAAATTATATCAGCTTTGGGGCATCGCCGCGGGCTTCTATCAGTATGGCGATTGCCTCGCGGGCGTTGGCGTTTATTAAAGGTAGGGCATTTGTGATTCCTGAAGATGTTAAGGAAATTGCGCCAGATGTGCTCCGCCATAGAATAGGCTTAAGCTTTGAGGCAGAGGCAGAAAATGTAACTTCCGACCAGCTGATAGACCGCATTTTAGCGCGTGTGCAGGCGCCTTAAAACTCAATTCGTTTTTCAATAACAATGGAAGTTAAAGACATTATCAAAAAAGTAAGGCAGATAGAAATCCGCACTAAGAAAAGGACGGAAGCCGCTCTGATGGGGCAATATCATAGTTCCTTAAAAGGGCAAGGTATGGCATTTTCGGAGGTGCGGCAGTATCAGTTTGGAGATGATGTGCGGCGTATAGATTGGAATAAAACCGCGCGTTTCCGAGAGCCTTTTATCAAGGTAATGGAGGAGGAGCGGGAGCTGACCATTCTTCTGTTGGTGGATATTTCCGCCTCGATGAATTATGGCACACACACCGCATTAAAAAAGGAATACGCCGCAGAAATATGCGCAAGTTTGGGGTTTTCAGCGGCAGGAAATAACGATAAAGTCGGTTTGATTTTATTTGCTGATCAGGTTTACCACGCCATACCGCCACAAAAGGGGCGCAAGCATATTTTAACTTTGCTCAGCCATATTTTGTCCGCAGACGATGTACCTGCCAAAACCAATGTGGGCGCTGCATTAGAATATGTGATGAATGTTTTTAAAAAGAAATCGTTTTTATTTCTATTATCTGATTTTAATGATAAAATCAATGAGAAAACGCTAAGCATAGTGGCGAGAAAGCATCAATTGTTGGGTATTAGCATCGCTGATGAGAAAGATATGCAAATTCCAGAAGTGGGCTATGTACACTTTAAAGATGCGGAAACTGGGCAAACCATTTGGGTCAATACCTCTAATGCCCGTTTTAGATACCAATATACGGAGGAACAAAAGCAACATCAACAGAGCGTAAAGGAGCGTTTTCAGCGGAATTCGGCTCATTTTATTGCATTGCCTACAGGGGCAGATTATGCCACGGTGCTGTACCATTATTTTCAGAAAAAGTAAGATGAAGTTAAAAATTTATATTAGTTTCTTTTTGATGATGATTGGCATTTGGGGACAAGCTCAGACCTTGGCTTCTATGCTAAATAAAACCAAAGTAGCGTTGGGAGAGCCCGCCGTTCTCAAAATTAAAATCAGTAATTTAGAAGGGAAAGATGTGATAGCGGCACCCAAAAACGAGTTGTTACCATTTCATTTTGAGGAGATTAAAGATGAAATCAGCCAAGACTCTGATGAATATTCTCGGGTGATAGAATTTGCCATTTTTGAAGAAGGACACTTTAAAATTCCGCCGTTGGAGTTTAAGATTGGCGGAAAAATCCACACTACGATTCCTTATGAAGTGGAGGTGGTTAATACCGCTCAAAAAGATGACCAACTCCTTGATATTATGGATAATAAAAGGGTAGATTTAGGCTGGCGAGACTATTGGGATTTGTATAAAATCTATGTTTTAGGCGTGTTGGCAGCGTTGGCATTGGCTTATCTGATTTACTTTTTCATTAAATATGGAAGAAAAAAAATAGCGGAGTCCAAAACGCCAACCAACCAAACCTTGAAGGCTTTGGAGCAACTGAAAAAGAAAAAATACATCCAAAACGGCAATTATAGAAGCTTCTATGTGGAGCTGATTGACATTACCAGAGCGTTTTTAGAGGCGCAGTACCATATTCCTGCGGAAGTTTTGCTCACAGATGATTTAATTGCACTAATGAAAAAAGACAACAAAATAGCAAAAGAAAATGAACAAATCGTGGAAGCGGTGTTTCTGCGCGGTGATTTGGTGAAGTTTGCGAAAACCATTCCAGACCAAGATTTAATGGAAACCGATTACCAAGACATTGTCGATTTTGTGAAGCGCTCTTATCAAGATTTAGAATTTGAAAACCTAAGGAAAGATGTTTAATTTTGAGTTTCATAACCCGTGGTTTTTTCTGTTGTTCTTGGGCTTTATTCCATTGTTGTTGAGGGAAAAAGGCGCAAAGAATAAAAACACTGTGCTGGTGCCCACAACCGAGCATATGAAACCCAATAATCGCCTTAATATGGCGTTGGTTTTTCTGAAGATTTCTAAATATATCATCCTTTCGGCGCTGATTATCGCGATGGCACGCCCACGCACTTACAGCGTTTCTCAGGATAGAGATGAAACCAAGGGAGTGGATATTGTGCTATCTATTGATGTGTCGCTCAGTATGTTAGCGAAGGATTTGGGCCCCGACCGATTGACGGCGCTCAAGAAAATCGCCAAAACTTTTATAGAGCAAAGAGAAAATGATAGAATAGGGTTGGTGGAGTATTCTGGCGAGGCGTTTATGAAGGTGCCTTTAACTTCCGACCATCGCGTAGCGGTGGAGGAGTTGGCAAATTTTAGCCCTATGGATTTAGAGGGCGGAACCAACATCGGCGAGGGCTTAGCTGTGGCGGTCAATCACCTTAAAAATTCTAAAGCCAAAAGTAAAATTATCATCTTGATGACCGATGGCGTGAATACCATAGAAAACGCGATGCCACCGCAGGTTGCCGCAGAATTAGCCAAAAATAATGGCATTAAAGTCTACACCATTGGCATTGGGAGCAATGGGTTTGCGCTGATGCCTACACGGCAAGATATTTTCGGCGATTTGGTCTTCACGGAAGAGCCTGTCAAAATTGATGAATACACCCTGCAAGATATAGCGCAAATTACGGGTGGCAAGTACTTCCGTGCAACTTCTAACCAAAGTTTAGAGGCGGTGTATAAGGAAATAGATCAATTGGAAAAATCAAATATTAAGGTATCCAAAATTTATAATTATGAAGAGCATTTTCGCCCATGGCTTTGGGTGGCATTGGTATTCATTTTAATTGATGCCCTGTTACGTTGGCGGCTATTTAGGATTCTAAATTAAAAATTAAAAAGAAGTAATGGGTTGGTATTTAGATAATTACTGGTATTTGTTGTTGCTGTTACTCTTGTTGCCGCTGGGGTATGGGCTGTTTAGCTATGTGCGGTGGAAAATACGAGCACGCCGCCGTTTCGCAGAGGAAAGGTTTCAAGAAATGCTGTTGAGCCCGCTCAAACCAAGATACACCCAACTATTTTCGGTGATGTATCTGTTGGCGGTATTATTTCTGATTTTAGCTATGGTAGATGTGCTGGGAGGCAAGGAAGAAGTTAAAGTTCAGCAAAAAATGAACAATGTGGTGTTTTTAGTGGATTTATCCACTTCTATGAATGCGCAAGATGTGGGGAACGACAGGCTTTCGGTAGCTAAAAACATCGTTATTTCTACGATGCAAAGAATGAAAAATGATAGGGTAGGCTTGGTGGTTTTTGCTGGAGATGCACAATCGGTAATGCCGCTAACTACAGATTATACGGCAGCAGAGGGCTTTGTGGCAGGTTTAGAAACTTCGGTGATGCTACACCAAGGTACTGATTTTCAGAAGGGTGTGCAGGTTGCGGTGGAAAAGTTTAAAAACCTTGCGCCAAGCTCAGGGAAAATCGTCCTCATCAGCGATGGGGAAGACCACGAGGGCAACGAAGGTTCCGCCATTAAAGAAGCCGAAAAGAAAGGCGTTCAGATTATTAGCGTAGGGGTGGGCACGGCACAAGGAGCGCCCATTCCAGAATATGTATATGGGCAGTTGATGGGCTACAAAATGGATTTAATGGGCGAAACGGTAATTTCTAAGCGAGAGACCCAAGCTTTGCTCCAACTTTCTAACAGTACTGGCGGCATTTATATTGATGGTAATGAACCAGAAAAGGCTGTAGATCAAATTATTAAAGCCCTTAATCAGAATGCGAAAGGGAGCACCACGCTGGTACAATCCCAAACGGCGGTGCATTATTATCAATATTTTTTAATGGTGGCGTTCGTTTTATTTTTTATCATTTATTTAACAAATCCTAAGCGTGATTTTAACATTTAAAATCTTTATTTTTGCAGCTGTAAATGTTTAGAAGTCTTATCATTAGTGTTTATTTGGTATTGGGGTGTTTTGTTGCATCGGCGCAGAGCAACTATAATACGCTTATGTACAAGGGCAATCAGTCTTTTGATAAAAAAGATTATGACCAATCTGCCAATTATTTTTTAGAATCCTTAAAAAATAAAGATGATTTTGGTGGACATTATAATTTAGGCAATTCTTTTTATAAGAAAAAAATGTACCCCGAAGCCAAAGCGGAATATGAAAAAGCCTTAACAAAAAGCAAAAATCCACAAGATCAAGCGGCAGCGTATTATAATTTAGGAAATGTGGCAATGCAAAATAAAAACTACGAGCAAGCCGCAGAATTCTACAAAAAAGCCCTTAAGCAAGATGCTTATAATGAGGATATTAGGAAGAATTATGCCCTTTCTAAAATGAAGCAAAAAGAGAAGAATTCTCAAAATAAAAACCAAAAACAAGACTCAGAACAGAGCCAAGATCCTCAAAATCAGAAGGAGCAACCACAACAAGGCAATCCTCAAAATCAGTCTGAGCCTAACGAAAAGCAAAGCCAACAGGCACAAGGCGAAAATCAACAAAAACAAGGCAAAGGCGAGGGTGAGGACACGCAAAATAACGACCCTAAGCAACCTACACCCAACAGAGGCATTTCCAAAGAGCAGGAACAGCGCATTTTGCAACGCTTGGAGAGTAAGGAGCGAGAAACTGCCCGTCGCATTCTCAATAAAAATGGTTATATTAGCCCCAAAAGTAATGACAAAGATTGGTAATGATTAAACATTGGTGGCATATATTATTATGGTTTTGCTCGATGAACATTTATGGGCAAATCTCCTTTTATGCAGATACCGATGCGAAAGAAATAAAGCCCAACGAAGCGGTTAAATTCACCATTTTTCTCCAAATCAACGGGAATGAATATGTGCAAGAATCTTTATTGCAGCTGCCAGATTTTTCTAAATTTGATATTATTGATGATGGTTCTACACGGAATACTTTCATAGATCCTGCAAAAAACATTGCCGTGACTCAAGTGATGTACCAAGTTTTGCTTTACCCTAAAAAAGCGGGCAAAATCAAAATGGGGAGCGCCTTGGTGACCATCAATGGCAAAATCTATAAAACCGAGCCTTTTGATATTTTTGTAGAAGGGAGAAAAGAACCGCAGGCGCAAGCCAAAATCACAGATGAGGTGCAGCTTCGGCTGCAGCCTAAACTCAAAAAAGTCTACCAAAATCAACCGACGGTGGTGGTGCTTCGGGCGTATGCTAAAAATATAGATTACTTTCAAAAATTGACCGATGTTAAGCTGCCGCAAGAGGAAGGCGTTAAGTTTTATCCAATTTCTAAAACCTCAAACGAGATAGAACAAAACGATGGCAAACTGACGCTATCTCAGGTTTTGGGCGTTTATTTGGTGTTTTCTTCAAAAGGAGGCAATGTGGAAATTCCAGAAATCTCGGCAAAGGTCTCTAATGCAGGAAAAACGGAAACCCTCAACACAAAAAAACTCAATTTAAAGATAGAAAATCTACCGCCAGCTCCGTCATCCTTTAAAAATGCGGTGGGCGATTTTAAGCTCAGAACCAAAGTTTTAGATGAGCATCGATTGTTTCAGCTCAACCAGCCTGTGCATATTTCGGTTCGCTTGCGTGGCGTAGGGAATTTGAGTGAAATCCAACTTCCGCAGATTAAAGAAACCCCGAATTATAAGGTGTTTCCGCCTAAAATTACCAAGGATTTTAGACCTTCTCACGATGGGTTAAGGGGAGAGGTAACCGCAGATTATATCATCATTCCGAAAAAAACAGGCGATATTCAAGTGGATTTAGAGCCTTTTTCGTTCTTCAATCCTAAGAAAGAAATTTATGAAGAATTGCCAACAAAATCGTTGAGTTTTCAGGTGTCTAACGAACCTCAAAGTAATGGAAATGAGCCTGATAATACGATAGATAAAATGATTGACAATACCGCAAGTAGAATGTTGGATATGGTGCAAACACCAACCACAAAAGCGCCAAAACAACCCGTCAAAAGTCGGCTGCCTTATTGGCTCGGTGCCTTGTTTTTATCAATGATGGTGTGCATTGTGGCTTATATCTTGTGGCGAAAATCAAAAAATAAGAAAGCCTTAAAAACCAATTTGACACCAGTTTCAGAGGCATCATCATCTTTAAATTTAGAAGTGGAATACCATCAATTAAAAGAAGTGCTTGAGACTCAAAATTATACAGCATTTTTTGATGGAGTTGATCAAATTCAAGCCAAAACCAGAGCTTATCTGAATACTACGGCTTTTAATTTGGCTTCGGAGATAGAAAAGCGCTATGGCTATATTTTGGCAGATGAATACCGCACGCTGTGGTCTAAAATAGAAATGGAAAAATATGCACCTGTAAAAGATGAAGAGCGCCTAAACCAGTTGTATTACGAAATTATAAACTTGCATAATCGTATTATAGAATAATCATTTTTTATTCTTATTTTTGCAAAAAAATTAAAATGAATTTTATCGAAGATTTTTCTCTAAAGGAGTCTATGACCAGTTTTATGGTGCTATTTGCCGTGATTGATATTATCGGTTCTATCCCTATTATTGTCTCGCTGAGAAAGCGTTTTGGGCATATAGAATCAGAAAAAGCTGCTATTGTTTCTGGCGTTTTGATGATCTCGTTTCTTTTTATTGGGGATAAGTTGTTGCAATTCATTGGAGTGGATGTCAATTCCTTTGCTATTGCAGGGGCATTGGTGATTTTTGTGATTGCTTTGGAGATGATTTTAGGCATAGAAATTCACAAATCTGGAGAGGTTAATGCCGCTTCCATCGTACCGATTGCCTTTCCTTTGGTGGCAGGAGCAGGAACGCTGACCACTACGCTGTCTTTGCGTGCAGAGTACCACCCAATCAATATTATAGTGGGGATTTTATTTAATATTTTGGTGATTTATGTCGTGCTAAAATCGGCAAATTGGTTAGAACGAAAATTAGGAGATGCTACATTGATGATTTTTCAAAAAGTCTTCGGAATTATTCTATTGGCTATTTCTATTAAACTATTTACCGCTAATTTTGCGCAATTGATAACCAGTTATATTAACTTTAATATTTAATAAAAAATGAAGACAATATATAAAATATTTTTAATTCTTTTCATCTTGTTTATAGGGCTTAATCTCTATGCTATAGATTGGAGTTTAGGTATTATGGATGATGAAAATACCAAATTTATATTCTCTATTTCCGCCGCTATATTAGGGATTTTGTTCACTTTTGTGATGAACACTTGGAGTCACCTAAGACAGAAAAAATAAAATACAAAAAAAGCATTCTCAAAAATTGAATGAGAATGCTTTTTTATTTAAAATATTTGATAAAGATACCGTTGCGGATAATCTATTTTTTTGCTCTGCCTTTTTCCGTTGACCGTAATATGGACAATATGGCTTTGGTCATCGTAGAGGTTGTAGATAGCACTTAGAGCAATTTCCACTTTCTGGGGCGTTTTTATAGGCTCGGTTTCCATATAAATGAGCACGGCTTCGCTTTTCTCCTCATAGCCGAGAAAACTGTACGAAATCACCTTTTGATTGACTTTTATTTTGAAATGATTTCTAAAATATTGCTCTAAAATCTCCTTAGTTTTAGATTGTTGTTGAGGTTCTAAAAAGTGAATACTCTTTGCAGATTCTGCATTGACTGCTGCCTCTAAATCATCGATGAAAAACTTACCAATCATCTCAAATCGTTCGGTTTTAGCATTATATTTTATATCCATAGACCCTACATGGTACGGATGTTTATCAGCACCGAATGCCAATTGATGAATTAGAATAAAAATAAGAATAATGCAATATTGAAGCTGATTTTTTAACATATTGTAATTTTATTTGAAAGGTAATAAAATGCACTGAAATTCCATCTTACCGATGATACAAATGTAAAAATAATTTTGTATAATCGCAGAGTAAAAATTCAAAGAATGTCAGATTTTCTATTTTACCTTCAATTAGGTTGGGAGCACATTATCAGCACCGATGCTCTGGACCATCAATTGTTTATCTGGGCGCTGGTCATCGTTTATACCATTAAGGATTTTAAGTCGCTTTTGATTTTGGTGACCGCTTTTACCATAGGACATTCTTTAACACTGGTTTTGAGTGTTTTAGATGTGGTGAGGTTGTCAAGTGCGTGGGTGGAATTTCTGATTCCCTGCACCATTATGCTGACTGCTTTAGACAATATTATTTTTAAAAATCAAGGTGGACGGCGGATGTGGTTCAACTATTTATTAGCGCTAAGTTTTGGCTTTATCCACGGAATGGGTTTTGCCAACACAGTGCGGATGATGCTGGCACAAGAACAGAGCATAGGAATTCCACTTTTAGGCTTTAATATTGGGTTAGAATTGGGGCAGCTGGCAGCCGTAGCCATCATTATTCTCATAGATGTGGTAATGATTAAAGGGCTGAAAATCCCGCGTTCGTGGTGGGTTAAAGCTACTTCGCTTATTGTGTTCTTATGGGCGGCAACAATGGCTTGGGAGCGACTACCTTTCTAAAAAATGAAGTTCGCTACTTTTAGAAAATCAAGGTAAATTTTGCCTCAAATTATTTGAACCTTATTTTAAATTTTCTTAAATTTACCATCTTAAAATTTTAAAAAATGACAGTTTTAGAGAAAATAGCCGCATTGCGTGGCAAGATGAAAGAGCAAAATATCTCTACATTTATCGTCTTTTCTGCAGACCCTCATATGAGTGAATATTTACCCAAAGAATGGGAGGAAAGAGCTTGGTTATCAGGGTTTACGGGCTCTGCGGGCTTTGTGGTAATTACTGAAAATAAAGCCGCTTTGTGGACAGATGGGCGTTATTTTGTGCAGGCACCACAGGAGTTGGAAGGCTCAGGCATCGTGCTGATGAAAGACGGCGTAGAGGGCACGCCTCATTATATTGATTGGATAAAATCTGAGGTGCCAAACGGAGGTAAAGTGGCTGTTAATGCTCTGGCAACGGCGCACGCCCAATGGGAAGCTTTAGAACAAGCCTTAGCGAGCAAGCAGATTCAGCTGGTAGATGCACCGCTTCTCAAAGAAATTTGGACGGACAGACCAGCGCCATCTAAAAACGAGATTTTTGTCCATCCATTAAAATGGGCAGGGCAGTCGGTGGAGGATAAATTGGCTGCCATTCATCAAAAAATGGAGGAAAAAGGCGCCTCTGTACATATCATCAGCAGTTTAGATGATGTGGCGTGGACTCTCAATTTAAGAGGAAGCGATGTCAATTGTAACCCTGTATTTGTGGGCTATATTGTCCTCACTAAAAATGAAAATGTCCTCTTTGTAGACTTAGAAAAACTCAGCGTAGAAGCCAGAAAACAACTGGATGAAGCGAATGTGAAAATGATGCCTTACGAAGAATTTTTCCACTATCTTCAGCATTTTAAAAACGAAAATATCCTCATCTCGCCACAGTCTAATCAGTCTATTTTCAAGGCTTTAGAAGGCAATGCAATTCAGCTTTCTGCCGCACCTGGCAACCTGATGAAAGCCCAAAAGAACGCTACAGAATTAGAAGGATTCCGCACGGTGATGGTGAGAGATGGCGTAGCGATGGTTAAATTTCTCCACTGGCTGAAACACAATGTAGGGCGAGAGCCAATGACGGAATATTCTATTGGCAAAAAATTAAAATCTTTCCGTGCTGAGGGCGAAAATTTTGTCGGAGAAAGCTTTGGAAGCATCATCGGTTATTTAGGCAATGGTGCTATTGTCCATTATTCCGCTAAGGCAGACACTTGCAAAGAGGTTTTGGCGGAAGGCAGCATCCTCATCGATTCAGGAGGTCAATATTTGGAAGGAACCACGGACATCACGCGTACTGTGGCGCTGGGCGAGGTTTCTCAGGAGTTTAAAGATGATTGTACGCTGGTTTTAAAGGGGATGATACAACTTTCTATGGTTAAATTTCCGAAGGGAACGCGCGGGGTTCATTTAGATGCCATCGCACGGCTTCCACTTTGGCAAAAAGGTAAAGATTATGCCCATGGTACGGGACACGGCGTGGGTAGTTTTATGAATGTTCACGAAGGTCCTCAGAATATCCGCAAAGATATGAACCCTCAGGAATTATTGCCAGGGATGGTATGTTCCAATGAACCAGGGTTTTACCTTGAAAATGCGTATGGTATCCGCCACGAAAATCTTATTGCCGTGAAGGAAGTAGAGCGAACGCCATTCGGAACTTTTTACGATTTTGAAACCTTGACCATATGCCCATTTGATACGGCAGCCCTCAACCCGAATTTACTGACCGATGTAGAGCGCGAGTGGCTAAATGATTACCACCGTTGGTGCGAAACTTCATTAGCGCCACATCTATCAGGCGAGGTAAAAGAATGGTTTTTACAAATCGTGAAACCAATTTAAATAACTGATTTTTAATATTTTATCAAAGCCAAGATGACTTCTGTCGCCTTGGCTTTGGCTACACTTTATAACGAGATTAAAATGAAAACTCACGACACCATAGTAGCCCTTGCTACGGCGCCAGGAGCGGGGGCGATTGCCGTTATTCGCGTTTCGGGGAAGGAGGCGGTTGCCCTTGTGGAACCTATTTTTGAGGCAAAAAACCGAGTGAAACTCAGTCGGCAGGCATCGCATTCGGTGCAGTTGGGGTGGATCAAAGACCAAAATCGCCTGATTGATGAGGCTTTGGTGAGTGTGTTCCACGGCAATCGTTCGTACACGGGCGAACCTACGGTGGAAATTTCGTGCCACGGAAGCCCGTATATTCAGCAGGAAATCATCAATTTATTGCTTCGCCAAGGCTGCCGAATGGCACAGGCTGGGGAGTTTACGCTGCGGGCGTTCATCAACGGAAAAATGGATTTGAGCCAAGCCGAAGCCGTTGCCGACCTCATTGCCAGCGACAACGAAGCGAGCCACCAACTGGCGATGCAACAGATGCGAGGCGGTTTTACCAACGAAATTCAGGAGCTGCGGACGGAATTGCTCAATTTTGCCTCCCTCATCGAGCTGGAACTGGATTTTGCGGAGGAAGATGTGGAGTTTGCCGACCGCTCGCAGTTTTTGGCATTGGTGGCACGGATTCAGAAGGCGCTCAACCGCCTCATCGACTCTTTTGCGGTGGGCAATGTGCTGAAAAACGGCATTCCCGTGGCTATTGTCGGCGAGCCCAATGTGGGCAAATCGACCCTTCTGAACGCCCTGCTGAACGAGGAGCGAGCCATTGTGAGCGACATTGCGGGCACCACGCGAGACACCATCGAGGACGAGATTGCCATCGGCGGCGTGGGCTTCCGTTTTATCGATACGGCGGGCATTCGTGAGACCACCGACACCATCGAGGAACTGGGCATCAAAAAGACCTTTGAGAAGATGCAGCAGGCACAGATTGTGGTCTATCTTTTTGATGTGAAACGGGTTCAAAATCAGCAACTTTCGGTAGCGGGAATACAGTTGGAAATCGCTAAAATCCGAGAGCAGTTTCCGCATAAACCTCTGGTGGTCATCGCCAACAAAATGGATTTGCTTTCGACGGAAGAACAGCACGAACTTCAAAGCCACATTTCAGACTTGATTTTGCTCTCAGCCAAAGAAAAACAAGGCGTGGAAGTGCTTAAAAATCAGCTCTTAAAGTTCGTCAACACGGGTGTTCTCAAAAGCAATGATGCCATCGTAACCAACGCCCGCCACTACGACGCTCTCCTGAAAGCCCAACAAGCGATGCAGCAAGTTCAAGAGGGGCTTAACTTGGGCATCACTGGCGATTTACTGGCGATAGACATTCGCGAAGCTCTCTACCATTTCGGCGAAATCACTGGCGAAATCACCAACGACGAACTTTTGGGCAATATCTTTTCGAATTTCTGCATCGGGAAGTGATTTTTTTGAGGGGAGGTTATGAGGAATAAAAAAATTAGAAATAAACGATCTAAAATATCGCTGCTCACTCAAAAAAACTCCAAAATTCCTGCTATAGAAATTAAAAAAAACAGTATTTTCGCATATACTTCTCATAATATAGAAGATGAAGAAATAAAAAATGACGATTATGGCTTCTAATTTTATCTTTTTGGAAAAAGACTATGCTCTTCTTTATCAAATAGCAAATTTATCGGAGAAATATTTGTATTCAGATCCGAATACTTGTATGTTCAAATTGCGACAGTTCAGTGAGATGATGGTCAATGAGATTTACCAAATAGAACATATTCCGTTGCCTATGGAGTCGCACCAAGCCAATAAAATCAATACGCTGAGAAGGGAAGGGATGATAGAGCCCATCATTGCTGATATGTTGCATCAGTTACGCCTCAAAGGGAATGATGCTGTGCATTCGGTGTATGCTTCGGCGGAAACGGCAGAAACACTGCTCCGAATGGCTTATAAGTTGGCACGCTGGTTTGCACTGTCGTATGGAGAGGGCACGCAGGGGCATTCGGCATTTGTGTTGCCTGAGAAAAATACCCTTTCTATCGATGTGCTGAAGCAGGAAAAGGAAGCCCAAGAGCAGGAAATTAAAGCCTTGCAAAAAGCCGTACTTCAGCTTCAAAAACAGAAAGATTATATAGAGGAAAGTCAGTCTAAAGCATTTATTTCCAAGCAGAAAGAACGCGTGAGCCAATCTCGGCGCTATGCTGGGGAACTAACCCTCTCCGAAGCCGAAACCCGAAAAATTATTGATAGTCAGTTGCAGGAAGCAGGTTGGGAAGCCGACTCCGAACTTTTGAAATATTCCAAAGGCACTCGCCCACAGAAAGGAAGAAATTTAGCCATTGCAGAGTTTCCTACCGAGAAGGGAAGAGCCGATTATGCCCTTTTTGCAGGGTTAAAATTGGTGGGCATTGTGGAAGCCAAATCCGAGAGCAAAGATGTTTCTGGCATTATCGTAAATCAGTGTAAAGACTATGCAACCAGCATAAAACCAGAGCATTCCGACTATGTGATCCAAAATTGGGGAGCCTATCAGGTGCCTTTTGTTTTTGCTACCAATGGACGAAAATACCTCAAACAATTGGAAACCAAGTCTGGCATTTGGTTTTTGGATACCCGCCAGAGCGATAATATTCCGAAGGCGTTGCAGCATTGGAAAAGTCCGCAAGGGTTGTTAGAAGATTTGGAAAAAGACATTGAAAAAGCCAACCGAGAACTCTCGGAAACTTCCTATGATTTGCTGCGAGATAAGGACGGATTGAACCTCCGTGAGTACCAAATAAAAGCGGTGGAAGCGGTGGAGCAAAGCCTTTTTAAGGGCAAGCAATCCATTTTGGTATCAATGGCAACGGGAACAGGGAAAACCCGCACTATTTTAGCGATGATTTATCGTTTTTTGAAAACTAAACGCTTCAAAAGAATTCTCTTTTTGGTTGATCGAAATTCACTGGGAACACAAGCCCACGATGTTTTTAAAGAAGTAAAAATAGAAGAGCTGCAAACGCTTAATAACATTTACAATATCAAGAAGTTAGAAGACAAAACCATCGATAGAGAAACCAAAATCCATATGAGCACTGTGCAGGCGATGGTCAAGCGTTTGTTGTATAATGAGGACGGCAATCCTCCGCTGGTTTCGGATTATGATTTGGTGATTATAGATGAAGCACACAGAGGCTATACCCTTGATAGAGAGGTGGATGACGATGAGCTGGAGTTTCGCAATCAAGAAGATTTCATCAGTAAATACCGAATGGTGATAGAGTATTTTGACGCTGTAAAAATAGCCGTAACGGCAACGCCTGCCCTGCATACTTCCGAAATTTTTGGGAAAGCCGTGTTTGAATATTCTTACAGAGAGGCGGTGTTAGACGGTTATTTGGTGGATTATAATATCCCTAAACAAATCCGGACGGAATTGAGCGAAGAGGGCATTCATTATAAAAAAGGCGAAACCATTCAGGTTTTTGATGCCGAAAAAAATGAAATTATTGATTTTTCTGAGCTTGAAGATGAACTGGATTTTGATATAGACCAATTTAACAAAAAAGTCATCGTAGAGAGTTTTAATCGAGTGGTGCTTGAGGATATTGCGCAACATATTGACCCTGAGGGAGATGGTAAAACGCTGATTTTTGCGGTTGATGATAACCACGCTGATTTGATTGTAAAAATCCTCAAAGAAATTTATGCCGAGCAAGGCGTAGACCACGAGGCGATTAAGAAAATCACGGGTAGCATTGGCGATAAAAACCGAGTGGCACAAGCCATCAAGGAGTTTAAAAACGAAAAATACCCTAATATTGTGGTAACCGTAGATTTATTAACCACAGGAATTGATGTAGAAACCATCACCACTTTGGTATTTTTACGACGGGTAAAATCAAGGATTTTGTTTATGCAAATGCTGGGGAGAGCCACGCGTTTATGCCCAAGAATAGGCAAGGAAAGCTTTGATATTTATGACCCTGTCGGCGTTTTTGAAAGCATTATTGATGTAACGGATATGAAACCTGTGGTGGTCAATCCTACCATGAGTTTGGAAGATCTTCAAACAGGAATACAGCGTGCCAAAGATGAGGATACGCTCAAAAAATATGTCAATCAGTTGGTAGGAAGGCTGCAAAGGCGTGCCAAAAATATCATTGATGAAGATAAAGAATATTTTCTAAATATCACGCAAGGAGTTGATGTACAGGAGTTTATCAAAGAATTGAAAAGCTTGCCAGCGGAGCATATCAAAACCTTTGTGCAAGAACATAGCGAGCCGATTCAGCATCTATTTCATTCCTCACCCAAGCGTAGAATTTCTCATTATAAAGTGATTAGCGATAAGCCCGACCGAGTGTCAGAACGCTTTGAAGGCTATGGAAAAATGGCAGAACGCCCAGCGGATTATATCGAAGAATTTAAAACCTTTATCACCGAAAATCAAAATAAAATAGCGGCACTCACCGTGCTTTGCACGCGCCCCAAAGACCTGACCCGCACCGAATTGAAAAAACTACATATGGAATTGGACAACGCAGGGTATCGCATCAATGAGGTCAATAAAGCGTGGAATCAGGTTAAAAATGTGGAGATTATCACGGATATTATTGGATTGGTTCGCACGATGGCTTTGGGCAGCACTTTGGTGGATTATAGCACACGGCTGGAAAATGCATTTGCCAAACTCAAAGAAAATCATCAGTTTAGCAAAATAGAAGAACGCTGGTTAGACCTGATTGAGAAGCATTTGAGAAAAGAACAATTTATCGACCGTGAGAGTTTTGAGGTAGGCGCTTTTAAAAACAAAGGAGGTTTTGAAAAAATCAATAAAGCATTTAAAAATCAGTTAAATAGCATTATTGATGAGTTGAAAACTTATCTATTCGAAACCGCATAAAAAAATCAATTATATATAATAAAATATCCAAAAAAATAGGAAATGAATAACCAAGAAATAGTATCAAAATTGTGGCAATTGTGTAATGTATTGAGAGATGACGGCATCACCTACCATCAATATGTAACGGAACTGACCTATATTTTGTTCTTAAAAATGGCAAAAGAAACCACCACCGAAGCCGAAATTCCAGAAGAATACCGTTGGGATCAGTTGGTTACCAAAGACGGCATTGCCCTCAAAAAGTTTTATAAAGAACTTTTGGAGCATTTGGGCGAACGCTGTACTGGGCGGGTGCGAGAGATTTACGCTGGGGCACAAACCAATATCGAGGAGCCTCGGAATTTAGAAAGAATCATCAAAACTATCGATGAGTTGGATTGGTATTCTGCCAAAGAAGAAGGTTTGGGCAATTTGTACGAAGGGCTTTTGGAGAAGAATGCCAGTGAGAAAAAATCAGGGGCAGGGCAATATTTTACCCCTCGGGTGCTGATTGATGTGATGACGGAGCTGATCAATCCTCAGGCTGGCGAACGCTGTAACGACCCTGCTTGCGGTACTTTTGGCTTTATGATTGCTGCCGATCGACACATTAAAAACCAAACCGATGACCTGTTTGACCTCTCGGAAAAAGAACAAGAATTCCAAATCAATGAAGCCTTTACAGGCGGAGAGCTCGTGCACGAAACCCACCGCTTGGCACTGATGAATGCGATGCTCCACGATATTAAAGGTCATATAAAATTAGGCGATACCCTCTCTTCGGAAGGAAAAAATATGATGGGCTTTGATGTGGTGCTAACCAATCCACCCTTTGGTACCAAGAAAGGCGGCGAGCGGGCAACGCGTGATGATTTGACTTTCTCAACCTCTAATAAGCAGCTCAATTTTTTGCAACATATCTACCGAAGCCTCAACACCAATGGGCGTGCTGGCGTGGTATTGCCCGATAATGTTCTCTTTGTAGATGGCGAGGGCGAAAATATCCGCAAAGACCTGATGAACAAATGCAATCTGCATACTATTTTGCGGCTGCCGACAGGAATTTTTTATGCTCAGGGTGTGAAAACCAATGTTTTATTCTTCACCAAAGGAAAAACCGAAAAAAATAATACCCAAGAGGTTTGGTTTTATGATTTGCGAAGCAATATGCCCAATTTTGGCAAAACCAATCCGCTGAAATACGAGCATTTTGAAGAATTTATCCAAAACTATTGCGGGGATGATAGAAGCCAGCGGAAAGAAACCTATTCCGAAGAAAATCCGAAAGGGCGTTGGCGAAAATACACCATCGACGAAATTATGGCGAGAGACAAAACCAGCCTTGATATTACTTGGATAAAGCAAGGCGAAGAAACCGAAGATATTCCCCTCGATGAGTTGTTGGAAAACATAGAAGAAAAAGCCACCAACATTATGGAGGCGGTAGAGAAGTTAAAAGCCATTTTTGAGGCACCTCAAAGCTAAACAACCTACCTGAAATCGTAAAAAAACACCTTTTTTGGCATAAAAAACACTGCCGATTTTGATAAATTGACCAAGTAGAATGAATACCAAACAACTGAGACAAAAGATATTAGATCTTGCCATACGAGGGCAATTAGTTCCCCAAAATCCAGATGAAGAGCCCGCATCGGTGCTATTGGAAAAAATCCGTGCCGAGAAGGAAACTCTCATCAAGGAGAAAAAGATAAAGAAAGACAAGAAAACATCGTATATTACCCGAGAGGAGGGTACGGATAAATCCCCTTATCCGAAGTTTACCGAGCATTTTGCCGATGGCACGACCAAAGAAATCACCCAAGAAATCCCTTTTGAAATCCCTAAAAACTGGGCGTGGTGCAGGTTGGGGGAGATTGGTCATTGGGCAGCAGGGTCTACTCCGAGTAGAAAAAAAACAGAGTACTATAATAAAGGAAGTATTCCTTGGTTGAAAACAGGAGATCTAAATGATGGTTATATCAATAATACAGCAGAATTTATTACAGATTTTGCACTTCAAAAATGTTCCTTACGATTAAATCCTATAGGTAGTGTGCTAATAGCAATGTATGGTGCTACAATAGGAAAATTAGGTATTTTAAATATTGAGGCTACGACTAATCAAGCCTGTTGTGCATGCGTACCTTATTTAGGAGTTAATAATAAATTTTTGTTTTTTTATTTATATACTCAAAAACGAATACTTCAAGAAAAAGCAGAAGGAGGAGCTCAGCCTAATATATCAAAAGAAAAATTATGTAATTTTCTTTTCCCCCTCCCACCCCTCGCAGAACAGCAGCGTATTGTAGAGAAAATAGAAGAACTTTTGGTTTGGGTAGAGCAGTTGGAGCAAAACAAAACCGAGCTAAAAACCTACCTTCAACAAACCAAAGCCAAGGTATTAGACGAAGCCATACACGGCAAGTTGGTCCCTCAAAACCCTGATGATGAGCCTGCGTCGGTGCTATTGGAAAAAATCCGAAACGAGCAAAAAGCCATTGCACCTAAAAATAAAAAAACACTACATAATGAACATTATGGGGAGGAACTGCCAAAAGGATGGATAAAAATTCAGATGGAAAATATTTGTCAGTTATCCGATGGTGATAAAAAATCAAATACAGAATTGCCTTATTTGGATGTGAAATTTTTAAGAGGAAAAGATGCTGGAAAAATTAAAAATTCAGGGAAATTTATTGCTAAAAATACGCATCTTATCTTAGTTGACGGAGAAAATTCAGGAGAGATTTTTAAATCAGAAGTAGATGGTTATCAAGGGAGTACATTGAAAATATTAAATATTTCTAAGGAAATGAATCAAGAATATGTTTTCTATATACTAAAAAAAGAACAACAATTATTCAAAGAATCTAAAACAGGCTCTGCCATTCCACATTTAAACAAGAAATTATTTAAAGAATTGCCTGTTTTCTTGCCGCCCCTCGCAGAACAGCGGCGTATTGTAGAAAAAATAGAGCGTATTTTTTCGGAGTTGGAGCTGATAGAAGAAATTTTGGAATAGAGTAAAATAATGCGACGGTTCTTAATTATATTTCTATTCATTTTTAAAAATAATAGAATATGTACAAGCAGTTTAGAACCTTTTTGGAAAAACAAGAACTCTCAAAAAACACGATTAGTTCTTATCTATGGACCGTTGATTATTTTCAAAAAAATTATCAAAAACTCAACAAAGAAAATCTGCAAGCCTACAAAGGCTATTTGGTGGAACATTTTAAGCCACAAACTGTTAATTTACGGTTACAGGCTTTGAATAAATTTTTAGATTTTCAACGAAAAGACCATTTAAAACTAAAATTCGTAAAGGTACAGCAGAAGAATTTTTTAGAAAATGTCATCAGTCACGCCGATTATCTTTTTCTAAAAGAACAACTTAAAAAAGAGGGCTATCAGGACTGGTATTTCCTCGTGTGGTTTCTTGGGGCAACAGGAGCGAGAATCAGCGAACTTATCCAAATCAAAGCCGAGCATATCGCCTTAGGATACTTGGATTTATACACCAAAGGAGGCAAAATTAGGAGGTTATACATTCCTAAAATACTCCGAAATGAGGCTCAAAAATGGCTAAAAGAAAAGGGAATTTTCTCAGGATATATTTTTCTGAATAAATTTGGAAATACCATCACAACGCGGGGCATTGCCCAGCAACTCAAGCATTTTGCATATAAATACGGACTTAATCCCAAGGTGGTTTATCCGCATTCGTTTCGGCATCGTTTTGCTAAAAATTTCTTAGAAAAATGTAATGATATTGCATTTCTTGCCGATCTTATGGGGCACGAGAGCATAGAAACCACGCGTATTTATCTCCGCAGAACTGCCAGCGAACAGCAACAGATTGTAGATGAGATGGTTACTTGGTAACATTTTTTTAATATGAATTGATGATCCCTGAAAAATCATCAATTCATATTTTCATCGAGGAGCTCTTCAATGATTTCTAATTCTGCAAATATTTTTTCAATTTTTTGAACGATTCGTTTTTGTTCTTCGAGAGGTGGGAGGGGGAAATAAATAGAATTGATTATTTCTCCACTAATATTAGGTTGTGCACCTCCATATGCCATTTTTAATATTTCATTGCTTTTGGTCTGCATAAAATAATCGCGATATATTGGGTATAATACATTTTCATTCCTTACCCGAATGTTTCCAATTCGCTGATTTAAATAGGCATTTTCATCGAGGGTATAATTCCCCATTTTTCCTGTTGTTGCACCTGACATAGCAATAAGTAAATCTCCTTTTTTAATTGTGAATTTTTCATCAATAGGTCTATTTATAAAAACAGCATCTTTTAGTTCTATTTTATTATTTTGAATATTTGAAATTCTAACTAAGGGAATGCCGTGTGTATTATAATCCTTACTATTAAAAGCATAGCCATTTAAAAATTTACAAACTTCCCCCAACCGGCACCACGCCCAGTTTTTAGGGATAGGGAAAGATTCCTCCCCATAATGTTCATTATGTAGTGTTTTTTTATTTTTAGGTGCAATGGCTTTTTGCTCGTTTCGGATTTTTTCCAATAGCACCGACGCAGGCTCATCATCAGGGTTTTGAGGGACCAACTTGCCGTGTATGGCTTCGTCTAATACCTTGGCTTTGGTTTGTTGAAGGTAGGTTTTTAGCTCGGTTTTGTTTTGCTCCAACTGCTCTACCCAAACCAAAAGTTCTTCTATTTTCTCTACAATACGCTGCTGTTCTGCGAGGGGTGGGAGGGGGAAAAGAAAATTACATAATTTTTCTTTTGATATATTAGGCTGAGCTCCTCCTTCTGCTTTTTCTTGAAGTATTCGTTTTTGAGTATATAAATAAAAAAACAAAAATTTATTATTAACTCCTAAATAAGGTACGCATGCACAACAGGCTTGATTAGTCGTAGCCTCAATATTTAAAATACCTAATTTTCCTATTGTAGCACCATACATTGCTATTAGCACACTACCTATAGGATTTAATCGTAAGGAACATTTTTGAAGTGCAAAATCTGTAATAAATTCTGCTGTATTATTGATATAACCATCATTTAGATCTCCTGTTTTCAACCAAGGAATACTTCCTTTATTATAGTACTCTGTTTTTTTTCTACTCGGAGTAGACCCTGCTGCCCAATGACCAATCTCCCCCAACCTGCACCACGCCCAGTTTTTAGGGATTTCAAAAGGGATTTCTTGGGTGATTTCTTTGGTCGTGCCATCGGCAAAATGCTCGGTAAACTTCGGATAAGGGGATTTATAAGAAGATAAAAGGAGAATATCCTGATGGTAATTATTGTGCTACCATAGCGTATTATAATCCTAATACAGGGACAAGAAGTTCTTACGAATTAGAGGTTGAAGTAGAGGATGGTGATTTGACTGTAATTCATTGGAATAATGGAGGTTGTATAAATGATAGAGGCTATAGATATACTGTTACTTTAGGGGATTATGGAGGAAATTGCTATTCTGATTCTTATAATTTCAGAAATACAATTGAAAACGACACTAAAGATGAAACCTGTCCTGAATGTGGTTTTACTAAATTACCATATGATGAATATTGCAGTTCTTGCGAACGGAAATTAAAATGTCCTAAATGTGGGAGACAAAAGCATAAATATGATGACTTATGCAGTTCGCGTCAGTATGAGAAAGAGAAAAAAGAAGTTGATGATTATGAATAGCGTTTACAATACATACAATTACGAATTTCTTAAATTAAATCATGACCGAACAAGAATTTTTAACCCGCTATTGGTACGCCTCCGAACTCAAAGCATTGGCAAAACAGCTGGGTATACCGCACGCCAACACCCTACGCAAAGACCAGTTGGAACAAGAAATCCACTGGATACTCAAAACAGGAAAAGTGCGTGAGGTCTCCCTTCCCAAAGCTAAAAACTTGCCTCAATTTCATCCAAAAGACAGCGAAAAAGGCTTAACCCCAAGCCTACCAATCGAGCGCTACACCAGTTATGCGGCAACCAAAAACTTTCTCATCGCCCAAGCTCAAACGCAAGTGCCAGATTTTAAAGTGAGGTCTGGCGTATGGTATCGCCTCAACCGCTGGCGTGAACAGGCGTGCCAAGAGCGTCGCATCACCTATGGCGATTTGGTGGCACAACTGGTTTCCCTCAATCAAAGCGGCGAACCCTTTGCTCAAATTCCCTCCACGCTGATGAATAATTTTATTTCCGATTACCTCAAAAACGAGCCAAACAGCACGCGTCAGCAAGCCATGTCCGCTTGGAAAACCCTCAAAACGTTGCCCATAGAAAAAACCTACACGGCTTGGAAAGCGTACGATAAAATTTGAAGAAGGATAAATATTAAATATGTAAATGCTACTCAAGATGACTTTCAACTAAGGTGAAGTTTATGTAAGATAGGGTAGAAGTACCCTTGCATTAAGAAAAAATATAAAAGTGCGGTAAAAACTTTCAATTTCTATCATCGCCAGAAAATTAGCCTCTGTCCCGAGCGTTAAAAAATGGATAAAACACGAGGAAAATCACACAAAAACCTTCGGAAATCATTACTTTTGGCTTGATAATTGTAAGTTATCAAGAAAAATAATTTAAAAATAAAACTCTTATGAAAAAAAGTAAATGCATCGCATTAGCCGCTATTCTTGCGTTCACAGTGGCTTGTAAAGACAAAAAAGAAACCATTAATACCAACGAAACCACTACCGAACAAGTGGCAGAACAGTCGGCGGTAGATTTTGCAGGGGTGTACACTGGGACTTTGCCGTGTGCCGATTGCTCAGGCATCCAGACCGAATTGGTGTTGAGAAGCGACAAAACTTTCTCGCAGGTGTCTACTTATGAGAAAAAAGGCGAAATAGGTAATTTTGTGGATGAAGGGTCTTATACTTGGGATGCCGATAAAAAGGTGATAACACTGGATTTAGGCGATAACACCACCACGCAATACCTTGTAGAAAACAACCAATTGGTGCAGTTGGATGCCGATGGAAAAAGAATTGAAGGCGAGTTAGCCCCTAATTATATCCTTTCTAAATTGACCGTTGGCGATGTGTCAGGGCACTATTTCAACGGCGAAAAAGGCAAAGGTTCGTACGATGAACTGACGGTAGAAGCTGTAGCGGACAACCAGTATAAAGTATCGGTAGAAACGGGCGGAAGTCCGAAAGGATGCCACTTTGAAGCCACTGGAACTTTGGATGGCAACAAAATCAAAATCAACCTTGCTGAGGTGCAAAAAGATATGAAGAGCAACCTTTATGTGACCTTCTCTGGCAACGAAGCCAAAATCTTCACAGATGCTGAAAACAACTATGATTTGATGTATTTCTGCGGTGGCGGCGGTAGCTTAGCGGGTACTTATACCAAAAAATAATCGCGTCTCAATAGCATGATATGACTGCGGGAGTTTGTAGCTCTCGCAGTTTTTATGATGCATATTTCACAGCTTTATATTTTTACAATTTCACCAATATTTTAATTTTTGAATCTTTAAATATAGAGTATAAATGCTCTTTGGGCAATTTTCCCTACCTTTGTTCGCCTAAAAAACAAACCAATGAAAATAATTGTACTCATTATAATAGTGCTGATAGTGCTGATTTTATGGTATCTTCGTCGCCCGATTTTTGGAAAAGCACCCCAAGGCGAACGCCTAAAACGTATACAGCAATCCCCCAATTATAAAAACGGAAAATTCCAAAACCGAACGCTCACGCCGACTTTGGCGGAAAATACCAATATGCTCGCGGAGGTTTACAAGACTTTCCTCAAAAGAATTCCCAATAAATCGCCGTTGCACGCATTGCCAACCACCAAAACCGACCTTCACCAGTTGCCCACGGAGGGCGATTTTTTGATCTGGTTTGGACATTCGTCCTATTTTTTGCAAGTGGCAGGTCAGCGATTTTTGGTGGATCCTGTGATGAGCGGCGCTGCCAGTCCTATGCCGTGGAGCGTGCGGGCGTTCAGTGGCACCGATGTTTATACACCTGCCGATATTCCCGAAATTGATGTCTTGCTCCTGAGCCACGACCATTATGACCACTTGGATTATCGCACTGTGAAAGCCCTGAAAAACAAGGTGAAACAAGTGATTTGCGGTCTGGGTGTGGGGGCACATTTGGAGGCTTGGGGTTTTGAGCCTTGGCAAATTATCGAAATGGATTGGGATGAGCAATATGTTGTAAATGAGAAGATAACGCTCCATACCACCACAGCGAGGCACGGCTCGGGTAGAGGCTTTCGCTCCAATAATACGCTTTGGTTGTCGTATGTATTGGAGACGCCTCATTTGCGAATTTTTATCGGTGGAGATAGCGGCTACGACCGACATTTTGCCGAAATTGGCGAAAAATTTCAAGGTTTTGATGTGGCGATTTTGGAAAACGGGCAATATTCCGAGAGTTGGCCCTATATCCATATGCTGCCGCCACAGACTTTTCAAGCTGCTAAAGATTTAAAAACCAAACGATTATTCCCTGTGCATTCCTCAAAATTTGTTCTCGCTCGCCACGCTTGGAACGAGCCTTTGGAAGCCCTTTCCACCTTAGCCACTTCGGCGGAAATACCGCTGATCACGCCTATGATTGGGCAATTGGTTCCGTTAAATGATGAGCCTCAAACTTTTAATCCTTGGTGGAAAGAGGCGTAGGTTTTAGGGGGGATTTAATTTTGTTGAAAAATGCTAAATTTTAAATAAGAGCTATAATTAAAATAGGTTTTGATAAATTTACAAAAACATGGAAAAATAGCTCTGTTTTTCACTCTGAAAATTATACTTATCAAAAAAAAATTATCGTTGATTGCCATAGATTGTTGAGCCTACGCACCAAAAACAAGATAATATCGTATCTTTGTGCTTTAATCATCATTTAAAGATAGAGAAAATGCATATCGCGAATTTATTTAATGCGGAAGAGTTGGAGAAAACCCTTGCTTGTATAGAGCGGTTAAAGCCTGATATCCAAAGACTTTGGGGGAAGATGTCGGTGGCTCAAATGTTAGCCACCTCAATATTGCTTATCGCCTCACTTATGAACCTACGCCAGCGGATCAACCGAGTTTTTTCGGGAAGTTGATGGCGAATCTTTTTGCCAAGAAAATGGTTACCGACTCTACCACACCGTATAAAAAGAACGGACCAACAGCCCCTTCTTTCATCATCAAAGAGGAGAAAAATTTTGAGGAAGAAAAGCAAAAACTCATCGCTTACCTCAAAAAAACGCAAGAATTAGGCGCCAATTTCTTTGAAGGAAAAGAAAACATCACCTTTGGAAAGCTCTCCGCTACGCAATGGAACGCCCTTTTTTCTAAGCACATAGACCACCATTTGAGTCAGTTTGGGGTGTAGCATTAGAAATGTTTAATTTCATCAAAAATGAAAAAAGTAGACATTCTACTATAATAAAATGATAAAAAAGAGGTGTTGCAGAAAGGTTTAAAAAGCGATCTCATAAATTTTTCCTATCTTTGCAGAAATTTTAGAACATTTAATGAATTTATTTAGCGAGTCCAATTTAAGTCCTGACATTCTCAAGGCCATTGGCGAAATGGGCTACGAAAGCCCCACAGAAATCCAAAAACAAGCTATTCCTTTTATTTTATCAGATCATAGAGACCTCATTGCGCTGGCTCAGACAGGAACGGGGAAAACCGCAGCGTTTTCATTGCCTATTTTGGATATGATAGACGCGCAAAGTCGTAAAATACAGCTTCTGGTGCTGTGTCCAACCAGAGAACTATGTTTGCAAATTGCCAAAGACATCCGCACTTATTCCAAGTATCAAAAGGGAATAAAATCTGTGGCAGTGTATGGCGGTAGTAGCATTACAGACCAAATCCGCAGTTTAAGAGAGAAGCCACAAATTATTGTGGGAACACCTGGGCGGGTTATCGATTTAATCAACCGTAAGGCGCTTGATTTCTCCGAAATCCAATGGTTGGTGTTAGATGAGGCAGATGAGATGCTCTCTATGGGCTTTAAAGACGATTTAGAAACGATACTTTCTGAAACGCCAGATACCAAACAAACTTTCCTTTTCTCTGCAACGATGAATAAGGAGGTGGAGAAAATCTCTAAAAACTACTTGACACAGCCGCATCGTATTTCGGTGGGTTCCATTAATGCGGTTAAGAAAAACATCTCCCACGAGTATTATGTAGTGAATTACAGACAGAAAAAAGAAGCCTTAAAGCGTTTAATAGACGCCAACCCGAACCAATATTCCATCATCTTTTGTAGAACCCGAATGGAAGCTAAAGATGTAGCTGATTATTTGATGCAGCACGGCTTTGCAGCAGATGCCCTCCACGGCGATTTGTCCCAAGCCCAAAGGGATACCGTGATGAAGAAGTTTAGGCTTAAAAATATTGATATTTTGGTGGCTACAGATGTGGCAGCCAGAGGTTTAGATGTAGATTCTCTCACGCATGTGATCCATTATTCCTTGCCTGATGACCCAGAAGTTTTTGTCCACAGAAGCGGAAGAACAGGGCGTGCGGGCAAAGATGGGATTTCTATGGCGCTCATTAAACCTGAGGAAACCAGAAAGCTAAAACAGATTAAAAGCCAGACCAAAATAGACCTTAAAGAAAAGCCAATTCCTAAGGGCGAAGATATTATAAAAGCCCAAGTGGCAGGCGTTTTTGAGCATCTATTTACCGAGCACGAAAACTATTTTGACTTTGATGATAGCCTTATTCCAGACCTTTCGGCGTTTTCTAAGGAAGAGCTGGTGCATCAGTTATTGCAGTTTCAGTTGAGAGATTTGGCGCTGTATTACAAGGAAAGAAACGACCTTTCTGACCAAAAACTAAAGCGTGAAGATGAGGTAAGAGAAAGCCGCAGAGAGCGCAGAGGCTCCGAAAAGGGGAGAAGAGAGCGCAGCGCTGGTGGCAGAAAGAGAAATACACAAGGTAATATGGTGCGTTTTTTCTTTAATCTCGGCAAAAAAGATCAATTGAAAAAGGTAGATGTTTTGGACATCATTAATAAAGCGACTAAGAAATCAAAGAAAAAGCCAGACATTGGCGATATAGAAATTTTAGAGAAATTCTCGTTCTTTGAAGTTGAAAAGCCTTTTAAAAACGAAATTCTAAGCAACCTTTCCTCAATGAAATTTAGAGGCAAAGAGATGAGAGCCGAGGTGGCAAACTAAAACCTACACCACTAATCAATTTATAATGGATAGAAATTTTTTTCTGTTCATTATTTTTTTGTAAAATAGCCTAAATCTAAAATATGATTTAAATGCCAAAAACCTGATTTTTCTCAAATGTGAACAAAAATTAACATTAGAATTTCCTTACTTGTTTTTTTATGATGATATTTGCCCTACTAAAAAAATGAAATAATTAAAACAATGGGAATAGGTAATATTTTTAAAGCTTTTCAACCGAAAGACAAGGTGTTTTTTGTACTGTTTGAAAAGGTAGCCAATACTTTGGTGGAGATGTCTAAGACCTTCCACGAAGGCATTAAAGACTTTGATGCCAATGATGAAACTTTATTGCAAAAAATCAGCGATTATGAGCATCAGAATGATGACACCACGCACCAGATTTATGTAGAGCTGGGCAGAAATTTCATCACGCCGTTTGATAGAGAAGACATCCACTATTTGGCGAGTGGTTTAGATGATATTGCCGACTATATGTACGCTTCTATGAAATATATTCTACTCTACAAAAGCCCAGAAACAAAGGCATTTGAAGAGCTTTCGCTCCTTATCTATAAAGCGTGTTTAGAAATCCGAACTGCGATAGAAAACCTTAAAGAATTTAAAAATCCTGCCGCGGTAAAAGAGGCGACCATCAAAATCAATAGCATAGAAAATATTGCCGATGATGTGCATAGCAATGCGATGATTAAACTCTTTGAAACCAGCGATGCCATCAACATTATTAAAGTCAGCAAGGTTTTAGACTACTTAGAAGAAGTAACCGATAAAGCCGAAGATGTAGCGAATATTTTAGATAATATTATCATTAAATACGCTTAAGATTTTTATCATCTAAAAATACACAGTATGGATTTCCCAATGCTCCTCATCATTATCATCGCCTTGGCTTTGGTATTTGATTATATTAATGGATTTCATGATGCCGCTAACTCTATTGCTACCATTGTTTCCACGAAGGTGCTCACGCCATTTCAGGCGGTACTTTGGGCAGCGGTTTGGAATTTTGCCGCATTCTTCATCGCATTTTACATCGTTGGCGAGTTTAAAATTGGTAATACCATTGCCAAAACCGTAAACGAAGATTTTATCACCTTAGAAGTGATTTTTTCAGGATTGATGGCAGCCATCGCGTGGAATTTGCTCACTTGGTGGTTTGGTATTCCGTCCTCTTCCTCTCATACCTTAATTGGTGGGTTTTTGGGCGCCGCGCTGATGCACGCCTTAGTGACAGACTACCACCAGATTGTATTAGCACAGCCAGAATTGTCCTTTTTAGAAGCGGCACAGTTGGCTTTTAAACAGCTATTTTCGCAAGATGTGGTCAAGTATAGCAAGGTCATTCCTATTTTCTTGTTCATCTTTATGGCGCCATTTATCGGGATGATTGTCTCTGTGATCATCACCCTTATCATCATCAATATTTGTAGAAAAACCAACCCTCACAAAGCCGAAAAAGCCTTTAAGAAATTACAATTGGTTTCTTCAGCCTTGTTCAGTTTAGGGCACGGGCTTAATGACGCTCAGAAAGTGATGGGAATCATCGGTGCGGCAGTTATTTACTACCATGTGAATATGATTGGCGGCACAGATATTTATGCCGAAATGCTCCCTGCAGACCGTTTTAACCATTTTGCGAAAGATTATGTTTGGGTGCCTATTGCCTCTTTCGTGGCGATTGGTTTAGGAACGATGAGTGGCGGCTGGAAGATTGTAAAAACGATGGGAACACGGATTACCAAAGTAACCCCATTAGAGGGCGTAAGTGCCGAAACGGCAGGTGCCATCACCTTATTTTTGACTGACCATTTCGGGATTCCAGTGTCTACCACGCACACCATTACAGGGTCTATTATTGGGGTAGGGCTTACCAAAAGGATTTCCGCTGTGCGCTGGGGCGTTACTGTGAGTTTGCTCTGGGCGTGGGTACTCACCATTCCGATTAGTGCTTTGGTGGCTGGCGCGACCTATCTACTGGTGATTATGTTTTAATACTTAGATTAAAAAATGCCTTTATACCGAGAGTTTTCAGATGCAGAGAACGCCATTTTGGTGTGGCAATATCAAGCGGAGGTGGAGGCAGAACAGATAGACCTTGACACGGCGCTATCTAAAAAGAAAATAGAAAAATGGATGATCAGCCAGATGCTGCAATCAGCGTTGCCCAACCATTTACTCAAACATCAAGACCATGGGGCTCCGTATGTAGAGCCTCATTCTGCTGATATCAGCATAAGCCACGCCTATCCTTATGCCGTGTTAGCCATAGCGCCACAACCCATAGGGGTAGATATAGAGCTAAAATCCGAAAAAATCCGACGCGTAAAATCCAAATTCTTATCTAAAAAAGAAATGGAATGGCTCGCAGATACCGATGATTTAAACAGCCTCACCAGCATTTGGTGCATTAAAGAGAGCCTTTATAAAATCCATCAAGAGAAATATTGGTCGTTTAGAACGCATTACGAAGTCTCGCCATTTAGGGCAGGTGAGACCGCGCAAGCCATAGCCTGCCGTGTAGTAGATACCGAGGGCAATGCCACAGCCTACCAAGCCCAACTTTACCATTTAGATGGAGATTATATTTTAGCCGTGGTAACCGCCGTGTAGTCTTGTTTTAGGTGTACTGCCACTTTCCGCTGTTCTTTTGCGACATTATAGATTAAATCCAAAAGTTCTTGGATATTTTTGAGCTCCGTGAGGTGCGTGATGCGCTTAGGATTTCGGATGTTGTAAACCTCAGACTCTGCAAGTTCCATTTTCCGTTTTTGGAGTAGAGTGCTCACATAATCCTCGGGTCTAATCTCGCTTTTTTCATTAAGGCTGGCATCATACCGAGTATTGTTGAGGAGCATTTGCGTTTTGTGCATTTCTGCATCTATTTTGGTGTACCAAGAGGCAAAATCTATCTCAGAATAGGTCTTCCCCGACTGCGCATACTGAGATAACGAGGCAATGTAAGCCGTCAGCAGGTGAGAGGTGGTCACAAACTGATGGATGTCTTCTAACTTTTTCTGTTGTGTTTTGGGGTCAGAGAGCATCCTTTGGAAGTTATCCGAAAGGTTGGCTAAGGCAATAATGGCATTCTTCCGAAGCAATCGGTAGTGCTCATCGCCGTGGGCTTTTTGTTGGAAAATCGCCAGCACCTCTTCAAAATAAAGCCGATTGTTCTTCTGAGAGACCTTCATTAGCGTTCGGTTTTGGGTATGTTCCCACACAGGCATCACAAAATAAGACACCCCAAAGGCGACAATCCCCGCAATCAAGGTATCAAAAATGCGATCTTTCAGAAGGGTTTCAAAATGCCCAGGGTTCAAGAAATTAAAGGCGATGAAGACATAAACCGTCATAAACAGCACTGCCCAGAAATATTGCGTCCTAAGCATCGTAAAACAGAGCGCCATAGAGATAAACAGCAAGATGAGCAATAGGGTAGGCTCGTGCACAAAATAGATGATGAGCGCCCCCACCACCGCCCCTACAGCGGTACCATAGAGCCGCAGGAGGTTTCTACTTTTGGTGATGCTGTACGCAGGCCTCATAATGGCGATGATGGTGATGAGTACCCAATAAGAATGCCCCAAACCGTGGAAGGTCATTTTAGAAATGGTATAACCGATGAGCATCGCGGTGGTAACCCGAATGGCGTGCCGAAAATGTGCCGACTTTCGGGAGAAATTGGTTTTAAAAACCTTGAAATTCAGCGGTTCTTCCTTAGGTAAAAATTTGGATAGATCTAACCCAGAGGAAAGGCTTTTGGCTAAGTTAATATCTTGGGTGGTAATTTGGTAGATGGCTTTAATGTCTTCTGCCACCTCTGCCATACGCATCATCACTTGGCGGAGGATCATAAAATCATCTAAGGTATCTGGCGAAAGCCGCTGCATTCTTAGGTCAAAATAAGCATTAAAGCAGTCTTCCATCACCGCATTGATGTTTTGCTTGGGCTTAGGCTGTTGCCCCGCCTGCGTGCTCACCCCAATATGGCTCAGTTCCGAGGCTAAAAGTTGCAAGGTCTGTTGTATCTGCCCAAGAATGCGGGTGCCACTGAAACGCTGTTGCAGCTTTTGATAATCGGTTTCCGAGGTCAGTAGCTTTTCATAGAGGTCTATACTACTGATAAAGCTGAGCATCAGTAGGCGGCTGGTGGTAGTAGATTCATTCACGAATTTCCGTGTGCGGAAGACCAAATCTCGGGTTTCTTCTTGGGTATTTTTGATGAGCACTTGCTGGGCTAAAAGCTGGCTGAGGAGCTGCTCATAGTCCGGATTTTTACCATAGAATTTGGCTTTAATCTCTAAGTATTTCCCTAATTCTATATAATTTTCGCCCACCATTTGCTTGGCTAATTTATAAGGCTGTAGCTGTGCCAAAACCGAGAACAACAGCAAGTACCACGCTGCACCAGCGGTAAAGATTAAGATGTTATAAAAGATATGCTCCCCCGTGAGATGTCCATCAATAAAGATGGCTAAAACCACGAGTGATAAGCCGCCCACGGCTGCCAACCGCTGACCAAAAACGCCAATCATATTGAAGAAAAGCCCCATCACCACCAGCTCTACCAGCACCAATAGCGGATAATCTTTGAGCAAACTGGCGATGGTAGCTACCATAAAAAACGAAACAATAGCCCCAATCAGGGTGTTCCGCCGGCGGATGAAAGGACCAGGCTGATCCACAAAGGCAATAAAACTGGTGCCCAGCGGAAAGAGGAAAAACATCTTGAAAACCCCAAAGTAACTGAATATAAGCGAGGGCACAAGCACAGCGAGAGAAATCCTAACCCCTGTGTAAATATTCTGTCCAGAGAAAAACTTCTTGAGTTCGGTGGCATAATCTTTCATCTTGCAAAGTTAATGAATATTTTATGTCTTCTTCTTTAAACTTAGGTTAAGGTTTGGGGGATTATCGCGACCCCTTCGGAAGGGGTCAGATCCCCCTTCTTTAGTGGTCATTACCCCCTTCTGAAGGGGTCGGATACCCCTTCTTTAGTGGTCGTTACCCCCTTCCGAAGGGGTCGTGTATCCCTTCTTTAGTGGTCGTTACCCCCTTCCGAAGGGGTCGTGAATCCCTTCTTTAATGGTCGTTACCCCCTTCCGAAGGGGTCGTGTATCCCTTTTTTAGTGGTCGTTACCCCCTTCCGAAGGGGTCGGATATCCCTTCTTTAATGATCGTTACCCCCTTCCGAAGGGGTCGTGTATCCCTTTTTTAGTGGTCATTACCCCCTTTCGAAGGGGTCGGATACCGCTTATTTAGAGGTCGTTGCTCCATTTATTGAAAATAAAAACCCTGCAAATTAGGCTTTGCAGGGTGCTTGTCAAAAAAAGTTAAAATAAATTAAATCTACTATTGGTCGGCATTAGAGGTCGCCTCTCCGATGTTCCAGGTTAATCCGAAACGGAGGGTGTTGTCTAATGCGGAATTGGTTTTAGAAGTGTTGATGAGGTAAGAAACATCTAAGCCAAAAGATTGGTAGTTGAAGCCCACACCCACGGTGGCATATTGGCGCCCACCTTGCAACTGGCTTTCGGTGAAATAACCGCCTCTTACCGCAAAGGCATCATCATAAGAGTATTCTACAGCGGCGCTTAGCATAGTGCTTTGCGGATTGCTGAAAGATTTACCGATGCCCTCCAATACCCCTGCATTAGGGATCTGTAGCGTGGTGCCATCTTCGGCGTACTCGGCACCAGGTACCAAGAGTTTAGAGGCTTCTACGGAAAGCCCTACTTTATTGGCTTCGTCTAAGAATAAATCATAACCGGCCCCAATTCTCAAAGTGGTAGGGAGGTAAGAGCGAGAAGTGTCATCTCCTGTATAATCCAACTTAGGACCTAAATTCTGAACGGCAAAACCAGCTCTGGCTTGACCTTCATAATCACCGAAACTCTGGTGCTTAGGAGATTGGTAGAACCCTGAAACATCTACAGCAAAGCTATTGGCAGGCTTTAGATTGCTATCAGAGTTAAAACTTCCGAAGTCTGAACGGATATAGCGACCTGTTACCGCCATAGCGTAGGAGTCTGATAACTTTAAGCCATAGGAGAGGTCAATCGCGAATTCGTTAGGGCTTACCGAGCCTTCTTGGGTCACTTGATTGCCTACCAACTTGGTGAGTTCCACTTGCCCCATATTGAAGTAGTAGATACTGGCGCCTAAGGTAGAGCGCTCTTCGTTGCCTAAAAAGGTGTGGTAGCCAGCATAGAGTAAGAAAATATCATTGGTAATCTTGCCCATATAAGGGGTATAGTTAACCGCCACGGCAGAGGTGGTTTTGCTGAAAGGGAATTTAGCCGCATTCCAAAACTGAGAAAAAGCATCAGTAGAGGTGGCTACCCCTTGGTCTCCCATACCGCCAGCTCTGGCATCAGGAGATATTCTAAGAAATGGTGCCCCCGTGAGGACTTGTCCTTTTTCTTGTGCTATAGCGAATGATGATGCCGCTACGCCTAAGCCTAAAAGTAGTTTTGTTGTAATTTTCATAAGTTTATTTTAATAAAATCATTTTTTCTGTTTGTGTTACTGAGCCTTTGCAAGTGCCTTGATTAGCACTTTTCACAAAAACTTTGTAAATATACGAACCTTTTCCCACATGGGCACCATATTGGTCTGTGCCATCCCATTCTATCTGTTCTCTACCCGTGCGGAAGCCTTCTCTAAACGGTTCGGAGCTTACGGCTTGGTGGATGGTTTTTACCAATTTCCCTGTAATGGTATAAATTTGAGCGGTCACCTCCAATAGGTCTGGACAGTTGTGCTCAAAGTGGATATAGGTTTTATTGGTAAAAGGGTTAGGCCAGTTCAGTAGCCTTTTAACCACCAAGTTTTCTTCGCCCTGAGGTCTTACTATAAAGTTTAACGATGCCGACGCCGAATTATTGTTAATATCCCAAACTTTTAATACCAACTGATGGTTGCCTGGTTTCAAGTTTTGGAACGCGTAGTTCACAGTACCTTTTTGGAAGTCCTTCAGTTGTGTGGAGATACAGCCGTTGCCTTCCCCAGGGGAGAAGTAGTCATTAAGCACCTTGGTGTTAATCACCTCACCATCTAAGACCATAGTAATATCATGCCCTATGCCTGCACCAGTCGCATTGATGCCCATGTTATCCGTTAAACACGCCAATAGAATAGGGTTCTCATTGGTAATGCCGCCATCTGCAAAGTTGGTATTGTTCATAAAGAGTTTTATTTTTGGCGGTTCGTTATCGTTGATGCCATTAGGGTTAATGCCGCCGATGGTAACGGTTTCAGAGTGGTAGACATCTCGTTTTTGGTTATCGGCATAGAGGAGGAGGCGCCCATCGCCCATATCAAAATCAATATCTTTCGGGATGTAGAATTCCAACTCAAACTCTCCTGCAGTAGCGGTGCCCGAAGATTTTACAATGGGGTTACCTTCTTCTTTATAATGGAGAATTGGCGTCAGGTTGCCATCATTATTTCGGGTGCTTTTATTTTGAAATTTATCAAAGAGGCTGATGATCACTTTACCGTTAAAATCGGTGTCTGTACTACCTTGCGGTGTGGTAATATGCCCTTTAATCTTGATGAAATCCAAAGCTCTGATGCTGTTGGTGGTAGGCTTGATAATTTCATCAATGATGATGTGAGGCTGAGGGCGGCTCAGTTGCATAGCAGGGTCGCCTAAAAAGTTGACTTTGAGGTGGTCTGGGTGTGCCCCAAAAGCTATTTTTGCAGAGAGGAAGGCATCGCCTAAGCGGTTGAAATTTTGGTTAGCATTGATTTGGAATAGATGTTCCAAGAATTTGCGGCTGAACCTCTTGCCATAGTTAACGCCGAGCTCTCGGCTGGAAGTAATCATAGTGGCAGGACCGCCTTGGGGGTGTTTCATCATAATCTCTCCTGCGGAGCTGATGGCAGGGTTGTCCCAAAGGGTAAACTCACAAGTGATGGTGGATACCAACGGAAAGCGGCTATAGGTGCGGCTGAAGTTATTGAAACTTTGAATGTCTGGCACCGTGAGCACCCGCTCTTGCGCCCAACCATTGACACCGCCGTGCCCAAAATACATCAGGAATAAACTGTTGCTTATGGCAGTATTGATGCCTTGTTGTACGGCAGGATAGCGCTGTCCTCCAGCGGTGCTCTCAGGTGCAAAAGCATCAAGGTAAAGCTTTCTGATGTGGTATTCTTTTTTATCTGTGCCATCTTGGAAGATGTTTTTTAAAACCGCGTTGATTTCCGTGTGGAAAGGGGTACCGCCATCATTGTCATCATCAACCACAAAATCCATATTCATCTTCCAATCACCAAACGGCGTGGATTGGTTGGCAAGTTGGTTATAATATGCCAACGTTTTATCGATAAGGGTCTTTGCTTCGCTGGCGTTTTGGGCTGGTAGCCTACCAATAGGCAGATCAGGGAAGATGTTACTTAACGATGAAGACCGCTGTGGGCTACTCATCACAAAATAATCATCGGTAACAAAGGATTGATCAAAAGAGAGGCTACTCTCACTCTCATAAGACGGAATAAGGTAAGGGTTCTTTGATATTTTGCCTCTGTAATCGTAGGATGTATCGCCCAAGATGAGGACATATTTAAGGTTGCCGTTATTTTTAAGGTGGGCTATAAAATTCCGAATGGCGGTAATATCCTGCCCACCAGAGCTGTACTCGTTGTAGATTTTCTCTGGCTCTACTATCGCGACTTTAAAGTGGTTTTGCTCCTGATGATAACGAGCCAAGCGCTGGGCTTCTCCCACCAACGCAGGCGAGGTAATGATGAGGTAATCCGTATCTGTAAGCGCTGCCAAATTTTGGTTTTCGATTCTTCCCACAAAAGTAGGTACTTGCGCTGCCGCCATATTAAAAGCGATAAACTCATTATTAAAAAGGTCTGAATTGGCGAGATATGAAAGTTGGAAAGTATCAGCGTTGCCACTCATATTGGGTTTGTGGCGGACATTGGTCACATCGGCAACATTCCATACACGGTCTATGCCGCCAGCATTACTGATTTCAAAGCCATACACCATTCCAGAACCTTCGCTAATGCTAAAATCTCTAAATGCCAATAGATTTCCGTTAAATTTGAGCGGTTGTTTATATAAAACCTCCACATAATCTAAGTAGAAAAGCGCATTAGGATTAGGGCTGATGTCTGGTGTGAAGTTAAACTTTAAGGTATTCCCCGTGATGTTATTCGTACTGAAATTAAAGACTAAAGTACCAAAATTTTTGCCTGCGGTGAGGCTGGCTTCTTCGCCATTGAAATTGAGGCTTATTTTTGCATTTTGCGCATTGCTGGTTGCCACACGGGCGCGGTAGATGGTTTCGCTTTGTGCAGGAATGGGCTCTGGCGTGTTAAAGGTAATATCTTGCGGATTGGTAAAGGCATCGCCTACCCATAATCTCCCAATGCCGCGGAGGTTGTTTTTCTCCTCGTTGAGGTATTGATAATCATCATACTCTCGTTTGAAAGTATTGGTTGGTGTGTTGGTCTCGGTGGTGATTCTTTTGCCTTCGCCTTGGTCAAAACTGAGGAAATAATAGGCGGATTCATCATAGATATTGACCACATTATAAGAACGGTCTGTGCGGGTTTCACGGCGGCGGTGTCCTCTATTATAAAGCCCAAAACCATTGGGACCTTGTGCATAAAAAAGAGCGAAATCCTCATCGTTCCATTGTTCATCATCTTCGCCCACCACTTCTATCGCATTTTCTTGGAGGGTGGAATAATAAACATCCCGATTGTATTCTGGGAGCATCAGTCCGCCGTTGCCATAAATCCTTAAATGCTTGGGATTGACGCTATTGGGGTCTATGCCGTTTTCTTTTAAAAACGCTGTAGTGATTTTGAAAACGCCTGTTTTGTCCACTTTTATCTTATAGAAAGTTCCCGTCGCCAATGGAGAATCAGCGCTATTGCCGAGATTTTTAAACTGTTGCGCTGTGGTCTGGACTTGTGGCGTTTGTGGCGTGAGCGTGTAGGATGTCAGCCGATAAATTTCATCATTGATGCGCTTAATGGCTTTAATTCTATAATTGATGAACATCCCCGCTGTGTCCGTATGGCTTTCAGGGTTAAAATCGGCTTCTTCATCTGGGGTAACTTCGTGGAGTTGTAGATCGTACCAAAGATTTTTTGGAAGTTTTTCCCAATGCATCTGGCTAACGCTCAATGCTTGTAGTGCTGTTGTCTTTTGGCTATTTTGGAGGTAAATTTGCCCTTGGTCAAATACAAAATGTTCATTGTTAAAGCTGGGCAGCGTTACCGTTTTCCCTTGAGCGTAAGTTATGGTTTGGTTGCCTTCCCAATGGATGGTATAGGTTTGGGCACGTGCGCAAAGCACGGAAATCACAGCGATGTATAAAAAAACAAATCTTTTCATTAGGCGATAGATGAAGTTAGAATGAATTTATTGCAAAGTAAAAGTAAAAATCTTAAACAATAAAATTAAATGCGTGCCGTTTTGAAAAAAATAGAAATCTATTTTGTAAAGTAGAATAAATTGTTTTACTTTGTGGATTGTTAATTTTAGACTATAAAACGGTAATGCAGAGCGCATTGTTTTAAGGTTAAAATTTTGAGTATCAAAGAGATAATAAAAAAAATAAAAACATATCGGATGAAAAAACTAAAGTTATTTTCATTAGGTTTATTAAGTTCTTCTATGCTTTTGGTAAGCTGTGGAGGTAATAATACTAAAAAAGGAGGCGGTACTAAGCGCTTTGTGAGCCAAACAGGATGGAAGCCCAACGACCAAAAAGGTTGGTTCTTCTCAGGAAAACAGCAAAAGCAAAAAGGCTGGGTGAATATGGTGTATGTAGAGGGCGGTACTTTTACAATGGGCTTAGTGAAAGATGATGTAATGCACGATTGGAACAACACCCCAAGAAGAATGCAGGTGAGCTCTTTCTTTATCGGAGAAACCGAGACCACCAATGCCGATTACCGCTCATATGTGACTTGGTTAAAGGTGGTATTTCCATCATCAGACCCTAATTTTAAAGATATTTACACAGGCGCATTACCAGATACTTTGGTATGGAATAACAAGCTTTCTCGGAATGATTATTCAGAAACTTATTTCCGTTCGCCAGAGTTTGATTATTATCCTGTGGTGGGGGTATCTTGGTTGCAAGCTTCCAGATATTGTGATTGGCTAACAGATCGTGCCAATGAAAAAGCATTGATGGATCAAGGCGTAATTTCTAAAGATTTATATGTGAATGAAAGCAACAACCAAGGACAAGCTTCTTTCACTTTGGATAAATACAAAGCCAACGACCCAGAGATGCAGTCCTATATCAATGAACAGCGTTTAAAGCAAAAATCAGGAATTAAAAGTGCCAATGCCAGAATTTTAGCTGCCAACAGAAATGCCACAGCAGGCGTGGTGACTAAATTCAGGCTTCCTACCGAGGTAGAGTGGGAATTTGCAGCATTAGGACTTCAGAAGAATAGAGAATATAACCTCTACGAAGGCAAAACGCCAGAAATTGATAAATTGCGAGGCAATAAAGGTAGAAATAGAGGGATGTTCTTAGAAAACTTCAAATACGGAAGAGGGGATTATTCAGGAACCGCAGGTTGGAATAATGATGGCTCACCTACCACTTCAGATGTGAGACAATACCCTTCTAACGATTTAGGAATTTACGGTATGTATGGCAATGTAGCAGAGTGGACGGCAGATGTTTATCGCCCAATCATAGATGAAGAAGCTAGCGATTTCAACTATTACAGAGGCAATGTAAGCCGTGAGGTGGTGAAAAATGCAGATGGCACTTTCACAAAAATTGAAGGCAATAATATCGCTTATGATACTTTAGCCGATGGTAGAAAAATTTACCGAGGCTTACCAGGGCAATACAAAAGAGAAGTGGTGGAAGATGATAGAAACTTCCGTGATGGTGATTTTATGTCCTCATTAGAAGCGGGTTATGGTAGAGAGTTGGATAGCGCTGCCGCCAAGGAGTTTGATATGTACAACTCCACCAAGCGCAAATTCTTCGTAGATGCCAAAGGTAGAGTGATTTTAGAAAAAGATAAAAAACAACGCACCACCAATGTTTCTAACACCTCGCGCGTGGTTAAAGGTGGTTCTTGGAAAGACACCGCTTATTGGTTAGACCCAGGGCAGAGAAGGTACAGAGACGAGGCGAGAGCGTATGGCTGGATTGGCTTCCGTGTGGCGCAAGATGCCAAAGATAATGCTACTAAAAGAACCAAAAGATAATTTTTAAATGATATTTCCAAAAATCCTTTCCATTTCGGAGAGGATTTTTTATTTTTGACCTATGAATGTAGAACAATTTTACCCACTATACCAAAAAGCGAATAAAGTCACCATAGACAGCCGAACCATAGCGCCCAATGATATTTTTTTTGCGTTTTCAGGCGTTAATTTTAATGCTGCTACTTTGGCGGAAAAAGCTATTGCTGATGGTGCTTTGGCGGCGATTGTAGAGCAAAAAGAGTTTGAAAATCAAGAGAAAAATATATTCTATGTGCCCTCTACTTTGGATTTTTTGCAAGACTTGGCGCGTTACCATCGGCAACAGTTGAGCATTCCAATAATCGCCCTTACAGGGAGTAATGGCAAAACCACCACTAAGGAGCTGATAGCCGCTGTTTTGGGGCAAAAATTTAAAGTCCAGTTTACCCAAGGCAATCTTAATAATCATATTGGAGTGCCGCTCACCTTGCTGTCCATCCAGCCAGACCACGAAATTGCAGTGGTGGAAATGGGCGCCAACCATCAAAAAGAAATAGAGGCGCTTTGCCAAATGGCACAACCAGATTATGGCTGTATTACCAATTTTGGTAAGGCACATTTAGAAGGTTTTGGCGGTTTTGAGGGCGTTATCAAAGGCAAGTCGGAACTTTACCATTACCTTAAAAATCATCATAAAACGGTGATTGTCAATGATAATGATGCGATACAAGTAGAAAAAACGCAAGGATATCGTCCGAAAATTAGTTTTGGCACGCCCGCTTCGGATTATGATTTTGAACTTTTTTATGAAGATCAACAAGTGGGGCTCACCTACCAAGGCGAAGCGGTATTATCCCAATTAACAGGGGCTTATAATTTCACCAATCTTTCTGTGGCAGCGGCTTTGGGACTTTATTTTGAAATTGACTTTGAGCGGATCAAAAAAGCCATATCCGAATATCAGCCCAGCAATATGCGCTCTCAAATTATGCGGAAAAATGGCAAAACCTTGGTTTTAGACACCTATAACGCCAATCCGAGTAGTATGGCGGTTTCTTTGGAAAATTTTAACCAATTTGAAGGTTCTAAAACCATCATCATTGGCGATATGCTGGAACTTGGCGAGGCTTCTCAAGTGGAGCACCAAGCCATTTTAAAACAAGCCCAAAATTTAGGCTTTGAGCAAATTATTACCGTAGGCGCCCATTTTAAAAATATCAATCCATCGGAAATGGCATTTGCTACGGTGGCAGATCTGGCTGTTTATCTAAAAAAGAAGCCTATCACTCATCAAAATATCCTATTAAAAGGCTCACGAGGTATAGGTTTAGAACGGATTTTAGATGAGGTGATTTAGTTTAAAGTAAAGATTAAGCACCTCTTGAATATTCTTAAAAGTTTTAGGATAAATGCTCTCCTGAACCTTTTTATAAGGCAACCATTCTACTTTGGAAATACCCTCTTCCTGTTGAGGTATAGGTTGCTCATTGCCAAGGTGTTTCATAGAAAACCAATAGGTTTTTTTAAGGATTTTTTTGTTCTTTTTTTCGGTGTAAATGTGGTAAGTTTCCTTTAAAAAATCACCCAATTCTAAGCGGTGGATGCTGGTTTCTTCCTCTACTTCTCTTATGGCGGCATCTTCTATTTTTTCATTTTTTTCTAATTTTCCTTTGGGAAGGTCCCATTTACCCAATCGATAGATGAAAAGAAGTTCGTTATTGGGGTTGGCTACCACGCCACCTGCCGCTTCTACAATGGTAAACAAAGACTGAAACTCTTGCCAAATGCGATCTATGGCATCGCCGTAGAGATTGACGGAGGCAGTAGCGGGCTGCTCTATCCACTCCAAAGCGGTTTGCAGGCTACTTTTTCCATTAAAAGCTATGTTATGTTCAGCAATTTCTGGCTGTTGACTGATGCTGAAACTTTTTTCATTGATAAAAACTTTATACATTTGTACCGAATTAAATATTTAACAAAAATAAGAAATGAATTTAGAAGGACGAAAAATTATCGTGAATAAATCGGCAAAAGAGCTTTCGGAAATGCTAAAACGCCCAGAAGATTATAAAGATTTGATGCCTGAGGGCTTGCAAAAATTTGAAACGGTAGCGGATGGCTTTAAATTTGGACTGAAAGGAATGCCTGAAATCGCCCTGAAAATAGACGAGGTTAAAGAAAATGAACGCGTGGTTCTAAAATCGGCGAGTTCCAGTTTAGACTTTGCTCTCATCGGGACGATGAACCCCATCAACGAGAACCAAACCGAGGTACAGCTTTTATTTGAAGGTCAATTTAATCCGTTTATTAAGATGATGGTGGAGAAGCCACTTCAAAATTTTATCAATACCCTTACGGATAAAATAGAGCAACTTTAAAAAATACACGAACCAAAAAGCGAGGCATATTCAAAATGACCTCGCTTTTTTATGTGGTTTTATTTGCTCATTTCGGGAATAGCTTTCGTGTTGAAATTGCCAGAATTGTTGTAGAGCGTGTATTCGGAAAAATCATCTTTGGTGTTCATTCCGCCTGCGGCTACAAAGGTATTGCCCTCTTTATCCGTGATGAAAACCGTGTCTTGGGTATACATTTTCCGATTTTTTTTATCCCAATAGATGGACTGCATCACAAAAGTACGCCCTTCATTATTGATGACCTTCACATGGCCTTTGGCTTCGTAGAATTCTTTTTTCTCAATGATTTTAGCGTAATCTGCCCAAAGTTTGCCAGGAGTTTTAGGCTTTTTCTTATCGTAAAATTCAAGGTAGAGCCCTTTTCTGATCTCTACATAAGGCGTGTCTATAAACTCATATTCTTCTAAAAGTGGAGCTTTAAACCGAAGTTTAACTTGCCCAGAATCTCGTTGTATAATGGCGGCATTATGCACCACCCGCGAGGGGAAATTGGTGGGCTTGTTTTTGTTGTATTGTGCCAAATCTTCTTCGCAGGAGGTGGTTATAAAACATATAGCCACCGCCAGAGTGGTAGCTATATAAGATTTTATTTGAATCAATCGCTCGCTTTTCATAGCGTTTGGGGCTTAGTCATACTGGCGCTTGGTGAACCATTTATCAGCGAAGTTGAGCCCTATTTTAAAGTTAACAAATCTTTCAGAAATTAAACTATTTTTTAAACCTCCTCTATTGCCGATGTCTATGCCGACATCTATGCCGCTCATCTTCATAATACTTGAATTTTGGAACGGTAGGGTAGCGCCGAAAGTCAGTCCGTATTCGTTGATGTTGGTACCGTTAAGGTTCAAATGTCCCTTTTCATAGTAAGCGCCATAGCGGTAGATTACTCTTGAGAAGAAATTACGGAAGTTGTTGTAATTCGGTAAGTACCAGCCTCCTACGGCTATGCGGTAACTGTCATTAGAGGTAACAGGAATTCCTGTGAATTGAATATTGCCGCCTTTGGCATAATCAAACTGTGTGGAAATGAACCATTTAGCGTCTTGACCGTAACCTATCCCCAAAGAGGCTTTTTGCGGAATTAAATTATTTTCCTGATAGTCCTCTGTAGCGATGATGCTTTGGTTGGCTTTATCATTACCGATGTAATAATAGGTGCTATTGGTATAGGAAGTTTCCATTTTCCCAATTTTTCCAAAAGTATAAGTGGCGCCGGCGGTCAGTTTTCTATCTCTTGCGAGTTTTTTCTGGTAAGTAGAGCCCAAAGTGAAATTCCAACTTTTAACTTTTCGCGAAGTTTCAAAACCATTGATGAGTTCTGCATTGGAAAGTGCCAATTCCTCTATATCCGAAATTTTACCGAAGTAGAAATTGGTTCTTAAACCTAAGGCAAATTCTGGCGTAATTTGGTAACCAATACCAGATTGAATGGTGTTTACCGTACCCTCGCCATAGAATGCATTGCCTTGTACTACGCCGTTGGCATCTTCTTTTTTGCTAATAATATTGTAGCGTTTAGAGCTGTACGGTTGGTAGGCAATCCCAAATTTTACTTTCTGAGATATAGGAAACGCCAATGAGATGTTAGATAAATAAGTAGAATGCTGAGTAACATCTAAATTCTGAATATCTGATTTTAGAAACTGATTTTCATTATTCACTTGAATTTTGAAGGAAGTCAGCTCTAAATTACCGTTAGCTGCAGGGTTGTTAAAGTTAAAACTATTATTAAAATCCCAAATATAAGCCGTAGAAATGCCTGCCATAGCGCTGGTTTCGGCGGTGTTGTCATATTTAAGATCTCCTAAGCCAAACGCTGCATAAGGTGAATTTCCGATGCTCTGTGCCGCCATATGACCTGCAAGAACAATCAGTGATGTATGGATGATTTTTTTCATTCTTTATATTATCTAAACCAAAACGCAAATATCTTAATTATAAATGAAATATTAAAATTTATCGGGCGTTAAAGTTTGTTAAGGTCTGATAATTCACCTTTGCACCTTGTCTAATTCTCGGATTTTAGTATCTTTGGGCTATGAATTGGGATCAAGTTATCGGGCAAGAAAAAATCAAGCAATCGTTATTAGAAAGCATTGAAGACGGCAGAGTGAGCCACGCCCAACTTTTTGTAGGGGAGGAGGGCTATGGCACGCTGCCACTCGCTTTGGCTTACGCTACAGAGCTCCTCAAACGCGAAAATGAATCTGCCGCAGAAAAAGTGAACCATCTGAACCATTTAGATGTCCATTTTTCATTTCCAGTGTTTAAAGATGACAAACACAAAGCCCAGAGCCAAGGCTTTTTCAACCAATGGCGAGAGATGATGTTAGAAAATCCTTACAGCCAGTATCAAGATTGGGTTAATCGCCTGAATGCCGAAAATAAGCAATTGTATATCTCCGTTAATGAGATGATGGCGAAAAGTGAAACCTTTAGTCTCAAGAGCTTTGAAGGCGGTACCAAGGTGCTCATCATTTGGAATGCAGACAAAATGCGCGAAGATGCCGCCAATAAATTCCTTAAATTCTTAGAAGAACCGCCAGAAAATACGGTGATTATCCTCACGGCAACTTCCACAGAAACCATGCTGCCCACCATTTTATCCCGCTGCCAGCTTACCCCAATTTATAGAATTAACGATGAGGATTTAGAAGCGGTATTATTAGACAAAATCTCTGATGAAAGCCACAGAAAATCCATACTCCACGAGGCGCAGGGCAACTATAACACCGCACTAAAACTGATGTCTACAGATGAGGTAGAAGCTACTTTTGAAACTTATTTTATCCAATGGGTGCGTTTGGCGTTTCAAGCGAAGAAAAAGCCAGAAGTGTTAAAGGAACTGATCAAATGGGCAAGGCATATTGCCGAGTGGAACCGCGAGCAACAGAAAAATTTTCTCAACTACGCGGCAGAGGTGTTTAGGTTGGCGCTATTGCAGAGTTATGGTATTTCTGATTTGGTGTATAAACAGTTGATAAACAATGGATTCAATTGGGAGGCGTTTTCTAATTTTATCCACGGCGCTAATATTGAAGATATTTTGGAAGAAATTTCGGAGGCAGATTACCACCTAAGCCGAAATGCCAATTCTAAAATATTATGGACGGATATGGGCATCAAGCTCACGCGCTATATCCATCGGCAACCTTAAGCCTATCGGAAAAAATGGAGATTTTAAGACTTGATTTTTGAACATTTATAAAATAACTGAATTATTTTTTGTATTTTCGCACTAAATTTTAATTGATATGAATTACGATATTATAGTGATAGGAAGTGGCCCTGGGGGCTATGTAACAGCCATTAGAGCGGCACAATTAGGGTTTAAAACCGCCATTATAGAAAAAGAAAATCTGGGAGGGATTTGTTTAAATTGGGGCTGTATTCCAACCAAAGCCTTGCTCAAATCAGCTCAGGTTTTTAAATATATCAACCACGCAGAAGATTTTGGATTAAACAAAGTAGAAGCCAGTTTTGAGTTTCCAAATGTGATCCAAAGAAGCCGTGGCGTAGCCAATAAAATGAGTAAAGGGATAGAGTTCCTAATGAAGAAAAACAAAATTGATGTAATCTTCGGAACTGCCAAAATTAAAAAAGGCAAAAAAGTGGCTGTGGAGAAAGATGGCAACACCACAGAATACAGCGCAGAGCATATTATTTTAGCCACGGGAGCACGCTCCAGAGAATTGCCGAATTTACCTCAAGACGGCAAAAAAGTGATTGGCTACAGACAAGCGCTATCGCTTCCTGAGCAACCTAAATCTATGATTGTGGTGGGCTCTGGCGCCATCGGCGTGGAGTTTGCGTATTTCTATGCCACTATGGGCACCAAGGTAACGATTGTAGAATTTATGCCGAACATCGTGCCAGTAGAAGATGAAGAGGTGTCTAAACATTTAGAAAAATCATTGAAAAAAGCGGGTATTGAGGTGATGACAAATGCTTCCGTGGAGTCTGTAGATACTTCGGGAGAAGGCGTGAAGGCAAAAGTGAAAACCGCAAAAGGCGAGGTTACTTTGGAGGCAGATATCGTGCTTTCAGCAGTGGGAATCAGCGCTAATATTGAGAATATCGGCTTAGAAGAAGTGGGCATTCAGACGGATAAAGGTCGCGTTTTGGTGAACGAGTGGTACCAAACTTCTGTACCTGGCTACTATGCCATCGGCGATTTAATCCCGACCCAAGCATTAGCCCATGTGGCATCTGCGGAGGGTATCACTTGCGTGGAAAAAATCAAAGGTATTCCTACTGAAACCATCAATTATGGCAACATCCCAGGTTGTACTTATTGTTCGCCAGAAATCGCTTCTGTAGGGCTAACCGAAAAGCAAGCCAAGGAAAAAGGTTATGAGATTAAAGTAGGGAAATTCCCATTCTCAGCCAGTGGTAAAGCCACAGCCAACGGCGATACAGATGGTTTTGTTAAGGTGATTTTTGATGCCAAATACGGCGAGTGGTTAGGCTGTCATATGATAGGCAATGGCGTTACAGAAATGGTTGCCGAAGCTGTAGTGGCGAGAAAATTAGAAACCACAGGTCACGAGATTTTGAAATCAATACACCCGCACCCAACGCTTTCAGAAGCGATTATGGAAGCTGTAGCCGCAGCCTATGGCGAGGTGATTCATATTTAAAATTAACTTTTTAGAATATAGAAAACAGGAACTTTAAACGATGAGGTTCCTGTTTTTTTATTGATAATAGGCGATGTTTTTATCCTCCAATCTGTTGGGAAATGCGGTTAAAATTGTTTATTTTTGTAAGATGAGCGCTATGGAGTGCTGCCATTTCAATAAAAAATAAAACGACGATAATGTTGCTAAAAAATAGCCTTAAACAGATGTTTAAAAATAGGGAAGGGAACTATCCGTTTCAATACTTTATCCCTGTTTATCATAGCGTTTCAGATGAGCCGCTGCCGCATCTTAAGCACATTATCCGTTATAAGAATATAAAGGCGTTTGAGCAAGATTTAGAACAGATGCTCAAGCGTTTTAACTTTGTCGATTGGGATTTTTTCGTTCAAAATTACCAGCGTTCTCCTCAAGGGAGACCTTTAGCGCTGATGACTTTTGATGATGGTTTGGTGGAGTTTAAGGAGGTGGTAGCGCCTATTTTAGAGCGAAAAGGTATTTATGCGGTCAATTTTGTCAATCCCCAATTCATTGTGGAAAAGGAGATGATGTTCAGATATAAAGTCAGTTTAATTGTGGAGCATATCATTTCTCAACCGCAAGATTTTGAGCGTTATAGAGTAGAATGTTCTTCAATTTTAAACCTTCGGATGACTTCCTTAAAACAACTGATTAAGATTTTATTATCGTTAAAATATCAGCAAAAAAATGAGATTTCCGTAATTGCAGAACGCTTAGGTTTAGATCTGAAATCTTATATGAAACGCCAACCGATTTATATGGATTTGGAGGATTTAAAAAACTTATCACAGAGAGGTTTTGGCGTGGCGGCTCATAGTTGGTCGCACCCTTTGTATCGGGATTTGTCTTTAGAGGAACAACTGGAAACCACGCAGCGTTCCTTAGATTTTATCCGAGAACATCAGTTTTTAGATGCCGCTTTTGCTTTTCCATTCAGTGATGATGGCGTGTCGCTTGATTTTTTTAACCAAATTTTTGATGCCAATCCACGCTTAAAATTAACCTTTGGCATTTCTGGATTAAAGTTGGATGATTATCCTAAAAATCTGCATAGAATCCCAATAGAATTGGGCTATTCAGCGCAGCAAGAACTTAATTTTGAAAGCCATTATTATCGGCTAAAATCCTATTTTAGTAAAAACCAATTGAAGCGATAGAAGATGTTAGAATTAAAAATTTATAGAAAAAAAGAACTGGCAGATTTTGTGGCTTCGGAGGCGTTTGAGCGGTTGCCATTTTCACCGATTTCCTATCATCGCGCTTGGTCGCACGCCCATAATCCTCGCGCTAAAGAGGACGATGTGGTGCTGATTGTGGTATATATTCAGCAACAATTGGCGGGATATTTGGGGATTTTGCCAGACGATTGGTGTGTAGATGGAAAAAACTACCATTTGGGCTGGCTAAGTACTATTTTAATCCATCCTGATTATAGAGGGAAGAAGATTGCACAAGCCTTATTATCAAAAGCTTGCGAGGTTTACCAAGGGCGTATTTTGATGACGGAATTCACACCAGAAGCTTTGAAATTATACTTGAAAAGTGGTCGTTTTTTATTAGGACATCAGTTGCAAGGCTTTGCATTTTATTATTATTTCAATTTTGGATATTTTCTTAGGGAACATCAAAAAATCAAACGATTTTTTCCTTTAATTTCAATTGTAGACCGAGGGGTTAATGCGGTTTTAAAAGGTGTTTATAGCCTTTTTAAAAAGAAAGTCAATTACCGAGTTTCGTTGGATATAGATGAGGAAATCGCTCCTTTTTTAGAAGGAGTGAGTGGTAGTGATTTTCGTAAAAAATACGAGGATTTTGAATGGATTATACAATATCCGTGGATTCTTAAAGGGACTAAAAAAGAGATGGATTCTCGCTATTTTTTCTCCGATTATGATGTGACTTTTAAAACTTTCTTTCTAAAAATATACGATAAAAACCAGCTCAAAACAGTGATTTTATTCACAGAACGAAATCGTATTTTGAAGCTACAATATATCTTTGGCGAAGTGGATGCTATGGTGACAGAAGCCGTGTATCAGTATATGATAGCGCACCAAATTTCTAACATCATCAGTTTTGATGAACGCATCAATGCTGTTCTTAAAACCAAGTTTCACCTTTATAAAAAAGTACGAACCAGAGATTTTTTAATCCATAAAGAATTTGCTGAGCTTTTGCCTCAAAATGTCAAATGGACTATTTCGGGCGGCGATGCTGATTGTGTCTTTACTTAATTGCTAAATCGGTAAAAATAATAAGGATTTCCTAATCAATAGAAAATCCTTGTTTGATGAAAAATGGTTTAAATACTCAAAAAATGAAAGTCTAAATTTTAGCACTCTGCCACATTAACGGCGATGGCTAAGCCTCCTTCGGAGGTTTCTTTGTATTTGGAGTTCATATCTTGAGCGGTTTCCCACATCGATTTAATCACATCATCTAAACTCACGCGCGCATTCTCAGGGTTGCTTTCCAGAGCGAGTTGCGCCGCTGTGATAGCTTTCATTGCACCCATAGAATTTCGTTCAATACAAGGGATTTGCACCAAACCTTTAATAGGATCACAAGTGAGTCCAAGGTGGTGTTCCATCGCGATTTCCGCTGCCATAAGGACTTGCGCAGGGGTGCCTCCAGAAATTTCGGTTAGGCCTGCCGCCGCCATAGCTGAAGATACGCCGATTTCCGCCTGACAACCTCCTGCCGCTGCAGAAATGGTGGCATTCTTTTTAAACAAAGTACCGATTTCGCCCGCCACCAACAAAAAACGAACAATATCATCAGGCGTGTTGAACTCCGTAAAAGTCTGAGCATACATCAACACGGCAGGAATTACACCGCTGGCACCATTGGTAGGCGCTGTGATAATCCGCCCAAAGCTGGCATTTTCCTCATTCACTGCTAAGGCAAAACAAGAAATCCATTTGGTGATATTGTTGAAGTTCTTTTCTGAATTTTTTACTAAATTAAACCATTCATTGATATTATGATAATGTTGATCTTCGCCTAAAAGTTTACGGTTAAGTGCTGCAGCACGGCGGCTCACTTTCAATCCTCCAGGGAGAATTCCTTCTTTATTAACGCCTTTGTAGATACATTCTTTAATTTGTTGCCAAATGTAGAGTGCTTCGGCTTCGGTTTCTTCTGGGGTGCGCCATGCTTCTTCGTTAATTTTAACTAAATCAGAAATGCGCTGTAAACCAAGTTTTTGTGTATAGTAGATAATGTCTTTACCTTTATGACAAGGGTAAAGCGTACGGATGCAAGTTTGCTCTAAAGTATTGTCCTCTTGGGTCGCCACAAAACCGCCTCCCACGGAATAGTAATCTTGCGAAATGATTTCTCCATCGTTAAATACAGCTTTGAAAATCATACCATTAGGGTGGAAATCTAAACTTTCTGCCATATTCAGCACCAAATGATGCCCATAGATAAATGGAATCTCCTTTTCGTCGCCCAAAAGTAGGGTTTGGCTTGATTTAATGTGCTCTATTTTCTCATCAATTTTGGTGGTATCTATGGTTTTAAAATTTTCTCCTGCCAGCCCCAGCATCCCCGCGATGTCCGTACCGTGCCCGATACCTGTCTTCGCCAAAGAGCCAAAAAATTCTACAAAAACTTCTTTCACTTCGGTGATGGAGCGCTGTCTTCTGATGAGGTTTAAAAATAATTCTGCAGCATTCCAAGGGCCCATAGTGTGAGAACTGGACGGACCGATGCCGACTTTTATGATTTCAAAAACGCTGATGGATTGCATTTCAAGGTGTTTTTATTAAAAGCAAATATAAATAATCTCGCGGACTTATAAAATTTTTTTTAGAATTTCGGAGGTTTCTTTAGCCTTAGTTAAAGGGAATAGATGTGTGCCGTCTTTTATAATATAATCAGGTTGAGAGTTTTGGAGCGGAAAAACCCAATCTCTGTCGCCCATAATCTGCACAACCTCAGGCTGTTTGGGGAATTTCCAATTGACAATTTTATCCATACTCCATTTGATGTAATACGGATGGGTGACTTTAAAATATTGCATCAGTTTAGGACTTTTGGGCGCTACAATGGCTCTAATGAAACGATAAACCAGCGTAGATTGGTCGCTAAAAAATGCTGTGGGCATCCGCCTTGGGAGCTGTGTGATTTTCCCGAAACGCATCAACCGTGATTTTTCTAAATCGGATTTTAAAGAGCCTAAAATAATTACTTTTTTGGCTGGTTTAATTTGATGAATTTCTTGAACGATAAATCCACCAAAAGAATAACCCAAGAGCGCAAAATCTTCATTTTCTTCAATAGAAGATGCCATTCTTTGAATATAGTGGCTAAAACTTTCATTACGCTCTGGGATGAGCCAGGGTATAAAAACAGGCTCTACATGATCAGGGAATTTAAGTTTTTCTAAAACGCTAAAATCTGCTCCTAATCCACTGATAATGTAGAGTTTCATTGGTGATAATTATTTAAGAATTAACCAAATCTAACCCACCAAAATTACCAGAACTCATCATAAGAAAAGCCCCTTGTGTTTTGTCTAAACTTTGCCAATATTGCTGCAAATCTTCCGCATTGGTAAAGACTTTGAGCTGCAGATTTTTAAATTTCTCTCGGATAAGGTCGGGAGAAATCGGCGCCATTCTTTTGATTTTTAAGGCTTCCTCAGAATAGAATACCACGGCGTGGTCTAAGCCATTTAAGGCGTTGGCGTATTGCTCCAAAAATACAGGATTGAGCGAAGAATAGGTGTGCAGTTCTAAAAATCCGAAAGTGGGCTGTCCTTTAAATTGCTCGGCAAAGGCTTTTGTGGTGGCTTTAACCTTGCTGGGAGCGTGGGCAAAATCTTTGTACAAAATGCCGTGGTCTGGGCGTTCCACCTTTTCTAAGCGTTTGGAGGCACCTTTAAAACTCATAATCGCTTCATAAAAAGCCTCTTCCATAATGCCCAATTGCTGGCAAATCAGTCTGGCGCCCTCCATATTGAGGAGGTTGTGCGCACCAAAAACCGAAACGGGAACTTCGCCCATTTCTGTCTCCAAATAAACTTGGTGGTGGTTGATGTGGTATTTTGGCGTTCTGTAAGGGATTTTTCGGAAATAATTTTCGGCTTGCTCTACCACTTTTACCACTTCTTCATCTTCTTCATTATAGACCAAAATGCCGCCTGGTGTAATGGTGCTGACAAATTTTCTAAACTGTTCCACATAATCATCAAAGGTTTTAAAAACATTGATGTGGTCCCAAGCAATCCCCGAAATTAGGGCGATATTGGGCTGGTAGAGTAAAAATTTAGAGCGCAGATCTATGGGCGAGGAAAGGTATTCATCACCTTCCAGAATCATAAAATCGTTGTGTTCTGTGGTTTTGACCATACAATCAAAGCCTTCCAACTGGGCGCCCACCATAAAATCAACCTCCTGATGATGGAAATTGAGCACATGCAAAATCATAGAAGTGATGGTGGTTTTGCCGTGTGAACCGCCGATAACCACACGGGTTTTGTCCTTGCTTTGTTCATACAAAAACTCGGGGTAGGAGTAGATTTTAAGCCCAAGCGCCTTGGCTTTAGCCAATTCTGGATTGTCGGCATGGGCGTGCATTCCGAGGATCACGGCATCTATATCTTCAGTTATTTTTTCTGGAAACCAGCCCAAAGCATCAGGCAAGAGTCCTTTTTTTTCTAATCTTGATTTTGAAGGTTCAAAAATGGCATCATCAGAGCCAGTCACTTGGTAGCCTTTATCTTTAAGCGCAATGGCGAGGTTGTGCATAGCGCTGCCGCCTATAGCGATGAAATGTGTTCTCAATGTGGTGTTTTTGTTTGGTTAATCTATTTTGATATTGGAGAGTTATTCGGCAGTTTTTTCCTGCGTATTATTTTCTTCCTCTTTTTTCTTTTTAAGCTCCTCATCATAATCGTGGAGGAGGTTGTGTTCTGGCGTTTGCTCTATGGCGTGCATTATTTTTTGTAGTATTTCCTGTGCAGATTCATTATCATAATCAATGTCTAAGGCAGGTTTAAACTCCATAGTAGGCTCTACGCCAGTTACTTTTATTTTAAGTCCTTTTTTATCAAAAGCTCTACGAAAGCCATTGATTTTTATCGGAATGACAATTGGGCGTTGCTGTTTTACCAATTTGGCAGTTCCTTTCCGCCCTTGTGCAAATGCGGAGGTAGTGCCTTGTGGAAAGGTAATCACCCAGCCGTTATCCAAAGCTTTGATGATGTTTTCCACTTCGGACATATCCACCATTCTGTTTACAGCTTTGCCTTCGGCGCGCCAAGTTCTTTTAACGGTAACCGCTCCTGCGAGTTTAAAAATCCGTGCTAAAAGCCCTTTGTTCATCGTTTCTTGGGCTGCCACATAGTAGAAATCTACTTTGGGATTGAGGAGGTAAATAGGGTTTTTAATGGTGTTGAGGTAGCCATTATTGACCGCACAAAAAGCGTGGTACATAGCTGCCACATCAGCAAAATAAGTCTGGTGGTTAGACACGAATAAAACATTGGTCTGCGGGAGGTCTACAAGATGCTCCGTACCAGAGATTTTCAGTTTATTAAAGCCATTAAAGCGCCGATAAGATATCAGCCCTAAAATGAAAATAATAAAGCGTTTTAAGAAATAAAGGTTACCGAAAGAGTCGGTAAATATTGTTTTTTTTGCCATAGACATTGATAAGTTAGGAGAGCAAATTTAAACATTTTTCAGCAATCTACTAAATTCGCTCAAAATCATTGAAGTAGCGCCCCATATGGTGTAATTTTGATAGTGGATCACAGGGACTTCTATACCTTTGGTGCCAGGGAGCGTCATCATTTGAGGTTGTTGGGTCAGCTCTAATAATGCCGAAATAGGCAGTTCTATAAGCTCTACGGCTTCGGCTTCTTGTAGGATAAAAGTGGGATTTTTCTTGGTGTAAGAAATGTAGGTATGCACATAAAAATTACTCGGCGGAATGTAGAGTGGGCTCATCTCTCGGATCAGTCGGATGTAATGCCTTTCTATGCCCAATTCTTCCGAGGTTTCTCTGATGGCGGTTTCTGAAAAATCGTGATCAGCGGCTTCTTTCTGCCCTCCAGGGAGCGAAATCTGTCCGCTGTGCCGATCATTTTGGTTGATGCTCCTGACCATAAGTGGGAGGTGCCATTCGTTGTTTTTGAGGTAGAGCAAGAGATTAACCGCAGCCCAGCGCGGGTGTTTTTCTAAAATTTCGGAGTACGAAAATAGAGGGCGGTAGGGTGGCGAAAATAGGCGATGAGCCTGCTCGCCCTCCAATGGGGCTTGTTTTATTTTCTGAAGTAAATCTCTGCCTAAATGGTTCATATTAAGGTCGCATCTTGAGTTTTAAAAATCGTTGTAAGTCTTTATTGGAGCCGTATAGCACCAGAATGTCATTGGTTTCTAAGACATTATTAGCCACTGCCACGCCCAATACTTTGTTCTCGGTTTTGGTCTTTCCTAAAAGGCTTTTCACTTCCATTTTTTTGATGATGGTGAGCGGTACCAAGTTGTATTTTTCCCTAAAATTGAGGTCTCGCATGGTTTGTCCCACATATTCCTCTGGCACTTTGGCTTCTATAATGCTGTATTCTTGGTTGAGCTCAAAGGAATCCACCACATTGCTGAGGCAGAGTTTTTTCGCCCACCTTTCGGCGGTTTCTTCTTCGGGGTGGACAATCTCATCTACGCCGATGGCTTGCAAAACCTTTTCGTGCAGCGGGTTGATAGCGCGACTGATGAGGCGTTTAACTTGCAAATTTTTGAGTAGAGCGGTGGTCATCACATTGGCGCCTTGGTCTTCCCCAATGGCAACCACGAAGATATCCGTCTCCTTTAATGGTAAGCCAGAAACGGTGTATTCATCTGTGGCATCCATACAAATGGTGTGGGAGATTTTTTCTTTGCAGGCGTCTACTTTGGACATACTGGTGTCTATTCCAATCACTTCGTTGCCTTGTGCGGTAAGTTTTTCTGCGAGTGAGGCTCCAAAATTTCCGAGCCCTATAATGATGTATTTCATATTAAATTTTATTTTTTTTTATAAAGTTAAGATAGTTTTTAGCCTTTTGTTTTAATTCATTGTAATTTCTTCAATAGGATAATTGTAGTTTTTATATTTGGCTTTTTTAACTACGGCAATTACTAAGGATAGCATACTGATCCGCCCAACAAACATAATGCCTATCAATACCATTTTAGATGAGCTACTTAGCGCAGAGGTAATCCCCAAGCTGAGCCCCACGGTGCTATAAGCGGAAAAGCATTCAAAGGAAATATCCAAAAGATTTTTCTCTGGGTCAAAAAAAGCGATGAGCATCACCCCTAAACCAATCACCATAAGGGAAAGCGTCATAATAGCGAAAGCCCTGCGGATAGAGCGTTCAGCGATTTCTCTACGGAAAATTTCTACTTTAGATTTCCCTTTTGCCAAGCTGAGAACATTCAGAAATGCGATAGCAAAAGTGTTGGTTTTAATCCCCCCACCTGTAGACTGCGGCGAGGCGCCCACCCACATCAGCAAGAAAATCATCATAATGGTAGGGAAGGACATTGCAGCGTTATCAATTGTATTAAAACCAGCGGTTCTCGGTGTGGTGGCACCAAAAAAAGCGGTCACCATTTTTCCAAAAACAGTAGGGTGATCAGCCAAAGTATGGTGGTATTCTAAAATGTAAAAAATCACGGTGGCAACAATGGTCAATGAGGCTGTGGTAAATAGCGTAATACGGCTATCCAGATTGAGCACCCAAGGTTTATAATTGCGGTTTCTCGGCGATGAAAAATGCATAATATGCGAGATTTTATAACGCAGATATTTCAAAATATTCACCACGATAGGGAAGCCCAAACCACCGAAGACAAAGGTGAAAATAATCACCAATTGTAGATAATAATTAAACCGATAATGGTCGGCAAATAAACTACTGTCCGAGGTGGAAAATCCAGCATTACAAAACGCTGATACAGAGTGGAAAACAGAGAAGAATATATGCTGAAACCCTGATGAAAACAGGTCTGGGCTCACGCTACTATAGATTAAAACCGCTGAAAAAAGTTCTATCCCAAAGGTAATCAAGATGATGTGTTTGAGCATAGAAAAAACATCGCCTAACTTTTTAGAGCTGGTCATATCACTGAGGACCAATTGGTTTTCGTAAGTGGAACCACCTTTGAAAAAATAACTAAAATAACTCGCAAAGGTTAAGATCCCCAGCCCCCCCACTTGGATTAAAATCATAATGATGAGCTTGCCGAAAGTGGTAAAGTCTGAACCCGTGTCTAATACCGCCAAACCTGTAACGCAAACGGCGCTGGTAGAGGTAAACAAGGCATCTAAAAAGGTAATACCCTTGGTGGTTGCTCTGGGGAGAGTGAGCAAAAATGAACCGATTAAAATAATCGCGATAAAACTACTGATGAACAACTGCGCAGGATTGAGCACTGTTCTTTTAAAATTGATTTTGAGGTCCGAAAACTCTCGGATAAAGGTGAATACCACCGCAAAAATCACCCAATAGCGGCTCGCAAAAAAGTGGTCTAATGTCCCATGAAAAGGGCTGATAAAGTGGAAATAATAAATCACCAAAGTGAAAGCCACGGTAGCCACATCAAAGAAAAAAGATTTGTTCTTAACAAAGGTATCTCTGTTTTCGTAATAGCGTGTGGCAGTGGAGATTAGCCCTATGGCGAGCACAAAATGATAATAACCATCAAACATTGCCCGCGAGGCCTTGGATTGGGTAAATCCGTAATCGCCAATAAAGGCCACAATACCCAAAAAACTGATGATAAATGCAAAAATATAAAGCAGTTTAAAATTAAAACCCATTATTTTTTATGTTTTATTTTAGAATGTCCCTAATACGGTTGGCATTTCTAATCAATTCTTCTAAAAATTCGTCGTTATCTTTTTCTAAAGCCGCTTTAAATTTTCTTAGTTGGCTAATATGTTCGTTGAGGACATCTAACACATTCTCTTTATTTTGTTTAAAAATAGGCACCCACATTTCGGGGTGAGATTTGGCGAGCCTTACCGTGCTGGAAAATCCAGAACTTGCCAATTGAAAAATAGTTTCTTCCTCTCGTTCCTTCTCCAGAACCGTGTTGGCGAGGGCATAAGAAGTAATATGCGAGATATGCGAAATGTATGCCGTATGCACATCGTGATTTTCAGCATCCATCGTAATGACTTCCATATCCAGCGTGTGGCAAAGGTTTTCCACAAGGTTGAGGGCATCTTTCGCTGAGTCTTCGGGGTTACAAATTACCGCCACTTTGTCAGAAAAAGCGTCTACCTTTGCCGACTGAGGACCATTATTTTCCGTGCCCCACATCGGGTGGGTTGCCACAAAACGCGCTCTATTGCGATGATTTTCCACAGCATTGATGATGCCCACTTTGGTAGAACCTGTATCCATCACGGTTTGGTGGTCTTCTATTAAATTTAAAACTTGGCGAAGACAGACCTGCGTGGCATCTACAGGAATAGCGATGATGATGAAGTCGGCATTTTTTACCGCGTGCTCTAATGTAGCGGCTTCATCAATGATGCGAAGCGCCAAGGCATCTTCCAGATTTTGAGGTTGATGGTCTACGCCATAAATATAAGATGCCCAACCCTTTTGCCGTAGTTTCAGTGCCATAGAGCCACCGATAAGTCCCACGCCTATTATTGCTAATTTCTTCTGCATTTTATAATTTCCAAACTAAATTAACCATTATTGAATGGGTTGAATTTCCAAAAATAAGGCTTTTTCTTTGCATTTTTCAAAACGAATTTGATACTTGTTTTGACCTTTGGTTTGCTGGAGAAGATACTCTGGACAAGGCTCTTGCTGGGCTTTGCTTTGGTCAAAATCTATAGTCCCCGTGCGGATGATGCTATCCCGAAGAACAGCCTCCGAAATGCCGTATTGCTGCATTTTTTGTTTAAAAGCATCGGTGTAATCAAAATCTTTGGATAGCGTTTCGGTGATCACCCGACTGTTGGGGAGGTAGCCGCTACAGCTGGCACCTTTTTGATTCAGAATAAAAAAGACCAAAATACACCCTGGAATGAGCCCGATCAGGTAGAATTTTAATTTTCTCATTAGTAAGTTAATAGGTTAATATCGTGGTAAGGCAGCTGGAATTTATCACAAATAATTTTCTTGGTGTGCCGCCCTTTGTAGAGGTAGATACAATCTTTCATCATTATATTTTTAAGGATGATATTTTCCAAACCGCCCTCATATTCAGATTGAAGCAAATAGTTGAGGAAAAAATTGCTGATGGCTTTGGTGGTCGTTCTTGGCGTTTTAGAAGTGATATTCGGAATGCCCGCATGCACCACGCCGTGTTTGGTAAAGATGGGTTGCTCTTGGGTGGTCAGCTCCGCCGTTTCTATGGATTTGCCATAATCAATGGTCAGGTCAATAATGATGCTGCCTTTTTTCATTTTTGAAACCATCTCCTCGGTAACGATGGGCGGAAGGTTTTGTCGCTGCATTGCTCCGATTAAAACATCGGCTCTTCTTAGGCTTTTGCCCAACTCTTTGGGGTCTATGGTGGAGGTAGAAACGCGCTGGTCTATAAAGTTGTGCAGGCGGCGCAATTTGGCTAAAGAATAATCAAAAACTTTCACTTGGGCGCCCAAGCCTATGGCGGTTTTGGCGGCGGTTTCTCCCACAATGCCCGCGCCTAAAATCACGATTTCCGTAGGGCGAACGCCTGTGATACCGCCCAACATCAGCCCATTGGATTGCGCTAAAAGCTCCGATGCATAAAGCACGGAAACATGCCCTGCAATCTCGCCAATTAGCCGTACTAAAGCCAATTGCTGGTATTCATCTTTGATAAATTCAAAGGCGATGGCGTTCACTTTTCTTTCGGCTAACTTTTGAAAATAAAGTGCCGATTGTAGGTTCACTTGTAGCGCCGAAATCAGGAAAGCGTTGGGTTTTAGATACGCTATTTCTTCCAAGGTTGGCGGATTGATTTTCAACACTAAAGGTTGTCCAAAAGCCACTTTGGCATCGTGGGTGATGATGGCGCCTGCCTCGGAATATTGTAAATCGGTAAAGAAAGAACCTTCTCCCGCTCCAGATTCTATAATCACCTCGTGGCCGTTTTGGGTCAGCACTTGTACGGCATCTGGGGTCAGGCAGAGGCGTTTTTCATTGAGGCAAGTTTCCTTGGGAATGCCGATAAAAAGTTGTTTATTTTTTTTGAGAACTTCCAACCTTTCTTCCTTGGGGCGGAGTTCTTCTTCCTTAAAAGGCGTATATATGGTATGGCTCATAGGCTGAAATTAAAATCTAAGCAAAGATAAGCATCATTTGAAAATGATATGCCTTTTTCCGTCAATATTTTCAATTTTCATCTCGTGGTGGGGGAGGTCTTGCAGTTCAGATTCATAGATTTCTGGCCATTCTATAATGGAGAGGTAGGCACTGTCCAAGTATTCTTCTATGCCGATATCCAGCACTTCTTCTATGCTTTCCATTCGGTATAAATCAAAATGAAATACGGCGCCCTTAGGTGTAGTGTATTCATTAACAATAGCATAGGTGGGCGAAGAAATGCTGTCTAACGAGCCCAAAGCTTTCATAAGATAAGTGGTAAAGGAGGTTTTGCCCGCGCCCAAATTGCCTTTGAGCAAAAGGATAGGATGCACCAAATGCGGTTTTATCTGCGCCACCACTTCTGCCCAATCTTCTATTTTTTGAATGTTGAATTCCATCATAAACCTATGGTTTTTGTGGCAAAGATAAGGTTTTTCGAGGAGTCTATTGTGAGTGAACTTGTCAGAAACTAATGGTGTGTAAAGAATAAGCGCGCTTCCAAAGGTATGGAGCGCGCGCTTATCTAGAGAGAATTATATAAAAAATTAAACCTTAGGTTCTAAAATACAGAATGGAATAATGCATTCTTCTAACGAGATGCCGCCGTGCTGATAGGTGTCTTTATAATAATTAACAAAATGATTGTAATTTTTAGGATAAGCTAAGAAAATGTTATTTTTTGCGAAAATATATTTACTACTTAGGTTGCCTTTCGGGAGGAAGTATTTTTCTGGTTGCGTAATCGCCCAAATCTCCTTTTCATCGTAGGTGAGGCTTTTCCCTGTCTTGTATCGGATGTTGGTAGAGGTTTCCCTGTCGCCCACCACTTTGCTTGGTTTTTTGACATAAATGGTGCCGTGGTCGGTGGTGAGAATGAGTTTGAAACCGCTCTCTGCCGCCGCTTTTACGAGTTTCATAATGGCTGCATTTTCAAACCAATTGAGGGTCAGAGAACGGAAGGTTTTATCGTCTCTAATCAATTGATCTACAATGCTATTGTCCGTTTTGGCGTGAGAAAGAATATCGATGAAATTATAAACAATTACAATGAAATCTTTGTTCTGATGTTGCTTAAAGTCATCTAAAACTTTTTGCTCATAATCAGAATTAAGAATCTTCAAATATTTCATGGTTTTGGCGGATAATCCTAAACGCTTCATTTGGTCTTTTAGGAAGTCTTGTTCGTGCTCGTTTTTGTTGCCTTCTTCGTTGTCATTGAGCCAATAATCAGGAAATCTTTTTTCAATTTCAGAGGGCATCAGCCCTGCAAAAAAGGCATTTCTGGCATATTGAGTAGCGGTGGGCAAGATGCTATAATAAGGCATTTCTTGGGTTTTATTATAGAATTTGAGGAAAAGTGGTTCTATCATTTTCCACTGGTCATAGCGCAGGTTGTCAATCATCAATAATAAAACCTTGTCTTGCTCTATTTCTGGCTTTACCTTTTCTTTGAATAAGGTATGGCTCATCAGTGGTTTCTCATTAGAGTTAAGCCAATCTTGGTAGTTATTTTCTATGAATTTCGCAAATTGAATATTAGCTTCTTCTTTTTGAGATTGCAATAAATCTGCAAATTCATTATCAAAAACTTTATCAAATTTAAGTTCCCAGCCTAATATTTTTTTATAATATTCCGCCCAATCTTGGTGAGAACGCAAATCGCCTAATTCCATACTCAGATTACGGAATTCTTGTTGATATTCCACAATGGTTTTTTGCTCTACTAAATCCTCGCTTTGGAGATTTTTTTTCAAGGAAAGAAGCACCTGATTGGGATTAACAGGCTTTAAGATATAGTCCGAAATCTGGGCGCCAATGGCTTGTTCCATAATGTGTTCCTCCTCGCTTTTGGTCACCATTACGATTTTCATAGCGCTGTCTTTATCCTTAAGCAAAGGGATGGCATCTAACCCCGAAATACCAGGCATATTTTCATCTAAAAGCACCAAGGCGTAGCGGTCTTCATCTAACATTTCTAAAGCCTCGTTCACATTGTTGATGGAGTGCACGGTATAGCCTTTATTTTCTAAGAATACGATGTGTGGTTTGAGCAAATCTACCTCATCATCTATCCATAATATTTTTTTTGACATTGTCTTTCTATTTTATTTGAATGCTCAAAAGTACGGTCAAAAAATCAGAATTTGCCCCAAAATACCATTAAAAAAAGTTAAAATTGCGTTAAATTTATTGAGTTTGGAGTGGGCTAAAACCTCAACTTCTCTTAAAATATGCTTACCTTTGCCAGAAAATTGATCAACAATTGATGAGTAAAATTAACAAACTCAAAATCATTAACGACCCCGTGCATGGTTTTATCAAAATTCCGCACGAAATTTTATTTGATGTTATAGAACACCCTTATTTCCAGCGGTTGCGGCGGATTTCTCAAACGGGATTGCTCAATTTGATTTTTCCAGGCGCTACCCACACGCGCTTTCACCACGCCATAGGTGCTATGCATTTGATGTTTAAAGCCTTGGAAACCTTGAAGTTAAAAGGTGTGAAAATCAATAAAGAAGAAGAAAAATCAGCGATGTTGGCGATACTTCTGCACGATATAGGGCACGGTCCATTTTCGCACGCTTTGGAATCTACGCTGATGGAAAACTGGCACCACGAGCGGCTTTCGTTGCTCCTGATGAATCGACTGAATGAAGAATATTCAGGCGAATTGGGTATGGCGATTGAGATGTTCAAAGGGCAATATTCACGGCAGTTTTTTAATCAGTTGGTGAGCTCTCAGCTGGATGTAGACCGCTTGGATTACCTCAAACGCGATAGTTTTTTTACAGGCGTATCGGAAGGGAATATCAATGCGGAGCGCATTATTTCAATGATGAATGTGGCGGATGGCGAGTTGGTGGTAGATGCCAAAGGAATTTATTCTATTGAGAATTATTTGACCGCCCGAATGCTGATGTATTGGCAAGTGTATTACCATAAAACGGCATCTTTGGCAGAGTCTATTTTGGTGAAAATATTGGGCAGAGCCAAGGCGCTAATTGCTGATGGAATGCCACTCAACGCTTCTGAAAATTTAAAATATTTCTTATATAAAACGGATTTTTCATCGGCGCAAGAAGAGGATATAGACCGCTTTACGGCGCTGGATGATACCGATGTGCTACAAGCGATTAAAGATTGGCAATATGCTGATGATTTAATGTTGTCTTATTATTGTCGTGCAATTATTCGGCGAGAATTGCCACAAACGCGAATTTCCTCATCGCCGTTTCCAGAAGAGGTGGTGGCTGCGGAGGTAGCACGGGTTAATCAGCGCTTTGGGGTTGATTATGGGCATTTTTGGGTGGATACCATTCAGCGGGATTTACTTCCCTATGATGCTGAAAAACAGCCGATTTACTTATTAGAGCGCAATCGTAAAAAATATAGATTGGAGCAATCGGAGTCTTCTATCCTCTCCGAAAGTCTTCAAAAATCAACCACCAAATATATTTTGGCTTATCCAAGATGATTTTTTGAGAATTGTTATTAAATAGATTGATATTTGATAAATATTGATTTTAATTAAACTATTGATTTGTAATAAAAATGGGAATGTAATTTAGGATATTCTTAATACAAAACCCCATTAAGCCAAAGTTAAAACTCAGACTTAATGGGGTTTAATAATAAAGTGATTTTAGTATTTTAATCCCATGGATTGTTGGATGAAATAGCGTATTTACCACCTCCTGTGAAGAATAAAGCGACAGCACCAAAGAAATAATACAATCCAATGAGTTCCGCTGCCCAGCCGCCATGTGGACTTAAGCTGAATAAGTCGGCGGAGTGGGCAAGAAGCATCGCTACTAATGCGCCAGAGGCATAGACTGCAGCCGCAATCCGCGTGCGGAAGCCTACAATAATCAAGAGTGGCGCCACCACTTCGGTGATGTAAACGCCAAAGGCTAAGAAAGTCGGTAAGCCTTGGTTTTCAAGCATACTTTGTATCATGGCGAGCCCTGCAAATTTGGCAATGCCGTGCAATAACATTAAAAATCCTAATATTAAACGGAGGATTAACAATCCTAAACTGATGTTTTTCATTTTTTTTAATTATTAAAAGATTAAAAGATTAAAAGATTAAAAGATTAAAAGATTAAAAGATTAAAAGATTAAAAGATTAAAAGATTAAAATTAGTCTTCTAAATATCCAAATTTCCCATTGTTAAAGTCATCAAAAGCTTGGATGATTTCCTCGCGGGTGTTCATCACGAAAGGTCCGTGTGGAAAGATAGGTTCATTTAATGGTTCTCCACTGATAATGAGTACAATGGCATCTTCTGAAGCTTCAATGCTGAAAGTTTCGCCTTCGTTTTCAAACAGCACGAAATGGTCGGTTGGCACGATTTCTTCGGCGCCATTCACGCGGATGCTTCCTTCTATGACCAAAGCCGCAGTGTTGTAGTGGGCAGGGAAGTTAAATTCCGCCTTGCCACCAGTTTTAAGTTTGGCATTCATCATATGAACAGGACTGAAAGTGCTTGCTGGACCTTGTTTCCCTTGGTATTCTCCTGCAATAATTTCAATGAAACCATGATCGCCTAAATCTACGGTGGTCATTTCTTCGTTCTTGATGGCTTGGTATTTAGGAGGGCTCATTTTGTCTTTTGCAGGCAAATTCACCCAAAGTTGCACCATTTGAAAAATGCCACCCGTTTTGCTCCACTCGGTTTCGTGGTATTCTTTGTGAAGCACGCCGCTGGCAGCTGTCATCCACTGCACATCACCTTCGCCAATGATGCCGCCGCCCCCTGCGCTATCGTGGTGTTCCACTCTGCCTTGGTACGCAATAGTAACGGTTTCAAAGCCTCTGTGTGGATGCACGCCTACGCCTTTTGGGGTTTGGGAACCTTCAAAATGAAATTTAGAATTGTAATCTAACATAATGAACGGGTCCATACGCTTCATATCTAAACGGTAGCCGCTTGGGATAAAGTTATGAACACGGAAGCCGTCGCCTACATAGTGTGCAGGTCTTGGTGCTACTATGATTTCTACATTTTTAGTTGCCATATTTTTATTATTTTATAGGTTAAACTGAATTAAATTAACACGGCAAAGATACGCCATAACCTCACCCGAATGCATTGATGTAGGATAAGAACGAAAGCGAGGATAGAGGGCTAAATTTTAACGAAAAATATGAAAAAATCAAGAATAAAGGCATAAAAAATCGGTGAGAAGCTTATTTCTCACCGATTTTAATATAGATCTAAAATTAGTTTGGGTATTAAAATTTAGAAAGCGTATCCTAATCTGATGCCTGTTACTACGGTAGGAGAGATCTTGAAAGTACTACCTCCTTTTACCACCACATCATCTTGACCAGTTACGGAAGTGGTGATATCGTCCTCAGACTTGTAGATAAGCCCTAAACCAGCTTCTACACCTAAGAATACTCTTTTTGCAAAGTAATAATCAGCACCAAAAACCCCTCTGATACCGAGTTAGGTCCTTTTACTTGTGATACCGTTGTAGTATTAGCAATGGTTGTCGTTTCTTTTTTAGAAGCGTTAGAAAATCCTAATAAAAACATCTCCACCCACATAAGGCGAAAGTCTTTCAGTTCCAGTAAAGTGTTTTTCTATCCCGAAGCCTAAACCGAAGCCAAATCCTGATTCTTTGCTTACGAAGTAATCGTTTGGTTTTTCAGTTTTGTTATTGCTGGTTAGCACAACAGTTCCTCTATAAGCCAATTTGTCAGTTTTAAAAAATCTGGCTTTATAACATAGCACCAGCACCAAAACTTTGATCTGGAAGGCTGATAGAAGTGTTTCCTAATCCTCCAGAAAGCCCTAATCTACGGTAACATCTCCTGTTGTAGGCTTGTACTCCTGAGTGTTCATGGCTCCCATAAGTGCCAAAGCACCTACTAAAAATACTTTTTTCATTATTTTTTATTTTAATAATTTCATAGCAAAGGTATTGTGGTTTTTTAGGGGTATTATGACTCTAATCATAAAATAAAATGATCAAAATTCGTAATGGCAAAGGGTATATCGTAAAGAATAAACGATAAATATGATAACTCTCATCACTTTTTAATATTTTTGCAAACTTATTCTGTTGAGATATGATTATTGTTCTACTTATTCTGAGTGTGTTGCTGGGCGTATTGCTGGGGAAAATTTTAGGAAATAGAGCCCATTTAGCCAAAAATCTATTGGTGCTGAGTGCAGGTTTTTTGATTACCATTTGCGTTAATGAAGTTTTTCCTGAAATCTATCAGAGTGCGGAAGGGCATCATATCGGAATTTGGGTGATTGCTGGGGTTTTGCTACAAATGATTTTGGAGAGCCTAACCAAAGGCTTTGAGCACGGGCATATGCACCACCATGAATCCAAAAATATTCTCCCAATGGCGCTGATGGTCGGGATGTTTATCCACGCCTTTATTGAAGGTATTCCTTTAGCGAATGAGCACGATATTTTTTCGGCTTATCTGATGGGCATTGTCTTCCATAACCTCCCGATTTCCTTTGTGTTGGGAGCTTATCTGTTTAGTGGGCAATCTTCGCGGCGCTATGCTTGGACGATTATCAGCCTTTTTGCTTTGGCGTCTCCGCTGGGGATGGTATTGGGGCAGTATTTTAATCCAGCGTGGCAGCCTTATTTTTTAGCCATTGTAGGCGGTATATTTTTGCATATTTCTTCGGTAATCATCTTTGAAAGCAATAAAAATCACAAAATGGATTGGATAAAATTAGCATTGGTGAGTATTGGAGTTGCTTTGGCACTTTTGGGACATTTATTTCATCATCATTAAAATAGAAAAACCGCCTCATTACTGAAGCGGTTTTTGTTTATAAAGCATTTTTTTTCTGAATTTAACTCGCTTTGATCCACTTCCAAAGCTCCTTGAAGGTTGTTTTGTTACCATACATTAAAATGCCTACACGGTAAATTTTCGCAGCAATGTAGACCATCCCCAATGTAGAACCAATCAATAGCGCTAAAGACAGCCCAATTTGCCACAGTGGAACACCAAACGGAATCCGTGCAATCATCGCAATTGGTGAAGTCAGCGGAATCATAGAAAGCCAAAAAGCCATAGGACCATCGGGGTTGTTCATAATGGAAAAACTACCGTACATCCCTAACATCAGCGGTAAGATAATCACAGTGGTGAACTGTTGTGTTTCCGTATCACTATCCACGGCAGAGCCAATAGCAGCATAGATAGAACTATAAAAAATGTAACCAAGGAGGAAGAAAATTAAGAATACCGCAATGATGAGTCCGTAATTTAATTCCAAAAGGGTATGCGAAATTTGGATAATCGTACTTTGTATTTCCTCGACTTGGAAGCCTCTGTCATCCGCTTGTTGGCTGATGTTGCCATAACTTTGGTTGAAGAAAAACGCTGCGATCACTGCCATTGTAATCCAAATAATAAATTGGGTTAAAGCAACAAAAGTAACACCGATAATTTTCCCTACCATCAGTTCAAAAGGCTTTACCGAAGAGATTAAAATCTCCACCACACGGTTGTTTTTTTCTTCCAAAACACTGCGCATCACCCGCACACCATAGATGAGGATAAACATAAAAGTAGCGTACATCAGGAGCATACTCAGCGTAGATTTAATGCCGAAAGCTAAGTCATCATCAGGCTGTTTTTCTGCCGCAATGTTTTGGGTTTTCAGTTCAAAAGAACGGTCTAAATCGCCAATTTGCTGCTCGGTAAGCCCCAAGTCTTTTATTTTTTCTTTTTTGATGATTTGGCTCATCGCATTAGCGAGTGCCTTTCGGGTATCAAAGCTGATGTCTTTATTTACCAAAAGTTCAGTGTTTTGCTCTAATTTTTGATAATTTTTATTTTCTAATGACGGAATGATCAGTAGCCCATCTGTGCTTTCTATGGCTTTCAAATTTTCCCGAAGGCTCTGTTCTGTTTGAGCCGAAGTATAGACCAATTGCACGCCATTAGGGGCTTTAAGTTGATTTTGAAATAAGCCACTTTTATCCACCACACTGATTTGATATTCCGTTTTGTTGGCTTTAAACATCAGAGCGATCACAGCGCCAAAGGCAATCATTAAAATAGGTGCCAGTAGGGTCAGGATGATAAAAGATTTCTTTTTAACTTGGGTGATAAACTCCCTTTTGGTGATGATAATGATATTCTTCATAGTCGGTTAGTGGGTTACAGCGTGGATAAAAACTTCGTTCATACTCGGGATTTTCTCATTAAAACGGTGGATTTTTCCCAGTTTTAAAAGTGCTTGCATCAAATCGTCTTGCGCCGAGGTATATTGGAGTTTAAACTGGGTTAAACCGTTCTTTTCCTCCCAATCCATCGGTGAAAAATGATGCTTAAAATCAGCGATGTAATCTGGGTTGAGGTCAGAAATGCCCACTTCATAAATATTTTGTTTAAATTGCTCTCTAACCTCTTGCAGGCTGCCGTCCAAAACTTTTTTAGAATGGTTGATGAGCGCCACATAATCGCATATTTCCTCCACGCTTTCCATACGGTGGGTGGAGAGGATAATGGTGGTGCCGTTGTTTTTAAGTTCCAAAATTTGGTCTTTAATGAGGTTGGCATTCACAGGGTCAAAACCCGAAAATGGCTCATCTAAAATCAGGAGTTGAGGCTGGTGGAGCACCGTTACCACAAACTGGATTTTCTGCGCCATACCTTTAGAAAGTTCCGCAAGTTTTTTCTTCCACCAGTGTTCTATATGCAGCTTGTCAAACCAATATTTGGCTTGTTGCATCGCCTCCGCTTTGGACATACCTTTGAGCTCTCCGAAGTATAAAATTTGGTCGCCCACGGACATATTTTTGTACAATCCACGCTCTTCGGGCATATAGCCAATGGTTTTGATGTGGTGCGGACTCAGCGGCTCTTGGTTGATGAAAAGCTGACCGCTATCAGGCTGGGTAATTTGGTTGATAATCCTAATCAACGAAGTTTTGCCAGCGCCATTAGGGCCTAAAAGCCCATAGATAGAGCCTTTGGGAACTTCTATACTGAAATCCGAAAGGGCAATTTTTCTGCCTGCATCATAAGTTTTTACAATATTTTTGGCTTGGAGCATATTCATATAGAAATGAAATTTTTTTAAATTAAAAAGTCAAAACTAAGAAAATTCTCGGTTTTGGCTCAACTTTTAGTTGAATAAATCTCTGACTTTTTCAAAGAAGGTTTTTTCCTTGCCCGAAGGCTCTGCCTTCATCTCGCCAGAGTTCAGTTGGTTTTCAAAAAAATCTTTTTGTTCTTTGGTAAGTTTTTGCGGCGTCCATACATTGATGTGGACAAACATATCGCCTTTGCCATAAGAATCAATGCTTGGCAAGCCTTTTCCAGCTAAGCGCAGTATTTTGCCAGACTGCGTGCCAGCGTCTATTTTAATTTTCACTTTGCCACCCACCACGGCAACCTCTTTAGAAGTTCCCAAAGCCGCTTCAGCAAAGGAAATATAAAGCTCTTGGTGGAGGTTATCGCCCTCTCTTTTGATGAGAGCATCTACTTCTTCTTCCACCACCACGAGTAAATCCCCTGGAATGCCGCCGAAAGGGGCATCGTTCCCTTTGCCTCTAACATTCAGCTGTATGCCATCTCTTGCGCCAGCAGGGATGTTGATGCTCACCTCTTCATCTACTTTAATGAGCCCTTGGGCGTTCGCACCAGCAGGGATTTGATCTGCCACCTTCCCGATGCCGTTACAAGTGCCACAAGTGGTCTGAGATTGCACCTGCCCAAACATAGTGTTCATCACACGCATCTGCACGCCAGAGCCGTTACAGGTAGGGCAAGTTTTAGATGTAGCCCCAGGTGCCATTTTCATTTTTTTGATTTTGATGGTTTTCTGGGTGCCGTTCATCATCTCTTCTAAATTGAGTTTGATGCGCACTCTCAGATTGGTGCCTCGGGCTTGCTGAGGTCTGCCGCCACCGCCACCAAAACCACCGAAATGTCCGCCAAAAATATCACCAAACTGGCTGAATATATCCTCCATATTCATTCCGCCAAAACCGCCGCCGCCAAAGCCGCCATTGCCACCCACGCCAGCGTGTCCAAATTGGTCATAGCGGGCTCTTTTGTTTTCATCGCTAAGGACTTCATATGCCTCTGCGGCTTCTTTAAATTTCTCTTCCGCTTCGGTGTCACCAGGGTTTTTATCAGGGTGGTATTTTAGCGCTTGCTTGCGGTATGCTTTTTTAATCACTTCTATGGAGGCGGTTCTTTCTACGCCTAATATTTCGTAATAATCTCTTTTTGACATTGCTTTGTTATGCTTATTTTATGTGTAAAAAAATGAAACACAGCGATGCGCATTTCATTTTTTGTTTACTATTTTTAATGTTATTTTCTATTGCCCCACAACGACTTTAGCGAAACGAATCACCTTATCGTGCAACATATAGCCAGTTTCTATTACATCTACTATTTTGCCTTTAAGCTCCTCTGATGGCGCTGGGATCTGGGTAATCGCCTCGTGGTAATCTACATTAAAATCATCGCCCGCTTTCACTTCTATTGGCTTAAGTCCTTTTTCTATAAGCTTGTTTCTGAACTTGTTATAAATTAACTCTACGCCTTTTAGCTCCTCTTCGTTGCCATTTTTGGCTAATTCTTTAAGGGCTCTTTCAAAGTCGTCTAAAATACCGAGCATAGAGACCATCATATCTTGGCTGGCATATTGAAAAAACTCCATTCTCTCTTTGGTGGTTCGTTTTTTATAGTTTTCAAACTCGGCATAGAGGCGAATGTATCGGTCTTTCTCCTCAGCTAAAAGTTGCTCTGCAGTAGGCTGTTCTGGGGTGTTTTCAGTATTTTCTGATGGGTTATTTTGATTCTCATTAGCCGCAGCATTGAGTTGTTCTTCTTGTAAGTCTTTATTTTCTTCCATTTTGATATAAATTTTGCTGTGGGACACACAAAGATATTGCCAAATCTGGTTTTTCTGACAGAATGGCACTTTTAGAACGAAAAATGACGGCGCGAAATAAGAAAAAATTACCGTTTTTAAATAAGAATGGCTTATGCTAATGTCTCAACAAAAAATAGCTATATCTATGATAAATTCCCTACTTTTGCAAATTAAAGAAACGCCGAGGTTTTAGATATTCAACAGAGGCTTTCTAAATTTAGAATAACAATGGAATTAGTACACCGCAATTTACTCATCGGCATTCACGATGCCCTACAAGAGACTTTTTTTGAGAAAAATAAATACGCAGACAAGGTGATAGAGCGCCTACTAAAAGCGCATAAAAAATGGGGAAGCCAAGATAGAGCAGTGGTTTCTGAGATTTTTTATAACATCATCCGCTGGAAAAGGCGTTTGGAATATTACATAGGGGAAGGCGCCAAACCCAATAATATTTATAAGTTGATTTTGGCTTATCTGTTGTGGAGCGACACGCATTATAAGAAGTTTGAAGAATTTAATGGCATTAAAATTTCGGATGTGATTGCGAAGCTCAAAAAAGGAACCTTGCCCACCAAAGCCATAGAATACGCCATTCCGGAATGGTTAGCCGAAACTTTGGAGCAAGAGTTGGGCAGAAATTGGGAGCGAGAAATGCAAGCCCTCAACCAACAAGCCCCGATTGTGCTAAGAGCTAATACGCTAAAAACCAATGTGAAAGAACTCATCGCTGATTTAAATGATGAAGGTGTAACCGCCGTTGCGTTGCGTGAATATCCTGATGCTTTGCAATTGGAAGAACGTAAAAATGTATTCCTAGCCACAGCATTTAAAGATGGCTTGTTTGAAGTTCAAGATGCAGGTTCTCAGCTTATTGCTGCCTTTTTAGAAGTGAAAGAAGGGATGCGCGTGGTAGATGCTTGTGCTGGTGCAGGGGGGAAAACGCTACACCTCGCTGCGAAAATGGGCAATAAAGGACAAATTATCGCTCTGGATATTTTTGAATGGAAGCTGGCAGAGCTCAAGCGCCGTGCCAAAAGGGCAGGAGCGCATAATATAGAGACCCGATGGATTTCTGACCACAAAGTGATTAAAAGACTTTATAACAAAGCCGATAGATTGCTGTTAGATGTGCCATGTTCGGGCTTGGGGGTTCTCAAAAGAAACCCTGACAGCAAGTGGAAAATAGATGCGGATTTTATCGCTCGCATTAGAAAAGAGCAAGCTGCTATTCTTCAGGATTACTCTAAAATTCTAAAGGTGGGCGGGAAAATGGTGTATGCCACTTGTTCCATTTTACCATCAGAAAATGAAAAACAAGTCGCCGCATTTTTAGAGGGAAATCCTCAATTTAAGCTGATAAAAGACCACCACCAATGGCCGAGTGATGGTTATGATGGCTTCTATATGGCGTTGATGGAGCGCATCAGCTAAAACTTGATGTGATGAAATGCCACCAGAGGATTTAATTGGTGGTTAATATAAAATTTATTACTTTTGTCAAAATTAAAAACAATCATAAAATAAAACAATAATGAGTCAGTTTGATGTTACCGTTATCGGTTCTGGACCTGGCGGATATGTAGCCGCCATACGCTGTGCACAATTAGGTTTCAAAACCGCTATTATAGAAAAATATTCAACCCTTGGTGGGACCTGCCTAAATGTGGGCTGTATCCCTTCCAAAGCGCTTTTAGATAGTTCCGAACATTTTGAAAATGCAAAGCATAATTTTGAAAATCACGGTATTATCATCAATGAACCTCAAGCTGATTTAGCCCGAATGGTCGCCAGAAAAAACGAGGTGGTAGAGCAAACGACTAAGGGTATCAACTTCCTAATGGATAAAAACAAAATTACCGTTTTTGAAGGAACAGGAAGCTTTGAGTCTAATACCAAAATTAAAATCACCAAAAAAGATGGCAGTTCAGAGACTATAGAATCTAAAAACACCATTATTGCCACAGGTTCTAAACCTTCGTCATTGCCTTTCATTACAATAGATAAAGAGCGTGTGATTACCTCTACAGAAGCCCTTAACCTTAAAGAAATTCCGAAACATCTCATCGTGATTGGTGGTGGCGTTATTGGCTTAGAATTGGGGTCTGTTTACAAAAGATTGGGTTCGGAAGTAACGGTAATTGAGTATTTAGACAAGATTATCCCAGGGATGGACGGTAGCCTTTCTAAAGAACTTCAAAAGGTATTGAAAAAACAAGGCATTAAATTTATGCTTTCTACCGCTGTTTCCGCTGTTTCCAGAGAAGGCGATGTGGTGAAGGTTACCGCAACGGATAAAAAAGGACAAGAAGTAAGCGTGGAAGGCGATTATTGCTTGGTGTCTGTGGGGAGAAGGCCTTATACCGATGGTTTAGGCTTAGAAAATGCAGGCGTGGAGTTAGATGAAAGAGGCAGAGTAAAAGTGAACGACCACCTGCAAACCAATGTACCGAATATTTATGCCATTGGTGATGTCGTAAAAGGCGCGATGCTCGCTCACAAAGCGGAGGAAGAAGGCGTTTTTGTGGCAGAAACTTTGGCTGGGCAGAAGCCGCATATCAACTACAACCTAATCCCAGGCGTGGTTTACACTTGGCCAGAGGTGGCAGGCGTTGGTAAAACCGAGGAGCAACTAAAAGAAGAAGGTGTGGCTTACAAAGTGGGAAGTTTCCCAATGAGAGCTTTGGGTAGAAGCCGTGCCAGTGGTGATATTGACGGCCTAATTAAAGTCTTAGCCGATGAGAAAACCGATGAGGTTTTAGGCGTTCATATGATTGGTGCTCGTGCAGCGGATATGATTGCCGAAGCTGTAGTGGCAATGGAATTCCGTGCCAGTGCAGAGGACATTGCTAGAATTTCTCACGCTCACCCAACCTTTACAGAAGCGATTAAAGAAGCCGCTTTAGATGCTACAGGCAAGCGCGCTATTCATATGTAAAATAGAATTTTGAATATATATCAATAAAAAAACCTCGGCAGATGCTGAGGTTTTTTATATGCTAAAGGTTTGGTTTAAAAAATTAAGCTTCGTGATCGTATTTGTCTACCACTTTTTGAGAAACGCCAGTGTTGCTAAAACCACCATCGTGGAAGAGGTTTTGCATAGTCACTTTTCTCGTTAAATCCGAAAACATAGCCACGCAATAGTTGGCACATTCTAACGCGGTGGCATTCCCCAATGGCGACATATCTTCGGCGTAGCCTAAAAATCCGCTGAAGCCCTTCACGCCGCTACCTGCTGTGGTAGGCGTAGGGGACTGAGAAATGGTGTTCACACGCACTTTTCTTTCGCCCCAGTAGTAGCCAAAGCTTCTGGCAATACTTTCAAGATAGGCTTTGTTGTCCGCCATATCGTTATAATCAGGGAAAGTTCGCTGTGCTGCGATGTAGGTTAGCGCTAAAATAGAGCCCCATTCATTCATACAATCCTTATCCCAAGCGGTTTTCATCACTTTATGAAATGAAACGGCAGAAACATCCCAACCTTTTTCTAAAAAGCTGTAATTGAGGTCGGTATAAGGTTTTCCTTTTCTCACATTCACAGACATCCCGATGGAGTGCAGGATAAAATCCAATTTGCCAAATTTCTCAATAGCGGCATCAAATAATTTCTCTAAATCCTCGGTGGAAGTGGCATCTGCCCCGATAACCTCCGAGTTGGTTTTCTCCGCCAAAGCATTCAATTCGCCCATTCTCATTGCGATAGGGGCATTAGATAAGATGAATTCGGCGCCTTCTTCGTGGCATCGCTCAGCCACTTTCCAAGCGATAGATTGTTCGTTAAGCGCGCCGAAGATAATTCCTTTTTTTCCTTTTAATAATCCGTATGACATAGTATTTATTTTAAACAAAAGTAAGAAAATATATGCCATAAAACAAAAAAGAGCCAAAATATTTTCGGCTCTTTCTTACAAAACTTATGAAATAAAAACTTAATTTTAGTTGGTCGCTTTTCGGATTTCGGCTTTTACATCTTCCGAGGCGTCTTTGGTTTTCTCCCACGCTTCAGAGAAAGCATCTTTGGTATCTTCCCACGCATCTGCCATTTTAGATTTCATCTTTTCAAAAAAATCTTCTTGGCTGGCTGTGGCGTTCTTTTCTTTTTGTTCGCGGAGGTATTCCCTCACATGGTTGGCGTATTCTTGCGCTTTATCTTTAGCGTTCTGAGCCGCATTTTCTACTGTTTCTTTAGCTTGATTGAGGGCTTTTTCAGCCTCGTTAGAATAACTCATTGTCAATGTATTTTTTTAGGTTTGTGCTTGGTAAGTTGCAATAATAATTCCAAAAATCAGAAAGCTGTTGTTAAAGTTATGTTAAAACTCAAAAAAGCCTCATATTCTATAACTTAAAGGGGAGAGGCCAAAAATTATCATCAAAATGCTTTATTAACCCAATAATTTTTCATACTTTTGTGTCAAGGTTAGAACACCCTCTTGAGATGCTAAAAGAATTAGAACTTCATTTTTCGGGTTTAGAAACGAAGATAGTAGAATTAAAGAAAGACTATCAGAAACTTAAGGCAGAATATGATGAACTTTTAGCCAGCCATACCCATTTGAAAGAACGGTTAGATGAAGAGAAGAAGGCGCATCAAGAGTTGATAGAAGAATATAAAGATATAAAATTAGTCTCTGCAATATCAGGTAATCCAGAGCATAATCGGTTGATGAAAAACCATATCAATCGTTTGGTGAAGGAGATTGATGCTTGTATTGCACAGCTTCAGAATAGTGGATTGTAATGGAAATGCGCAGAATCAATATCAGTATTGCGGGGCGGTTGTATCCGCTCAATGTGCCTGCCGCTGAGGAAGGTACGTTGCGTATGGTAGGGAAGCAAATAGAGGCGATGATTAAAGAATTTGAAGCCAATTTTGCCATTCAAGACAAACAAGATGCTTTGGCTATGTGTGCCCTAAAATTAGGAACCAACGCCGAAGTAGCGAAGCAAAATGGTGATAAAAATATTGAATATTTTCAAAGAAAAATAGAAGCGCTCAGCGTGCTTTTAGAAAATGATTAAAAAGGTGGGTGAAAAAACCGCCTCAATCTTTAGCCTACAATTGTTCTAACACAAAAAGGTAAACTCAACGCTAAAAAAATACCGAGTGAATGCTTTCTGAATGGCGTGCCGAAGATTTTTCGGATTACAAACAGGAGGACTCAGCTCAAATCGTGTTGATTAGGAGTTTACTCTTTTAATCTCTAAGAACAGTTGTAGGTTTTTTAGTAGAATAAAGTAATAGATATAAAAATAAATAAAATAGAGAAAAATAATTTAATAAATAATAAAATATGACAACGGCAATTATCATAGGAATAATATCACTGGTTGTAGGTGCGGTAGCGGCTACAATTTATTCAAAGAGTGCGCTCAACTCAAGAGCAAAATTCATTATAGAAGATGCAAAGAAAAATGCAGAAAACCTTTTAGAAAAAGCCTCAGTGCAGGCAGAAAGCCTTAAAAAAGAAAAAAACATACAGGCTAAAGAGCGTTTTTTAGAGCTTAAATCTGAACACGATGCCCACATCCAACAGCGTGAGAAAAAAATGCAAGATGCTGAGAAAAGAACCAAAGACAAAGAGCAAAAACTCAATGAAGAACTCAGCAAGGTGAGCAAATTAGAAAAAGATTTAGATAAAAAACTCAGCGACCTCTCCAGAAAGGAAGAGCAAATGGAGAAAAAACAAGCGGAACTTTCTGCAGCCATCGCTCAAAAAGTGGAACTTTTAGAAAAAGTATCAGGCTATTCAGCGGAGGAAGCCAAAGAAGAGTTGGTAGAAGCTATGAAAGCCGAAGCCAAAACCAAAGCCCAAGCTTATGTACAAAACATTATGGAGGAGGCTCAGCTCAATGCCAAAACCGAAGCCAAAAAAATTGTAATCCAAACCATCCAAAGGATTGGTACAGAGCAAGCTATAGAAAATTCGGTATCTGTATTTAACATAGAATCTGATGATGTTAAAGGGCGAATTATCGGTAGAGAAGGGCGAAATATCCGCGCTTTGGAAGCCGCTACAGGAGTGGAAATCATCGTTGATGATACGCCAGAAGCCATTTTGCTGTCTTGTTTTGACCCTGTAAGGAGAGAAATCGCAAGGCTCTCCTTGCATCGTTTGGTAACAGACGGAAGAATCCACCCTGCGAGGATAGAAGAAGTGGTGGAAAAAACCCGCAAACAGATAGAGGAAGAAATTATAGAAGTCGGAAAGAGAACCATTATAGATTTAGGAATCCATGGGCTTCATCCAGAATTGGTGAAGATTGTAGGGCGGATGAAATACCGTTCTTCATACGGTCAGAATTTACTGCAGCACTCTCGCGAAGTGGCAAACATCGCCGCAACGATGGCTGCGGAGTTAGGGCTTAATGTTAAATTAGCGAAAAGAGCTGGTTTACTGCACGATATCGGCAAGGTGCCAGAGCAAGAATCGGAATTGCCACACGCTTTGCTCGGTATGCAGTGGGCGGAGAAGTTTGGTGAAAATCCAGAGGTGGTTAATGCCATAGGAGCGCACCACGATGAGATTGAAATGATCTCGTTACTTTCGCCGATTATTCAAGTGGCAGATGGTATTTCTGGTGCGAGACCTGGTGCGAGAAGACAAGTATTGGAATCGTACATCCAAAGGTTGAAAGATTTGGAAGCTGCAGCTTTGAGTTTTGATGGGGTTTCCAGCGCTTATGCCATTCAGGCGGGTAGAGAACTCCGCGTGATGGTGGAAAGTGGCAAGGTGAATGATAATGTAGCAGCCCAACTTTCCTACGACATTTCTGAAAAAATTCAAAACGAGCTGACCTACCCAGGGCAAGTTAAAATTACAGTGATTAGAGAAACCAGAGCGGTCAACATCGCGAGGTAGAAAGACTAAATTTGATACCAAAAAAATCCGAGAGTTAAGAAACTTTCGGATTTTTTTTAGTTAAGATTTTGAAAGGGGAGGCGCGCCGTATAAAAGTTCCACACTATGGCTTTTGCATCAAAATTTTCTTTGGAAAGCAGAGTGGCTTCATTGGTTAAAATAACAAGTCAATCATCTAAGAAATAATGCACTTGTGCCGCTGTCATTTTTCATTACCTCGTAAGAATACATTGTTTATAGTTTAAATTTTTATATATTTGCCTCATAAAGGCGGAGCGGTGCGAACCAATCCGCAGACGAATGCGGGCAAGTAGAGTAATCTACTTGCCCAAGTCTGTTATTATAAGTTTAGGAAATACGCTATTTTTATCTTAAACTTTCTGGAAGACATCATCAGAGCAGTATTTCTAATTCTCAATAATTTTCCATTATTAAGATAGCAAATTATAATCTATCAAATTTTTAAATCCCTCTTAGAGTTTTGTGTACCAGTTCTATAGGTGTTTTTTACAGAAATCTCGCTTATCTTTTTATAAAGTGTTCCAAAGGTTTTTACCAACTATTTTGAATATTAAATCTTTATCACAAAAACCTCTCTTTCAAGCGTTCAAAAACGCGAGCATCTATGGGCAGTGGGAAAATATTTTCGCCAGAGATTGGGTGCCAGTCTACATGATCAATGTTAGGTTCGTGGATTTGTAGGGCTTCTATATTGAGCACTTTTACCAAATAATAAACCGTGAGAAGTTGCTCGTTTTCCCTAAACTTAGAGATTAAAAAATCTTCTTGGGTGTAGAAATGTTCTAAAACTTCAATTTCTAAATTAAGTTCTTCTCTAAATTCTCTATGCAGCGTTTCTATCAGTCCTTCGCCGTATTCTAAGCCGCCGCCAGGGAATTTAACGAGCGATATTCCAGCATATTTTTCCTTTAAAATAAGCACTTCTTGTTTCGCATTAAGGCAGATACCATAAGCCCGAACATTGATTTTATCTATCATTTTTAAAATGTTTTTCTTATTTTTGTGAACCACAAAGTAACTTATTTTTATGGTCAAATCACAAATTTTTGCCACTTTTGTTGTCTTCTTTTTTGCTCATTCTTCTCAGGCGCAGGAACTACAATTTTTAAAATTGAAAAAATACAGAATAACGCGTTTGGCAGATGCACTCAATGAAACTTCGGGACTTACCGAAATAGATGGCGATTTAATTTCGTTTAATGATAGCGGCAATGCTCCAGATTTGTACATCATTAACCCTGAAACTGGGGAGGCTATACGCAGAACCACCAATGCAAAAAACTACGATTGGGAAGCGGTGACCAACGATGGCAAAAATCTCTACATCGGTGATATTGGGAATAATATGGGGAACAGGACGAACTTGGGCGTGTATAGAATTCCGTACACCGAAGAAGGAGCGCTAAACTATGATCAATACTATACTTTTCAGTACGCGCGGCAGAAAGAATTGCAGCCGCTCAATAGGAAAAACAACTACGATGCGGAGTCGATGGTTTATCACCGAGGGCATCTTCAGATTTTTTCTAAAGAATGGCAATCTTATGATACCAAGCACTATGAACTTCGCCTTGATGATGAAAAAAAGCAAAGTTTAGAACCCTTAGAAACCTATCATTTAGGTTATTTGGCAACAGATGCTACTTATTATAATGGACAACTTTACATCATCGGCTATACCAAAAAAGCAGAGGTTTACCTTAGTGTCTTTACCGAAACCCAGCCTAACCGCTTTTTTGAAGCTCCACCGAAAAAATATTACCTTGGGATGAGTTTTAAATTAGGACAGATAGAAGGCATCACCGCAACACCAAAAGGGCTCTACATTTCTGGCGAACGCTTCAAAACTAAAATTAGCGATGCCAAACAGCCGCTTTATTTTTTGCCATATCATAAACTTAAATAATGTATCTTTGTAATTCTAAAACTGTTTAATTATTTTACCCTAAACAACATCCGTGGCAAATATAGTAGAAGAAATTAAAAAGCCGATTAACCAAGAAATGAAACTTTTTGAAAAAAAGTTTTATGAATCTATGAAGAGCAAAGTGCCTCTTTTAGATAAGGTAACCCGCTTTATAGTCACCACCAAAGGCAAACAGATGCGCCCTATGTTCGTGTTTCTGTGCGCGCGGTTGGTGGGCGAGGTGAATGAGAAAACCTACCGTGGCGCCTCTATGATAGAGCTGATCCACACTGCAACTTTGGTGCATGATGATGTGGTGGATGAGAGTTTTAAACGCCGAAATTTCTTCTCCATCAATGCCCTTTGGAAGAATAAAATTGCCGTGTTGGTGGGGGATTATTTACTTTCAAAATCGGTGTTGCTTTCCACAGATCATCAGGATTTTGATCTTTTAGCCGTGATTTCCAACACCATTAGAGAGATGTCCGAAGGCGAATTGCTTCAACTGGAAAAAGCCCGAAAATTGGATATTACAGAAGAGGTTTATTACGAAATTATCCGCCAAAAAACAGCCACTTTAATTGCGGCGTGTTGTGAGGTTGGGGTGCTTTCTAACGGTGTAGCTCCAGAGGTGGCACAAAAGATGAAAACCTTCGGAACCCTTACTGGGATGGCATTTCAGATTAAAGACGATTTGTTTGATTACCTGTCTAATAACATTATCGGCAAGCCTGTGGGCATAGATATTAAGGAACAAAAAATGACTTTGCCCCTCATATATGCCTTAAAAACCGCTAACGAAAAAGATAGAAAATACTATTACAACAGCATAAAACGCTATAATAACGATGCCAAGCGTGTGAAAGAACTCATTGATTTTGTGAAAAAATCGGGAGGCTTGGATTATGCCATAGGGATGATGAAGGACTTCCAGCAAAGGGCGCAAGCTATTTTAGATGAGTTTCCAGAATCCGAGGCTAAGAAATCGTTAAGCCTAATGCTGACTTATGTTATAGAGCGAAAGTTCTAAAATTTAAAAAGAAATACTTAACTTTGAAGGGTTATTTTTGAAATTATGCAAGATACTTCTCAACAGTTTGATGCGGTACTTCACATCTGCCGAGAGCTTTTTAGGAAGAAATTACAAGATTATGGTGCCGCTTGGCGGGTGATGCGCCCCAGCTCTATTACCGATCAGATTTTTATTAAAGTCAATAGAATCAGGACTTTACAAGAGTCCGATGTTCGGATGGTAGATGAAAGTGAGGAGGAAGAATTTATCGCCATTGTCAATTATGCGATCATTGGATTAGTGCAGTTAGAGTGGGGGACAGCGGAACATTTGGAAGCCGATACAGCCCAAATTTTAGAGGCTTATGATGATTATAAAAACAAAGCCAAAGCCTTGATGCTTCGTAAAAACTACGATTATGGCGAGGCTTGGCGGAGTATGCGCGTGTCTTCCATTACGGATTTAATTTATCAGAAAGTACTGCGTACCAAGCAGATAGAAGATAATCACGGAAAAACATTGGTATCCGAAGGTTTAGATGCCAATTATTACGATATGCTAAATTATGCGGTGTTTTGTCTTATTAAAATGAAAATAACCGAAGAGAATGCTTAAACGATTGCTAAGATTTGCCGTTGGCTTTTTATTTATCTTATCAGGCGGTGTAAAGGCGGTTGACATCCGAGGTTTTGCGTTTAAATTAGAAGAATATTTTTCTGCACAAGTCTTTGACCTGCCTTTTTTAGAAGCTTGGGCACTTCCAATCGCTGCCATTGTGGTGATGTTAGAAATAGCCTTAGGCTTAATGCTTTTGCTTGATATTCGCTTGAAATGGACTTTGAGATATTTAACAATATTGTGTCTATTTTTTGCATTTTTGACATTTTACTCGGCGTATTATCATGTGGTGACAGATTGCGGTTGCTTCGGTGATGCAATAAAACTGAGCCCTTGGCAAAGTTTCTGGAAAGATATTATTTTATTAGCTTTATTGATTTTAATTGGGTGGCTATACCGACATCAATTTTCTACGAAAGCACAATCTTACCGCTATTCTTTTTTAGCTTTGGGCTTGATTAGCGGACTTTGGCTGATGATTTACGGTTGGAGATATGAACCTGCTATTGATTTTAGAGATTATAAAATAGGAACGGATTTGCTTAGTGAAAAACAGAAAATTGCCGCTCATCCTTCAGAATATAAAACTGTCTATACACTCAAAAATAAGAAAAATAAAACAGAGATTACGGTCAATCAAGATGAGTACATCAACCAAAATTATTGGCAAAATCCAGATTGGGAAATCCAAGAAGATCAAACCACCAATCAATTGGTGAAACAAGGATATGTATCTGAAATCGTGAAGTTTAAGATTGAAAATCAACAGGGCGAAGATGTTACGGACAGCCTATTAACAGCGCCAAAAGCGGTGTTGGTATTCTCATATCAGCCTGATCACGCCGATGCGCAACTCCTCGCCGATGTGGAAGAAAAAGTGGCTCAATTGAAAAAGATAACCGTTTATGGCATTTCTACTAATCCTCAAACTTTTAAAATATTGCCCAATGGGCTGATGGATGGCACGGCAATAAAGACAATTGCGAGAAGTAATCCTTTTGTTTTGGTGCTAAAGCGAGGAAAAATTGTAGATAAAATGCCAGCGCGAGATTTTATAAATCAATAAAAAAATCATTAAAAATTAAAAAATAAAATAATGCAAAAGTCAAATAAATCTATAGCGGGTTATCATTTATTGATGATACTTTCGGCGGTAGATTATGAATTTCAGCCAGAAGAAGGCTTGGTTATTAGAGAGTATTTAGCCGAAGAGTTTCCTTTTAGAATGAATTTGGATAATGAGATGGCGATTATCGCAAATTTACAACCTGAAGCGTGGAAAGATCATTTTGAATTCCATGCCCATTGTTTTTTAGATGATTCTACGGAAGAGGAGCGCAAGAGATTTGCGAAATTCGCAAAATCTTTGATAAAAGCTGATCAAGAAGTCACGGAAAGAGAGCATCAGTTCTATCAACTGATGAAAACGATTTGGAAATTAAACTAATTAAATCATTATAAAATGAGAAAAAATATCGTTGCAGGAAACTGGAAAATGAATAAAACCTATCCTGAAGCTCAACAATTGATGAATGAACTTTTAGAGTACACGCAAAATCATCAGCCGAATTGCGAGGTTATGATTGCGCCACCAGCATTGTATCTTATCCCTGCCCAAGCCCTACTGAAGGGGAAAGTGGGCGTTTATGCTCAAGATATTTCTGAGTATGGAAGTGGGGCTTACACAGGTGAAATTTCGGCGGATATGCTGAAATCGGTGGATGCCAATGGCAGTATTATCGCGCATTCTGAGAGAAGGCAATACCACGGCGAAACCGACAGTCACGCCAATAGAAAGATTAAAAACCTCTTGGATAGAGGGCTTACGCCGATTTATTGCAATGGTGAAAATCTTGAAGAGCGGAAATCAGGTCGCTATTTAGAAGTGATTAAAAACCAAACCGAAGTGGCGCTATTTACGCTAAGTGCGGAAGAGATTAAAAAAGTGGTTATCGCTTATGAGCCTGTTTGGGCGATAGGTACTGGCGAAACGGCATCTGCAGAGCAAGCGCAAGAGGTGCACGCGTACATCAGAAATTTGATTGCTGAAAAGTATGGTCGCGAGGTGGCGGAAGAAATTTCCATCCTCTACGGCGGTTCGGTAAAACCAAATAATGCTAAAGAAATATTCTCTCAGCCTGATGTAGATGGCGGATTGATTGGAGGTGCAGCGCTTAATATTGAGGATTTCTCTAAAATTATAGAAGCTTTTTAAAATTATTGCATTGGATTAAAAAAGCCATTTCAAATCATTTGAAATGGCTTTTTTTGTGAATTTTTAAATTTACGAAATCAATAAATTATCGCGAGTAATTTTAAATTTTATACATTAAATCTAAAGTGCATAATATCACCATCTTGAACGATGTATTCTTTACCTTCCACGGATAGTTTTCCAGCTTCTTTCACTTTAACTTCGGAACCATAGTTGATGAAATCATCGTATTTGATCACTTCGGCACGGATAAAGCCTTTTTCAAAATCGGTGTGGATTACGCCTGCGGCTTGTGGTGCTGTCCAGCCTCTGCCAATGGTCCAAGCACGGACTTCTTTTACGCCTGCGGTAAAGTAGGTTTGGAGTTTCAATAATTCGTAGGCTTTTCTGATCAAACGGTTAACGCCAGGTTCCTCTAATCCCAATTCTTCTAAGAACATTTGGCGTTCCTCAAAGGTTTCTAATTCATTGATGTCGGCTTCTATTTGTGCAGCTAAAACGACCACTTCGGCACCTTCTTTTTGAGCGATTTCTTCCACTTTGGCTACCCATTCGTTGCCGTTTTTTATTGAATTTTCATCCACATTGCAAACATAAAGCACGGGTTTTTTGGTCAACAATTGAACTTCGTCAATGATAGGACGCGTGATATCATCGGTTTCAAATTCTCGAGCATTTCTGCCATTTTCTACGAATTCTAAAATATTTTTTAGCGTTTCGTATTTCTGAATATCTTCTTTTTTACCCGATTTAATGAATTTTTTAGCTTTTTCAACTGCTTTGGTTAGTGTTTCAATATCTTTAAGCTGAAGTTCTATATCAATAATCTCCTTATCTCTTACAGGATCTACGGAGCCTTCTACATGGACGATGTTTCCGTTTTCAAAGCATCGTAATACATGGATAATCGCCTCACACTCACGGATGTTAGCCAAAAATTGGTTGCCTAAACCTTCGCCACGGCTGGCACCTTTTACTAATCCTGCGATGTCTACAATCTCCACCACGGCAGGCAGCACACGCTCTGGATTGACTAGTTTTTCTAATTCAAATAAGCGCTGATCAGGCACAGACACGGTTCCTAAATTGGGTTCTATGGTACAAAAAGGATAGTTGGCACTCTGTGCTTTGGCGTTACTTAGGCAGTTAAACAGCGTTGATTTCCCTACATTGGGCAATCCTACAATTCCACATTTCATATTGTTGTTATCTCTTATATTTTGCAAATATACATAAGTTAAAACTATTTTTAGGGATGAAAGTTTTAAATTGTGCTGGTTTTTTACTTGGTAGAGATTAAATCAATTTTAAATTATTATTAAAACACTATTTTTATTAAAAAAAATATTTTTTTTGCTCCTTTTTTAGGGTTTTATCATCGCTTATAAAATTCAATCGTTTTTTCAATAGCCTCCGTACAAACAGGGCAAAAACCATGCGGCACATTAGATGCCATTCTGCAATCTAAGGCAGGGCTATAAATGCCTTTTGGCGTGTAGCCTCCACCTTCAAAAACGCCTACCTTGTCTTTGTACATCGGAATTCTTGGAGTAGGGATGGGCGTGTTTTTGTCGATGTGTTTTGCCCATTTAGACTTGAAATTAACCAATGTGGTGAGGTTGGGTTCCCAAGGCTCTACTTTTAGATTGTAAAAATCTTCAGTACCTCCAGAATTATTATAATATTCATCACCTAAACCTACGAAACCATGCCCAAATTCGTGGACAAAAACTTTATCCGAAGTGCTATCATCAGCCGAAACCAAGTTCATCACATTATAAAAGCCACCGCCACCATATCTATCAGTATTCACAATGACGAAAATTTGATCATAAGGTACATTTGCTGCGATATCCGCAATTTTAAAAAGAGAAAGTGTAGTCAAATAACGCGGTGTTCCAAAGGTGTAAAATGTAGAATTTAACACGGTGTTTTTATAAATATTTTCTCCAGGAATATCCGTTCCAGACTCTACCGAAGGTGCTTGGATGGTGTAAATATTGAAATCTTGGCGATGCGCATTAAAAGGCGGAATTTTCATCATATAATCGATGAATTTTTTAGCATCTTGGTTAAATTTCTCTATTTCGGCTTCGGTATAACCTTCGGAAATAATTGCAATATCTACTGCGTTTTTAGGATGTTGATTGCCGTATCGCAAACTTTTATAAGGTGTTGGCTTTTCGTTGATAATACGCATATCCTGTGGCGAAATCTTTTCAGAAAACAGATTAACGAATTTTCCATCTCGGTTTCTTGCCTGCACTTCTACAATAATATTATGCTTAGGATAAGGCATTTGTATGGTGTTTTCAAAAGTCCGATAGCGATGCTTAGCCTCTTCCGTAGATTGCCATTCTTTAAAAATAGGGCTAAAACCTTTCGAAAAAATCAATTGTCCTGTGGTTTCATCTTTGGCTAAAATTCGATAATTGCCATAATCTGGGAAAAATAATTGGTGAACAGTGCCTCCACCATAATAAGGTTCGTGTTTGAGTTGGTAGAGTGTAACTTGCTCATTTTCATAGTTTCCACTAAGGATTAAGTCAATCCTCAAACTGCCTTCATCGAAAAAATCATCATATTTGATATTCTGGGCATAACTCAAAGCGATACAACAGAAACTTAAGGTAAATAAAAATCTTTTTATCATCATATTAAAATTATGTAGCAAATTTAATAAAAATATTTATTATTTTAAGGGAAAATTGATTTTTAAATGCTGATGGATTTATTTATTATTTTTCAAATTTTCATATAGTTTTTTATATTTTCTATACTTAAAAATAAAATAATTGGTAATGAGTGGGTGTCAAATTACAAATAAAATGACATTCAGCCGTTGATAAGTAATGTCCAACATATTATTCATAACTTGCATAATTTTTACGCATACCAAAATATTGTATCCATGATTATTTAAAATTATTTTTAATTTTGTGAATTATTCTGTTTTTTTTATAGTTCGTAAATATAATAAAAAAAATTGGAATTATTTTATATTTTGGGGTAAAGTTTTTACTTAAAACTCTTTTGAATTTTATTACTTTTGCGATAGTTCGCAACTTATAACAAAACGCCAATTCTACGCTCTGGCTTTTGAATTTTATTACTTTTGCGATAGTTCGCAACCTCAAAAAATAACCTACTGAAAATAAGCAGGTTGTTTTTGTTTTTAGGATTTTATTTTTAATGATTTAAAAATTCTCCTACTCCTAAACTTTTCAATTTTTTTTAATGCTATCAAAAAGTAATTGGTGGGTAATGGATCTTCTTTCTTTTTGGAAAAAAACTCAATGTCGCTCAATTGCTTGTCGGTGATGTGCATAATGGCGACTTTTCCGTATTTGGTAATGACGGATTTTACCCGCTTGATGTAGACTTCGGCATTCTCTCTACTGGGACAATGGTGGATGTAAATGGAAAACTGGAACAGATAAAAACCGTTTTTTGCTTTCAAAGCTTAGTTTGGAGCATAAAAGGTATTCTGTTATTGGGGTTAATCAATTGATAACCAGCTTTCCTCGCACCTCAAAGCCCTAATTTCTCGGCTTCTTTGAATACTAAATTTTTGGCGGCTATGGGATCATTGGGGATCTCGCCTTCCAAGATGGCTTCTTTTACTTTTTCCTTTAAAATGCCGATTTCTCGACCTGGCTTTAGCCCAAACCATAGCATAATTTCCTCGCCAGAAACAGGCGGTTGAAAATTTCTAATATGGTCTTTTTCTTCCACTTCTTTTATTTTTTTAGCAACATATTCAAAATTTTTCTTGTAACGCTCTTGTTTTTTTGCGTTTTTAGTGGTAATGTCGGCTTTGCATAGTGTGAAAAGGTCTTCCAAATCTTCTCCAGCATCAAATAAAAGGCGTCTTAGCGCAGCATCAGAGGTGTCATCGGTGATTAAGGCGATAGGTCTGGAGGAAAGTTTAACCATTTTTTGCACATACTTTAAATCGTTGCCTAAGGGAAGTTTCAAGCGTTGGAACAGTGGTTTTACCATTTTAGAACCGATAAATTCGTGTCCGTGGAAAGTCCAACCTGTAGATTCAACAAATTTTTTCGTTGGTGCTTTGCCGATGTCGTGGAGAAGTGCTGCCCACCTTAACCACAGATTATCAGTGTATTGGGAGATATTGTCCACCACTTCCAAAGTGTGGTAAAAATTGTCTTTATGAGTTTGTCCATCAATTTCATCAATGCCTTTAAGGGCGGTAAGTTCTGGGATGATGAGTGCCATCAGTCCTGTTTGCTCCATTAACTTTAAGCCAATAGAAGGCTTTTCAGAACTCATAATTTTATTAAATTCCACCATAATCCGCTCTACAGAAACAATTTTAATCCGCTCGGCTTCTTGGGAAATCGCAGCTAAAGATGATGGCTCAATCTGAAACTGAAGAGTAGAGGCAAAGCGAATAGCACGCATCATTCTTAGAGGGTCATCGGTGTAGGTTTTTACAGGTTCTAAAGGCGTTCTCAGTGTTTTATTTTGCAAATCTTCTTTGCCGTTAAAAGGGTCTATCAAGGCACCAAAATCCTCCGAATTAAGAGAAATCGCCATGGCATTTACAGTAAAATCTCTCCTTTTTTGGTCGTCTTCCAAACTGCCAGCTTCCACCTCGGGGTTTCGGCTATTTTCGGTATAACTTTCCTTTCTTGCACCTACAAACTCCAATTCTACCCCTTTCCATTTAAACATTGCGGTACCATAATTTTTGAAAATGGAGACTTTCAAATCAGGAGAAAGTGCGTTAGCCACAGCTTTTGCTAAATCGATGCCGCTTTGTTCGGTTACAAAATCAATATCCGTGGGCACGGCTCTCTTCATCAGTAAATCCCGAACATAGCCCCCAACCACATAGACCGATTGTCCGCGATCGGCTGCCACTTTTGAGATGATTTTAAAAAGTTTAAGGTGTTTATTTTGACTAAGATTGATGTGCATTACTGTATTTTAGAATATTCTGCAAAGATAAAAAACACAAAGTAAAACCTTAGGATAATACTAAAAAATATCGCTAAGGTTTCTCTAAATTGGTTTTATCAAATTTATAATCATATGGTTTTTAAATTACAATTCAATATTTTATCTTAAATGTATAATAGACCGAAAATAACCTTAAAAATTAAGAAATTCCAAAAATAGACTTGGCGTTTTGGGTGGTTATTTGATTTATCGTTTCATAAGGAAGTTGATAAATATCCACCAATTTACCAGCAACATACTCTAAATAAGAAGATTCATTTCTTTTGCTTCTGAATGGTACGGGGGCGAGGTAAGGTGCATCGGTTTCTAAAACAATATGTTCCAAAGGAATTTCATTGAGAAATTGGTCTATTTTTCCATTTTTGAAAGTTACCACACCACCAATACCTAAGGCAAAATTGAGATCTATTGCGTGTTTAGCATGTTCTAATGTCCCAGTGAAACAATGAAAAATCCCTCGCAAACGCGAATGTTTTTTCTCTTCCAAAACCTCAAAAGTTTCATCAAAACTATCTCTGGAATGGATCACAATAGGGCGGTCAAGTTCTATCGCCCAGTCGATTTGTTCACGGAAACACTGTTGCTGGAGATCAAGATGGCTCTTGTCCCAGTAAAGATCTATGCCGATTTCTCCTATGGCGCAAAAAAACCTTTGTTGCAAGAAATTCTTGACCATTGCCATTTCTTCTTGATAAGTTTCAGGCTTTATATAAGTAGGGTGAAGCCCCATCATCGCAAATATTTCATTGGGATATTGCGCTTCTAAATCCAGCATATTTTGGTGATATTCTGAGTTGATGGCAGGGAGAAAAAAATGAGTCACGCCCTTATCTTTTGCTCGTTGGATCATTTCGGTGCGGTCTTCGTTAAACGCCTCAGAATAGAGGTGTGTATGGGTATCAATCATAATATTGATGCATTTTTTAAATGAATGAAATCAGTGAAAAGTGTAAAAATGAGCACCATTATGATGCCTATTTTTTAGAAATTAGTATGTCATTTTTACAATCGCTTTGGCATCTTGTGGCGTTAGGTTTCTATGCTCGCCGATGCCCTCTAAACCTCGTTCTATAAAGGCTTTTTCAACCTTTTCGGCAGTACCTTCATAATCTTCGGTGTATTCTGACAAGCGGGTTTTAATTCCCAATGAATGGAAAAATTCTTCCATTTTTGCAATTCCTTTTTGTGCTTTTTCTTCGATGGTACCCTCTTGGATATTCCAAACGCGAGAGGCATATTGGGCTAATTTTTCCTTTTTACTTTCAAAATTATAGCGGTAATGTTGCGGGGCAATGATGGCTAAAGTGCGGGCGTGGTCTATTCCAAAATATGCCGTCAGTTCGTGTCCCATAGCGTGTACCGCCCAATCCGTAGCAACGCCCAAACGCAGCAATCCATTGAGCGCCATGGTGCAACACCACATATAATTGCCAGCAGCATCTATATCAAATTGGTCGTTCATCATTTTTGGAGCAACCTCTTGCAGCGTGATGAGAATGCTCTCCGCCATACGCTCTTGCAGCGTGGCAGCACTCGGGAAGGTGATGTATTGCTCCAAAACATGCGTGTAGGCATCTGTAATACCATTGGCGATCTGGCGTTTAGGAATACTCTGAATAACGGCAGGGTCTAAAATAGAAAATTGCGGAAACAAACCTGGACCGCCGCCACCTAACTTTTGCCGAGTCTCTTGGCGAGAAATCACATAGCCAGAATTCATCTCGGAGCCTGTGGCAGGCATTGTGAGGACGGTTCCGATAGGAAGCGCTTCACCTTCGTTAGGGCGAAACGGTTGGGTTAAAATATCCCAAGGCTCTCCGTTGTAATTGGCTGCAGCGGCTAAAAATTTGGTGCCATCAATCACGGAGCCACCGCCTACGGCTAATAGAAAATTGATGTTTTCCTTTTTAATGACCTCAAGGGCTTGCAATAAAACTTCGTATTCTGGGTTGGCAGGAATACCTGAAAATTCGGTGACATTAAAGCCTTGTAATGCGGTTTTAACTTGGTCATAAACACCATTTTTTTTGATGCTCCCACCGCCGTAAAGCACCAGAATACGGGCATCTTGTGGGATTTCTTGGTTAAGTTTGGCTATTTCGCCTTTGCCAAAAATGATTTTTGTAGGGTTTTTAAATTCAAAATTGAGCATAATAATATTGTCAAAAGTTAGTTGGGTGCGTAAGGGATAGAGGCGATATCCTTTTTGAGGAGGAACGACGAAAAAAGATAAAGCCGAAAGCCCGACCCCTGCAGCTGCCTGAGCGCTGGCGGGGGATACGCCCTAATGTTAATGAAAAAAGCGCCTCACCTCCGATTGTAAAGGCAAGGCAATGGTGTGTTATTTTTTTGCAATGCTTCTGGAAATCACGATTTTTTGGATTTCGGAAGTGCCTTCGTAGATTTGGGTAATTTTGGCATCACGCATCAGTCTTTCCACATGGTACTCTTTAACATAGCCGTAGCCACCGTGGACTTGAACCGCCTCTATCGTCGTATCCATCGCGGTTTTGGAAGCAAATAACTTCGCCATAGCACCGCTTTCGGAGATGTCTAAGCCTTGGTCTTTCTCGGCAGCGGCTTTAAAACAAAGCATTCTTGCCGCCGTAATTTGGGTTGCCATATCGGCTAATTTGAACGCAACGGCTTGATGTTGAATGATTTCCTTGCCGAAGGCTTTGCGCTCCTTGGCGTATTTTAATGCCAATTCATAGGCGCCGCTGGCAATCCCCAATGCTTGGGAGGCAATCCCAATACGACCACCGTTCAGCACAGACATTGCAAAGGTAAAACCAAAGCCATCTTCACCAATGCGGTTTTCCTTCGGGACTTTAACATCGGTGAAGAGCAAGGAGTGGGTGTCACTACCACGAATTCCCATTTTGTCCTCCTTAGGACCAATATCAAAGCCTTCCCAGCCTTTTTCTACTATAAAAGCGTTGATGCCCTTGTGCCCCTTCTCGGGGTGCGTTTGTGCAATCACGATGTAATAAGTGGCATTGCCGCCGTTGGTAATCCAGTTTTTAGTGCCGTTGAGGAGGTAATAATCGCCTTTGTCTTCTGCGGTTGTTTTTTGGGAAGTGGCATCAGAACCTGCCTCGGGTTCAGAGAGGGCAAATGCACCAATGACCTCGCCGCTGGCTAAAGGGACTAAATATTTCTGCTTCTGCGCCTCGGACGCGTACTTTTCTAAGCCTGCACACACTAAAGAGTTGTTGACCGACATAACCACCGCCGCGGAAGCGTCTATTTTTGAGATTTCCTCCATGGCTAAAACATAGGAAATACTATCTAAGCCTGCGCCGCCATATTTAGGGTCTACCATCATCCCCAAGAAGCCCATTTCGCCCATTTTTTTTACTTGTTCTGTGGGGAAGGTCTGGGTTTTATCTCTTTCTATAACGCCTGGAAGGAGTTCATTTTGTGCAAAATCTCTGGCAGCTTGCTGTATCATAAGCTGCTCTTCTGTTAAATTAAAATCCATTGTGTTTTGATTTTTTATAGGGTGGTAAAAATAAGATTTTTCTGGGTAAAATCAAAAAATTTTTGGTCTTCATAAAAATAGTTTTATATTTGGGAATTAGTTAAGGATTAAAAAATATAAGATTATGACGGTATCCAGATTATTCGATTTTGCCTATAAAGCTTTAGAAAAAAGCCCTAAAAAAGATGCATTAGTGACCAAATATAATGGAGAATGGCGAAAAACCTCTACTTTGGAGTTTATCAATATGGGGAATAAAGTGTCCCGAGGTTTACTCAAATTAGGTATAAAACCAGGGGATAAAATCGCCCTAATTTCTTCCAATAATCGTACAGAGTGGGCGGTTATGGATTTGGGAATTTTGCAGATAGGCTCCGTTAATGTCCCTGTGTACCCAACCATTTCGGTAGAGGATTATATTTATATTTTTAATAATGCGGAGATCAAATATTGCTTTGTTTCTGATGAGGCGCTTTATGAGAAAATCAACCAAGTGAAACCCCATGTGGAAAGCTTAGTCAGCGTGTTTACTTTTGATAAAATAGAGAAAGCGGCACACTGGACAGAAATTTTAGATTTGGGTGAAGATGATGCCACTCAAATGGAAGTGGAAGCGCTAAAAGACGGCATAAGAACGGAAGATTTAGCCACCATCATCTACACTTCTGGAACCACAGGAAGACCCAAAGGTGTGATGCTTTCTCACGAAAATATCGTAGCCAATGTGCAGGCTTCCACCCCGATTATCATCAGTAAAAATCCTAAAAATGAAGAGGTTAGAAGTTTGAGCTTTTTGCCAATATGTCATATTTTTGAGCGAATGTTATTTTATTTCTATATCAATAGCGGTATTTCTATTTATTTCGCAGAAAGTATTGAGAAAATGGGCGATAACATTAAAGAAGTTAAGCCTCATTATATGACCGTGGTGCCACGTTTGATAGAAAAGGTTTACGATAAAATCTACGACAAAGGCGTGAATGCTGGTGGTTTAAAATCAAAAATATTCCTCTGGGCGCTTGGAGTTAATAAAGCGAAAAAGCAAATTGGACAGCCTAAAACTTTAAAGGAAATCATCGCCGATAAACTGGTGTTTAAAAAGTGGAGAGAAGGTTTGGGCGGTAACATCATCACGCTGATTTCGGGCTCGGCAGCGCTTTCGCCAAGGCTTAATAAGCTGTTTCAAAATGCAGGTATTCCGATTTTAGAAGGCTATGGACTTACCGAAACTTCGCCTGTGATTGCCGTTAATACTTTTGAGAAAATGAAAATAGGCACTGTAGGTCCTGTGTTGCCGAATTTAGATGTTAAAATCCAAGGCGATGGCGAAATTTCCGTGAAAGGTCTATCTGTAACGAAGGGCTACTATAAAGATGAGGAAAAAACGAAAGAGGCGTTTACGGAAGATGGCTATTTTAAAACTGGCGATATTGGACATATCGATGATGAAGGATTTTTACATATTACCGATAGAAAAAAGGAAATGTTCAAGACTTCTGGCGGTAAATATATTGCGCCTCAAATCATTGAAAATATGGCGAAAGCGTCCAAATTCATTGAGCAAATTATGGTTGTTGGCGAAGGTGAAAAAATGCCTTGTGCCTTGGTGCAACCTGATTTTAATTTCGCGATTCACTGGGCGGAGCGCCACCATATCAACATCGGTACTACACCGCAAGAAATTGCTTCCAACCCTGAATTTAAGGCGAGAATAGAGAAAGAAATAGATTATCTCAACACCAAATTAGGCAACTGGGAGAAGATTAAAAAAATAGAACTTACCCCTGAAGTGTGGTCGGTAGAATCTGGCTTACTCACGCCAACGCTAAAACTCAAAAGAAAAATTATCAAACAGAAATTCCTCCCACTCTATAACAAAATGTATAACCATAACGAGGAAGATTAAAACAAAAACCGCTAAATCTAGCAGTTTTTTAATTTTATAGGTTTTTATTACTTTTGCAGATAGTTCGCAACTCGTAGACTTTGTTATATTTAAGGTTAAAAGTTGTGAATTGCTTTTCAATTTTATTATTTTTCGGATAGTTCACAACGTTTTTATTATGAAAAAAATCATTACAGGCGGTTGTGAATTGCTTTCAATTTTATTATTTTTGCGGATAGTTCGCAACAAACGCCATTCGCATTCCTTCAAATAAAGCGTTGTGAATTGCTTTCAATTTTATTATTTTTGCGGATAGTTCGCAACATCAGAATGGCGGTGTATTCTTTCTTAGGGGTTGTGAATTGCTTTCAATTTTATTATTTTTGCGGATAGTTCGCAACAAAGATAAAATAATTTATCATATAAAAATAGTTGTGAATTGCTTTCAATTTTATTATTTTTGCGGATAGTTCGCAACCTACGCTGTTCACACCTTGCCCATTGAGGTGTTGTGAATTGCTTTCAATTTTATTATTTTTGCGGATAGTTCGCAACTTTCTCCAAAAAACTTGATGTGGAAGCTCTGTTGTGAATTGCTTTCAATTTTATTATTTTTGCGGATAGTTCGCAACTAAAGCCATCGGTGGCAAATGGAACGCCTCGTTGTGAATTGCTTTCAATTTTATTATTTTTGCGGATAGTTCGCAACTTCAATCAAAAAATGGATATCCCACAGTTTGTTGTGAATTGCTTTCAATTTTATTATTTTTGCGGATAGTTCGCAACTAAAGCCATCGGTGGCAAATGGAACGCCTCGTTGTGAATTGCTTTCAATTTTATTATTTTTGCGGATAGTTCGCAACAATTCTGGCGCGTGAACATTACGCATATAGGTTGTGAATTGCTTTCAATTTTATTATTTTTGCGGATAGTTCGCAACTGATTTGCCCAGCTCATCATTTCCAAAGTAGTTGTGAATTGCTTTCAATTTTATTATTTTTGCGGATAGTTCGCAACACCTTTCTAATACTCTCTTACGAGTAAAGGGTTGTGAATTGCTTTCAATTTTATTATTTTTGCGGATAGTTCGCAACTCGCTACAAAACAAGGAGGAATTTAAAGACGTTGTGAATTGCTTTCAATTTTATTATTTTTGCGGATAGTTCGCAACTTGCGGTGGAATACGCCACCACCAAATTGAGTTGTGAATTGCTTTCAATTTTATTATTTTTGCGGATAGTTCGCAACCAGTGGTATCTATATAAGAAAGATGGAAGCGTTGTGAATTGCTTTCAATTTTATTATTTTTGCGGATAGTTCGCAACAGCGCTATTCATTTCTATAAATTATACAGAGTTGTGAATTGCTTTCAATTTTATTATTTTTGCGGATAGTTCGCAACCAATCCTCTATATGCCGAGCCTTTATATCAGTTGTGAATTGCTTTCAATTTTATTATTTTTGCGGATAGTTCGCAACGCGCCTGCCGATGTCTTCTGTTCGTATAGGGTTGTGAATTGCTTTCAATTTTATTATTTTTGCGGATAGTTCGCAACCCTAAAAACTGAAATGCCTGGCGTTTGCTTGTTGTGAATTGCTTTCAATTTTATTATTTTTGCGGATAGTTCGCAACCTCAAAAAATAACCTACTTATTTTCAGTAGGTTATTTTTATTTTTAGGATTCTATTTTTGATGTTTTTAAAATTCTTTCATCCTTCAATTTTTCAATTTTCTAATCCTATTCGCTATCAAAACAATTCCAATTGCTGGTAGGTGGGTGGTGGGTCTTCTTTCTTTTGGGAAAAGAAAATCTCAATGTCGCTAAATTGCTTGTCGGTGATGTGCATAATGGCGACTTTGCCGTATTTGGGAAGGATGGATTTTACCCGCTTGATGTGGACTTCGGCGTTTTCTCTACTGGGACAATGGCGGATGTAAATGGAAAACTGAAACAGACTGAAACCGTCGTTTTCTAAGCGTTTTCGGAAGAGTTGCGCTGCTTTTCGCATCGTTTTTGTCTCCGTGGGGAGATCGTAAAGTACCATAATCCACATGACTCGGTAGGCGTTAAATCGGTCGGAGGGCATCATAAAATTGAGGCATTGAGAGTTGTCGTTTTTCGCCGGTATAGCATTTGTAGAGGGAGACCGTGCTGGTTTTTATCGCCACGATGAGCGGTCGTTTTTTGTCTTCAATGCAAGTGTCCATCGTGGCAATTTGGAGCATAAAAGCTTTAAATTCTTTGCTAAGTTCTTCGGAATCTGGGTTTTGTGAGAGCCATTGCATCACCAATTTATCCACAAATGGGCGATAGGGTTCCATCATATCATCAGCCAAACAATAGGGGTTGTATTTATTGCGATGAAAAATCCCCAAAACGGGCAGCAATCCTGTTTCTACAAGGCTCCGAGCAACGATGCTCCGCAACACGGCGTATCCAAAATTAAAGAATGAATTGGGCGAGTCTCCGTACCGCTCTCTTAGGAAATCTGGGGCGATGAGGTATTTCCAATAATGCTGTGCCGCAATGCCTTCCATATTGCTACTGTCGCCACTTTTTACCTGATTTTTATATGCCAACATCGGCTCAAAATAGGTGTCCAATTGCCGTAAAACCTCCGTTTGATTTTCAATTTTGGCTTCTACAATCTGTTTCCAAAGGTTTTTTTTCAGCGGTTCGCTGGCTTCCAGTTGGTATTTACTGCGTTCGGAATGCTCAGAATGTCCATAAATCGGCAACATCATTCCGTGCGGAAGATGGTGGGCATCGCAACTGATGATCACCACATTATTCCCCATCAACCGCTGGATCAACTGGTGCGAAAGGGTGATCTGAAAATGGTCAAGCATTACCAACCCTATATCCTCCACAGGAATGCTGCCTTTCTCGGTTTTGGTCTCTGGACAAATGATTTTCATCTGTTGATTTTTGAGCTGGAGATAAGCAGGATTTCCTATATAAATAGAGCGATAGAGCATAGCTGGCGTTCTGATTATTAGCGATTTACTTTTGTTATATTTCCTACTCTGTTTACTTCTATTTTCCAACAAACATCTTTGATCATTAGAGGCTTTCCATTAGAGTCTAACTCATCTAAATGTTGTAGTTGTACGCGTTCACTTTTATTATTGGTTCCATTTTCATTTTTTATAATCTCCTTTGCATTAGGCATTGGAACAAAATAGGCAGTATTTTCAGTACAACTCACAAAGCGATAGATTCTATCGTGCTGTTCTTTTGTAAGGTTTTGAAAATCTACAGATTGGGGCATTTCTCTCTCTTCTTTTGTAGGAATATAAACCAAATCATTTGGAGAGAGACTAAATAAAAATTGTCCTTTTTCTGGATTGGTCTGTAGTGGTAATTTTTGATTGAGAGGTAATTCAGAACATTGTTTTTGATGTTCTATGACTTCATAAAGTGGCACGGTTTCGTAGGTGCGTCTGTTGCTTTCATCGTTCCAATAGATCGCATAAAATAGATTGGTTCCTTTGTCGGCTTCTGCATATTTTTTATCTTTATTGAAAGTCTCACCAATAGAGAATTTTTTATCACTTTCTTCATAGATTCGCACGCTGTAAATAGGCTGATGGGGGCGCGATTTGTTTTTCTTATTGATATTTAAGGTTTGTATGGAATCATTCATCGCCTTGATCCCTTCGGGGCTAAATGCTGTAGCGAAATCGAGCTCTCCTTTGTCGTTAAGATATTGATTAACATGGTTTTGTAGGATAGTCTGTATGCCAGAATCTGTTACTGAATTAAGTTGTTTTTGGGTAAAACTATCATCAAGTTTTTTTCGAGATGCGTAAACGTCTACCTCTTCATAGATTGTGAATTTGGTCTGTTGAGTAATTGGATGATTTTTTAACTCATTTTTGACGGCGGGGATATTTCCATTGTGTTTTTTTACGATTTTGCCTATTGATTTTCTCAATGTATCATCTACGATCATTGTCCAATCTTGTAGTGCTGTATTGAGGCTTACCTGTCCTTTTTTTATGCGTTTTATTTTTATTTGACCAAAAGTGCTTTCTTTGTGCATTGATTTTCTTACTGCAAAGTTCTTCTTTTCTTTTCCTTCTTCTGCACCTTGGCGTTTCCATGTTTTTTTGTATTCTCCAGAAGCTTGTCGCTCCCATTTTTGATAATAGTTGTTGGTCCTATTGATGATACGATTGTTTTGTTTGAAACTGATGATGATTTTTCGCAGTTTTTCATAGGCATCGGTAGTAAATTTGTCCCAAGGTTTTAGAAATTCTTTGGCGACTGATATTTTTTTTGTCTCATTAGAAATAGGATCTTTTTTTATCTGAGTTTCCATTTTTCTGAAGCGAGAAACGAGCGGACTTTTTCTTGCTGTTTCGAGGTGTGTAATGTATTCTATATGTCCTTTGGTGGTACAAGCAATGATGAGTGCATCTAAGGCGTGGTGGCGGTGGTCTATACGCTTTACACTAAAATCTTTAGCATCCTTTTGGGGCACTTTTAAGATAAAACGATTGAGCACGGGATCCCAAGCTCCAAAGAGGTTATTATTATTGAGTTCATTAAGGCGTTCAAACCTTGGCTGTACAATGGCATTCCATTTATTTTGTAATCCCCAATCTTTACGAAGTCTTGCTGTAATGGCACCAAATACAGGCACCAATCGTTTTGCTGTGGCTTCTTTTTCGCCTTCTTCTCGTACGATGTTGCTCAAAATTCCTTTAATAAACTTGCTAATGTAGCGGCTATCGTTGAGCTGTCGTTTTATAAAACCAGAAGGGACTTCCTCCGCTAATAAATTTTTTAATTTGGCTGGATTTTTTCTAAAATACGCCATACAGTGGGCTTCGTATGCTTCAAATGTTGCCAAACGCACTTTATTATTTTTGCCTAAATCGATCAGATCGCCGCCTTTACTATTGATGAATTGAGTTGCGATAGTATTATCTTTGATTCTATTGACAACACTTTCACAAATGACTTTATTGTTTAATGAATTATCAAAATAACGAGATTGGGGGATAATGTGTTCTATTTCATACTCATCAGTAAATAGTTTAGACAGCGGTATGGGCTTTAGTGTATAAGGAGAAATATAGCCTTGTTCCAGCCATAATTTATATTTAATAATCTGGTTTTTGGTAGGAGTAGAGGTTTTTCTAATACTTTCTATCTCTTTATCTACGGTAGATTGACTATAAAATACGCCTTCTTCATACACTTTTAGTAATTCTTGGTGGCTAATGGACGACGGTCTGGGTTTGCGTTCCATTTGGTCATCATTAGATAATTCCTCTAAAAGTGAAATAATCAATTGATTACGATTGGCATTTTCTGTATATTTTTTATTGATTTTGTTTTTTTGCTCGTTGGTATTTTTAATATCTCTACCCAATTCTAAATGAATTTCGGAAAAGAAATTGGGGGCACCATTGCCGTAATGTTTCCAAATATCGTGTACTACCCGAAAGGTTTCTGTAACGACCTGCTCCACGATAGGATTTTTTAATTGATGTTGTTTAAAAGTATGTTTTAAATAGTAAGCAATATCATCGGGGTGTTTCCAATGGGAAATTTCCGAAGGCTCAGAATGCCTTCTATACACAGCGTAACAAGCTTGATAGGTGTTAAGCCCTTTTAGCGGATTTTTCCCATGTAGAGTTAAGATACATTTAAGCATAGCTTGGCTAAAATAATCATCAGATACTTCAGGAATCCTATCCTTATCATAATTGATAGAAGTTAAGCGCTCCATGCTCAGCTTGATGTTTTCTTTCGTTTCAGGAGTAATATCATTTTCATTCCAATATTTACCCATACGCATCAAAGGGAGAAGTTTTTTGATTGCTTTTTCTGAATAAGCCCCATATTCATTAGGAAAGGAAGGGATTTTTTTGAAATTTTCTACAAAACTCTCTTCGTTAATATGATGTTTTTGAGCGAAAGAAATTAAGGCTTTTTGGTATTCTTTAGCGTCTTTTACAGAGTAGATAATGTGCCATAGGTGCTGTTCTATTTCTTTGGTGAGGAATTGTTGAGGCGTAACACCAGTAACTTGTTTTAGTTTAGAAATCAACATATGCCGAGTAGGGCAGAGAGGATATTTTTTGTCTTCGGAATAATTCCAAGTGTATTCAGAAATAGGGGAATTAAAATACCTTAATAATCTTTTTTGTTCTATTTCTTTTTGTTCTTTTAGAAAATCAAATAATTGGGTATATGCCTCTTCATCAGGGAGTAATAGGTGAGTGACATCTTGGTTAAATTCTATTTTTCCATCTTGGTCAGTCCCTTCTTTTTTGTATATTTTTAGGTTTTGTAAGAATTGCCAAAGTCTAAACTCTTGGAATAATGGATGCGATTTTGGGATACCTTTTAGTGCTTCAATATGTTTTTCACCTTTTACATAATAGCCTCTTCGTTCGTAGTCGCAGGTTGCAATGGTTGATTTTTTACTTTTTAATGGCCGCTGATAAAAAATGATGTCTTCTACGAAAAGATGAGTGAAATCTCTCTCAATAAGGTTTTGTTTATGAGCTTCATTAAGAGGATATAATTCTTCAACACAAGCGAGATATAGGTCTCTGTCGTTCAGCTCGGGATGAAATTCTTTTTGCTTTTCTAAAATGGCATTTAGCTCTTGCTTATAGAATTTTCGCTCTATCGTTTGGATTAGTTTTCCCTTGATTTTCTGGGTAGGATTTTCGAGTAATTTATCAAAAATATAAGCCCCCAAGTGTTGGTGCGACTGTTGCATCTCTTGTTCCGTTTTCTTTTTTATCGCAATCCAATCTTGTTTTGAATCTACCATACGGAAACTTCTTTCCACATTGGCTTCATTGTCGGTTTTAGGCATTCCGTCATTTTGAATTTTTGTCGTTACAATAAATTCTTTGGTCATTCCCACCCAATCATATAAAGGGCGATTGCTTTTCTGGGCATAAACAAAGCCATTATCCAGATGAATATCATAAAAATTCTCTTTATCTTCCGATTTTTCTACAGAAACCACTTTTAGGGCATAAAACTCTTCTGTTTTGGAATTTTGGTTTGTATCATCTTGATTTTCTTCGGAATCTCGTAGTTCATAATAGCCTCTTTTTTTATTGAAATTAAGAATAATCCAAGCCAATTCTTCACGGCTAATTTTTGTATTTAAAGCTTTCTTTCTAAGGTAGTATAGAGTCCAATCCTTTGGAATGGCATCGCTATAGCCCCGTTCTTGAAAGTATGAGAGCATTTCTTGGTAAGATGCTTCAAAAAGAAAAGAATGAGTGCCATCAGGCTGGGGTTTGTAGTTGAGTTTTATTTCGGTAAAGAATTTTCCTTTTCTTTGTTCAAAATCAATTTGTTGAGCATAATGTTGGGGTAAGAATTTTAGGATATTTAGCACTCTATGTAGTCGCTCTCTGCGGAGTATATGTCTTTCATATAGCCTTCTTCTGCCTCTGTCATTAGTTCTTTGTGCTGTTTGAGAAAGAGATTGGCCTTGACTAAACTTCCCGAGGATATCTTGTGACATTGGGATGATGCGTACCCCTAAATCTATAATTCTCCCTTTTTTATTCTCAAAATCTTGTTCAATCAACGCCCAGCCAATGCTATTAGTGCCCAAATCTAATCCTAAAATTCTTTTCATAATAAAAATAATTAAATGAATGCCTACAAATATATAAAAAAAATAAAAATTAAAGCAATTTTAATGAATGATTTTTGTTTGATAAGCCAAAATGTCTGTATGAAAATGGATGTGAAACCTATACCTTAGTTATAATTAAAAGATAAATCAGGTTAAAAATATTCAGCTATTTGCCACCTCTAATTTGGATAATTGGAAAATAGTTTTTATATTTGTGCCAAATAAAATTGAAAGCAATTCACAATAAGGATGATTCCGTTGTGAAAACATTCAAGGCGGGGTAACTCGCCTTTTTTATTTAAAAACCTTTTAAAACTCTGGATCAACCGCGTGCTATGAGATTTCTTAATCAAATTTTAGATGAATTGTTAAGCCAAAATTCAGATTTATCCACGCTGAGCATCGTGCTTCCGGGTAAGCGCCCTGTGGTATTCATTAAAGATATTCTCAAAAACGATAAAAACTATTCAGGTTTTTTGCCACGCTTTGTGACTATTGAAGATTTAATCGTTCAAATCGCTGAAAAACAAGAAATTAAAGGTGTCTCGCTCTGGCTATTGGGGTATGAAGTGTACCAAAAATTACATCCTAACGAAGATTTCGGGCAATTTTTAAAATGGTTTCCCACTTTGCTTAAAGATTGGGATGACATCCTTAAATTCACGACCAATGATGATGAAGTGATTAGCTATATGTTTGATGAAGAGCGAATTAAAAACTGGGGAGAGCAGCTGGGAGAAGAAGGGAAAGCACGCCGCCGACACCTTGATTTTTGGTTGAAGATGAAAACTTTTCTACCCATGCTAAAATCCGAGTTAGAAGCCAGAGGCTACGCCACAGCAGGGATGATTCATCAAGCGGCGAAATTATATATTGAGGATTTTGCAAAAAATACATCGGAAAATTTTGTTTTTTGCGGTTTTAATGCCTTAACGCCCGTTGAAGAGTTTTTAGTGAAAAAGCTTTTGGAGCAAGATAAAGCCCAGTGTTTTTTCCAAGCGGATGCCTATTATATGAATGATGAAAGGCAGGAAGCAGGGCAATTTCTCCGAAAATACCGAAAATGGCAGATTTTTCATCAGCAGAGACCGTTTAATTGGGTGGAAGACCACTTTTCCGAACCTAAAAATATTAAGGTGTACGAGGTGGCAGGCAATGTAACGCAAACGCAGGTGCTTAGCACTCTATTCAAGGATTATCAAGCCGAGGATTACTCCAAAACGGCAGTGATTTTATTAGATGAAAATTTGCTCCCTGCCACGCTGGATGCGCTCTCCAATGTGCCGCAACTCAATATCACGATGGGCTTGCCACTTAAAAATCTTTCTTTCAGCTTGGCAATAAAGCAAATTTTCTACTTGCAGCACCAGTTGGAGAAGAAAAAAGGCAGCTATTATTACCGAGATGTGCTGACTATTTTGGAAGCTTTGCCCACAGATGAGCTGGAACAGCAGGCGATACAGTCTTTTAAAAACGACATCATTCAGCATAATATTGTCTACCTTTCCGAGGCTTTTCTTAAGAATAATTTAGGCGGTTTAAGTTTTTATAAAATATTAGAACCTCAGCCAGCATTGGCGCTGTTAGATTTGCTGATTGAATATTGCGAACAGCTAAAATTCCGAGATTTAGATGATGTTCAATACGAAACCATCGCTTATTTTGAGAAAAATTTCCAAATCATCAAAAATCAGATGGCGCCGTATCATTTTGAAATTAAGGTAGAAAATTTGGAACTTTTAATCCAGCAGTTACTCAATTCCGAAACCATAGATTTCCAAGGTGAACCATTGGCAGGATTGCAGGTTATGGGGCTTTTAGAAACGCGTTTGCTCAATTTTGATACCGTGATTTTGCTCTCCACCAACGAGGGTAAGTTGCCCTTGGGGAACTCTCAAAATACCTATCTCCCTTTTGATGTAAGGCAAAAATTCGGATTGAACACTTTTATTGAAAATGATGGTATTTACGCCTATCATTTCTACCGTTTATTGCAAGAAAGCAGCACGGTACATTTGCTTTATAATGGACTTTCATCAGGCGTTAATACTGGAGAAAAGAGCCGTTTTATAGAGCAGATTAAAATAGAAAGTCCGCATAAAATAGAGCAAATTGTTATAGAAAATCCATCTGAGCCTATTGAGCAATCGCCGATGAAATTTACAAAGAGTGATTTGGTGATGAAGCGCTTGGCAGACTGGAAAAAAGGCGTTGCGGCATCACATTTGGTCACTTATCTTTATAACCCTGTTGATTTTTATTTGAAAATCGTTTTGGGTGTGAAGGAAGTGGAGGAAATAGAGGAGGAACTCTCCGTACGAAACTACGGTAATCTGGTGCATTACGCTTTGCAATACCTTTACGAAAAACTAAAGGGTCGGATTTTGAAAGAGGCAGATTTTGAGGGAGTTATGTCGGAGATAGATCAGAGCATCGCCTATGCCATCACGACTTTAAAACACCAACCAGAGTTTTACCAGCGCGGAATGAACTATGTACACCAAGCGATGGCGAAAAAGGTGATTGCAGAAATTTTAAAGGTAGATTTAGATTTAGTTAAAGCAGGTAATGCTTTGGAAATTATAGAGTTAGAGAAAAAAATAACGGATGTTCCTTTTCAGGTTGATGAGCAAAATACGGTTGAGCTTAAAGGTTTTGTTGATAGAATAGACCGCCTGAATGGGCAACTGCGCGTGATAGATTACAAAACGGCTAAAACCAAAAATCTAAACCTCAAAATTAACGATAAAAACAGAGAAACTTTGATGATGAATACCGACTATAAGCAAGCCTTGCAGTTGAGTATTTATCAGTATGCTTTGGCTCAAGAGCCCGCTTTTTCTCAACAAAATATGCAGTGTGGCATTTGGAGTTTTGCCGAGGTGACCAAGGGCGTTCAGCCGCTTCAATTGATGGAAGGCACGCCAGAAGAAGCTATGGAATCTATTGCGAATATCATCAAAGAAATTCTTAATCCAGAGGTAGATTTCGTAGAGAAATAAAGCGCTTTACCCTTGCCATTTTTTGAAAATAGAAGAACACCTTGATTTTATTTTTCGTGTTTCATATATCATCATTAACTTTGCACTATGAACGAAACGAAAGAATTCATAGAAATCTATGGTGCTCGGGAGCATAATTTAAAAAATATTGATGTTAAAATCCCTCGTAATGAGTTGGTTGTGATCACAGGTTTGTCAGGAAGTGGTAAATCCTCGTTGGCTTTTGATACCATTTTTGCCGAGGGACAGCGGCGTTATATTGAAACTTTTTCGGCTTACGCCAGACAATTTCTTGGCGGTTTAGAACGCCCTGATGTGGACAAAATAGAAGGGCTCTCGCCAGTGATTGCCATTGAGCAAAAAACTACGAACAAGAATCCGCGCTCTACCGTGGGCACCGTTACAGAGCTATATGATTTCCTACGATTGCTCTACGCCAGAGTGGCAGACGCTTATTCCGTGGAAACAGGGCAAAAACTCCAGAGTTATACAGAAGAACAGATTTTAGAAACCATAAAAAAACAATACCAAGGGCAGAAAGTGCTTCTATTGGCGCCTTTGGTGCGTTCCAGAAAAGGGCACTACCACGAGCTTTTCGTTCAGTTGGCGAAGAAAGGCTATTCCCAAGCGCGGATTGATGGCGAACTTCAGGATATAGAATACGATTTAAAATTAGACCGCTACAAAACCCACGATATAGAAGTGGTGGTAGACCGTTGGATTATCGGCGAGAATGCCACAGAACAGCGGATGGAGAAGTCCCTTGCTACGGCTCTACAAATGGGTGAGGGCGTCATTATGCTCCAGCGTTTAGGCGAAACAGAAGTGCAATATTTCTCTAAAAACCTGATGGATGCCACCACAGGGCACGCCTTGCCGCTGCCAGAGCCCAACACCTTTTCATTTAACTCTCCAAAGGGCAATTGCCCAACTTGCAAGGGCTTGGGAACGGTTAAAAAAATCAATTTAGACTATTTGGTGGAAGACGAGGCGCTGTCCATACAAAAAGGCGCATTAAAACCTTTGGAAGTTCTCAAAAGTAGCAAATGGCTGGTTACGCAGATTAAGCACATTTTAGAAATTTTTGGTTTAGATTTAAAAACGCCTTATCGTGAGATTCCAAAAGAAGCTTTAGATTATATCTATAACGGCTGCCACAAGGAGTTTACAAAGGATTTAAAATATGCAGGAATCACCAAGAAAACCAAGATCAATTTTGATGGATTGATAGCCTATTTAGAGCAATTGGTGGAAGACCGCGAGAATTATGATGCCGTGATGATAGAGCGGCAGTTCACCACCGAAGAACAATGCCCAGACTGCAAAGGCGCACGCCTAAGACCAGAGAGTTTGGCGTTCAAAATAAAAGGCAAAAATATTGCAGAAGTGAATGCGATGAGCCTCTTAGATTTAAAGCAATGGCTATCCGAAATTAAGGATGCTTTCAGCGAGAAAAAACGTATCATCGCTCAGGAAATCCTCAAAGAAATAGAAACACGATTGTCGTTTTTGCTGGATGTTGGTTTGGAATATTTAAGCCTCAACCGAAGTAGCAAAACCCTTTCTGGTGGGGAGTCGCAGCGGATTAGGCTGGCAACACAGATTGGCTCGCAGTTGGTCAATGTGCTTTATATTTTAGATGAACCCTCCATTGGGCTTCATCAGCGCGATAACGAACGGCTAATCAACTCGCTGAAAAACCTCCGAGATTTAGGCAATTCTGTGCTGGTGGTAGAGCACGACAAGGATATGATTTTGGAGGCAGATGAAGTGCTGGATATTGGGCCACGAGCAGGGAAATTTGGAGGAAAAGTCCTCTGGCAGGGCACACCCAAGGATTTGATCAATGCAGATACCATCACTGCGGATTACCTTACAGGGAAACGTCACATAGAAATTCCTAAAAGTAGGCGAGAGGGCAATGGCAATGCCTTGGTGCTGAAAGGTGCGAAGGGCAATAATTTGAAAAATGTAACCCTTAAAATCCCGTTGGGCAAATTGGTGGTGGTTACAGGGATTTCGGGTAGCGGAAAATCATCGTTAATCAATGGTACGCTGTATCCCATTCTCAATCGGCATTTTTACCGCTCGGTGCAAGAGCCGCTGCCGTACAAAAAATTAGAGGGCATAGAGCACATCGATAAAATTGTAGATGTAGATCAAACGCCTATTGGGCGTACGCCGCGCTCTAATCCAGCCACTTATACTGGCGTATTTTCGGATATTAGAAATCTCTTTGCAGATTTGCCAGAAAGCAAAATCCGAGGCTACAAACCAGGGCGATTTTCCTTCAATGTAAAAGGCGGAAGGTGCGAAACTTGTCAAGGTGGAGGGCTTAAAGTGATAGAAATGAATTTCTTACCAGATGTCTATGTACACTGCGAAACCTGCCACGGCAAGCGCTTCAATAGGGAAACTTTGGAGGTTAGGTATAAGGGGAAATCCATTTCTGATGTTTTAGAAATGACCATAGATGAGGCGGCGGCGTTTTTTCAACCCATACCTAAAATTTATAATAAAGTCAAAACTTTGCAAGATGTCGGTTTGGGCTATATTACTTTAGGGCAACAGTCTACCACGCTTTCTGGCGGCGAGGCACAACGGATAAAACTGGCGACAGAATTAGCGAAAAAACAAACTGGAAATACGCTTTATATCTTAGATGAACCCACAACGGGGCTCCATTTCGAGGATGTGAAAATTTTGATGGAAGTGATAGAGCGTTTGGTAGATTTGGGCAATTCATTCATCATTATTGAGCATAATATGGATGTGATCAAGCTGGCAGACCACATCATAGATGTAGGTCCTGAGGGCGGCAAAAATGGCGGCGAAATAGTAGCGGAAGGCATGCCAGAGGACATCATCAAAAATAAAAAATCCATCACAGGGAAGTTCCTGAAAAAGGAAATGGAACAGCTGTTTTAGTTTTGAGAATGATTTTTTTCATATTGACAGATATGGGGTAAAAATCGTACCTTTATATCGTTAAAACAGATTAAAAAATCAAAACAATGGAAAATCACATTTTAGCTAATGAATTCCCAGAATTCGTACAATTGATGACAACGCTCAAAACTTCGGACAATCATTTCAAAAGATTATTTGAAGATTATGATGAGGTGAATGGCAAAATAAAACACTACGAAGCCGGCGAGCAAAACCACACCACAGATGAGTTCCTTACCGAACTGAGAAAAGAGCGCCTCCACCTAAAAGATGAAATTTATAATTATCTGAAAAGCAAATAGAAGCGTTCTTTTCATTAAAAATAAAGCAAGGCTACATTTATTTTGTGGTCTTGCTTTGTTGTGGTGCAGGTTAATCCATTTTTTTTCATTATTTTTGCACGCGTAAAAAACAAGTATGCAAAACATTAGAAACATTGCGATTATCGCCCATGTTGACCATGGAAAAACCACTTTGGTAGATAAAATTATCCACGCTACCAACATCTTTAGAGAAAACCAAGAAAGCGGAGAGCTCATTATGGATAACAATGACTTGGAGAGAGAACGAGGCATTACCATCCTATCTAAAAATATATCAGTTACTTATAAAGATACCAAAATCAATGTTATAGACACCCCTGGGCACGCCGATTTCGGTGGTGAGGTAGAGCGGGTGCTCAAAATGGCAGATGGGGTACTTCTTTTGGTAGATGCCTTTGAAGGACCTATGCCGCAGACCAGATTTGTACTGCACAAAGCTTTAGAATTAGGGCTGAAACCCATTGTAGTCATCAACAAAGTAGACAAGCCGAACTGTCGCCCAGAAGAGGTACACGACCAAGTTTTTGATTTATTTTTCAACTTAGATGCCACAGAAGAACAGTTGGATTTCCCGACTTTCTACGGCTCTTCTAAACAAGGCTGGTTCAACACGAGTTTAGAACCTACGGATAATATCCTCCCAATTTTAGATGGTATTTTGGAATATGTACCAGCGCCAAAAGTATCGGAAGGAAGCTTACAGATGCAGATTACCTCTTTGGATTACTCTTCATTTTTGGGGAGAATAGCCATTGGTAAAGTCACGAGAGGCTCCGTGAAAGAAGCCCAGTGGATCGGTTTGGCACAAGAAGATGGCAAAATAATTAAAGGCAAAGTAAAAGAACTTTATGTTTTTGAAGGCTTAGGCAAAAAGAAAGTGAGCGAAGTTTTCGCCGGCGATATTTGTGCCATTGTTGGCTTTGACCAGTTCCAAATTGGTGATACCTTTGTGGATTTAGAAAACCCAGAGCCGTTGCCGAGATTGAGCATAGACGAGCCAACGCTTAATATGACTTTCTCCATTAACAACTCACCATTTTTTGGGAAAGATGGGAAATATGTAACCTCTAACCACCTGAAAGACAGGTTAGAAAAAGAGTTAGAGAAAAACTTAGCCCTTAGAGTAGAACAGACAGAAGATGCCAACACTTTCTTGGTGTTCGGTAGAGGGATTTTGCACTTATCGGTATTAATAGAAACTATGCGTAGAGAGGGTTATGAGATGACCATTGGGCAGCCACAAGTGATTTTAAGAGAGATTGATGGCGAACAATGCGAGCCTTACGAATCTTTGGTGGTAGATGTTCCAGAGGAATACGCATCAAGGGTTATTGATTTGGCAACGCAGCGAAAGGGCGATCTTCACATTATGGAAACCAAAGGAGAGATGCAACATTTGGAGTTTGAAATTCCATCCAGAGGGTTAATCGGTTTGCGTTCTCAGATGCTTACCGCTACGGCGGGCGAGGCGATTATGGCACACCGCTTCATCGATTATAAACCTTTTAAAGGACAAATACCAGGGCGAAATAATGGGGTTTTAATTTCTAAAAATCAAGGCTCTGCAACGGCTTATTCTATTGAAAAACTGCAAGATAGAGGGCGTTTCTTCGTGGATCCAGGAGAAGAGGTTTATGTGGGAATGATTGTAGGCGAACAGAATAAACCTGGAGATTTGGTGGTGAACATCGTGGAAGGCAAACAGCTGAACAATATGCGTGCAGCAGGGAAAGATAAAGATGGCAGCATCGCTCCAAAAGTGCTGATGACCTTAGAGGAATGTATGGAATACATTCAAGCTGATGAGGCGATAGAGGTAACGCCTAACTTTATCCGTATGAGAAAGAAAATCCTTTCCGAAGAAGATAGAAAACGCGCCGAAAGAATGGCAAAATCTTAAAAATATATCAATTGAAAAAATCGCTTAGGTTACTTTACTTAAGCGATTTTTTTCTCAAAATTTCTACATATAATAAGGGATAAAATTGAGTATTTTATTATGCTATACATAGTAAAAATACTATTGCTTTTATTTAGAATTAAAATAAATTGATAGCTTTGTGCGATAACTATAAATCAATTAAAAATGAAAAAAATACTTCTATTCTCAATCAGTTTAGTGATGACTTCTATGCTGTATTCTCAGGAGTTTTCTGCAAGTACAGATTTCGGATTTCCAACAGGAAAAATAGCCCACATACCTCGGCTAATGTAGGGGTGGGGATCGCCTATACTCAAAGTATATCGGAAAAATTTTCCTTAGGTTTAACCACGGGATATTCACACTATTTGATGAAAGCCAATAACAAAGATCTGGGAACCATACCTTTGGCGCTTAAGGCACAAGGCTTTTTTAGTAGTGCTCCACTTTATGTAGATTTAGATTTTGGGTATTCTTTTACAACAAATGAGGCTTTTAAAGGCGGATTGTATCTCTATCCGAAAATGGGCTATAGACTTGGTGAAAATGCTAAACTTTATGTGGGGTACAAAAATACTATGAGCTCGTATAAGTTTAATATGATAGGGAATACTTTAATCAATCCAGGTTCGCTAAATTTAGCCTCCGTTAATTTTGGTATAGATTGGCGTTTTTAAGACGAAATCAATAATCCTCAATAAAAAACCGCCTTCAAAACTGAGGGCGGTTTCTATTTTTTATCCTAAATAAGGGTATTTATAATCTGTTGGCGGTACAAAAGTCTCCTTGATGCTGCGTACAGAAACCCAACGCAGAAGGTTCATTTTAGAGCCCGCTTTGTCGTTCGTACCAGAAGCTCTGGAGCCACCAAATGGCTGTTGACCCACTACGGCGCCCGTTGGCTTATCGTTGATGTAGAAGTTACCAGCGGCATTTTCTAACGCGTGGTATGCCTCATCTATCGCATATCTACATTGTGAAAATATAGATCCTGTAAGCGAGTATGGCGAGGTGCTGTCTACCAATTTTAGCGTTTCTTTCCAGTCGGCATCTTCATAAACATAAACCGTTAAGATAGGACCAAAAATCTCTTCCACCATACTTTCGTAATGAGGGTTAGAAGTCTCTATCACCGTTGGGTGAACAAACCAACCTTTGCTGTCGTCTGTTTTTCCACCGATGATCACTTGCGCTTCTGAAGATTTTTCGGCTCTTTCAATGTAGCCTTTGCATTTTTCAAATGAATTTTGGTCGATAACGGCATTCACAAAGTTAGATGGATCTTCTGGAGAACCTACTTTTACCGTTGCCAATTGCGCTTCCATTTTGGCTTTAACCTCTTGCCAAAGCGATTTCGGGATATACGCTCTGGACGCTGCCGAACATTTTTGACCTTGGTACTCAAACGCACCTCTAACCAACGCAGTGGCTACGGCATCGGTTTTAGCGGAAGGGTGAACCATAACGAAGTCTTTACCGCCTGTTTCGCCCACTATTCTTGGGTAAGATTTGTATTTGTGGATGTTGTCGCCAATCATTTTCCACATCCCTTGGAACACTTTGGTAGAACCCGTAAAGTGCAACCCTGCGAAATCTGGGTGAGCAAGGACTTTTTCTGCCGTTTCTTTACCATCGGTAAAAATCATATTGATCACGCCATCTGGCAATCCTGCCTCTTGCAAGACTTCCATAATCACTTTTGCGGAATAAACTTGTTTGTCAGAAGGTTTCCAAACCACCACATTGCCCATCATCGCCATACAAGTTGGCAAGTTTCCAGAGATGGCGGTAAAGTTAAACGGCGTAACAGCGAAACAGAAGCCCTCTAATGGACGATACTCTGAGCGATTCCAGATGCCTGAATCAGACACGGGTTGCTCGGCATACATTTCCGTCATAAATTCCACATTGAATCTTAGGAAATCTATAAACTCGCAGGCGGAGTCTATTTCGGCTTGGTGTACATTTTTAGATTGTCCAATCATAGTGGCAGCATTCAGTTTGTCGCGGTATGGTCCAGCGATGAGATCTGCCGCTTTTAAGAAGATAGAAGCGCGCTGTTCCCAACCCAAGGCGTTCCATTGAGCTTTGGCAGCTAATGCTGCATTGATGGCTTCATCTACGGTATTCATATCGCCTTTGTAGTAAAAACCGAGGCTGTGCTGGTGGTCTTGTGGCGAGGTGATGTTCACTTTTTCGTTAGAAGTAACGGCTTTTCCGTTGATCACCATTGGGATTTCCACTTTCTCCGCCCACATTTTTTTATAAGTGCTGATGAGGGAGTTAACTTCTGGAGATTGTGGCTCATAGGCTCTTACAGGCTCATTAACCGCAAGAGGAACTTGTGAAATTGCTTTTGACATATGATTAAAATTTTAAATTATCATTTCATTTTCTACAAAAATACGATAATAAATTTTAAAGTCAAAACGATTGTCCCCTTTCTTAACCTATGATAAGCCCAGCACCCTAATATTAAAAGAGAAAGGCTTAGTTTTCAGTGGTTTTGAATTTTTTGGAAATCAGCATAATAGTGACGCCAGCCAGCATAAAAGGAATGGACAGTACTTGCCCCGTATTGAGCCCGCCCCATTGGATAAACTCATCGCCTTGGGGTTCTTTCCAAAATTCTACCACAAAACGAATAGCCCACAGCAACAATAAAAATAGCCCAAAAAGCCAACCTTGCTGGTATTTCACTTTGGTTTTTCTATAAAGATACCAAAGCAAAATAAACAGACAGAAATACCCAAAAGCCTCAAAAAGTTGGGTGGGATAGCGCGGCACTACGGGACCATATTCAAAACTTTGTTGCGGAAATAAAATCGCAAATGGTGAATGTTCAGGCGCTGGTTTACCGATGATTTCAGAGTTGAAAAAGTTGCCAATTCGGACAAAGCCACCGCCCAAAGCCACGACAATCCCAATGCGGTCATAAACCCAAAATGGATTTTTTTTGATGATGTTGTAACTATAATAGAGCGTAGTCAGCACCAAGGCAATAGCGGCGCCATGGCTGGCTAAACCAGAAAAACCTGTGAATTCAAAATGAGGTTTTGTGCGGATAGGCAAAAATACCGACCAAAAATCTTCTTTAAATAATTCGGGTTGGTAGAAAATAACATGCCCCAATCTGGCACCCAAAATAGTCCCAACCACAGTCCAAGTGAGTAGCGGTTCTAAATATTTTTCACTAACACCATCGGTTTTATAGATTTTTTTCATAATCATATACCCCAAACTGAACGCAATAACGAACATAAGGCTATAAAAATGAAGCGTAAAAGGTCCCAATTCTATGCCCTTAGGCGGGTTCCAAGTGATGTATAACAATGTATTCATATCTTAAACGTCTGTATTTTTAATGTTCTTTGGCACAGGGTCGTAGCCACTACCGCCCCAAGGATGGCATCGGCTAATTCTTTTGATGCCCAACCCAAAACCTCGCCATAAACCATGGCGGCGCAGCGCCTCCAGCATATAATGAGAGCAAGTGGGCTCATACCTGCAGTTTTTACCTAACCACGGCGAAATGGCGTATTGGTAAAACTTGATGAGTGCCACCAGCGGCAATATGAAAATATGGTTGATGCGAGATTTCAAAACACTGCAAATATAGATTAAAATTTTTAAAAATACCGTAGAAAGTCAGGTTTTGGCGGTGTTATTTTCGTTTTGATGAAGGAAAACGCTGTGTCTTAGAAATGAAGAAAAAAATAAAAATTTAACACGCTATTTTTCCTTTTTTATTGGTAACTTTGTCTGCGATAGAGAATGTAGAATTGGTTATAAACGAACAAAATTTTGAATACAAACACACCTTTAGCGGAAAAACTGAGACCCAAAACTTTGGACCAAGTGATAGGGCAGGAGCACCTGACCAACGAGAACGGACCGATAAGAAAAATGATAGAAAACGATACACTGAGCTCTATCATTCTTTGGGGACCGCCAGGGACAGGGAAGACCACTTTGGCAGAGATTATTTCGGAGAAATCTGGACGGAAGTTTTTTAAGCTCTCGGCGGTTTCCAGCGGCGTTAAGGAAGTCCGAGAGGTGATTGATGATGCCAAAAAACAGCATTTATTTTCTGGAAAACCGCCTATTTTATTTATTGATGAAATCCATCGGTTTAATAAATCTCAGCAAGACTCATTGCTCCACGCTGTAGAGAAAGGCTGGATTGTCCTCATCGGTGCAACTACAGAAAATCCGAGCTTTGAGGTGGTGCCAGCCTTGCTATCTCGAGCGCAGGTTTATGTCTTAAAATCATTGTCTTATGAGAAGTTGGAAAGCTTGATTGAGGTGGCATTAGAGCGCTTTAACCAAGATGAAAAAAAAGACTTTAAGATCATCGATAAAGAAGCGTTTATTCAATATTCAGGGGGCGATGCCAGAAAGCTCATCAACGCGGTAGAATGGGTGCTTAATCAGTATAAAAACACTTCTAAAACGGAAATTCTAACCGCCGATGTCTTGCAAGTACTTCAGGAAAATATGGCGATTTATGATAAAAATGGCGAGCAGCATTATGATATTATTTCGGCGTTTATCAAGTCGATTAGAGGGAGTGATCCAGATGCGGCGGTGTATTGGCTGGGCAGAATGTTGGTCGGTGGTGAGGATGTGAAATTCATCGCGCGACGCTTGCTTATTTTGGCATCGGAAGATATAGGTTTAGCCAATCCTAATGCTTTAACGATAGCGAACAACTGTTTCCAAGCGGTCAATGTGATTGGGAACCCCGAAGCACGGATTATCCTCAGCGAATGTGCCATTTATTTAGCCGTATCGCCGAAGAGCAATTCTGCATATAGAGCCATCAATGAAGCGATGGCGATAGCAAAAAAAACTTCGCACCTTCCCGTGCCTTTGCATCTTAGAAATGCCCCAACCAAACTGATGAAAAATTTGGATTATGGCAAAGATTACCGCTATGCCCACGCCTATGAGGGCAATTTTGTAAAGCAAGAATTTTTACCCGAAGAATTGCGAGGGCAGGTGTTTTATCAAGCGGGGAACAACGCAACAGAACAAAAAATAAAAGCCGACCAAGATAAAAAATGGGGTCGGTAATCAATATTAAAAATGAAATAAATGATGGATTTACAAGGAAAAGTAGCCTACATTACAGGAGGCACCAAAGGCATAGGTTTCGGCATTGCCAAAATATTGCTGTCGGCAGGAATGAAAATCGCGATAAGTGGCAGAAATGAAGCCGATGCCATACAAGCAGCAAAAGCCCTATCTGATGATGAAAGCAAGGTTTTGGGCTTAGGTTCTAATGTCAAAAATATTCAAGATGAAATAGCGGCGGTAGAAAAGATTAAAGCCCATTTTGGGCGGTTAGATGTGGTGGTGGCTAATGCTGGCTTAGGGCACTTTAAACCCGTAGATGAGCTGAGCGTGGAGGAGTGGCAAGAGATGATAGACACCAATCTGAGCGGAGTTTTTTACACCCTCAAAGCCTCGGTGGAGGCGCTTAAACAGTCGCAAGGCTATTTCATCAGTATTTCCAGTTTGGCAGGGATCAATTTTTTTGAAAAAGGAGCAGGGTATAACGCTTCTAAATTCGGGGTGGTGGGCTTTACCCAAGCCGCAATGTTAGACCTTAGGAAATACAATATTAAAGTCACGACCATTATGCCAGGCTCGGTAGCCAGCCATTTTGACCAGCACCAACCTTCCGAAGAAGATCATTGGAAAATACAACCAGAGGACATCGGGCAAGTGGTATTAGACCTTCTCAAACTTAACCCAAGGACTTTGCCGAGTAAAATAGAGCTAAGACCTACTTTGCCCAAATAAAATTATGCGATAAATAAATTTACTTGAAAAAATCTTATGCACGCATAATATTTTTTAGTATATTAGCCACCTATAAAACAATTAAAAATTAGAACGATATGAAGATATTAGTTTGTATCAGTAGTGTACCAGATACTACTTCTAAAATTAACTTTACCGCAGACCATTCTGCATTTGATAAAAACGGAATCCAGTGGGTCATTAATCCATTAGATGAATTTGCACTCACCAAAGCTGTAAAATTACAACAATCTGCAGGCGCTAAAGTCACTGTGGTTAATGTGGGAGATGCAGGCACCGAAGCCGTTATTAGAAAGGCTTTAGCCATAGGTGCTGATGAGGCAATTCGTGTGAATGCTGAGCCTCAGGATAGTTTTTCTGTAGCCCAAGAAATCGCGAATGTGGCTAAAACAGGCGGTTATGATTTAATCCTTTGTGGTAAAGAATCTATTGATTATAACGGCGGTGCAGTACCAGGAATGGTTGCTCAGTTATTGGAACATTCTTTTGTGAATGCTTGTGTTGGTTTAGAAGTGAATGGTACCGAAGCTACGGCGGTTAGAGAGATTGACGGCGGTAAAGAAACGGTTGCCGTGTCATTACCTTTGGTGGTTGCAGGTCAGAAAGGCTTGGTGGATGAAAAAGAACTCATTATCCCTAATATGCGAGGCATTATGTCGGCAAGAACCAAACCTTTAAATGTACAAGAGTCTACAGCAGCAGAGGTAAAAGTGAAAGCGGTATCTTTTGATAGCGTACCACCAAGAGCGGCGGTTAAACTATTCTCTCCTGATGATTTAGACGGATTGGTGAAAGCCCTCCACGAAGAGGCTAAAGTGATTTAATTTTAGTATTTATTTTAACTTTAAACAAACTAAAAAATGGCAATATTCGTATATACAGAAACAATTAACGGAACTTATAAAAAAGCCGCTTTTGAAGCCGTGTCTTATGCTAAATCCATCGCGGAGGCAGTGGGGGACAGCGTAGTGGCTGTAAGCATTAACCCAACGGATGCCGCAGAAGCGCTTTACCAATATGGCGCAGAAAAGGTTATCCACATTAAAGATGAAGGTTTAAAATCATTCAGCGCTAAAGCTTATGCCCAAGCCCTTTCAGAGGTGGTTGATGGTCAGGTGATCGTATTTCCGCACACCACAGATGCCGCCGCTATAGCGCCTATGTTGGCGGTGATTAAAAACTATGCTTTAATTACCAATGCAGTGGAAAAACCAACCAGCGTTTCTCCTTTTGAAGTAAAGCGCAAGGCGTTCTCAGGAAAAGCCTTTATGGTAGCAAAAGCGGAGGGAAATGGCGTGATCGTGACCGTATCTCAAAATGCTTTTGGCGTGAAAGAAAATCCAGTGGCTGGAACAGTTGAGACTCGGGATTTAAGCGTGAGCAATGACGATATCAAAGTGGTTAGCCACGAGCAATCTTCAGGAAAATTAGACCTCAAAGAAGCAGAAATTGTGGTTTCGGCAGGTAGAGGGATGAAAGGACCTGAAAATTGGGGGATGATAGAAGACTTGGCACAAGTGCTTGGCGCTGCTACGGCGTGTTCTAAGCCTGTGTCAGACATCGGTTGGAGACCACACTCTGAGCATGTGGGGCAAACTGGAAAAGCCATTGCGCCTAACCTTTATATAGCAGTAGGAATTTCAGGGGCAATCCAACATTTGGCAGGGGTTAACTCTTCAAAAACCATTGTGGTCATCAATAATGATCCAGAGGCACCGTTCTTTAAATCAGCGGATTATGGTGTGGTGGGAGATGCCTTCCAGATTGTACCAGCCTTAACAGAGAAAATAAAAGCGCTCAAAGGCGTATAATATAAATCATATTTTTGAATAAAAACACTATCAGCCTCAATGTAGATAGTGTTTTTTTTATATATTTGTGCTTATGAATTACAAAAAGTTAATCATAAGAGGAATATCGCCCAGCCAAACGCAGACGGGGGCTTATGCTTTGCTGTTAGAAGAGGAAGATAGCGGGATTAAATTGCCCATTGTGATAGACTATTATGGCGCACAGGCGATTTCTTTAGGTTTGGAGAGAGAGGCTATCAAACAGCCTTCCAGACCGCTCACCCACGATTTGTTTAGCCAGTTTATCGATGCCGCACATTACTATTTTGAATATGTGGTAATCTACAAAATTATTGATGGCGTGTTCTTCTCCAATATTCATTTAAAAAGCAAAGAAACCCACGAAACGGTGATTTTAGATGCACGCACTTCGGATGCGGTAGCCTTGGCGGTGCGCTATGATGCTGATATTTTTTCAACTGTAGAGGTGCTGGAGGAAGCGGGAATTTTACTGGAAATTCATCAAGTGAATACCGAGGAAGAGATGTTGGAACTACTGATGGAGGAAGAATCTTTGGAGGAACTCCAGCTGAGGTTAGAAGAAGCCGTGAAAAATGAAGATTTTGATTTAGCGGTAGAATTACAAGATAAAATTAAGAAAAAACAAAAGAAAATAGACTAATATTATTGAAAATGGATATAAAATTACGACTCACCATCCTCAATTTTTTACAATATTTTGTTTGGGGCGCTTGGTTGATTACAATGGCGAATTTTTGGTTCGGAACGAAACATTGGGATAGCACGCAGTTTGGTGCGGTATTTGGCACTATGGGGATTGCCTCTATTTTTATGCCTACGCTGGCAGGGATCGTGGCAGACCGCTGGATAAACGCCGAAAAACTCTATGGCGTGTTACAAATTGCCTATGCGGTTACTTTGTTTTACCTGCCTCATGCAGAATCGCCGACGGTATTTTTCTGGCTGATGCTTTTAGCAATGGTGTTCTATATGCCAACCATTGCGCTTTCTAACTCGGTTAACTATCACATTCTCAATGATAAAGGTTATGATGTGGTCAAGGTTTTCCCAAGTCTTAGAGTTTGGGGGACCATAGGTTTCATCGTAGCGATGTGGATTACCAACCTTACGGGCAACAAAGCGACGGAGGGTCAATTTTATATCGCTGGTGCAGTAGCGGTCGTTTTGGGGCTTTATGCATTTACGCTACCTGCCTCGCCACCTCAAAAGTTGATTGATAAATCCGCTTCTTTGGCAGAGCAATTGGGACTTAACGCCTTTAAATTGTTTGGACATTATAAGATGGCGCTGTTTTTTATGTTTTCAATGTTGTTGGGCGCCGCACTCCAATTAACCAATGCCTATGGCGATGTTTATTTGAGTGAATTTGCGTTTTATCCTAAATACGCGAAATCTATATTTGTGGAGAAATCAACCATTATTATGTCCATTTCGCAAATTTCGGAAACGCTTTTTATCTTGGCTATTCCATTTTTCCTTAGAAAATTTGGAATTAAAAAAGTGATGCTGATGAGTATGTTGGCGTGGGTGCTTCGTTTTGGATTGTTTGCGTATGGGAACCCAGGTCCAGGCATTTGGATGATTATCCTCTCTTGTATTGTTTACGGTATGGCGTTTGATTTCTTCAATATTTCGGGGTCTTTGTTTGTGGAGACCACCACGGATAAGAAGATTCGCTCCTCGGCGCAAGGGCTTTTTATGATGATGACCAACGGCTTTGGCGCAATTATCGGTAGTTATACCGCTGGTTGGATTATTGATAGTTTTTTTACCAAGAAATACGATACCGCGGCAGCTTTGGCGCAACATTTAGAAACCACGCCACAAGATGCTTCATTTATTGAAATATTAAAAAATGAATTTCATACGAGTATTTTGCCTGATGGCCGCCTTTCTGCCCTTGTGGAGGTTAAAGATTGGCATCACATTTGGCTTACTTTTGCTCTGTATGCCTTGGTGGTAGCGGTGCTTTTTGCAGTGATGTTTAAGCACAAACACCATCCAAAAGATGTCGCAGATTTTAAACATTAAAACCCAATAAAGCTGTCCTTACATTAGGGCAGCTTTTTTATTTAAAAGCACGATAAAAATTTTAGGATTATACCGAGAGATGACCACCGAAAAAACTTTATAAAAAATAATTTCAAGTTTAAAATCTAATTTGTATTTTTGTCCAATACATCTTTTTCATATATTAAAAATAGAAAATAAGCAACATAATGAGAATACTAATTGTAGGAAACGGAGGTAGAGAGTCTGCCTTAGCCATCAAACTGAAAGAAGACCACCGCATAACAGAAATGTATTTTGCAAAAGGCAATGCTACCACCCAAACGATGGGGAAAACTTGCCACGAAACCGATATTGTTTCATTGAGAAACTTTGCGATTAAAGAGAAAATAGATCTTACCATTGTGGGGCCAGAAGCGCCATTGGTAGACGGTTTGGTAGATGAGTTTAGAAAACACGATTTAAAAGTGTTCGGTCCTAACCAAAAAGCGGCATCTTTGGAAGGCAGCAAGGCATTCTCTAAGAAGTTTATGCAAACTTATAATGTGAAAACCGCTGAAGCTCAGATATTTGACTCTTATGAAAATGCCAAAGCTTATTTACAAGATCGCAATTATCCAGTGGTGATTAAAGCCAGCGGATTGGCAGGCGGCAAAGGCGTTATCATTTGCGAAGACCAAGAGGAAGCGGAAGCGGTAATCTATGATTTTATGATCAGACAAATCTATGGAGATGCTGGTATTCGCGTGATTATTGAGGAATATTTGAAAGGTTTTGAAGCTTCTATCATTGCGTTTTCTAATGGAAAAACTTTGTTCCCGTGTATTCCTGTTAAAGATTATAAAAAAGTAGGTAATGGAGATACAGGCGCTAATACTGGCGGAATGGGGAGCGTAGCACCGAGCCCAGAATTTACAGAAGCCCATATGGAAGACTTCAAAATCAATGTGTTAGAACCTACAATGGCGGGGCTCAAAGCGGAAAATTTAGAATTCCAAGGCTTTATTTTCTTCGGATTGATGGTAACGGCAGAGGGCTGTTATTGTTTGGAATACAATATGAGATTGGGCGATCCAGAAACGCAGGTGATTATGCCATTATTAGAAAATAACCTCTGCGATTTAATTGAAGATTGCTTAGAAGGCAAGAATATAGAGCTTCAATTTAAAGATGAAAAAGCAGTATGTTTGGTGATGTGTTCTGGCGGTTATCCAAGAAATATTGAAACAGGCTTTGAAATCACAGGCTTAGATAAAGTCACCCATAGCCAAATTCTCTTTGCTGGCGCTACCAGACAAGGGGACAGAATTGTAACCAATGGTGGGCGTGTGCTTAATTTAGTCGCTACGGCACCTACTTATGAGGAAGCGAGAGAAAGCGTATATGCAGATGCCTTACCTGTAAAATTTGATTACGCATTTTATAGAGAAGACATCGCGAAATTTTAATTAACAAAATATCAGCAATTAGGAAGTAGAAATGAGAATTTACAATTTCTTATTCCTAATTGTTTTTTATCATCTATACATCAATAATAAGCTTTTTTTATGCAAAACGGAATTATCATATTAGATTTTGGTTCACAGTACAACCAACTCATTGGGCGGCGTATCCGAGAAATGGGCGTTTACACCGAAATTTTACCCTACAATACGCCTTTGGAAACCATTTTAGCCAAAAAACCTAAGGGGATTATCCTTTCAGGAGGACCGAGTTCCGTTAATGCCGAAGAAGCGCATTTGGTGGATAAAGTCCTGTTCGAACAGTCCATTCCTGTGTTTGGGATTTGCTACGGAATGCAGCTCACCACGCATCTTTTGGGCGGTAAAGTAAAAAAAGGCGAAAAAGGCGAGTACGGAAAAGCGGAATTAGAAATTCAGCAATCGTCTCGTTTATTTGATGGCGTTGCTGAAAAATCAACGGTTTGGATGAGTCATTTTGATGAGGTGGAAACCGTGCCAGAGGGCTTTGTTGTCAATGCAAAAACCGATGTGATTTCCGCCATTTCTAACGAGGATAAAGCCATTTATTGCGTTCAGTTTCACCCCGAAGTATCTCATACAGAGGAGGGGACGAAGATGTTAGAAAATTTTGTTTTTAACATTTGTAAAGCGGAAAAAAACTGGAAATTAACCAATTATATAGACCGCACCATTGCAGATATTAAGGCTAAGGTGGGTGATCAAAAGGTGATTTTAGGGCTTTCTGGCGGTGTGGATTCTTCCGTGGCTGCGGTGCTTATCCATAAGGCGATCGGCGATCAGCTGACTTGCATTTTTGTGGATACAGGCTTGCTCAGAAAAGATGAAGCTCAAAAGGTAATGGAGAATTATGGTTCTCATTTTAACCTCAATATCAAGCTGATAGATGCTTCGGAAAGGTTTTTATCAAAGTTAAAAGGCGTTTCTGATCCAGAGGAAAAACGAAAAATTATCGGCAATGAATTTGTGGCGGTGTTTGATGAAGAGTCGCATAAAATAGAAGGCGCGAAATTCTTGGCGCAAGGCACCATTTATCCTGATGTGATAGAGTCTCAGTCAGTTAACGGACCTTCGGCGGTGATAAAATCCCACCATAATGTGGGAGGTTTGCCAGAAGAAATGGCGTTTGAGTTGTTGGAGCCACTTCGGGAACTCTTTAAAGATGAGGTGCGAAAAGTGGGCGAGGAGTTAGGCATTCCGCACCATTTGGTGTACCGTCATCCTTTCCCTGGTCCAGGTTTGGGCATTCGGGTTTTAGGCGAAGTAGATGCCGAAAAAGTACGAATTCTACAAGATGCCGATGATATTTTTATTGAAGAACTTTATAAAAATGACCTTTACGAAAAGGTTTCGCAGGCGTTTGTGGTGTTACTTCCTGTAAAATCTGTGGGCGTAATGGGCGATGAGCGGACTTATGAATATACCGCTGTGATGCGCTCTGCCAACACGATAGATTTTATGACGGCGACTTTTAGCCATTTCCCTTGGGCATTTTTAGAAAAGGTGTCCAATAGAATTATCAATGAGGTGCAAGGCATCAACCGCGTGGCTTACGATATTTCCAGTAAACCGCCCGCTACTATTGAGTGGGAATAATTTACCTCAATAATCAATTTATTAAAAAATTAACTGTTAAAAAAAGAAATATATAATTTATGTTTTTAATCGATGTAAATCGTAGTTTTACGATAGGGATAGACTCGGCGTGGGATAAAACTTACGATAAATTAGAATCTTGGCAAAGAACATTATTTTCTAATATTCCTAATATTATTGTTGCAATTATTGTCTTTGTTATTTGTTTTTTCTTATCCAGAGTGATTAGTAAACTGACGAAAAAACTACTTTTTAAGACCAATTTGCAAGATTCTGCTAAAAATGTAATTGCGAGAGCAGTAGCAGGAGGTGTGATTACTTTGGGGATTTTCTTAGTGCTGATGGTGCTTAACCTTAACGGTATTCTGAAAACCATTTTGGCAGGTGCTGGGGTTATGGGTTTAGCGGTCGGTTTGGCGCTCCAAGGCACGCTATCCAATACTTTTTCTGGAATTGTGCTTTCACTCATTAAAAATGTTAAAATCGGTGACTGGATTACTTCCAACGGCTATTCTGGCGAGATTATCGATATTGATTTTAGGATGACCACGATCAGAGATGTGGAGCATAATATTGTACTACTTCCGAATAAATTGGTGTTAGATGGTCCAATTAAAAATTCATCACTTACCAACAGAAGAAAGTTGGTGCTTAAATGCGGAGTGGGTTATGAGTCTGATTTAGAGTTGGTTAAAAAAATAACCATAGAGACAATAACCAATACAGTGCAGAATTTGTCCGAAAATCCAGATATTGTATTTATGTACCAAGAATTTGGGGATAGCTCTATCAATTTTGAGTTGAGATGCGCTATAGATACCAATTCTGGTTTAGAAGTAGCGATGCAAAAAAGCAACCTGATCATCGCTCTCAAAAAGGCTTACGATGCCCATAATATCAATATTCCGTTCCCTATTAGAACTTTGCAAATTGATCAATTGCCGGAAATTAGCGTGGCTTCAGGGAAATCAACCAATGCTTAAATTTAAATGCTTAAAAATAAAGAGCCGCTGATCTAAAAGATGAGCGGTTTTTTTATGAAGCTCAGTTTGGTATGAAACCAAAATTAAGTCATCTATTCCGATTTAGGCTAAGTTTTGAGTAAAATAAAAGCGAGTGAAAGTAGTCCAATAAAAAATGGCAAGCTACCTAAATCACACCGCTACAACCGATTACCTTTGCTGCGTTCCCACCCTGGAGGATTTTCAGGAGCTGGTTGTTTAGGACTTGCCGTTGCAAAGATATAACATTTCTTAGAAATAGCAAAATAATTAGAATACTTGTTGGATTTTTACGAAGGTGCATAGACCAAGTCTAAGATAAAGAGGACTTTTTCCATCCTTATTTTTGTAATCCTTTTTAAGAAAAAAGAATATTTCATTGAAGCAAAATTATTTTCGCTACGATGTAAATTGTTGAAATGGTAAGAATTTAAAAGCATCGCCGTTCTGTTTTTTTGGTTAAAAAAACAGGTTTCGGTCACTGTGAAAAAAGTGAGTGACCATTATAGTGACCAAAATTGCATTTAATCTGCATTTAGTATATTTGCAAACCGCAATCAGGATAACCGTAAGTGTCTGTTATTCTTGCTTTAAGGAAAAAACCTCTCACGAAGAGAGGTTTTTCAAGTGAACGCGGAAGGAGTCGAACCCTCAACCTTCAGAGCCGTAATCTGACGCTCTATCCAATTGAGCTACGCGTCCGTTTTGAGATTGCAAATATATAAAAATTTTTAATAATATGAATATGAAAACTAATTTTTTACACTTTTTTTGTCTTTTATTTTTGCTTTATGCTTGTAAAAAATCTGATAATCAGAAAGTTGGTAGGGTAGTTGTAGTCTCTAAAAATGTCAATTATCAAGAAGATTCTTCAGAATTGGTGCTCCAATCAGGGAAGTTTACCTATCAATTTCCCAAAAATGAGCTGCCGTTTAATCGGGTAGTTTTGCTTAACGACACGATATTGGGCTATCTTTTGGAGTTGGGTTTAGAACATCAGATCGTAGGGGTGGCAAGTCCAGAATACATTTATTCCGATAAAATCCATACGATGATAGAGTCAGGAAAAATACAAGTGGTAGGCAATGACCAAAAATACGATGTAGAAAAAATAATAACGCTAAAACCAGACGCTATTTTTACTAATTATATCCCTAATTTTGAAAATGTTTATACTATTTTTAAAAATAATGGCATCAAAGTGATTTTTTTAGATGAATATTTAGAGGCGACGCCATTAGAGAAATCGGCATATTTAAAAGTATTTGGAAAATTGTTTGGGGTAGAGGCAGAGGCGCATCAGCATTACCTTGAAATAGAACAAAATTACAATCAATTGAAAAAAATGGTGCAAAATCAACAAAATAACCCCCGTGTTTTGTCTAATGAAATGTATGGGAATCAGTGGTTTGTGCCAGGGGGAGCGACTTTTGTGGCGCAATATTACCAAGACGCAGGTGCGGATTATATTTTTAAAAACCTCGAATCTGCCAAGGCGGAACCTTTAAGTTTTGAGGAGGTTTATACCAAAGCAGCGTCGGCAGAATATTGGATGAATCTTTCTAATCATCGGTTTAAAAAGGAACTTTTGGCAGTCAATCCAGCTTATGCTAAAATGAAAGTTTTCCAAACAGGGCAGCTCTACGGTATGGCAAAACGCGAAAAAGGCAGCGCTAATGATTACTTTGAAAGCGGTACTGTGCGGGCAGATTGGGTGCTTCGGGATTACATCAAGGTTTTTTATCCAGACTTGCTACCGCAGGACACTTTGTTCTATCTCAATCAATTAAAATAAATCTGATATATTGTTTTGAATTTCTGTTAAAATGCTTATTTTTGTGCATCATAAAAAAATAAAAAGTAAAAATGAACACCTACAAAAATCCTTTGGAGGAGCGCTATTCCAGTCCAGAGATGTTGTTTAATTTCTCTCACGATAATAAATTCCAAACTTGGCGAAAGCTGTGGGTTGCCTTAGCGGAGATTGAAAAAGACTTGGGTTTAGATATTTCCGATGCACAAATTGCCGAACTCAAAGCCCATATTGAAGACATTGACTACGCCAAAGCCGCCGAGTATGAGAAGAAATTCCGCCACGATGTAATGGCGCATGTGCATACTTATGGCGATGTGGCACCTTCAGCCAAGGGTATCATTCATTTGGGCGCTACATCGGCGTTTGTAGGAGACAACACCGATTTAATTCAGATCCGTGATGGCTTAATCATTTTAAGAAAAAAGTTGGTCAATGTGATCAAAGGGCTTTCGGATTTCGCCTTGAAATATAAGGATGTGCCAACGTTGGGTTTTACCCATTTTCAGCCAGCACAACTGACCACGGTGGGCAAGCGCGCTACACTTTGGCTTCAATCTTTAATTTTGGATTTTGAAGAATTAGAATTTTTCTTAGAAACGCTGCGTTTTCGTGGGGTTAAAGGTACTACGGGGACGGCAGCCAGCTTTTTAGAACTCTTTAACGGCGATTATAACAAGGTTAAAACACTGGATAGAGAACTCTCTAAACGCTTCGGATTTGATAAAGTTTTTGGCGTTTCGGGGCAAACTTATGATAGGAAAATAGATGCAAAAGTAGTGTCTTTATTGTCCAATATTGCACAATCTGCACATAAGTTTACTAATGATTTGCGCTTGCTCCAGAACCTTAAAGAAGTGGAAGAGCCGTTTGAGAAAAACCAAATTGGATCTTCGGCGATGGCTTATAAACGAAATCCTATGCGCTCGGAGCGGATTGGCGCATTGTCAAAATATGTGATGTCGCTCTCTTCAAGTTCCGCTATGGTAGCGGCTACGCAGTGGTTTGAGCGAACTTTGGACGACTCTGCCAACAAGCGTTTGACCATTCCACAGGCGTTTTTAGCGGTGGATGCCATCCTCCTGATTTGGAACAATATCCTCAATGGATTGGTGGTTTATGAGAACCGCATCAACAAGCATATTATGGAAGAATTGCCTTTTATGGCAACAGAATACATCATTATGGAAGAAGTAAAAGCGGGCGGCGACCGACAGGAAATCCACGAAACCATCCGCCAACATTCTATGGAAGCCAGCAAAAAAGTGAAAGTAGAGGGCAAGGAAAACGACTTGATAGAGCGCATAATGAACGATACTTCGCTAAAAATGGATAAATCTAAAATCGCGGAAGTGCTATCACCAAAGAACTTTATCGGATTTGCACCTATCCAGACCGAAGAATTTATTCAAAACGAAGCCCAGCCTATCTTGGACCAGTACGCAGATTTAATCGGCTTAGAGGTTGAGCTAAAAGTATAAACTAATGCAGTCCGCGAGGGCTGTTTTTTTGTGATAATAAAGATAATAAGTAAGTTTGAAAAAAGAAATGAATCAACGAATTTATATAGAAAAAAAAGGCATTTTTGATGTAGAAAGCCCTGCGGTTTTTAACGAAATCAAAACGGCAGTTCCAACCATTCAAGGCGTAAAAGTCTATAATATCTATGATATTTTTGGGCTGGATGAAGCGCAGTTTTCCAAAGTGGTGCACAATATTTTTGCAGACCCTGTAACCGATGTTTTGCATACGGAAAATCCTGCAAAAGCCACTTATTTCGCTACGGAATTTCTCCCTGGGCAGTACGATCAAAGGGCGGATTCTGCGCAGCAATGCATCACGTTACTCACCAATGAAAAAGCCACCGTTCGTAGTGGTAAACTGATTGAAATTCAAGGGGCTACACTACAAGATTTAGATAAGGTTAAAGATCTGTTAATCAATAAAGTAGAGTCTCAAGAAAAAGATTTGTCCGTGTTAGCCATTCCTGAGGAAGAAGCTCCAGATGAAGTGAAAATTTATACCGATTTTATCCATTGGGACAAAGCGCAACTGTCGGCATTTTACCACGAGCAAGGCTTCGCTTTTGGCTTAGATGATTTGGAGTTTATTCAAGATTATTTCAAATCTGAAAATAGAAATCCTACAGAAACGGAACTCAAGGTGTTGGACACTTATTGGAGCGACCATTGCCGCCATACCACTTTTGAAACCGAGCTGACGGATATTCAATTTGAAGGGCAATTTAAAGCCACTTTGGAGCGTATTTTTAAGGATTACCTCGAAAAAAGAGCATTTTTAGGTCGTGAAAATAAGCCACTGACTTTAATGGATTTGGCAACCGTTTGTGCAAGATATTTCCATAAAACAGGAAAATTGGACAATTTAGTAATTTCTGATGAAATCAACGCTTGTACTATTAAAATTGACGCTGAATACGATGGTAAAAAAGAACCTTGGTACCTTTTATTTAAAAATGAAACCCACAACCACCCAACGGAAATAGAGCCTTTTGGTGGGGCTTCCACATGTTTGGGGGGAGCCATTAGAGACCCTTTATCTGGGCGTTCGTTCGTTTATCAAGCGATGAGATTGTCTGGCGCTGCGGATGTTTTAGAGCCGATAGAGAAGACTTTAGCGGGGAAACTCCCTCAGAGAACCATTACCAAACAGGCGGCCAACGGCTATTCTTCATATGGAAATCAAATTGGGTTGGCAACCACGCAAGTATCAGAAATTTACCACGAAGGCTACCGTGCCAAGCGTATGGAAGTCGGATTTGTGGTGGGGGCTGTGCCTGTGGATTGGGTTAAAAGAGAGCAACCTAAAGCTGGCGATGTGGTGATTGTTTTGGGCGGAGCAACAGGGCGAGATGGCGTCGGTGGCGCTACGGGAAGTTCCAAGGAGCAAGATGAAACCGCTATCCATACGCTATCTACTGAGGTTCAGAAAGGTAACGCGGTGGAAGAACGGAAAATCCAACGCTTGTTTAGAAACCCTGAGGTAACACAGTTGATTAAAAAATCCAATGATTTTGGTGCAGGGGGCGTATCGGTGGCTATTGGCGAGATTGCCGAGAGTTTAGATATCAATTTGGACACTTTACCGCTTAAATATGAAGGCTTGAACGGCACTGAATTAGCCATTTCGGAATCTCAAGAGCGGATGGCGGTGGTTGTGGATGCCAAAGACCAAGCACAGTTTATACAACTTTGCGAGGCTGAAAATATTAAGGCTGTTGCGGTAGCAAAAGTCACGGATACTGGGCGAATGCAGATGTTTTGGAAAGGCAATAAAATCGTGGATTTAAGCCGAGATTTCTTGGATACCAATGGCTGTGCTAAAACCCAAAAAGCCACGGTAACTCATTTAGAAAACACAACGCAAGAGTTACATCCACTGACACTTACGAATTTTAAAAAATTACTTTCGGATAAAAATATAGCCTCTCAAAAAGGATTGTTGGAGATGTTTGACTCCACTGTGGGCGCTACTACGGTGGCATTGCCATTGGGTGGAATTCATCAACAAACGCCTATGGAGGGCAGCGTGCAAACACTCCCGATTTTGGAGGCACGAGATATAGAAACTGTGTCCTTAGCGAGCTGGGGATTTGATGCGGATCTTTCTCAGCAAAACTCTATGGTGGGTGCCAGTATGGCGGTGGTAGAGAGTGTGTCTAAAATTGTAGCAATGGGCGGTAATTTTAGAGAAATTAGGCTAAGTTTTCAAGAATATTTTGAAAAATTAGGGCAAAATCCAGAAAAATGGGGCAAACCCTTGGCTTCGTTGTTGGGTGCGTATGATGCGCAGATGCATTTAGGTTTGGCAGCTATTGGAGGCAAAGACTCGATGTCAGGGACTTATCAAGAGCTTAATGTGCCACCTACGCTTATTTCTTTTGCGTGTGCTCCAGGGCAAAAATCGCATATCATTTCGCCAGAGTTTAAGAAAGCTGGAAACTATATCTACCATTTTGAGCACCAAATGCAAGAGAACGGACTTCCAAATTACGAAGCGCTTATTTCGGTTTATGATTTTATCCACCAACAGATTAAAGAAGGCGCCATTGTTTCCGTAAAAACCATTAAAGAAGGCGGTGTTGCCGTGGCATTGGCAAAAATGTGTTTCGGTAACAGCTTAGGTGCAGAGGTGACTTTGGATGAGGCGCAAGCATTGCGTAAAAACATCGGTGGCCTTATCATTGAAAGCACGAAAGAATTACAACATCCTTTAATTAAAGTAGTGGGTAAAGTCAAAGGAAATAAAATTATGAAAATAAATAATTTAGAATTTTCAATTAAAGAATTACTTTCAGCCTATACTTCTACTTTTGAGAACTTATTTCCAACCCAAGAGCCAGAAAAAATAGTGGTAGAATTTGATGAATCTCTTAACGGAAATCGCTATAAAGAGATTACCATTAAGAAGCATCACATCGCTAAACCGCGGGTGTTCACGCCAGTATTTCCAGGGACCAACTGCGAGTATGAAACCCTAAATGCTTTCCGAAAAGAAGGGGCAGAGGTAGCGATGAAACCGATAATAAATCTCAACCCCACAGCGCTCCAAGAGAGTATGCAGGTGTGGGCGAAAGAAATAGAGCAAGCCCAAATATTGGCATTTTCAGGAGGTTTTTCTGCAGGTGATGAGCCTGATGGCTCGGCTAAATTTATGGTCAATGTTCTTAAAAATGAAACCATAAGAACTGCCATTCAGAAATTTTTGGAAAGAGATGGGATGATCATTGGGATTTGTAATGGTTTCCAAGCTTTGGTTAAATCTGGGCTGTTGCCTTATGGAGAAATCAGAGATTTAGATGAACAATCGCCTACACTGGCGCATAATGCCATTGGGCGACATATTTCGCAAATGGTTCATATTAAGGTGGTTAATGACCATTCGCCGTGGCTTGCAGGAATGAAAAATCAAACTTACACCATTCCAATTTCTCACGGTGAGGGGCGTTTTATGGCATCAAAAAAAGTCCTCCAATCGCTGTATGAGCAAGGGCAAATTGCAACACAATATATAGATTTAGAGGGTAATATAGCCCACGGAATGCCGTTCAATCCTAATAATTCTCTATTTGGAATTGAGGGGGTGACTAGTCCTTGTGGTAAGATTTTTGGTAGAATGGGGCATCCTGAGCGCTATGCGGCAGGTTTGTTTAAAAATATGCCTAATGCCAATTATCATAATGTATTCAAAAATGGAGTAGATTATTTCAAAAAATAAAAATTGATAAAAAGTAATAAAAATGATACAAAAAAAAGAGATGCTTTATGAAGGTAAAGCAAAACAAGTTTTCGCTACGGACAAAGCCGACGAAGTGATTGTAAGATTTAAAGATGATGCTACAGCATTTAACGCCCAAAAAAAGGGACAAGTGGATAAAAAAGGTGCCATCAACAATGCGATTACCACGCTGATTTTTCAATATTTGAATGAAAAAGGCATTCCAACACATTTTATACAACAGCTGGATGAACGCGAGCAATTGGTTAAAAAAGTGAATATTATTCCGTTAGAAATGGTGGTCAGAAACTACGCTGCAGGCAGTATGGCACAGCGTTTAGGCGTGGAAGAAGGTATCAAATCACCAGTGACCATTTTTGATATTTGCTATAAAAAAGATGAATTAGGAGACCCACTCATCAATGATTATCATGCGATTTTCTTAGGGGCAGCCACTAAGGGAGAATTAGAAGAAATGTATCAACTGACAGGAAAAATTAACGATATTCTAATTGATTTGTTTGATAAAATGAATATCATCTTGGTAGATTTTAAAATTGAATTAGGAAAAACCCAAGATGGCAAGATCATTTTAGCTGATGAAATCTCTCCTGACACCTGCCGATTATGGGATAAAGATACCATGAAAAAATTGGATAAAGACCGTTTCAGAAGGGATTTAGGCGAGGTCACAGAGGCCTACGAAGAAATTTACGACAGACTAAAAAAAGTATTAGCATCATAAAAGGCTAAAAATGTCAATGAAAAGTTTAGCACAACATAGGGAAGACTACCTTAAACAGTTTAAAAATCGAGCGTACGGCAGAAACCTTTTCAGAACGAAGGAGGAAGAAGCCATGGATGCGCCACAAGAAGAATGCGGCATTTTTGGGCTCTATTCTGGCGACAATCTGGATACTTTTTCGCTTTCGCAGTTTGGGTTGTTTGCCTTGCAGCACCGTGGGCAGGAGGCGTGCGGCATTTCGGTGAGCCATAATGGTAAAATCCTCAACCTTAAAGATGAAGGCTTGGTGCTGGATGTCTATAAGGAAATCCATGAACCTGAGGCTTTTATGGGAAACAGCGTGATTGGACACACCCGATACACCACGGCTGGCGATAAGAAAAAATACAACTTTCAGCCTTTTTTTGCCAAAAATGAATATGACCAAATCATCCTTTCTATCGCGCATAATGGCAACTTAACCAATGCGATAGAGTTAAAACAAGAGCTGGAAGCGGAAGGCGTAGTTTTCAGAGCCACTTCGGATTCTGAGGTCATTCTTCGGTTGATTCAGAAAAATTTAGATTTAGGTTTAAGAGGCGCGATAAAAGCCACGATGGAGCGCATCCAAGGGGCGTATTCTGTGGTGGGGATGACGCGCAATAAGTTCTTTGCTTTTAGAGATTTTAATGGCATTCGCCCTTTGGTATTGGGCGAAATGGAAGGTCAGGGTTATGTGGTGGCATCAGAAAGTTGCGCCTTAGATGCTGTGAGTGCACGCTACATCAGAGACATCAAACCTGGCGAAATTATCTACACGGGCGAGAATGAAGAAGGCTTAAAATCTTACCTCGTGAAGAAAGACTGTCAGCGGCATATTTGCTCTTTTGAGTACATTTATTTTGCACGCCCAGATTCCGAAATGGAGCACATCAATGTTCACGAAGTGCGAGAAAAATCGGGTGAGAAAATTTGGGAGCAAGCCCCTGTGGAGGCAGATATGGTCATTGGTGTGCCAGATTCTGGCGTGCCTGCCGCTATTGGTTTTTCTAAAGCTTCTGGCATTCCGTTTCGCCCTGTGTTGATTAAAAACCGATATATTGGGCGGTCTTTTATCGTACCAACTCAGGAGATGAGGGAGCGCATTGTCAATCTTAAACTTAACCCAATTATCTCCGAAATTAAGGGCAAAAGGGTGGTCATCATTGATGATTCTATTGTGCGAGGCACCACTTCTAAGCGTTTGGTTAAAATTTTGAAAGATGCTGGCGTTAAGGAAATCCATTTTCGGAGCGTCTCTCCGCCGATTATTGCCCCTTGTTACCTCGGGATTGACACCCCAACAAAAGACGATTTAATCTCTGCAAATATGTCGGTAGAGGAGCTAAGAGAGTATTTAGGCGTTGATTCTTTGGAGTTTTTGAGTTTAGAAAATTTAAAGGAAATTTTAGGTTCGGATCAGCATTGTTTTGGCTGTTTTACCGAGCGCTATCCTGTTCCAAATACACCCAAGGCATAAAATAAAAGCCGCTTAAAAGAGAATAGAATAGTCTACCCATTTGCGAATTGGATTTTTTCCATTCCGATTTCAATGAGGCAAGTCTAAAATATCAAAAAGCGTTACAATCCTAAAAATTGTAACGCTTTTTTTATCAAACTATGGAAAAATCAGGGGCTTAATAACTCCCTTTGTCAACAAAATGCTTTGCGATTTTCTCTGTTAGCGCAATCACATTTGGGGTATTGGTGTACTTGGTGAAGCGTCTTAGCCCAGAAAGCATCATCCGCTGTTCATCACCTTCTGCAAAGGACACAATGCCTTCTTTAGCTGCGGTAATGATTTTCTCCACCGCTTTATAAAGGTTGAGCTGTGCCATCGCGGCTTCCACGGAATCTGCGGCAAAGTGCTTCTCGGCTCTTAGCACGGCGGATTCTGCCATATAGATTTGGTTGAGAATTTCCGAAGCGTTGAGTAATAAATGCTGTTGTTTCTCAATTTCCATCATATATTTTTGAAGGGCAGCACCAGAAACCATCAAAAAGACCTTTTTCAAATTCGCGATGATGGCTTTTTCCTCGCTCATATATTCGGAATAGTCAGGAGTTTCAAAAGATGGGATAGACATCAACTCTTTGCCCACAGCCATAGCGGGGCTCATCAGGTCTATTTGTCCTTTCATCGTTTTTTTGATGAGCATTCCTACCGATAACAAGCGGTTGATTTCGTTAGTGCCTTCATAGATACGAGAAATTCTGGCATCTCGCCACGCAGCTTCCATAGGGGTATCTTCTGAGAAGCCCATTCCACCAAAAATTTGGATGCCTTCATCTGCCGCTTGCTGTAGAATATCAGAAACGAAAACTTTTAAAATAGAACATTCCACGGCAAACTCCTCCACACCTTTGAGCTCGGCTTCTTGGTGGTTCATCCCTTCTGCCACTAAGGCATCTATTTTATCTTGAACATCTTTGGCAGCGCGATAAGCTCCCGCTTCACTCACGAAAGTATTGGTCGCCATTTCAGCAATTTTTTTACGAATAGCACCAAAAGTTGAGATAGAAACTCCGAATTGTTTTCTCTCATTAGCGTACTGAATGGCGTGGTCTAAAATACGGCGCTGAGCATCTAAACAAGCGGCTGCAAGTTTGATTCTCCCTACATTAAGGGCGTTGAGTGCAATTTTAAAACCGTTATTTCTCTCACCTAAGAGGCTACTCACAGGCACTTTCATATCATTGAAGAACACTTGGCGCGTAGAGGAAGCTCTAATGCCCAGTTTGTGCTCTTCCTCACCGAAACTTAAACTCTCAGGATTTTCTAACTCCGAGCGGTTAACCACAAAGCCCGTGATGTTTTTATCATCATCTATTTTGGCAAAGAAAGTGAAGGTGTCCGCAAAACCAGCGTTAGAAATCCACATTTTTTGTCCATTGATGATGTAGTGTTGCCCATCTTCGCTGAGTTTAGCGCGGGTTTTACCACTGTTGGCATCAGAACCAGCATCTGGCTCGGTTAGGCAGTATGCCCCAAATTTAGTCCCTGCAGCGAGGTCTGGTAGGTATTTTTGTTTTTGCTCCTCTGTACCGTAGAGTAGGATGGGCAGCGTACCGATGCCCGTATGAGCGCCATAAGCTGTAGCGAGGGAGCCTGTAGCGCCTGAAAGATAATCACACGCTAACATAGTGGTAACAAAGCCCATTCCTAAGCCGCCATAGGCTTCTGGAACGGCAATGCCTAAAAAGCCCATTTCGCCGATTTCCTTCATACACTCTTCGGTGAAGGCATAGTCTTTATTCTCAAAGCGTTCTCTGTTAGGGACTATTTTTCTATCGATAAACTCCTTGGCAGAGTCGCGGAGCATTTTTTGTTCTTCTGAGAAATCTTCCATAGAGAAGATTTGGGTTGCTGGAGTTTCTTTGATGAGAAATTCTCCTCCTTTAGTATTCATAATTTTATAGATTTTAGATTAAACATTATAATAATTCAAAAATGCTGGCAGCACCTTGTCCTGTTCCCACGCACATGGTTACCATACCGTATTTGTTGTCGCGTTTGCGCATTTCATCTAAGAGTTGCACGGTGAGTTTTGTTCCTGTACAGCCCAGAGGATGCCCCAGAGCGATGGCTCCACCATTCACATTTAAAATTTCTGGATTGAGGTTGAGTTCGTTACGAATGGCAACGGACTGTGAGGCAAAGGCTTCATTGAGTTCAATAAGTTCAATGTCATTCAGTTGTAAGCCCGCTTGTTTTAACGCTTTTGGAATAGCATAAACAGGTCCCATCCCCATAATGCGAGGTTCCAAACCTGCCGTAGCATAAGAAACCAAGCGTGCTTCTGGCTCTAAGCCCAGCTCCTTGACCATCTCTTCTGACATCACGATAACGAAAGCCGCGCCATCAGACATTTGCGATGAGTTTCCTGCCGTTACACTGCCACCATTGGCAAATACAGGGCGAAGTTTAGCCAAACCTTCTAACGAGGTGTCTTTTCTTGGGCCTTCATCTTGTTTAAAATCAAAAGTTTTGGTCTGGAGTTTTTGTTGCTCATCTAAATAGGTGTATTCCACAGGGATTGGCACAATCTGATCCGCAAAACGGTTTTCGGCTAAGGCTTTTAGTGCTTTTTGATGCGATGCAAAGGCGAATTCATCTTGTTGCTCACGGCTGATTTGATATTCTTTGGCAACCGCCTCGGCAGTGTAGCCCATACCCCAATAATAATCTGGGTTAGATTTGGCAACTTCTGTTTCTGGCACAGGTTTATAGCCTCCCATAGGGATGTAACTCATGGATTCTGTTCCTCCTGCGATGATGCAATCCGCCATTCCTGCTTGTATTTTAGCCGAGGCAATAGCAATAGCCTCCGAGCCTGAAGCGCAATAACGGTTCACGGTAACGCCAGGCACTTTATCCGTCTGTAGCCCCATTAGGGAAATGAGCCTTGCCACATTGAGCCCTTGTTCGGCTTCGGGCATCGCATTGCCTACGATAAGGTCGTCTATTCTGTTTTTATCCAACTGAGGTACGGCTTTCATCAGGTGTTCTATTACGGTAGCCGCCATCACATCAGGTCTTGTAAAACGCAGGCTTCCTTTGGGAGCTTTGCCCACCGCAGTTCTGAAACCTTTAATAATATATGCTGTTTTCATTCTTTTTACGATATTATGCCAAATAGTACTGGGTACCAGATTGGCAGGTTAATGGTTTAAATCTTAGTTTCTTAGTGGTTTTCCTTTTTGTAACATATACTGAATACGCTCTAAGGTTTTTCTCTCGCCACAGAGTTGAAGGAAGGTCTCTCGCTCCAAGTTGAGGAGGTACTGTTCCGTTACCCAAGTTTCCTCGGAGAGGGCACCACCAGCCATCACATAAGCGAGTTTATCCGCTATTTTTTTATCGTGTTCAGAGATGTAGTTTCCTGCCAACATCTGGTCTGTGCCTACATAGAACATCCCTAATGCATCTTTGCCGACTACTTTAACCTTCTGAGGAATAGGCTGTGTGTAGCCTTGTTCTGCCATTAGTTTTGCTACTTTTTTGGCTTCGGCAATTTGTCTATTTTTATTTACGACTACAAAATCTTTACCGTGCTGAAGGATGCCCATATCAAAGGCTTCGTAGGCAGAAGTAGCGACTTTCCCCATTGCGATGTTCATAAAGGCATCGCGCAAGCGGTTGTTTTTAACATCATCTTTGTGGACTTGTTGCATGGTTCTTAGGGTCATCTCCTTAGTACCGCCGCCGCCAGGGATCACGCCCACACCTACTTCTACCAATCCGATATAAGTCTCTGCCGCCGCCACCACACGATCGGCGTGGAGGGTCATCTCGCAGCCGCCACCAAGGGTCATTCCAAACGGCGCCACCACGGTAGGGATAGAGGAATAACGGAGTCTCATCATTGATTTTTGGAAGTAAGCAATTGCCATATTGAGGTCATCCCAATCTTGCTCAATTGCCATCATCAGAATCATTGCTAAATTAGCTCCTACGGAGAAATTAGCCCCTTGGTTGGCAACCACTAAACCATCATATTCCTTTTCTGCAAGGTCTATCGCACGGTTTAAGCCATCTAAAACTTCGCCACCGAGGGAGTTCATTTTAGAGCGAATTTCAAAGTTGATAATGCCATCGCCTAAATCTTGAATGGCAGAGCCGGAGTTGCTCCATAAGGTTTTATTTTTTCGGATGTTATCCAAAATGATGAAAGCCTCTTGCCCTGGAATAGGCTGATATTCGTTCTGATGGAAGAAGGTAGAATGCCCTTCATTATTGATTTGGTAGAAAGTTTTGCCTTCGCTTGCCAGTTGTTTTACCCAATCGGAAACTTCATAGCCAGCCTCTTTGGCTAACTCTATACCACGCTGAACGCCCACGGCATCCCAAATTTCAAAAGGTCCATTTTCCCAGCCGAAACCTGCGCGCATAGCATCATCAATTTTATAAATTTCATCAGAAATCTCAGGTACTTTATGAGACACATACGCAAAAAGCGCCCCTAATGAAAGGCTATAGAGCTCGCCAGCTTTGTCTTTGCCATCAATAAGAACTTTAAAACGCCTAATCGGTTGGTCTATATTTTTGGTCAATTCTAAAGTTGGGAAGGCGGTTTTCTCTTGAGCTTCATAGGTGAGGGTTTCCAGATTTAAACCTAAAATTTCAGATTTTCCATCGGCGTTTTTCACTTTTTTGAAGAAGCCTTGTCCAGATTTAGAGCCTAACCACTGGTTATCCATCATCGTTTGGATGTAGTCTGGCAGTTGGAAAACATCATTAAAATCATTGGTTTCGGTGCCACTTTCTCGAATGCCATTGGCTACATGGACTAAGGTGTCTAAGCCCACCACATCTGCCGTACGGAAAGTTGCCGACTTAGGGCGCCCAATAACAGGACCTGTTAATTTATCCACATCAGACACCGAAAGTCCGAGTTTTTTAACATTATGGAGTAAATCCATCATACTGAAAACGCCAATTCTGTTCGCAATGAAAGCGGGCGTATCTTTGGCTAATACGGTCGTTTTTCCTAAAAACTTAGCCCCGTATTCCATATAGAAGTTGACCACTTCTGGCAGGGTGTCTGCCGTTGGAATAATCTCTAATAGAGGGAGATAGCGCACAGGATTAAAGAAGTGGGTACCAGCGAAATAGTGTTTGAAATCCTCGCTTCTGCCCTCGGTAAGGAGGTGGATAGGAATCCCCGAAGTGTTGGAAGACACCAAAGTGCCAGGCTGGCGGTATTTTTCAATCTGCTCGTACACCGATTTTTTGATATCTAAGCGCTCTACCACCACTTCTATAATCCAATCGGTATTTTTAATTTTTGGCATATCATCCTCAAAATTTCCTACGCTAATGCGGTCTGCAAACTGAGGCGAGTAGAGTAGTGCAGGACTGGCTTTTTTGAGTTTAGCCAAATTTTCCGTTGCAATACGGTTTCTAAAAGCTTGATCTTCTTTGGTGATGCCTTTTTTTTGCTCGGCATCAGTGAGCTCAAAAGGGACAATGTCCAGCATCAGCACCTCTACGCCAATGTTGGCAAAATGTGCAGCAATGCCCGCGCCCATAATCCCTGAGCCTAATACGGTAATGTGTTTAATGCGTCTTTTCATACGATAATCAACTATTTATTTTTTACAATTCAGTTCGTTAGCGATGCTGGAAATATCCTTCATCACTTCTTTAAAAATTTCTAATTTCTCAGGCGCTATATGGTCTATAACAGACTGATTAAAAGCCAATACCATCTTTTTGGATAAATTTCTGGACTCTATACCTTTTGGGGTAAGTTTGATGATGACTTCCCGTTTATCCGTGGCGGATTTTTCCTTATAAATATAGCCGTTGTCTTCCAAAAGTTTGATAATTCTGGTGAGAGATGTAGGCTCTATCGCCATTTTGGGGCCCAAATTGGTACTTCGGGTACCTTTTTTAGGGTCTATTTTCAAAAGGGTGAGCGCCTGAACCGTGGTAGATTGGTGTTCTTGGGCTTTCTCTGCGTACATTTTAGACACAGATAGCCAAGTGGATTTTAGGATTAAATCAATGCTTTCTACTTTGTTGAGAGCTTCCATTTTTCATTTACTTTTTAATAAGCCAAATATAAACAAAAATACTATGCATGCATAGTAAATATTTGTTAATTTAATGTTAATTTAATGATAATCAGTGTTTTAAATGATATGCAAAACATACCATTTAAAATAAATTCTTTTTTAGACTTTTATTTTTGTAAATGATTAAAGAATGTTTTTATTTCTTGAAAATTTTTGAAATTACGCCAATTTCCATCTGAAGAATGCAGTTGCCAGTGGTGATTTTGGTAATGAAACTGGTAGGCAGACCAATCTTGAGCTGTATTTTTTCTAAGTAAGCTGAGTAATAGACTGCGTTCCTCATCTGGCGCGGTAATGTTGGGCGCTTTAAAGGTTTCTGAGAAATGAAAAGTCGGAAAGTGGGTAAGTTCTGCGTGGGCTTTTAATACATCTTCCACGACCCCTGCGTATAGTTTTTTCTCTTTGATCAACCATATTTGGTCAGAAAATTCTTTAGCCAAGCGCCAATCGTGGGAGGAAAATAAAATGGTTTTGTGGTGTTTCTGCGCCAGATTTCTCAATAATTTTAGAATGCTGATTTTATTATTTTCATCTAAATAAGTGGTGGGCTCATCTAAAATAATCATTGGGGTATTTTGAGCCAAAGCCCTGCCGATAAAGGCTTTTTGAAGATTGCCATCAGATAAAGTGTTGAGTTTTTGCTGGACATACATTTCTAAACCTAAATTTTGGATAATGCGCATTACTTCTGCCTCATCGGCTGGTTTTAAGCTAAAATAATAAGGATAATGCACATATTTCCCTAAGGCGACCAAATCTCGCACGGTGTAATGTTGCGGCAGTTGGTATTTAGACCAAACTACGGCTATGTTTTTAGACAAAGTCTTTATATCCAGTTTGTTGAGGTTATTTTGATTGAGATAAACCTGCCCGTTAAGAAATGGTATTTGCTTCAGCAAAGATTTGAGAAGCGTGGTTTTGCCGATGCCGTTTGCTCCAATCATCAGCACCACTTCGCCTTGATGGATTTGGGCGTTCACTTGCTCAATCAGTGGTTGTTGGTAGCCTATATTGGCATTTTTTATGGATAAAAAAGGGGCGTTGCTCATCGGATTAGGTGGTTTTTCGCTTCATCATCATTGTTAAAATCACAGGAATGCCAAAAAGGGAAGTGATTACATTCAGCGGCATACTCATCAACTCGGAAATAATGGAAAAAATCTGCAAAACCAAAATGCCAATCAGCATATTGAGGAGCCACTGTTGCCAAAGTAAGGCAGGGTTGAACACCATTCGGCTAAAATGAGGCACCACAATTCCGATGAACAAAATAGGTCCCAAAAAAGCGGTAACACTGGCAGAAAGTACTGATGAAGCGATGATGATATAAAGCCTAAGTCGCTTTAAATTAACGCCAAAGCTCTGCGCATAAGCGGTACCTAAACTATTGCCAATGAGCGGTTTAATGCTTTTAAACGCAAAAACCAACCCCAACATCATACAACTGAATAAAATGATGATTTGGTAAGTATCCAGCTGATTATTAGCGCCAAAACTCCACAGAATATAATTTTTAAGACTTTGATTCTCAGCATACAATTGCAAAAAAGAAATGATAGCGCCCGCCAATGCCGACACCAAAAAGCCAAAAATAATCAGAAATGAAGCATCTTGAAATCGGTGGGCGTATAAGATCAAAATTAGCATAAGCCCCAAGCTGCCCAATATGGCGGTAATGCTCATAAAACCGCTTTGCAAAATCTCGGGTAATACCCACTGGTGCGAGAAAAAAATAAAAACTGCCACACTAAGGCTCGCCACAGAAGAAATGCCCAAAACAGAAGGTCCCGCCAGTGGATTTTGAAAATATTCTTGCAATAAAAAGCCCGCAGTGGGGATGGCAACGCCTGCAAACAACATCGCTAAAACGCGGTGCACACGCAACATCGCAATGGTGTGGTGTGGCGTATCTTGCAGAAAATCAGGGAGGCTAAGCGCAAGATAACCCGTATTTAAATTGACTATAATCACAATCATTACAGTAATTAAAATACAGGTTATCAGAGTTTTAAATTGGCGATGGTGCAGCATCAGAGGTTTAAAAAGCGTTGAGTTTTTTATCGAGTTCTTCGGCACTCATACTGCCTTCGGTTTCGCTACTGTTTTTGCCTTTCTGAATCAATGTGAACGGAATGCCTTCGCCTTTCCAAGTTTTAAAGTGATTTTTGAAAAAATCATCATCTAATTGCTTGCCATCAAATAGTAAAATGTGTGATGAAAGCCCATTTTCTTCGCCAAAAGCTTTCACCTTGGTGTCCCAATCTTCCTTTTCATCTAAGCTGATGAAGGTAAACCGCACAGGCTTACCGCTCAATGCCTTCATTTGCTCTTTAAAATGAGGAATTTCTTTCATACAAGGTCCGCACCAAGTGGCAAAAAAGTTGGTCACATAGAGCGTATCATTGTCCTTAGGCTGTAGGAGCTGGCTGAGTTCCGCTTTACTAACTTCCTTTAAAGCCACAGAAGCAGCGGGCTCCGCTACGGTTAGCGTGTCTACGCTGGTGTGTTCAGAGGTCGCAGCTTCCTCTTTTTTGTTACAACTTAATACGGCTAAAGATAAGGCGATGCCTAAAACTAATTTTTTCATAAATTTTTATTATTTTTGTTCGCTTATGAGTGAGATTAACAAAAGTATAGAACCTGATTTTAAAGGGCTAAAAATAATCAAAAAAAGGCAATTATCCAAAAATGTGTTTTTGCTGGGGCTGCAACCGCCTGAGGGCGTGGTACATCCTTTCCAATCTGGGCAATATTTAAGACTACAGCATAGAGGCGTTCAGCGGGATTATAGCTTGGTTTCGGCGCCATATGAAGGCACTTGGGACATCGCTTTAAAAATCAATCACGAGGCATCTTTTGCGGCAGACATCAACCGAAATTACCAAGTTGGCGATGAAATCTTGAGCACGATGCCGATGGGGAGATTTGTGCTGGCGGATAAACCTAATGAAAAACGCACTATTTTAGGCTTTGCGGGCGGCATTGGCATTACACCGATTATCTCGCATCTTAAACACATCCTCTATACGGAAAGCGGCACGCGTTTTTTTCTGTTCTATGCCAATAAAACCAAGGCTGATGCTGTATTTGTGGAAGATTTAACCGCTCTGAAAGCTCAATATGGCGAGCGTTTAGAAGTTTATCAATTCTATTCTCAAGAAGAAACGCATCCTTTCTTTTTTGGGCGAATTAACGAGAAGAAAATAGAACTCATCATCAACCAATTGCTTCATTTAGATGAGGATGACGAGGAATCTACCATTTGGGATGCTGTGGATGAAATCCTGATCTGCGGTCCTGGCGCGATGATTAAGGACATCGCTACCGCTTGCTACAATAATGGAATGAGGAAGAAAAATATTCATTTTGAACTGTTTGCGAGTTTTAACGAGAGCATTTTCCCAGAAGACCAGCACTATCCTTTGGTGGAGAACATCCGTGTGCAGTGGCAGCTTAACAAAGAAAAAAGCCCTGTGGTTCGTTTAAAAAACAACAAAGCCAAACTCCTGCAACAGCTGTTAGATTTAGGCTATGCGTTGCCTTATTCTTGTAAGTCAGGGATTTGTGGCGCCTGCCGATGCATTTTAGAAAAAGGCGAAGTGGAGATGTCTGATAACGAATATCTTACGGATAAAGAGATTCAGCAAGGGGAAATTTTGACCTGCGTCTCCACGGTGTTGTCAGATGATATACAACTTAATTTTGATTTGGTTTGAAAGCAATGCGCCCTATTTTAAAAATCACGATAACCCTTGCAGAGCTGGTGGTTCTTCTGATGCTCTTTGCGAATGTTTGGGTGTATGCGCTCACCAATGGACGCACTTATAATAAAGTCAGCAAAATCCCTGAGCGCCGCGCCGCCTTAGTGTTGGGCACCTCGCCGAAGATGCGTTCTGGGGTGGCTAATCCTTATTTTACCAAGCGGATGGAAGCCGTTTCGGCGCTGTACCATTATGGCAAGATAGAAACGATTATCGTTAGTGGCGAGAAAAGCCCCTATTACGATGAGCCTCGTGCTATGAAGGATTATTTGGTTAATACCGAGCGTATTCCAGAGCATATTATTATAGAAGATCCCAAAGGCTACAGCACAAAGGAAAGCATAGAACGATGCAAAAATATTTACCAATACCGTGAGGTTATCATTATCTCCCAAGGTTTCCACACGCTGCGGGCATTGTTTTTTGCACGAAATCTTCAAATGAACGCCTTAGCCTTTGAAGCACAAGATGTTACCAAACCCGAAAGCTACTATCGCAACCACCTCCGAGAGTTTTTAGCACGCGTACAAGCGGTGGTGTATTTTGTTTTAGGCAAAGCATAAAAAAACCGCCGTTTCAATTTTGAAACGGCGGACTTTTTTTAATTTTTACCGAAGTTATTTCACGATTTTCATTTCATCTAAGAGCCATTGGGCGTTGGCGTATTTATCGATGATGAAGAGAATATACTTAGTATCCACCATAATATTACGGCTGAATTTTGGATCGTAGTTGATGTCGCTCATCGTGCCTTCCCACTGTCGGTCAAAGTTGAGTCCCACCAAGTTGCCGTAGGCGTCCAACGCTGGACTTCCAGAATTGCCCCCAGTGGTGTGGTTGGTCGCCGTGAAGTTCACGGGCACTTCTCCGGTTTTGTCCTTATAAACGCCGTAGTTTTTGGTGTTGTAGAGTTGGATGAGTTTTTGAGGCACATCAAATTCGTAATCCCCTGGAATGTACTTCTCCATAATGCCTGGCAGGTGGGTTTGGTAGCCGTAATACACGGCATCTCGAGGGTTGGAGCCTGCCACTTTGCCATAAGTTACTCTGAGCGTAGAGTTGGCATCAGGGAAGAATTTTCGGTCCTTGTCGGTCGCCATCAGTTCTGCCATAAAGGTTTTGAGCTGGGCATCAATTTGGGTTTGATACTGAGTGTATTGTGGTGCCACTTTGTCCAAATAAGTTCCTTTGATTACCTTAATAAGTTGGATAAATGGATCCTGATCCAGCACCGATTTTAACGCTTCGGGTTGTGCAAATAAGGCGTCTAAATTAGACACAGCATCGGCATTGTTGAGGGCTTTTCTGCCTGTGATGATGGAGTTTTTGCTCCAATTTTCTATGGTGGTCAGGTTGCTTTCTTCGTTTTTAAAGCTTTCCAATTCCGATGGCAAAAACTGTTGTGGAATTTTGTTGGCGTAGAGCGCTAAAAGTTTAGCGGTAACTTTGGCATCTAACTCGCCATCGTAATTTTTGTAAATGCCTTTGAGTAGGTTAGTTAACTTTGGAGAAACGGTTTCGCCTTTTTCTACCGCCGCTAAATAGTTGAGGTAGTAGTCGGCTAATTTTAGCGTTTCGGCATTTCTTAGCAATTCGTTGAAGTAGGCACGGTTAAGGGCATAAGGCGCTTGGGCGTTGTAGAGCTTGTTCAGCTGGTCTATGGTGTTTTTGATGGCTGGATTTTTCTGGCTCAATTGCGCCTCGTAGTTTTTCTTTTTCTCTACGGCTTTAGATTTTTTAAGCCCTTCCACTTCGCCGATCCATTTTTTCCAATAATTGGCTACAGAAGCGTATTTAGAGGCGTATTTAATGCGTGTGGCATCATCGGTGCGCATTTTTTCATCTAAAGTTTTTAGGGCAACGGCACGCACGGCAATCATTGCGGGGTCTATCTCCTGCATAATCTTTTCTACCGCAATAGCAGGCAGATATTCTTGCGTTCTCCCAGGAAAACCGAAGACAAAAGTGAAGTCATTTTCCTTTTTATCCTTAATGGAAATAGGGAGGAAATGCTTAGGTTGATACGGTACATTGTCCTTAGAATATTCGGCAGGTTTGTTGTTTTTATCGGCATAAATTCTGAACATAGAGAAGTCGCCCGTATGCCTTGGCCACACCCAATTGTCGGTATCGCTACCAAACTTTCCGATGGAGGAAGGCGGTGCTCCTACCAGTCTGATGTCTTTAAAGGTTTCAATGATATAAGCGTAATATTGGTTGCCGTAATACACAGATTTTATAATAATATGCTGATAATCTTCTTTTTTTAGCGATTTTTTTACGGATTCTATATTTTGTTTAATCTGAGCTTCGGAGAGGTTGGGATTGCCCTGAAGCACCTCTTGCGTTACATTTTTAATATCCACGATGAAGTCTACCGTTACGCCAGGGTTGGGCAGTTCTTCGCTCATATTGCTTGCCCAAAATCCATTTTTCAGATAGTCGTTTTCTAAAGTGGAGTGGGCTTGGATTTCGCTATAGCCGCAGTGGTGGTTGGTGAGGAGGAGTCCCTTTGGCGAGATGATTTCCGCTGTACAACCGCCGTCGTACTGCACTACGGCATCTTTTATACTGGGCTTTTCTGGGTTAAAAATATCCTTTGCTGAGATTTTCATTCCCAGTTCTTTCATTTCTTTTTCGTTGAGCTCCGTAGGCATCCACATACCGCCATATTGCTGGGCGAAAGCCATAGCGGCAGGCAAAATAAGGGATGATAGTAAAAAATGTTTCTTGATCATAACTGTTCTGTGGTATTTTTTAGAGGGTAAATTTAACTAATTTCTGTTAATAATAAGGAAGATTGACTTAAAGTTTTGCGCATTAGCCAGTCGATTTGTTCATCTCCTCCGAGTTTGAAGGTGTGCTGGCTGAACTTTTGAAATCCGTTTTTTTCATAGAAAGCAATGGCTTTTTTATTCTCTTCCCATACGCCTAACCAAAGGCTTTGGAGTTCTTTTTCCTTTGCAATGTGTAGGGCTTTTTCGTAAAGCTGTTTGCCCACATTTTGCCCTTGATGGTCAGAGGCTACATAAATACGCTCTATTTCTAAACTATTATTTTCTTGTAATTCGGTTTGTGCTGTGCCTGTATTTACTTTGAGGTAACCAATAATGAGCTTTCCTTTTTTTGCAAAGTAGAATTCTGAGTTTTCATTTTCTAATTCAGAAGAGAGTTGTTTGATGGAAAATCGCTCTTGGAGATATTCTATCATATTTTCTTCTGAATTTTCTTGCCCAAAGGTATCTTTAAATGTGGTTTGTGCAATTATTTGTAAATCTTGAACATCCAAAAGGGTAGCGCGACTAATCTCTATGCTATTTTCACTCATTTTATTCTCTTAAAACTTTGATTCTGTTGTCGTTCCATATTCTAATAATGGAGGAGCCACGCCACGGTGTGGGCTGTGCTTGCGTTTCTGGAATGATGAGATCTACAGCATTTTTTAAATCTGTGCTGATATCCGAAAAGGACAATGGGCTTTTTTCTCCTGAAAAATTGGCGGAGGTAGAGACCAACGGTGCGTTGATTTTCCTAATGATTTGTTGACAAAGCTGGTTTTTAACCAACCGAATACCGATGCTGCCATCTTCTGCCAATAGGTTGTCTGGCAAGCCTTTGGGCTGGTCGTAGATGATGGTTACAGGCTTTTCCGAGAGGTCTATAATCTCCCACGCCATTTCTGGAACCTCCACCAAATCTTGAAGGCGCTTTTCGGTATCCACGAGGATAATCATCGGTTTTTGTAAATCTCGATTTTTGATTTGATAAACGCGCTCTATGGCGTCGGCATTCGTAGCATCACAGCCGATGCCCCAGATGGTATCCGTAGGGTAGAGTAGGGTGCCGCCAGATTTGAGGGTCTCGGTAATTTGGTGCCAATTTAGAGTATCCATAGGGGTAGAAATTACATTTTAATCGCTGATTTTACGGCAAATTCTTCCGCCATTTCTTCCATCCAAGCGGCTACATCATCTTCGCCAGTGGCTCTTTGGTAGGTGTGCCCTAAGGAAATTAAAATCTGATGAAAAAAGCGTTTCATATGATCCACGGGCATTTCTTTAGTCCAGAGGTCTATTCTTAGCGCTTCCAAAGCTTGGTCATCCCAAACGGAAATCATCGTGGCTTTGGTTTCTTGGGCTTCTATGCCGCCATCTTGGGCGTTCCAAGTGATTTTTTCTGGAATATGGTTTTCATCTAATTCTACATTGATGGTAATTTGCGTTTTTCTCATTGAATTCTATTTTATATTAAAAAATTATTTTTCGCCTTTGTAGTGGGATTCTTTTAAAATGGTGGCGCCGTCGGTTTTAAAAATGAAATCAGAAAGCAAGGTCTCTGGCTTTTCTTTAAAATAAGCTCGGCACATCTGCCAACCACTAAAAATTCCAATTTGTGGCGCCGATTGGTTGTCTATTTCGGTATAAAATTTAGAAAATGGCGCTGGTGATAAAAATCGGTCTACCAAGCGGGCATCATCACTAAAAATTAAATCGTTTTCTACAAAATAGTTCCAAATTTCGGCTTCATTTTCCTTTGCCCACGCTTCTTGCTCTGGGGTATAACCGATTTTTAAAGCATCTGAAGTCTGTGGCAAAAAGGCGTCTTGCAAGATCATCAATTTGCCTTCATAAGCCATCATATCAATAAATTTCCTATGGTTTCTGTCCCACGGAACGATCTGTTCGGCTAAGGTTTTGGAAACTTTTGGAACGAGGTTTTGTGGGTTCATACTGTGTTGCAAATAAGTATCTATGCCTTGATAATAAGGGTTGCCTTCGCCCATAAATGCGGCAATATCAATAAACAGCCAGTTCTCTTTTTCTCGGTAAAAAATGGGCATATCAATTCCCTGTAGCGCAGATGAATATAAGAAAACTTGAGGTGCAGAAAATTTAGGGAAATAGTGCTGAATGTGCGCAAACAGCTGGGCTAAATCCTTCTTGAGTTGAGGTTGGTTAATGAGGGTTTTGGCTTTTTTATAAATGTTGATTTCGGTGCTGTCAGAGCGTCTTTTCAGATAATCCTCATCAGACACGGAGCCTTGGAACCACGGATATGCCTTCTGAAACTCTGCCAAGGACACCTCAGGGTTATAAAACGCCGCCGAAATATCGGTGATCTTAACCTTGGGTAGTGGCTGGGAGATTTCTATATTCCAATTTTTAGTCTCTTTTTGACAAGAACTAATCGTGAGCACTATCAAAAATAAAAATAATCGTAAAGATTTCATTGTGAGATTTCTCTTTTTTAGGAGGCAAAAATAATGAATTTTAAATGCAATTAGCGGTATAAGTCCAAAAACTTCTGTAATTTTACGGCTTGTAAAACAGAACAACCGATGCAAACAGAAAAAATAATTCAGCATATTGTAGGCTGGCTCAGAGATTATGCCACTAAGGCGAATGTAAAAGGCTATGTGATAGGGGTTTCTGGCGGTGTAGACTCTGCAGTGGTCTCTACGCTATGTGCTATGACAGGGCTCAAAACACTACTTTTAGAAATGCCCATTCGGCAAAAGCAAGACCAAGTGAACCGCGCGTGGGAACATATAGAAGACCTTAAAAAGCGGTTCCCAGAGCAGGTGGAGGCGATGTCCATCAACCTAACGCCAGCCTTTGAGGAGCTTTATAAAATCTTTGATGTTCAAGATGAACGCTACCCCAACGAGCAACTGGCGTTTGCCAATACCAGAAGCCGATTGCGGATGCTCACACTCTATTATTATGGACAAATTAACGGGCTTTTGGTCTGTGGCACAGGCAACAAGGTGGAAGATTTTGGCATCGGGTTTTATACCAAATATGGCGATGGCGGCGTAGATGTTTCGCCTATTGCAGACCTTTATAAAACAGAGGTTTACGAACTTTCTAAGGCTTTAAACTTGGTGAAAAGCATCCAAGAAGCCATTCCAACCGATGGACTTTGGGATGCGGAGCGGACAGATGAGCAACAGATTGGCGCAACTTATCCAGAATTGGAAAAAATACAGAAAGAATGGGGTACCAAAACTGAGCAAGACTATACAGGACGGGATTTAGAGGTTTATCATATTTTTAAAAGAATGAATGCCGCCGCCCAGCACAAAATCAACCCGATTCCGATTTGTGATATCCCTGAAGAATGGCGAGATTAACCTCAACTTCTGCGAAATTGAAAAATTTAACTTTTCGTTAATATTAAAAATTTTACCTTGCTGCCATCAATTTAATGGAAGTTTTATGAAAAAATTATTACTAAGCGCTATGCTATTCTTTGGACTTGCTACTACGGCTAAGGCTCAAGAAATCAAAACGGTAGATACCATTATGGTCTTGAAAAAAGATACCATTATCCCGAAAGCCCACTTGCGACCTATCCACTTAGATGCGCTGCCTTATTACAGTTTTGGTAAAGGTGTGGGCATTACCTCGCCAGACAGTTTATTTCAGTTGAATATCCGTTTTAGAATGCAAAACCGATTGGAAGCTGATTTTAGCGATGCTGAAAAAACAGAATATAAAGCCGCTATCCGCCGTTTAAGGCTTCGTTTTGATGGTTATGTGGGCAATCCTAAATTTTTGTATGCCATCCAACTTTCCTTTGCACCAGATGATGTGGGTAAGGTTAAAGATGGCGGTTACCTCAATATTATTAGAGATGCGATGGTGTTTTATCGCGCCACGGATGAGCTGAGTTTAGGCTTTGGACAGACCAAATTACCAGGGAATAGACAGAGAACCAACTCTTCTGGTGCCTTAGATTTAACCGACCGCTCCATCAATAACGCGATGTTTAATATTGATCGCGATTTTGGTTTCCAAGCCATTTATACCAGTCCTAAAAACAAAAAATCTTGGGGCTATAATCTAAAAGCTGCCATTAGCACTGGGGAAGGTAGAAATTTCAATGAAAAAACCGATGGGCTGGCGTATACAGGCAGGTTGGAGCTCTATCCTTTCGGAAGATTTAAGAAAAATGGTGAGTTTTTTGAAGGCGATTTACAGCGCGAGCCCACTCCAAAACTCTATTTAGGTGGGACTTATCATTATAACCAAAGGGCGCAGTTTTCACAAGGACAAAGAGGGAAAAAATTGCTGGAAAGCCGAGATTTGCAGTCGGTGTTCTTTGATGCGATGATGAAATACCAAGGCTGGACTGCCACCTTCGCCTATATGAACCGAAATACCCCAAATCCTATCACTTTTAATGATGATCAAACGCAGCAAGTGGCAGTATTGGCAGGACAAGGTTATGATGCGCAGCTGAGTTATCTTTTTCCTAAAAACTGGGAAATTATTGGGCGCTATTCTCACAACCAACCAACGAAAGCCATCCAGCATCTGGAGCCGATACATAATCAGTTTTCGTTTGGGGTGACCAAATACATTTGGGAACACGCCTTTAAAGCGCAGTTTGAAGTCAGTAAAAATAATATGAAATACATTGATGGCAGCCAAAAAGACGGTTGGTATGCCAGATTTCAAATAGAAATAGGAATATAAAATGGAAAAAATGAAGGCGCAACAGAATAAAAATCTGTGGTTTTCAATTGCAGCCGTTGTGCTTCTGGTGTTGGGTTTTTGGTTTTTATTGAAGCCCAACGCTTCAGAAGTGGTATCGGCAGCATCGCCAGAAAATCAGAATATTGAGCGTATAGAGGCGCTCACCGAGACTTCTCGCGTGGCAGAATATGTGAAGCAACGCCACCAGTTGCCGCCTTATTACCTCACAAAAAATCAGGCGAAGCGCCAAGGTTGGGTGCCAGCACAGGGCAACCTTTGCGAGGTTTTGCCAGGGAAAGCCATCGGTGGAGATATTTTTGGCAACAGAGAAAGAAAACTGCCCAAGGGCAAAAAATATTATGAGGCAGATGTGAATTACCACTGCGGCAACCGTGGTGCAGACCGCCTGATATTCACCAAACAGGGCGAGGTTTGGCTCAGCACAGACCATTATAGAAGTTTTAGAAAACTCTAATTTAAACTTAAATTTATTTTGATGAAGACCGTATATATTGATTTTGCTTCCATCGGAGATGAGGAAGATTTTTACGCACAACTCAAAGAAAAATTACCGTTACCAGATTATTTTGGTGATAATTTAAACGCCTTGTATGATGTGATTACAGGTGATTTGGCTATGCCTTTACATATAGAATTTGTGAATATGAGTGTGGAGCAATTGGAGCATTTTGAGGATTTACTCACCACTTTAGAAGATGCCGAAGAAGAAACCGAAGGCTTTACTTTTACCTATTATTTAGAGCAATACGAGGATTAGCGGACTAAGATTGATAAAAATGTGATGGGAACGCCTCTTCGGGTTTTTGATGAAGCACATTGAGACAAATCCACGATTTTAGGAAGCCATAGCCATAAGAAAATAACTGAATATAAGTCGCCATTACCGCCATAGTTGCGATGCTGATATTCTTGGTTTTCCACAGTGCATCGCCCCAAACGATGAGGGTATAAAGCCCATAAAGCCCCAGCACAATGCCATTATACCAAATAAAATAATGGAAAATCCCAATAATATAACCGATGAGGAATAGAGAGGGAAACCAGAAAGTCAGTTTGGTATATTGCGGATGCCTTTGGTTGAGAATAGGGCGCGCCACCCCGAATTGATACACTTGTTTAGAGAAGCGTCCAAAATCGGTTCGGCGTTTATGATAAACCCCAATATTACTGAAAAATGCGGTGGTGTAGCCGTGTTCCCAAAGTGTCATTGAGAGGTCTGGATCTTCCCCAATCCGAAGTTCTGAAAAGCCACCCACGGCATCAAAAGCCGTTTTCTTCACGCCCATATTAAAACTCCGAGGCTGAAATTTAGACACTATTTTTTTATTCCCGCGAATGCCGCCTGTAGTAAACAGCGAAGTCATCGCATAAGAAATGGCTTTCTGCATCAGGTTGAAGCCTTTGTGGGCTTTATCAGCGCCGCCAAAAGCATCACAAGGTTGGGTTAAAATATCTTGTTTAATATTGGCGATATAATCTTCTTCCACAATCACATCGCTATCCACAAAGATGAGCCAATCCCCATGGGCACGGCGGGTGCCATAGTTTCTACTCAACCCTGGCCCCGAGTTTTCCTTTCTAAAAAAACGAAGGTTCAGCATCAGCTCAAAAATTTGGATGGTAGGTTTTAGGTCTATCGCAGAGCCATCATCTACCACGATCACTTCAAAATCTTTATCCGTTTGGTGGGAGAGCGAGCTAAGGAGTTCAAACAGCTCGTTCTTACGATTATAAATAGCAATGATGATGGACAGGGTAGGCATAAGTGAAAAACTAAGAGTTAAATTTGGCTTTTTTGCTTCCTTCGTACATTTCGTATTGGAGGAAGCGCGTTTCTAACTTACCGTTGTAGAGCTTTATTTTTCGGCTTGGTCGCAGACCTAATTTTTTCACAGCTTCTAAATCTGCGGTGATGAGCCACGCTAATGTGTTGGGATAGTGTTGTTTAAAGGTATCTCCAATCTTACGATAAAAATCTTCATCAGAAATAGCAAGGCGCTCATCATACGGCGGATTGAACACCATCAGGAGTGGGAATAAATCTTTCTCAGACTCAAAAAAGTTTTGTTTTTTAACTTCTATCACCTCTTCTAATTCAGCAGTGGCGATGTTGGCTCTGGCAGCGCTGAGGGCTTGAAGGTCAATATCATAACCCACAATTTTCCCCTGAAATTCTTTAATTCGGTTAATCCTAAACTCTTTGATTTTGAAAAATAAATCTTCATCATAATTTTTCCAATTTTGGAAGGCAAATTTTTTCCGAAAAATTTGTGCTGGCAGTTCCATTGCCATCATAGCGGCTTCGATTAGGAGCGTGCCACTGCCACACATTGGGTCTAAAAAGTTGCCTTTGCCATCCCATCCCGCCAAGTGCAATAATCCTGAAGCCAAGACTTCGTTAATGGGAGCTTTGCCTTGCTCCACGCGGTAACCCCGCTTGAATAGTGGATCGCCAGAGGAATCCAAAGAGATGGTCACCTGCTCTCTATCAATATGGAGGTGGAGTTTAATATCTGGTGATTTAGGCTCTACATTAGGGCGTTTGCGGTATTTGTGTTGAAAAAAATCAACAATGGCATCTTTCATTTTCAAAGTCATAAACCAAGAATGCGTGAACCGCTCAGAATGCACCGTGGCATCTATGGCAAAACTCTGATGAATGCCAATGAAATCATCCCAAGGAAAGCGCAACAACCTTTCGTAGAACTTCTGTTCATTAAAGGCTTTAAATTCTAAAATAGGCACCAAAACTTTTACTCCTGTGCGTAGGGCATAGTTGATTTTGTAGAGAAAACCTAAATCGCCCACGCAGTTCACGGCTCGGTTTTTAGTTTCCACCTCTCTGCCGCCTAATTTTTTGACCTCTTCGACTAAGATGTTTTCTAATCCAAAAAAAGTTTTAATGCTGATGTTGAGTGCTTCCCAGTTGAGTTTCATAATCTTGTTTAAGATGAACAAAGATAATCTTTTTTTTGAGATTTTAAAATGGAGGAATGGCGTAGCGGCGATTTTTCTCATTTATTTTGAAAAAAACAAACAAAGCTAACGCCAAAAAAAAGCCTCCTGAAAAATAATTTCAAAAGGCTAAGTGAGTGATATTTAAAGTTTCCCCGAGATTAGATTTTCATAATATCGGCTTCCTTATGTTTAAGGTGTTCTTCTACCTTCGCGATGTATTTATCGGTTAATTCCTGCACATCAGCTTCGGTATCTTTAATGATGTCTTCGGAAATACCTTCTAACTTTTTCAAGTTTTTCATAGCTTCTTGGCGGGCATTTCTTACGGTAACTTTGGTTTGTTCGCTTTCAGCTTTGGCTTGTTTTGCCAATTCTTTACGGCGTTCTTCCGTTAGTGGTGGTACATTAAGGATAATGATATCGCCATTGTTAGACGGTGCAAAACCCAAATTAGCCACAATGATGCCTTTTTCAATATCCTTAATGGCAGTGCGGTCCCACGGCTGTATAGCAATGGTCATCGCATCTGGAATAGAGACATTGGCTACTTGGTTGAGCGGAGTAGGGCTGCCGTAATATTCCACCATCACATCTTGCACCATAGCGGTAGAGGCGCGCCCAGCACGGATTTTTAAGAAAGCGTGTTCTAAGTGTTTTATTGCCGCATCCATTTCTTGTTTTGCGGTGTCTAAGATTAACTGTAATTCTTCCATTTTGTTATATGATACTTTTTAAGGTGTTGATAAATTTTAATATTGATGATTTTAGCCTTTAACCACGGTACCCACGGCTTCGCCTTCAATAACTTTAAGGAGGTTTCCTTCTTTATTCATATCAAAAACGATGATGGGCAAATGGTTCTCGTGGCTGAGGGTGAAAGCCGTCATATCCATCACTTTGAGGTTTTTCTCATACACTTCTTCAAAAGAAAGACTGTTGAATTTTACGGCATCTTTGTTCTTTTCGGGGTCGCTATCATAGATGCCATCTACACGGGTTCCTTTGAGGATCACATCGGCACCAATTTCTATCGCTCTAAGCGTGGCAGCAGTATCTGTGGTAAAATAAGGATTGCCTGTACCAGCGCCAAAGATCACCACGCGGCCTTTTTCTAAATGGCGTGTTGCTCTCCTTTTGATGAAGGGTTCTGCCACTTTATCCATTTCTATGGCAGATTGCAGTCTGGTCATCACGCCTTGGTCTTCTAACGCACCTTGCAGTGCCATACCATTGATCACGGTAGCGAGCATTCCCATATAATCGCCTTGCACCCTGTCCATACCTTTGGCAGCACCCGCCAAGCCTCGGAAAATATTACCTCCACCAATCACGATGGCGACTTCGCAGCCTGCGTCTACCACTTTTTTAATTTCTGAGGCATATTCTTTCAGACGTTCGTTATCAATGCCGTATTGAAGGTTGCCCATTAAGGCTTCTCCACTTAATTTTAATAATATTCTTTTATATTTCATTGGTTTACTTTTTATCTTATGGCGTAACCCTTCGGTTTTTTATTTAATGATGCAAATATAAGGATAAAGTGATAATTAAGCGGTATTCTCATTTAAGATTTTGTGTTCTGTGACTCTCATTTTTGATGCGCATTAGGTATTAAAATCCATTAAAATGTCAATAAATACCAGAAAATTACTTAGTTTTGAGGCTTAATTCTCTACGATGCCTTTACCGATAGCTGTTGTTAAAAATCAAAATGTGGCGCCCAATACAGTGGTGCAGTCTCAGGATTATGAGGTATTCCTGACCTTAGAGGCTGTCCAATGTTCTATTGATGATATCTTTTATGAAGTACCAAAATTAGGCGTTCTCTTCCTATCGCCGTACCAAAAAATGGTGTGGCAATCTGCGGCGAAGGTGCATCAGCTCTCTTTTCACGGTGATTTTTATTGCATAGAGTACCATAAGCAAGAAGTAGCGTGCAATGGGTTGTTGTTCAATAATATTTTCAGCAAGCCTTATATCCACCTTTCGGAAGGGCGTTTTGCGGAATTAGAATTGATTTTTGATAAAATGCAACACGAGCTCAAACCTCAAATTCCGATGGCAGATGCTATTTTAAAGACTTATATTCAGCTGGTGCTCGCCATATGCAGCCAAGAAAAATCTTTGGAAATAGAGGAAACGCCACCTTTGGATTCTTTAATGTTAAGGTTTCAAGATTTGATAGAACAGCACTTTGCCCAACAGCGAAGCCCCGCTTTCTATGCTGATGCGTTGGCGGTTTCTGTGGCTACATTGAGCAAAAAAACCAAAAAAGTATTCGGCAAAACGCCTACGGCGCTCATCCAAGAACGGATTATTTTAGAAGCCAAAAAGCAACTCCACCTAACAGAAAAAACCGTGAAGGAAATTGCGGCAGAACTCTACTTCCAAGATGAGTATTATTTCAGCCGATATTTTAAAAAATGGGTGGGCTATTCGCCATCGCATTTTAGGAAAGAAGTGGGCATTTCCATTGTGGCAACACTCTAAGTAGAAGAAAAATTGTCCATTATAAATTCATTTTTATCTATTGTGATGGCTGGGGTAAGGTTTTATTTTTGCACCTGTATTTGTGTAACTTAAAAATAAAAAATAATGAAACCAATACTTCAATTTTTGGCAGGTAGCCAGTCTCAGTTGATTAACTTTATGCGTGTAGCCATTTTTATTGTTATGGCGTGGATCGGTGGTTTAAAAGCCTTTCAGTACGAAGCCGATGGCATTGTGCCCTTTGTAACCAACAGCCCTTTTATGAGTTTTTTCTATCATAATTCAGGGAAAACTGCGCTGGATGAAGAGGGCAAAGAGGTACCGCAGTACCGCCTACACCGCAACCCAGAGGGGAAAATGGTGGCTAAAAATATAGAATGGCACAAAGAAAACGGCACTTATGCCTTTTCGTATGGCTTAGGAACGATGATTGTGAGCATCGGTCTGTTGGTGTTATTGGGCATCTGGTCGCCTAAAATTGGACTTTGGGGCGGTTTGCTCACCTTTGGGATGTCCATTGTTACGCTTTCGTTCCTGATCACTACGCCAGAGGTCTATGTACCGAATTTAGGTGGCGATATGCCAACGCCCAACTTCGGATTTCCTTACCTTTCTGGCGCGGGGCGCTTGGTGCTGAAGGATATTATTATGATGGCAGGCGGACTGATTGTCGCCTCTGATAGCGCCAAAAAATTATTAAAAAGATAAGTTGTATAGTCGCTTTTTGAGACTTGTTCATTAAAATTTCGGTGGTACCTACTACCGAAATTTTTTGTTTTAAATGATGATTTTCAATAAAAATCATTACATTTGTCAAGGTAATCAGTTGACCTTATTGAAGCACTTAGAGTAAAGGTTACCCCAACTAAGGTAAGGATTACACAAGATAAGGTAAAGGTTACCCCAACTAAGGTAAGGGTTACACAAGATAAGGTAAAGGTTACCTCAACTAAGGTAAGGGTTACACAAGATAAGGTAAAGGTTACCCCAACTAAGGTAAGAGTTACGCAAGATAAGGTAAAGGTTACTCCAACTAAGGTAAGAGTTACGGAAGATAAAGTAAAATATATTAACCAATCATTAAAATCAAAAGTTATGGGACGCACTAAATTATCATTCGCAGAAACAGTGTCTAAAGCTCAAGTGATGGCTACGGCACTAAAACAAAATGCTACCGAGGTAGCCAAAAGAGGGATTACCTCAGAGTTTGTTACCGAAATGGAGCAACTCCGCGCAGAGTCTATCCAACTGAACGATGAACAGGAGCAACTAAAAGCCACCCTGAAAGCCAAAACCGAAGCTCTAAACGAGAAAGTGAATCAACTGGAAGCCAAATATAGCGAGGCAAAGAAAATCGTGAAGTTAGATTTTCCACAATCTCAATGGGTAGGTTTCGGTATAGAGGACAAACGGTAGACGCTCCTTATTTTAGATTTGAAATTTAGGGTTTTAATATTAAGGTTTCTCATTTCAAATTTAAAAATTAAAGTTTAAGTTACAGGCTTGGAGGTTCATTCAGAGGCTCCAACCTGTACTTTTTATGAGGTAATGCTTTCATTTATTTTCGGTTCTCGTACTTTTATCTTTTTGCTGTTCCGCACCTTTACCGCTTCATCTTTCAGAATATTAGTATTTCACTGCTTTGTGATTTCCCCTCGTATCTTCTCGTATCTTTCCCAATTCTCTACTTTAAAAATTTTGATTTCACTATAAAAACCTTACTTTTGTAATCTCTATGATAAGTTCAATTTTGAAAAAAGGAATCTTTTTATTAGGCTTTTTTTTGAGTGGCTGGTTGGGGGCGCAAGATGGCACTACGGTGTATCATTTTTTGAATCTTCCAGTATCTGCACGGCAGGCAGCCCTTGGTGATGCGGTATCGGTAAGGGATTATGATCAGAATTTTGCCACCGTTAACCCAGCATTGCTCAATATAGAAATGGATAACCGCCTCTCTGTAAACTACGCGAGTTATCTGGCAGGCTCTCATTACGGCACCATTAGCTATGCTAAAGATTTGGAGTATGGGCATTTCCTAACCGCAGGGGCTAAATATTTAGATTATGGCAGCATCCCCAGAACAGATGAATACGGCAATATCCACGGCGATTTCTCCGCGATAGATGCCGCAGTGGGCGTGGGCTATGCCTATCAGTTCACCGATGATTGGACGGTGGGCGCACAAGTGAACCTCATCACTTCTAAAATAGAACATTACCAATCTATGGCGGTGGCAGGGAATATTGGGGCTGCCTATCATCGTAAAAAAGCCAAGGAAACCATCAGTTTTGTGGTGCGGAATTTAGGTTATCAGTTCAAAACTTATAACGGCGCTCGGGAGTCCCTGCCTGTAAGGGTAGATTTGGGCTATACCAAAATTTTAGATGAATTCCCACTGGCGCTCACCATTACCGCCCACGATTTGCAGAAGTGGAACATCTCGCCAGAATACAACCAAAACGGACAAAAAACCAAATGGACCAAACAGCTGGCAGACCATTTTTCCTTCGGGGCAGAGCTGTTTCCAGAGCAAGCATTTAACCTCCGCGTGGGCTATCATGTGAAGCGTGGCAGTGAGCTGAGTGTTACCGACCAAAGAAGCTTCACAGGGCTGTCGTTTGGCTTTGGCTTTAAATGGTCTTACCTCCGTTTTGATTATACCCACAGCCGTTACCATAATGCCTCAAACCTCAATCAGATTGGGATCGCCTTAGATTTAATAGAAGTGAGAGGCTACAGAAGATAATAATAAAAATACAAGAATAACGCTTGATTTATGAAAAAACAACCCGTGATAGCCGTAGATGGCTATTCTTCTACCGGTAAGAGTTCTATCTCAAAAGAAATAGCCCAGCGTTTGGGCATCATCCATATGGACACAGGCGCTTTGTACAGAGCCATTACTTATGATGCATTACAGCATTGTGCCGAGGGCAACAGCATTGATTTTAAATGTCTATTTTCTCGGTTGGATCAAATTAAATTGGAGTTTAAAACCCAAGACCACGCCCTGATTTTATTGATGAATGGCGAAGATGTTTCCACACCGATTAGAAGTATGCAAGTCAGCCAAAATGTAAGCGATGTAGCCAAGCAACCTGAAGTGAGAGAATACCTACTCCACACCCAAAGGGCTATGGCGGAACAAGGCGGTGTGATTATGGATGGCAGAGATATTGGCAGCGTGGTGCTCCCTAATGCCGATTTTAAATTCTTCCTGACCGCCAGTGTAGAAGAGCGCACCAAACGCCGTTATTTAGAACTGAAAGCATCAGGGGTAGAAACCACAATGGAAGAGGTGAGAGCCAACCTGATAGAGCGGGATTTAAAAGATTCCCAAAGAGCGGTAGCCCCACTGATACAAGCCCCAGATGCCATTTTGATTGATAATTCTAATATGGATAAAGAACAGACCATAGAAAAAATACTCAGCTACATTCAAGGTTAATTTTTGAAATTAAAATGGGCACCAGCTTACAAAAATCATTTTTTTCTGCGCTTTAAAATGTGTGCAGATCAGTAAAAAACATTATATTTGTCAAAATTCAAATTTAAGTTATGCAAACCACGTATACCCCCAATCAAGAGGTTTCCTTTGAGGATTTTAAAAAAAGCATCCTTAGAGATTATAAATTAGGCAGAATTTCCCGAGAAATGGCTTACCTCGGTAGGAGAGAGGTGCTCACAGGAAAAGCAAAATTCGGAATCTTTGGCGATGGTAAGGAACTCCCACAATTGGCAATGGCTAAAGTCTTCAAAAATGGAGACTTCCGCTCTGGTTACTACCGTGACCAAACTTTTGCCTTAGCGATAGATGCCGTATCTATCCAAAGTTTCTTTGCTCAGCTTTATGCCGATACCAGCGTAGAGCGGGAGCCAGCATCGGCAGGGCGCCAAATGAACGGCCACTACGCCACACGAAGTCTTAATGAAGACGGCAGTTGGAAAGATTTGACCGCACAAAAAAACATCTCTTCAGACATCTCGCCAACGGCAGGGCAAATGCCACGATTGTTAGGCTTGGCACAAGCGTCTAAAATTTATAAAGAAATCCAGTTTGAAGGTTCTGAGAAATTCTCTAAAAATGGGCGTGAGGTTGCATTCGGAACTATTGGTGATGCCTCCACAGCGGAGGGCCATTTTTGGGAAACTCTTAATGCCGCGTGTGCCCTGCAAGTCCCAATGATTATTAGCATTTGGGATGATGGCTATGGCATTTCCGTACCCACTTACAACCAAAGAGCTAAGGCGGATATTTCCGAAATGCTTTCTGGTTTCCAAAGAAAAGCTGGTGAAAAAAATGAAGGCTGCGAGATTATCACCGTTAAGGCTTGGGATTATCCTGCATTGCTCAACGCCTATGCCAAGGCGGAAGATTTTGCCAGAAATCAAAGTATTCCTGTGGTGGTGCATGTAAAGGAGGTGACACAGCCACAAGGGCACTCTACATCTGGCTCTCACGAGCGTTACAAATCCGAAGAACGATTGAACTGGGAAGCCGAGTTTGATGGCTTAAAACAGTTTAGAAATTGGATTCTTAATTATGAAAACAACATCAATGGCACTACGGTAAAAATCGCTACAGAGGAAGAATTAGATGCCATAGATAAAGAAGCTAAAAAAGAGGTGAAAGCAGGACAAAAAGCCGCTTGGGAAGTCTACCAAAACGCCATCAGCGAGGTTAAAAATAAAGCCCTCCCAGCGGTAGAAGCTTTGCAAAACCAAAGCCAAGAGATCGCGCCATTATTAGAGCAATTTCAGAAAATTATTTCTGTAGGCAAACGCGATATTTTCCATTTGATGAGAAAGGCACTTTGGCTCACCAGAGATCAAAAATCATCGGAGAGAACCCAATTACAGAAGGTTTATCAAGAACTATTGGCACAAGAGCAAGACCATTATTCATCGCATTTGTATTCTCAATCTCAATGGAAAGCCACCAATGTTAAAGAGGTAAAACCTGTATTCTCCGAAGCTTCCGAAGAGGTAGATGGCAGAGTGGTGGTGAGAAATAACTTTGACAAAATTTTTGAAAAATACCCACAAACCTTAGTTTTCGGCGAAGATACAGGGAACATTGGCGATGTTAACCAAGGTTTAGAAGGGATGCAAGAAAAATACGGCGCTACCCGAGTGGCAGATACAGGCATCCGTGAGGCAACGATTTTAGGTCAAGGCATCGGTATGGCGATGAGAGGGCTCCGCCCGATTGCAGAAATTCAGTATTTGGATTATATTCTCTACTGTTTGCAAGGGATGAGCGATGATTTAGCCACCGTACAATATAGAACCAAAGGCGGACAGAAGGCGCCAGTGATCATCAGAACCAGAGGGCATCGTTTGGAAGGTATTTGGCATTCAGGGTCGCCTATGGCAGGGATTCTCAACCTTTCCAAAGGGATTTTAGTTTTGGTGCCGAGGAGTTTAACCAAAGCGGCAGGTTTTTATAATACCATGCTCCAAAGCGATGAGCCAGCCGTGATTGTGGAATGCCTTAATGGTTATAGATTAAAGGAAAAACAGCCTGATAACTTAGGCGAATTTACCGTGCCTGTGGGGCAGGTGGAGATCACCAGAGAGGGCACAGATGTCACTTTGGTCACTTATGGCTCTACTTGGCGCATCGTGATGGAAGCGGCGCAAGAGTTAGAAAAATTAGGCATTTCTGCTGAAGTGATTGATATCCAGTCGTTAATTCCTTTTGATTTATCCGAAGATATTGCAAAAAGCGTTAAGAAAACCAACCGTTTGGTGGTAATAGATGAGGATGTTGAAGGCGGTGCTTCGGCGTTTATCCTTCAACAGATTTTGGAAAAACAGAAAGCGTTCAGATATTTGGATAGCGATCCGATTACCATTACCGCTAATGACCATCGCCCTGCGTATGCCAGTGATGGCGACTATTTTAGCAAACCATCGGCAGATGATATGGTGGAGAAAATTTACCAACTTTTCCACGAGGTTAATCCTAAAAAATACCCTGAAATATAAGACAATAGGCAAGGTGCTACGGTGGTTTTCATCGCGTGCCTCGGCTTTAAATAAGATAAAAATGAAGAAAATTCAAATGGTAGACCTGCAAACGCAGTACTACAAGATAAAAAACGAAGTTGATAATGCGGTGCTCAATGTGATGGAGTCGGCAGCTTTTATCAACGGTCCAGAAGTGAAATCTTTCCAAAAAGAAATGGAGGATTATTTAGATGTAAAGTATGTAATTCCTTGTGCCAACGGTACAGATGCTTTGCAGATAGCCCTTATGGCATTGGGTTTACAAGAAGGCGATGAGGTGATTACTGCAGATTTTACCTTTGCCGCCACGGTGGAGGTGATTCATCTTTTAAAGCTCAAAGCCGTTTTGGTAGATGTGGATTATGATACCTTTACCATAGATCCAGAGAAAATAAGAAAAGCCATCACGCCGAAAACCAAAGCCATTATTCCTGTGCATTTGTTTGGGCAATGTGCCAATATGGAAGAAATTTTGAAAATTGCAAAAGAACATCAGCTTTATGTGATTGAAGACAACGCCCAAGCCATCGGTGCCGAGTATACCTTCTCAGACGGTACGGTTAAAAAATCAGGAACGATGGGCACCATTGGCACCACTTCTTTCTTCCCGTCTAAAAATTTGGGTTGTTATGGCGATGGTGGCGCTATTTTCACGAATGATGAGCGCTTAGATTACATCATCAGAGGGATTGTGAACCACGGAATGTACGAAAGATATTACCACGATGAGGTAGGCGTAAATTCCAGATTAGACAGCATACAGGCGGCGGTACTTAGGAAAAAGTTACCCCATTTAGATGCTTATAACGAAGCCCGAAGAAAAGCCGCACAATATTATGATGAGGCTTTGGGGCAGCACCCTCAGATTCTAATCCCGAAGCGAGAGGCGACCTCCACGCATGTGTTTCATCAATACACCTTGAGAATTCTCAATGGTAAAAGAAACGAGCTGCAACAGTTTTTAGCGGAAAAGGAAATTCCAGCGATGATCTATTATCCCGTAGCGCTTAGAAAGCAAAAAGCCTACTACCAAGACAGCCAAGATGCTGATTTTATCAACACAGACCGACTTTTGGAGCAAGTGATTTCTTTACCAATGCATACCGAGCTTGATGATGAACAGCTTAAATACATTACAGATTCGGTTTTAGAATTTATGAACCAATAATTTTTAAATAAAAGCACAATGGCGATATTAGTAACTGGCGGTTTGGGGTATATTGGCTCGCATACGGTGGTGGAGCTTCTCAATGATGGCTTTGAGGTGGTGATTATTGATGATATGTCTAATTCGGAGAAATTTGTATTAGAAAATATTGAAGAAATTACAGGCAAAAAGCCCATCTATTACCCTTTTGATTTAAAACGAAGAGAACTTTTAGCCCAAGTTTTAGATGCGCATAACATTGAGGGATGTATCAATTTTGCGGCTTTTAAAGCGGTGGGAGAGAGCCAAATAAAACCAATAGACTATTACGAAAACAACCTTTTTTCGCTGATCAACCTTTTGCAAGAGTTTAAGGAACGCCAGATTTCTAACTTTATATTTTCATCATCTTGCACCGTGTATGGGCAGGCAGACCAGATGCCAATTGATGAAAATACCCCGCTGAAAACGCCAGAATCTTCTTATGGCAAAACCAAACAAATGGGCGAAGAAATCCTCAGAGATTTCGCGATGGCACACGACAAAAAGGTGGCGTTACTTCGTTATTTTAATCCTATTGGAGCGCATCCATCAGGGAAAATTGGCGAGTTACCGATAGGCATTCCGAATAATTTGGTGCCTTATGTTATGCAAACCGCTGCAGGCATTCGGGAGAAATTGAGTATTTGGGGCGATGATTATCCTACGCCAGACGGCACCGCCATAAGGGATTATATCTATGTGGTGGACTTAGCTAAAGCCCATTTAGCCGCCTTAAAACAATTACTCAACGCCAAAGAAAGCCGCGTGGTTGAGGTGTATAACTTAGGCACAGGGCAAGGTTCTTCGGTTTTAGAAGTGGTGAAGGCTTTTGAGGAAGCCAATGGTGTAGCGGTACCTTATCAAATTTGTGACCGCCGTGCTGGCGATATTACCATAGCGTATGCCAATGCAGATAAAGCCGAAAGAGAACTCGGTTGGAAATCTCGCACTCCGTTGAAAGAGGCGCTTCGTACCACTTGGCAATGGCAACAATATTTGGATAGTAGAAAAAAGGCGTAGTATGGTAGAGATGATTTCCCAACATTTTGAACTGACAGAAAGGCAGAAACAACAGTTCGAACAATTGGCGCCGCTGTATCAAGATTGGAATGAGAAAATCAATGTGATTTCTCGTAAAGATATGGACAGTTTGTATGAAAAACACATCTTGCACTCGTTGGGGATTGCCAAAGTAATGCCGTTTGCTGCAGGAACCAAAGTTTTAGATGTTGGCACTGGCGGCGGTTTCCCTGGGATTCCGTTAGCGATATTGTTTCCAGAAGTGCAGTGGACTTTAATTGATTCTATTGGGAAGAAAATCAAGGTGGTTCAAGCGGTGGCTGAGGCTTTAGACTTGAAGAATGTAACGCCTATCCATGGGCGTGCAGAGCAATTGAAAGCGCGTTATCACTTTGTGGTGAGTAGGGCTGTGACTCAGATGCCTGTATTTTTAAAATGGATAAAAGGCAAGTTTGAAAAAGAAGAATGGAATGCTAAGTCCAATGGAGTGCTCTACCTCAAAGGCGGCGATTTATCCGAAGAGTTGGCAGGCTTAAACTGCGAAATATTTGAGCTAAAAGATTATTTTTCTTCTCCATTTTTTGAAACTAAGAAAGTGGTATATCTCCCACAGCGAGAAATTAAATAATGCTTAGCAAAATCACGCAAGTCAAAATGAAGCATTTAACAAATCAAAATGAAAGCATTTAACAAATCAAAATGAAAGTTTTAATTTAATAAGATAGCTCAAAAAAGATAGCACAAAAAATCTCCGCCGCACCTTCGGTGCGGCGGAGATTTGCATTATATTTTATCAAATTTTAGTTGACTTTCAAATATCTGGCATAAGCGTAGCCTTCCTCGCCATCTTTGGTTTTAATTTTCCACCAATCGCCAGTGGCAACCTCTACCAAAGTCACGATTTCGCCTTTCCCAGCTTTGCCCACAACATCTGCTTCCGTAGAAGGTTCTTTGCGGATATTCAGGTTAGATTGCTCAGTAACCACAGTGAGATTAGTCCCCGCAGGAATTCCCGTTACTTGGATGTCTACATTGATATCTGTCGCGGTAAAAGTAGCATCTACAGTCTCTAAAGCGTTCCAAACCAAATCTTTAGTGTCGGTAGAGTTAGTCGTTCCAGAAATGTAGAGAATACCATCTTGCTCTTGCACCGAAAGGTTGTCAATATTAGCATTTTGTGCCGCTGCAATTACGGCAGCATATTTATCAGTAAGTTGTGACATAATTTCTTATTTTACAGTAAGTTGATTGTTGTATTTTCCGATTTTAAGAGCATCTATAGACTCTTTAATTTTTCTGGCTTGTGTAGGAGAAACCTCACCAGTTAAGGTAATTTCGCCATTAGTATCTTCCACTTTTACGCTTGGGAAATCTTTGGTGGCATCTTTTACTTTTTGTAGAACCTCCGCATCTACCGCATTCACTACAACTGGCGCTTCTACGCTTGCCATATCGTGAACCTCTTTAATCCCTGGGATCGCTTTTAGCGAAGCGATCATTTGGTCTTTCTCTTCTTGAGAAGCAAAAGTTCCCGAAAGATGCGCTTGTCCATCTTTTACCTCTACAGAAGCTTGAGGATTGGCTTGCACCACTTGGGTCGCTTGTGTGGTTAATTCTGCATCGTTAGGCTTTTTCTTGCAAGAGGCCAAAGTTAAAGACACCATAGCGGCTAATGCCATAGTTTGAAACAATTTTTTCATAGAATTTTATTTTTTAAGTTAGTATGTTTTAACATCATAATTATTCTTAGTTTTGCAATTGCTATGCCAAAGAAAAGGAACCCGAGAAAAATCAATAAAAAAAGACACCAGAAGCGAGCCAAGAGGAACCACTTGCGCCGTTGGATTTTGTTTGCAGTGTTATTGGTCGCTATGGTGGGCACGGGGTTTTACCTCAAAAACAAACTGACTTTTTACTATGCGTTATTGTGGGGAAAGTCACATAAAACCCTGACCAATAGCGTTTATGAAACGCAGCGCATCAATGCCATTATGGTGGAACATCAGGGAAAAATTTTTGGAATGGATATTTCTCATTATCAAAGGAAGGAAGACATCGTTTGGGATAGTCTAAGCATTGTGAATGGGGATATTCCTTTGGATTTTGTGGTGCTTCGCGCGACAATGGGCAACGCCGCCAAAGACCGACATTTTAATGAGTTTTGGCAACAGTCTAAAAAACACGGCTACACAAGGGGTGCTTATCATTTTTATCGCCCAGATGAAGATCCTGTTTATCAGGCTAATAACTTCTTGGCCAGCGTCCGATTAGAAAAGGGGGATCTTCGCCCTATTTTGGATTTGGAGAAAGTTCCGAAAAGAAAACCCCGTAAAAAATATATAGAAGACATAAAAGTTTGGCTCAAAATTGTGGAAAAAGCCTATGGCACTAAGCCGATTATCTATACTTATTATCATTTTTATAAAGATTATTTGAAAGGTCATTTTAGCACATATCCACTATGGCTCGCCAATTACAACCCCGTGCTGAAGCCGAGTCCTATTGATGATTGGCATTTTTGGCAGTTTACAGAACAAGGCATTGTAAAAGGCGTAGATGTTAAAGTAGACCTTGATGTCTTTAATGGTGAAGCTCGGGATTTTCAAAAAATGAAATTAGACTAATATAAATCAGTATTTAAAAAATTATAACCGAAAATGATTGGTTATCAAAAAATAATTTCTATATTGCAGGACTATATTTAATATCAAAAATTATGGCAAAACATAAAGTAACTTATGAGTTTCCAATGCACTGTTTATCAGAGATATTGTATGAATATATGGCTACGGAAGAAGGATTGGGAGAGTGGTTTGCAGATGAAGTAGAAGAAAAAGGCGACGATTTTTATTTTAGTTGGGGCGGAGGTCCCGCTGAGAAAGCCACGCTAATTCGCTATAAGCCAGAATCTTTTGTTAGATTTAGATGGGAAGAAGATGAGGGCACAAAAAACTATTTTGAAATGTCCATCGTGATTGATGAGATTACGGACGACCTTTCTCTTAACATCACCGACTTTTGCGAGCCAGGAGACGAGGAGGAAAACAAACTATATTGGGAAAATTTAATAGAAAATTTGAGAATAAAATTAGGGGCAGCCTAAATTGATTTTCAGTCACTTAATTTAAATTGAATAATAATGAGCGGTTATTGGTATATCGTTCATTTTTTCTTATAAAAAACAGATATTTATGTATTTAGATGGTGTTTTATTATCTAATGAAGAATCTGAAATCTATAATAATAGAGCGTTTTTAAATGGAGATGCCGTGCGCGTGTATTTCTTCTTTAAGGATAAAAAAATCCTACTGGCGGAAGAGGTTTATTTCTTTCTAATGTCTTCTATGAGGAAGATGAGGATGAATATACCGCTCACTTTTACCTTAGAATTTTTTGTTGATTTGTTCACAAAAGCCATCCAAGAGCAAGAGGCCAACACAGGGCGCATTGCTGTGGTTGTTTTCCGAGATACGACCGAAAATCTGACCGCCAAAACGCCTGTTCATTTTTGGTATCAGGTGGAGGAAGATGAATATTGGTATCGTATAAAAAAAGGCATTAATTTAGATATTATTAAAGAAATTTCGGTAAATACCCATTTGTTGAGTAATATTTATACCCATGGCCCAGAAAATACTTATGCCGAAATCTATGCCTACGAAAACGATTTAGATGATGTGATTTTGCTCAATCCACAAAAACGAATTGCCAGAAGTATTTTCGGAAATTTATTATTTCTGGAAAACAACACATTGAAGGTGCCTAAACAAACCGAGGGTGCCTATATATCGCCGCTGATGGAACATTTTATCACTTTCGTTTATAAAAACCGATTGGCAGAGATAGATCAGGCAGAGATGATTGCCTTTGAGAGCCAAAAAGCCGAAGAAATTTTAATGATTTCTGACCAAAAAGGGCTGTTTTCTGTGGCACAAATTAGGAACAAAACCTTCCCCAACCTTCGGATACAAGAAATGGTTTCCCAATGGGCAGAACATCTTAATTCTTTATAACAAAAAACCGCTTATCATCATATAAGCGGTTTATTTTTTTGTTAAAATAGAGGGGGCAAAGTTTCATATAAAGAAAAAATACTCACTTAGATATTTTTCAATCTTGGGAAAAATTTTTCTTGCATTAGAGTTTTTATTTCCAATAAAGTACTGAATAATAAAAGGTTAAAATCATTTAAGAAAACATTGCGATTAAAGTTTCTACCACTTTATTTTGCGCCTGCTCATCTAAACAAGCGATTTTATTTTTTAATCTTGTTTTATCCACTGACCTTAAATGGTCAAGAGCGATTTGACCTTGTTTTTCTTGAACGATGCAATTCACTCGCATTGGATAATTTTTTATGGTGGAAGTCAATGGTGCAATGATGACCGTATTTAGAGCGCGGTTCATCTCTTTAGGCGATATGACCACACAAGGTCTTATTTTATTGATTTCGCTCCCAATGGTAGGGTTTAAATCAATAAAAAATACATCAAATCTATTTACCACGTCCATTCCTCTTCATCAAACTGGTTGTTAAAATCTACATAAGGCTGTTCCTGATCTTCCAATGAACCCGCTTTTAAAAGCATTTCTTCCCAACCTTTTCGTGGATTTTTATTCACAGCTTCTATAATGATTTTGTTATCTGAGAGAGATAAGATCACCTCATTTTCCATTTTAGCTTGTTCTAATAGTTTCTTACCGAGGATGATACCATAAGAATTTCCTATTTTTCTCACTTTTGTAATCATAAGACAAAATTATAACAAAATTATAACATTCGCAATTTTTTATTACAGTCAATTGGATTTTTCTGTTGTGCTCATTGGCTTTTTTATTTTTAATGATGAAGAGGCTTTCTTTGCATTATTTTATCATTTTTTAATGTAAAAAAGCCTCTTTGTTGAATGAAATTCCAGTACTTCAACCGATTATTTTTTCTGGGTTACCCTTTCATAAATCTGGTGGATAAGTCCGTCTGCCACAGAAATTTTTGGAACTAAGATTTTATCAATATCCGCCCATTGGAGCACATTATTAAAGACTTGGAGGGCAGGCACCAAAACATCGGCACGGTCTTCTCGGATTTTATATTTTGCCATCCGCTCTGGCACCGAGAGTTTAGAAAATTCTTTATAATATTTCTTCAGCGTGGAGGCGGGCAAGGCTTTGCCATCTTTGGTTTTGCTTATAGAGAACACCTTGTTGATGTTGCCACCAGAGCCAATAGCTAAAATTGGTTTTTTACTGTTGATGTGGGTTTTTATCGCCTCTTTCATTTCGCGCCAATGGGCTTCTGTCACCAGATTATTCAGTAGTCGGATTGTACCGATGTTAAAGGAATGTTCATATTTCACCTTGCCATTTTCGTAGAAAGTAAGCTCCGTGGAGCCGCCGCCCACATCAATATAAAGGTAATCAAATTGATCATCCAAACCTTCGGCAATGTGGTTTTCATAGACCAAATTGGCTTCTTCATTCCCAGAGATGATGTCTATTTTTATCCCTGAGGTTTGCTCTATTTTCTTGATGAGTTCTGCGCCGTTTTTGGCATCGCGCATTGCACTGGTGGCACAGGCGCGGTAATGTTCCACTTGATAAACCTTCATCAGATCGCTGAAGATTTTAATGGAATCCAGCATCATTTGGCTCCGCTCTTTACCGATTTTTCCTTTGGTAAAAACATCCATCCCCAGCCGTAGCGGAATCCTAAGGAGGTTGAGTTTGGTAAATTCGGGCTCGTTATTCGGGTTGGTTTTCACTTCGTTGATGAGTAATCTGGCGGCGTTACTCCCAATGTCTATTGCGGCTAATCTCATAATATTTTAGTAGGTTTTATTTTTTAGGTAATGGTAAATTTCTATTTGTGAACGGATTTTTTCCTTCTTGGAACCTTTTACATAGTGATTTTTCATCTCGTTGTCTAAGATTCTGGCTTTCACATTGTCTTTAAGCTGGATGTGGAGCAAGTCGATGAGTTCTTGCTTAAGTTCCTGAGCGGTAATTTTTACGGCAGCCTCCACGCGGTAGTCCAAATTGCGCGTCATCCAATCGGCGGAAGAGATGTAAACATCCTCGCTGCCTTTGTTGTAGAAATACATCACGCGGGCGTGTTCCAGATATTCATCAACAATGCTGATAGCGTGTATTGGTTTCTTGAATTTTTTCTGTTGTACAGCGCAGAAAATTCCCCGCACAATGGCTTGAATTTCCACGCCCGCTTCTGCCGCTTGGTAGAGTTTTTTGATGAGTTCTTTATCACTCAAGGAGTTGACTTTTAAGATGATTTTGGCTTTTCGCCCTGCCTTGGCTTCCGCTATTTCCCTATCGATATGCTGTTCTATTTTCTCTCGCATAAAGTGCGGACAGACCATCAGGGTTTTGCAATTTTTGAGGGCTGCTACAGGGTCCAAGGTCGGCTTTCGGAAATAATTAAACACCTTGTTAATATCAGCCATAATGGCACGATTGCTGGTCATCAGGAGGTGGTCGCCATAGACACGGGCGGTTTTCTCGTTGAAGTTCCCTGTGCTCACAAAACCATACTGAATGGTCTTATTATCAGCGCGTTTTTTGATTACGCAGAGCTTGGCGTGCACCTTTTTATCAGGAATGCCCACCAGTATTTTGATGCCTTCTAACTCCAGTTTTTCTTTCCATTTTAGGTTGGCTTCTTCATCAAAACGAGCCCTCAGCTCTATCATCACGGTTACCTCTTTGCCGTTCCTCGCGGCGTTAATCAGGGCATTGGCAATTTTGGAGTTAGAAGCCAAGCGGTAAGCGGTAATTTGGATGGATTTCACATCTGGGTCCATCGCTGCTTCTCGCAGTAGGTCTATCACGGGCATATAGCTGTGGTACGGAAAAGTGAGCAATACATCTTTTTTGGTAATGACCTCCGTGATGCGCTGTCGCCCTACAAAATGAGGATGTAAAAACGAAGTCCGTTCTATGGGCGTTTGGTAGGCTTTAAAAACATTGGGGAAGTCCATAAAGTGTTTAAAATTATGGATTTTCTGCCCAGGGATAATGCTATCTTTTTTGCTCAGATTGAGTTTCCTAATCAAGAGTTCTAATAGGGCTTTGTCCATATCTTGGTCAAAAACAAAGCGCGTGGGTTTGCCTTTTCTGCGGCTTTTTACTCCTTTTTTAATTTTGTCTGCCAGCGTGGTTTTTATATCGTTATCAAGGTCAAACTCGGCATCTTTGGTCACCTTAAAAGCGTGGGCTTCAAAGACATTATAACCGAAATAAGAAAAAATATGAGGCAAGTTATAAGTGATCACATCTTCTAAAAGCATTACGCAAGTTCCGTCCTTCTCCGAGGGCAAGAGCACAAACCGTCCGTTGAGTTTTGAGGGTACTTCTATAATGGCATAGCGGCTCTCGTATTGCCAAGATTTTTTTCGCATCGCGATGCCTAAATAGAGGCTTTTATCCCTTAAATAGGGCATTGGTGTGTCTTCTCTTAGTAGAATGGGAATGACATTGGCTTCCACTTCTTCATCAAAATATTGCTCTACAAACTTTTTTTGCGCTTCCGAGAGGTCACGAGCGGTTTTTATGAAAATGCGCTCTTCCGCCATCTCTTTTTGGATCTGTTGCCAAGCGGTGTTGAAGTGGTTTTGTTGTCTAATAACGATTTTGTTAATTTTATCCAGTATTTTTTGAGGGTCTTCAAAAAAAGAAGTGCTACGGTGTTTGGCTTTAAAGTCCAAAGTTCTTTTAAGTCCAGCCACGCGCACTCTAAAAAATTCGTCTAAGTTATTAGAAAAAATACCTAAAAATTTGATTCTGAGGTGGAGGGGCACTTTGGGATCCATCGCTTCTTGCATGACCCTTTCGTTAAAGGCTAACCAAGTGATATCTCTGGGGTTAAACTGTGGCATAAGGTTATATTGGCTTGATGTTTCAAAAATAAAAAAAAATAAGTGAGAAAACCTTATGCTTAGGGCATTAAGTTTAAAAAAATAAGATATTTCAGTCTTTAATAAAATTTTTATCATACAAGATTTATATATTATATCAATTTAAAACATTACTTTTGTAAAAAAAATAGAGATGAGTGCACTAATAGATAATATGATGGCGTATGGCAACATTATAAAATTAGAAGAAGGCGACTATGTTTACCACGAAGGCGACCGCTCTCAGCATTTTCATTACTTGATAGAGGGCGGTGTGAGCATCGTTAATTCTGATGCGGAAGGGCGAGATTTTATCCAGCTTCAGGTCTTAGAAAAACATTTTTTCGGCGAGGCACCTTTTATATTGGAAGCGGTTTATCCTGCCTCTGCACTCGTGACCAAGCCTTCCGAAATTTTTAGAATCGGTAGGGCGCAATTTATGGCTTATATCCGCCAATATCCAGAAGATTTATTGCAATTAACCAAAGAAATTGCCCAAAAAGCGGTAGAAAAGTCAATGAAATTAAAAAATCTAATCTACGGCACACCAGAAGAAAAGTTGCTCTCAGCGTTAGAACACTTTAAAGGTGACGCGGTGGAGGATGTAGAAATTCCGCACACCCGAAAAGAATTGGCGCAGATTACAGGGCTTTGCACAGAAACGGTCATTAGAACCGTTAAAAAAATGGAAAAAGATGGAAAATTGAAAATTATTAACCGAAAAATACATTTTTGATAATGATGCAGCGGCATGAAATACAATGGTTTCGCAGGGCGCTGGTGAGCCTTAGTTTAGTGGCGTTTTTTGGGGTACTTATGCGGTATAAAATGGCTTTTTCATTACCTTTTTTAGATCAAAAACATATGCAAGAAGCGCATTCTCATTTCGCTTTTTATGGTTGGATTACCCAAATGCTCTATCTTTTAATCTATCAGTATCTCCTCAAATTTAAACCTCAAACGGCACTTCAGATTTACCCTAAAATCATCAATCTAAACTATATTTTAGCCTTGATGATGCTTGTGGGATTTTTGTGGGGCGGTTATTTTTGGCTGACTATTGGTATTTCTACGCTGTCGCTATCGTTGAGTTTTGTGATGTTTTTCTTGGTTTACCGAGATTTAAAAGGCATAAAAGATTTAGCGAAACCTTGGCTTTTGGGTGGGTTATTCTTCGCGATGTTCTCTGCGCTTGGTATTTTTTCACTCAGTTATATGATGGCGAGCGGGCACATCCACCAGCAATGGTATTTGGCTTCTACTTATTATTATCTTCATTTTCAGTATAATGGGTTTTTCTTGATGTCTTGTATTGGTTGGCTTATTGCGCAACTGACCAGCAAGGGGATTTCGCTCACTCCAAAGCAAAATCGGCGCTTGTTTAGGCTGATGTTTTGGGGTTGTTTATTGGGGTATGGGCTCTCGGTGCTGTGGCTGGATTTGCCGTGGTGGCTATTCATCATCGTGCTAATAGCGAGCTTGACCCAAACCTTGGGAGCTTTTCAAATTTTAACTTGGGTGAGGAGAAATTGGCATTTAGTAAAAAAGCATTTTTCCCCATTATACCGCTGGATGCTGTGCTATGCAGGCGTGGCTTTCGCCATAAAAATAGGGCTTCAATTAGGTTCTAACAGCCCTGCGATAAGCCAGTTTGCATTTGGTTTTAGAAATATTGTGATTGCTTATTTGCATTTGATATTGCTGATGTGTATTTCCGTATTTTTATTGGCACAAATATTCTCTAAAGGCTATTTTAAAGCGACCCAACTGCAGCGTTATAGCATTATTTCCTTTTTAATTTTTGTCTTTTTAAACGAATTGATTTTAGGAAGTATGGGCATTTTTTCTATCCGTTATGTCAGCATTCCTTATGCCGCCGAGGCTTTGGTTATCATATCTTTGGGGATATTGCTATCGGTTTTAATGATTTTAAAGAGTACTTATCACCTCAACAAAAGAGACTGACTTCATAAAAAAGCCAGCCTCTTGATGTAAAATAAATGATTTTAATAACTTCTTGTTAAATCGTTGAGGTGTTCTTTCATTAATTCTTGATTGAAAAGAACATCTACACCCACTAATGAAATGGCATAGAGTATGAAAATCAAATTTAGAACACTCAAGGTAATCCCAATAATAGAGAGGATGCGCCCCGTGTTGAGAAGTTCATAATTTTGATAAAGTTCAGGCGAGGTTTGGTAGAGTTGAATATCTTTTTTGTACAATCTAAGGGCAATCACACCACAGATAATTCCAGGAAAAATATAAAAACAACAGCCTAAAATAGACAGAATTCCCAAAATGAGAACCGCTGTAGCATTGGGTAAATTTTGTTTTTGCATAAATTTAAAATTTTAATAATAATGTTTGTAAATATAGGAAATTAACATAATCATCACATTGATAATGGCTAAAAAAGTTAAAATATTGCCATATTTTCGCTTTCTGTCAATCAAACTGATGCCGCCAAATACCGCAAAAAGCACCAAAGTATAAATGGCAGGAAATATCTGAAAAGCCGCCGAAAAATCGCCTTTTAATAATAAAACAAATGCCCGCTGGGAGCCACATCCCAAGCAATCAAGCCCGAATAATTTTTTGGTGGGGCAGGGGAGCATATAATCTTCTATCGCCATGGTTTTTGCCACAAAGATAAAAATTTGTGACCAATACTTATCATTATTTTTCATAAGTTTGTATAATCCAAACGCTTATTTTTGATGTACTTTTGTGAAAATATGGACCAATAACCTCAATTATTTTAAAAATATGAAACTTAAAATCTATCAGGCTGATGCCTTTACCAATCGTGTATTTTAAGGAAATCCTGCGGCAGTCTGTCCGATAGGCTATTGCAAAATATAGCCGCCGAAAATAACCTCTCCGAAACGGCATTTTATACCAAAGAAAAAGACCATTATCAAATCCGATGGTTCACGCCAACTACGGAGGTGGATTTGTGTGGGCACGCCACTTTGGCAACGGCTTTTGTGCTTTGGGAATGCGAAAATCATACGGCAGACTTCATTCAGTTTCAGTCGCCGAGGTCTGGAGCGTTGGCGGTTACAAAAACGGAAGATGGCTTAACGCTTGATTTTCCTACTGACCACTACCACAAAGTACCGCTGACCAATGAGCTGATTGCAGGCTTTAACATAGCGCCAATAGCGGCTTATAGAGGTAAAGATGATTATCTATTTTTATACGAAAATGAAGGTCAAATAAAAGATTTATTCCTTGATTTTCAACAAGTTTCAAAATTGAAAACACGAGGGGTTATTGTAACTGCCAAGGGTGAAAATACAGATTTTGTATCTCGTTTTTTTGCGCCTCGAGTGGGTGTAAATGAAGACCCTGTGTGCGGATCGGCTCATACTTTGCTAACGCCATTTTGGGCGAAGTGCTTGGGTAAAAATGAACTTACGGCTCTGCAACTTTCTCAGCGACAAGGCTTTTTAAAATGGAAAAACTTGGGCGATAGGGTAGCGCTAAGCGGTGAAGCACGCCTTTATCTTAAAGGAGAAATTTTTATTTAAAAAAAGTTAAATTGGGAGATGGAAAAACGGAGCTTGGCACAGTCTAAGTGCTGAGGTTTCATAATGCCAAAATCAAAAAATATCCGTAACTTTACCGCAAATTTTAGAATTATGATTGATTGGAAAATCGCAAAAGAATACGAAGATATCACTTATAAAAAATGCAATGGCGTGGCTCGGATTGCCTTTAATAGACCCGAAGTGCGCAATGCTTTTCGCCCCAAAACCACCTCAGAACTCTACGATGCGTTTTATGATGCGTACGAAGATCCCTCCATCGGCGTGGTTTTGCTCTCTGGCGAGGGTCCGAGTTCCAAAGATGGCGGTTGGGCATTTTGTAGCGGTGGCGACCAGAAAGCCCGTGGACATCAGGGGTATGTGGGGGAAGATGGCAGGCATCGCCTCAATATTTTGGAGGTGCAGCGCCTCATTCGCTTTATGCCGAAGGTGGTGATTGCCGTGGTGCCAGGCTGGGCAGTGGGTGGCGGGCACTCGTTGCATGTGGTTTGCGACCTCACTTTGGCGAGCCAAGAACACGCTATTTTTAAACAAACCGATGCCGATGTAACCAGCTTTGATGGCGGTTATGGTTCGGCGTATTTAGCCAAAATGGTGGGGCAGAAAAAAGCCCGAGAGATCTTTTTCTTAGGTAGAAATTACTCGGCACAAGAGGCGTTTGAGATGGGAATGGTCAATAAAGTGGTGCCACACGCCGAGCTGGAAGACACCGCTTACGAGTGGGCACAAGAGATTTTAGCCAAATCACCGACCTCTATTCGGATGCTCAAATTTGCGATGAACCTCACCGACGATGGTATGGTGGGACAGCAAGTTTTTGCTGGAGAAGCCACGCGCCTCGCTTATATGACCGACGAAGCCAAGGAAGGTCGCAATGCCTTTTTGGAAAAAAGAAAACCCGATTTTGGGGAAAATCAATGGATTTCGTAACGCTATAAACCGCGTTTAGAACAAGAGAGCATAACGCTTTTATCCTTGCCACGCTTCAACATAAAAATAGAGCGTTGGTGGAAAATTGATGCCGAGCAAACTCTAAAAAATCCATAGGATATTGATAAGTAAAAAATCAAAATAAAGTATTATTATTTGATAATTTGATAAAACGAATTGAGTTCATTGAAAGTTGATTTTCGCCGAAATCAATTTTAACAAAACAATAAAAAAAAACAAAATAAGTTGGAGATTTAATACTTCCAATCATTAAATTTTTTAATCATTGAATCTTTAAATCAAAAAAAGATAAACAGAATGAAAACTTGGATACAAGCCGCACGCTTGCGTACACTCCCGCTCTCGATGAGTGGCATTATTATGGGCGCTTTCATCGCTCGGTGGCAGCTCGTGCAGGAAGGCAAAACTTGGCAACTCAGCACCTTTATTTTGGCGATTATCGTTACTTTATTGTATCAGATTTTGTCCAATTTTGCCAATGATTACGGCGATGGCATCAAAGGTACCGATGCCCAACGCAGCACCGAAGCGGAGGCTCGAGCGGTGGCATCAGGAAAGGTTACGGCACAGCAAATGAAGTTGGCGATGGGCATCACGGCGGCCTTGTCCTTCGTGGCGACAGTGGCATTGCTCTGGTCGGCTTTTTACCCTGATGATATGCAGGCGTTTTTCGTGTTTATTGGCTTGGGCGTAGCGTGTATTTTGGCAGCCATTGGCTACACGGTGGGCAAAAAACCCTATGGTTACCTCGGTTTGGGCGATGCGATGGTGTTTCTATTTTTCGGCTGGGTATCGGTGGGTGGCAGCTATTTTCTCTTTACCAAAACTTGGGATTGGGCGATTTTGCTCCCTGCCACAGCGGTCGGAATGATGAGTGCTGCGGTGCTCAACCTTAATAATATGCGGGACATCGAGAGCGATAGAATGAGCGGAAAAAAAACCTTGGCTCTGCGTTTAGGATTTCGCAAAGCAATGATTTATCAAATGGTTTTAATGCAATTGCCTCTGATTTTGATTTTGCTATTTTTGGGACTCAAAGGCTTTTTCAAAACGGGCAACTATTACCCTTTTATCGTGATGATTTTGCTCTTCCCAATGATGGCGCTTCGCCGTAGAATCCTCCAAACTCAAGATCCAAAAGCCTTAGATCCCTTTCTAAAACAAGTGGGCATCATCACGCTGATGATGGCGATATTGTTGGCTTTCGGATTGAATTATTTTTAAAATTTAAATCCATTAACCTTAAAAATATAATGATGACAATACAATTTCTCGGACAAAACTGTTTTCTATTCAACCACAATGGAAAAACCATTCTTACCGACCCTTTTTACAACTTTCAGAAAGAACAATCAGGCTTTGATATTTCAGCGCAAAAGATTGATTATGTGTTGATTACCCACGCTCATGGCGACCACACTGCCGATGTGCAGGAAGTCCTCAAACATCACCCCGAAGCGGTACTCATTGCCCAACCAGAAATTTGCGGCTATTATGGACATTCCCACAATATAGATCTCAATTTTGGCGGTTCTACCACGATTGATAACCTTAGAATTTCCATGGTGCCTGCCTCGCATACCAGCTCTTTTCCTGATGGTGTGTATGGTGGCGAACCTGCAGGATATATGTTCCAACTGGGCGACCAAACCCTTTATTTGGCAGGCGATACAAGCGTAATGGCGGATATGGCGTTGTTTCCCAAAATCTTTGGCGAGATTCAGCTTTCCATTTTACCGATTGGCGGACATTATACAATGTGTCCTAATAGAGCCAGTTTTGCCGCCGCCGAACTCCTAAAAACCAAGAAAGTCATCGGCTGTCATTTTGATACGTTTCCACCGATTAGCATAGACCATCAGAATGCCAAACAATACTTTGAAGACCGAGATGTAACGCTGGTTCTTCCTAAATTGGGCGAGGTTTTTGAGTTTTAAAATTACGCCATATCGACAGGAGAAATCTTGGATTTTACAATATAAAATCGTACATTTGTATTCTTTTTAAAATACGAAAAAATTATGAGTAATAAACAATATACAGCCAGTAGTATCCAGTCTTTGGAAGGGATAGAACATGTGAGGTTAAGACCGTCAATGTACATTGGAGATGTGGGCGTAAGAGGTTTGCATCATTTGGTTTATGAGGTGGTGGATAACTCTATTGATGAGGCTTTAGCCGGTTTTTGTGACACCATTACCGTAACCATTCACGAGGGAAATTCCATCAGTGTGAGAGATAATGGGCGTGGTATTCCTGTGGATTTTCACGAAAAGGAACAAAAATCAGCGTTGGAGGTGGTAATGACCAAAATCGGTGCTGGTGGTAAATTTGATAAAGACTCTTATAAAGTTTCTGGGGGGCTCCACGGTGTGGGGGTTTCGTGTGTTAATGCGCTATCTACCAGTACAATAGCGACCGTTTATAGAGATGGTAAAATCTATCAACAAAGATATTCTAAAGGTAAAGCCTTAGAAGATGTGCAGGAATTAGGCATCACAGAAGATAGAGGTACGGAAGTTTTCTTCCAACCTGATGATACCATTTTTAATGAATTGGTGTATAATTACAGCACACTTTCAGCGAGGTTGAGAGAATTGGCATACCTTAATAAAGGTATTACGATTACCATTATTGATGAAAGAGAAAAAGATGAAAACGGTCAGTTTTTGCAAGAAACTTTCCACTCCGAAGGCGGTCTCAAGGAATTTGTAGAATTTATAGACGGCAATAGAGAAGCCATTATGGGCAATGTGATTTTTATGGAGGGCGAGCGTGACGATATCCCTGTGGAAGTGGCGATGAGATACAATACTTCCTTCACCGAAAATCTACATTCCTATGTCAATAACATCAATACCCACGAAGGCGGTACGCACCTAACGGGCTTTAGAAGGGCTTTAACGCGAACGCTTAAAAAATACGCCGATGATTTAGGCATTCCTCAAAAGGAAAAAGTGGAAGTAACGGGAGACGACTTCCGCGAAGGTTTAACCGCCGTGATTTCCGTTAAAGTAATGGAGCCTCAGTTTGAAGGACAGACCAAAACGAAATTAGGAAACTCTGAAGTTTCTGGTGCTGTGGATAAAATCGTGGGCGAAATGCTGACCAACTTCCTTGAAGAAAACCCTAACGAAGCTAAACAAATCGTTCAAAAAGTGGTATTGGCAGCCAAGGCAAGACAAGCCGCGAAGAAAGCCCGAGAAATGGTACAGCGCAAATCTCCGATGGGAGGTGTGGGATTGCCTGGTAAACTTTCGGATTGTTCTTCTAAAGATCCAGAAATCTCCGAAATCTTCTTAGTGGAGGGGGATTCCGCAGGTGGAACCGCCAAACAAGGGCGAGACAGACACTTCCAAGCCATTTTTCCTTTACGAGGGAAAATCCTCAATGTGGAAAAATCTATGATCCACAAAGTCTATGATAATGAAGAGATTAAAAATATCTACACCGCATTGGGCGTAAGCGTGGGGACAGAAGAAGATAGTAAAGCGTTGAACTTAAGTAAGTTAAGATATCATAAAATTGTGATTATGACCGATGCCGATATTGATGGCTCGCATATTTCTACCTTAATTTTGACCTTCTTCTTCCGTTATATGAAGGAGTTGATAGAGCAAGGCTATGTGTATATTGCATCGCCACCATTATATCAATTGAAAAAAGGCAACAAAAAAGTATATGCGTGGAACGAAAAAGAACGCGAGGAAAAAACTTTAGAAATGTCTGCCGATGGTAGAGGGGTAGAGGTGCAGCGCTATAAAGGTCTTGGGGAAATGAACCCTGAGCAGTTGTGGGAAACCACCCTCAACCCAGAAAATAGAATTTTAAAGCAAGTGAATATTGATAACGCTGGCGAGGCGGATAGAATTTTCTCTATGTTAATGGGCGATGAAGTGCCACCAAGGAGAGAATTTATCGAGAAAAATGCCGTTTATGCCAATATTGATGCTTAAAGGCCTTGTTTTGGCATAGTTTTAGCAAATCTCACAGCAATTCATAACAATAGTAACTTAAAAATTTAAAATGATGAAGAAATTATTCTTAACTTGTGGGATTTTAGGATTACTGGCAGTTTCTTGCGATAAAAATTCAGAAAAACATGCCGTAACCAGCGAAGTAACCACAGTAAAAGGCGAAAATGTTGCTGATGCACAGCAGGATTTAAATCAAGAAGTGATTGATGCACAAAATGCATTAAACGAGGCTCAAAACGCTTTAGACAAAGCCAAAAAAGAAGGCAACCCAACTTTGGTTGATGTGGCTCAGAAAAAAGTAGATGAGTTGCAGTGGAAGTTAGATGAAATCCAAGCCAGAGCAGGAAAAAAAATCAGAGGGGTTAATGGCGCCGCTGAAAATGCTGATAAGGTTTTGGACAACACCGTGAAATCGGCAGAAGCCCAAACCGACAATATAGAAGAAGCGGCTAAAGAAATTAAAAAAGCTGTAAAATAAGAAATTCAATCTTATGTAACAAAGAGCCGCCACTCGCTTAGCGAGTGGCGGTCTTTTTGGAAAAAATAAAGCAGAAATAGAGAACTATTTCAAGTGGTCTTTAGTAAAATCTTCCACTTTAGATTTTAGTTCTTGGGCTTTTTCTTGTGCTTGGTCGGCTAAATCGCTGGCTTTGGCTTTCGCCTCATTTCCTAAGCGAGACAATTGGTCTTTCGCTTCGTCCAATTTGCTGTCTAATGTATTTTTAGGAGCTGATTTTTTACATTTCCAAAAAGCAAAAGCGCCCAAACCAAGTAATGCTAAAAGTCCGTTTCTTTTTGTCTTGTTCATAATTAGATGTTTTTGAGTTATATAAGAATGAGAGGAAAAAATCGTGCCAATCTATCCAATCGTATGATTGATGAAAATAATTACACCGATTTTACATTATAACTATTTGATAATAATAGACTTAGTTTTTCATTGAAATAAAAACTTGACAAAGGGGTATTCTAAATCGTATATTTGCAAAATAAAAAATGATTTTAATTCATTTTTACTAATTTTTATATTTTTTAACATTAAATATTTTGAATGAAAACTTCTGATTTTAATTTTGACTTACCTGCAGAACTTTTAGCCGAGCATCCTTCTGAACACAGAGATGAAGCAAGGCTGATGGTTCTCAACAGAAAAGACCAAACCATAGAGCATAAACTATTCAAAGATGTGGTAGATTATTTTGATGAAAATGATTTATTTATCTTTAATAATACCAAGGTATTCCCAGCAAGGTTATACGGAAATAAAGAAAAAACTGGCGCTAAAATAGAAGTTTTCCTTTTAAGAGAGTTGGATAAGGAAACCCGTGTTTGGGATGTTTTGGTAGACCCCGCAAGAAAAATAAGAATTGGCAATAAATTATTCTTTGATGAAAACGAATCCCTCGTTGCCGAAGTGATTGATAACACCACTTCTCGTGGAAGAACACTAAGATTTTTGTACGATGGCAGTTATGAAGAATTTCGTGCAAAGCTCAAAGAATTGGGCGAAACACCACTGCCTAAATACATTAAAAGAGAAGTAGAGCCAGAAGATGCGGAGCGCTATCAAACCATTTATGCAAAATATGAAGGCGCTGTGGCAGCTCCTACGGCAGGTTTGCACTTTTCTAAACACTTGATGAAGCGTCTGGAAATCAAAGGTATCAACTTTGCTGAAGTGACTTTGCATGTGGGCTTAGGGACTTTTAACCCGATAGAAGTGGAAGACTTATCTAAGCACAAAATGGAATGTGAGGAAGCCATCATTGACCAAAAAAATGTGGATATCATCAATAAAGCGATAGAGGAGGATCGCAGAATTTGTGCCGTGGGAACCACCACTATGCGGACCATAGAGACTTCCGTATCTTCCAATAGAAGGCTGAGCCCTTACCATGGATGGACCAATAAATTCATCTATCCGCCGTATGATTTCGGTATTGCTAATGCGATGATTACCAACTTCCACACGCCTAAATCTACACTGATTATGATGATTGCCGCCTTTGCAGGTAAAGATTTTGTAATGCACGCCTACGAAGAAGCGGTAAAAGAAAAATACAAATTCTATTCGTATGGAGATGCGATGCTTATTCTCTAAAAAATAACCCTTTATAATGAAGATTTGGTAATGATGAAAATTGTTACCAAATCTATTTTTATTTTATCAAACAAACAATGAAAGACATCCGCACGCTCAGTTTAGAGGAGTTAAAAGACTATTTTGTTTCCATTGGCGAAAAACCCTTTCGTGCCAAGCAAGTTTATGATTGGCTATGGAGCAAAAACGAGCATAGCATAGAGGATATGACCAACCTCTCTAAAGCGCTAAGAGAGAAAATAGCTCAGGATTTTAACATAAAGCCAGTGGCGGTAGATGTTTTTCAAAAAAGTAAAGATGGCACCATCAAAAACGGCGTAAAGCTCCACGATGGACTGATGGTGGAGAGCGTTCTGATTCCTACCGAAAGCCGAACCACAGCGTGTGTGTCCTCGCAAGTAGGCTGTTCTCTCAACTGCGAATTTTGCGCAACGGCAAAGCTGAAGCGGATGAGAAATTTAGAAGTGGCAGAGATTATAGACCAAGTGGCACTGATAGACCAACAGAGCCAAGAATATTTTGACCGACCGCTTTCTAACATCGTGTTTATGGGTATGGGCGAGCCGATGATGAACTATAAAAATGTAGTAGAAGCCATCAGAAAAATCACGCAGCCCGAAGGTTTGGGGATGTCCGCAAGGCGCATCACGGTTTCCACATCAGGCATTCCGAAAATGATAAAAATGCTAGCGGATGAGGATTTAAAAGTTAAGTTAGCCCTGTCTCTTCACTCTGCAATAGAAGCCAAAAGGAATGAAATTATGCCTTTTTCCACCAAGTTTCCATTAACGGATATTTTGGAGGCGCTGCAGTATTGGTATCAAAAAACGGGCAGCATCATCACTTTGGAATATTGCATATGGAAGGGCATTAACGATACCGATGAAGACATAAAAGCACTGATTAAATTTTGCAAAAAAGTACCCACCAAAGTCAACCTTATTGAGTATAATTCTATTGGCGAGGGGAAATACGACCGTTCCAACCCTCAGGCAACGCAGAATTATGTGCGCCAATTGGAGAAAAATGGCATTACTGTGATGATTCGCCGCAGCCGAGGCAGCGATATTGATGCCGCTTGTGGACAGTTGGCAAATAAGTCTTAATTATAATTTCCACGCGTTGAGCATCTCTCTTTTACCTTTTGGACCTTCCACTTTTTCCACTTTAAAATTTAAAGATTTTAGCACCCGTTGGAAACTTCCTTTAGAAGAATAGGTGGTGAGCAATCCATTGGTTGTCATTTTGTTAGCGACCATTTTTGCCAAAGGCTCTTCCCATAAATCAGGTTGTACACGAGCGCCAAAACAATCAAAATAAACCAAATCAATAGGGGGGAGTTGTAGGTTTTCTAATTCATAAAAATCGGTATTGATTTTTGTGAGATTGAAAGAGGGGAGGATTTCCACCGCTTTTTCCCATTCCGATTGATGAATTGCGTTATTTATAGCCTCAAAACGAGAATCATTAAATAACTCGTAATAGGCTAAATGTTTTATCTCTTCGGAATTTATAGGGTATTTTTCTAATGTAAAGTAATTAACTTGCTTTATATTTTGATTTTTCAATAAATAATCCAGTGTTACTAAGGCATTAAGCCCTGTACCGAAACCCAATTCTAAAATATTGATTTCTGATTTTTGTATCTTTTCTATTCCGTTTTTTATAAAAACATGATAAGCCTCTTGCATAGCCCCATGATGAGAGTGGTAGCCTTCATTTAATTCATTGATAAATAGTGTTTTAGAGCCGTCTGAGGTGGTTTTTATTTCTCTATGCATCGTAATTTTTTGGCGAAGATAAATTAAAAATTGCGATTTCCAAAAATTATATTATCTTTGTAAACAACGATAAAAATTTTAAAAATGAAAATTAAAAAATCAGAAGATCCTCGCATTAAAAGCTTTGACCCTAACAACTTCGGTTTTGGGAATACCTTTATAGACCATATGGTAATTTGTCGGTACGAAAACGGCGCTTGGGGCGAGCCAGAATTGATGCCTTACGGTCCGTTGGGCTTTACCCCAGCTATGATGGGCGTTAATTATGGACAAGCTTGTTTTGAAGGGATGAAAGCTTATAAAGATGCTCAGGGCGAGGTCTTTTTATTTCGTCCAGAAAAAAACTTTGCAAGGATGAATAAATCAGCGAAGAGATTGGCTATTCCAGAGCTTCCAGAATCGGTGTTTATGAACGGACTGAAAGCCTTGATAGATATGGATAGAGATTGGATCCCTAATGGTAAAGACACTTCGCTATACATTCGCCCTGTGCTATTTGCGACAGAAGAGGCGCTAAAAGCACGGATTGCCAACCAATATATGTTCGCTATTGTGGCAACACCTGCCAAGTCTTATTATAATGAACCTGTTTCGGTTAAAATTGCAGATTATTACTCTCGCGCAGCCAGTGGTGGCGTGGGTTCTGCCAAGGCGGCGGGGAACTATGCAGCCTCTTTTTATCCTACCAAATTAGCCAATGAGGAAGGCTATGAGCAAATCATTTGGACAGATGATGCCACCCACGAATATTTTGAAGAAAGTGGAACGATGAATGTCTTTGTAAGAATCAATGATACCATTTTTACGCCGCCAACTTCGGATAAAATTTTAGATGGCGTTACCCGCGACAGCTTTATCCAATTGGCGAAAAACAACAGCATAGAAGTGAAAGTAGAGCCTGTTAGTGTGAAGGCAGTGGTAGAAGCGCACCGCCAAGGCACGCTGAAGGAAGTTTGGGGCGTGGGAACTGCCGTGGTGCTTAGCGTATTCCAAGCATTGGGTTACAAAGATGAAAAGTTGCAATTACCACAATTGAGCGATGAGGAAAGCTTTGCCGTAAAACTCAAAAATCAATTGGTGGGCATCCAAACCAATCAGTTGGAGGATCCTTTCGGATGGCGCCAAAAAGTGGAAAAAGGCTTTGTAGATACTTTATAAATCGTATTTTTGGTCAAATATAAACAGCAAAACCGAGGCGGTCATTCTCGGTTTTGTTTTAATATAAAAGGCGATAGTTGAGATGAAATTGAGGTTTTATAGTTGGATAATTTTAGGGATGATGCTCCACTGTCAGCACCAGCCCGAAGTGCATTTACCAATGAATACACCCACTGAAAACCAAGATATAATCCGCTCTCAAAAGCGTTCCAAACATCAGAACGAAATAGAGCGACAGCAAATAGAAGCGTGGATAAAACAACAAAATCAGCCGTTTTATCCTATGGGGCTTAACTATTGGATAGATGTTCCTCAACTTTCTGAGAGAGCGCAAAAGCCGCTCAACACGCCGGTCTCTTACGAATATGAAATTTATGACTTTGAGGAGGGTAAAATTTACTCCAAACCAAAGGTAGTCACACAGCAAATTTTAGGGAAATACCAAGAATTAAAAGCCGTAGAAGATGCCGTGAGATACCTAAAACCACAAGAAAAAGCCACACTTTTAATACCTTCGGTTTTAGCGTTTGGGACTTATGGCGATGGCGATAAAATCTCTGGCGATATGCCGATGATCATTAAACTTAAAATGAATTAAACTTGATAAACAATGAAAAAAATCTTATTTTTGTGCCTTGCGTTTGGCGCACTGATTTCACTAACCAATTGTAATCCAATATACAAAAAAATGAACTTAGACAAAGAATTTTACAATGCCTTACCAGATGGCGTTTATGCTAAAATGGAAACCTCAAAAGGGGATATGATTATCCAGTTTTTTGACCAAGAATCTCCAGTTACAGTAGCCAATTTCGTGGGCTTAGCACAGGGGACTATAGACAACAAAGCCAAGAAAAAAGGAGAACCTTATTATAACGGCATTATTTTCCACAGGGTGATTAAAGATTTTATGATCCAAGGTGGCGACCCTACTGGAACGGGTATGGGCGACCCTGGCTACAAATTTGATGATGAAAAAAACAATCTAAAACACGAGGGCAAAGGCTTCTTATCTATGGCAAACTCTGGACCTAACACCAATGGTTCTCAGTTTTTCATCACAGAAGTGGCTACACCGTGGTTAGACGGCAAACACACCATTTTCGGTAAAGTGGTAAAAGGTTTAGAAGTTATTGATGCCATTGCCAATGTAGAAAAAGGTGCTCAGGATAAACCGAAAGAAGATGTAGTGATTAAAAACATTGAAATCTTTACCAAAGGAGAGGTTTACAAACACTACGATGCCGCTAAGATTTTCAACGAAGGTAAAGTGAAAATCCAAGAGCAAAATAAAGCCTACGAAGCCAAAAAGGCAGCCGAAGAAGCTAAAAAATTAGAAGCTCTAAAAGAAGGAATGACCACTACCAATAGCGGTTTAATGTACAAAATAACGCAGTCTACCAACGGTGCTTCACCAAAGGCTGGCGATATGGTAGCGGTACACTACGCTGGCAGATTGGTAACCGGTCAAGAGTTTGATAATTCATTCAAAAGAGGCGAGCCTATTGAGTTTCCAGTGGGAACAGGGCGCGTGATTAAAGGTTGGGATGAAGGTATTATGCTCCTTAAAGAAGGTGAAAAAGCCACCCTTTTAATTCCATCAGATTTGGCGTATGGACAGAGAGGTGCTGGTGGCGTTATTCCACCAAATGCCACCCTTATTTTTGATGTGGAATTAGTCAAAATCAAATAAAAATATCATAATTGATAGTAAAAAAGCCTCTGTATCAACGGAGGCTTTTCTTATTTAAGGCTGAAGATGGATGCGCTCGCCGCATTGTTTGCAATATCTGGCATCGGCATCGTGGTCGTTATTGCCACATCTGGGGCATTCGTTATGATGAGAAGCTTTGGTTTTAAATTCGGAAGTGACAATCCCTGTCGGCACGGCAATAATGCTGTAACCGCAGAGCATCAGCACCACAGAAAGAAATTGCCCGAGCGGCGTTACGGGAGAAATATCGCCATAGCCCACTGTCGTCAGCGTAACCACTGCCCAATAAATACTGGTTGGGATGTCCACAAAGCCATTTTTGCCGCCTTCCACCACATACATCAGAGAGCCCACCAGCACCACAATCACGATGATGAACAGCATAAAAATATAAATCTTCCGAGAGCTTCTTTTCAAAGCCAAAACAATATACCGTCCATCTTTCATATAATCCATCAGGTTGAGAATTCTAAAAACCCTCAAAATCCTAAGCAAGCGGATAATCATAAAGAATTTAACGAAAGGAAACAGCAAACTCAGAAAAAACGGCACAATGGAGAGGAAATCTATAATCCCCATAAAGCTCAGAATATACGCCCGCTTATTCCTTACCGTGATGATTCTCAGGATGTATTCTATACTAAACAAAATGGAAATAATCCATTCTATGCAGAGAAAAATAGCGTGGTATTTTCGGTCTACAGCGCTCAAACTTTCTAAAATAATGGTGAGCGTACTGATGATGATAAGAATGAGCAAAACAATATCAAAAGTCTTACCCATAGGCGTATCTGCCGCATAGATGATTCTAAATAATTTCCTCCGCCAACCTTGGGCAGGGTGCAGTCTACTCTCTTGTTTTGACATCTTTTGGTGTTTTATACAAAAGGCGAAAATAAGAAAATTAAATAATAATGCTTAAATTCGTGGCTTATTTATAGGATTTACCGCGATGAATATTAAAGAATTTTTATCTCAACTGAACACTTTGGTACCGCTGGCACAGGCGGAAAGTTTTGACAATGTAGGTTTGCTCTGTGGCAACCCAAACCGAGAGGTGGAGAGCATCCTAATCGCCCACGACGCCTTGGAAACCGTGATTGAGGAAGCCATAAACATAAAAGCCAATGTGGTGGTGGTTTTTCATCCGATTATTTTCTCTGGGCTCAAGTCTATCACGGGCAAAAATTATGTGGAACGGAGCGTGATGAAAGCGCTGGAAAATAAGATAGCCATCATTGCCATACACACGGCTTTAGATAATGATTTCTTGGGTGTTAATTATAGAATAGGGCAGGTGCTGGGCTTGCAGAATTTAAAAACTTTAATGCCGAAAACGCAAGATTTATATCAATTGTCGGTTTATGTGCCTAAGGACAATGCCGCTGCCGTGGAGCAAGCACTTTTTGAGGCTGGAGCAGGGCAAATTGGGTTTTATGATGAATGCCGTTTCAGTATTTCGGGGCAGGGTACTTTTCGCCCAAAACAGGGCGCTCAGCCTTATATTGGCAGTGTAAATGAAAGAACAGAGGTGGAAGAAATAATGCTCTCGGTCATCTTTGAAAAATATAAGAAAAGTAACATCATCACCGCGATGAAACAAGCCCACCCTTACGAAGAAGTAGCCTATCAAATCTACGCCTTAGAAAACGAAAATCAGTATTTGGGCTTAGGGCAATATGGTGAATGGCAAACACCACTTTCGGAACCTGATTTTTTGAATTTGCTCAAAGAAAAGTTTAATTTGAAAGTCATTAAACACTCTCCAACCTTGGGGAAAACGATCCAGCGCGTGGCTATGTTGGGGGGGAGTGGCGCAGATGGCATCAAGGCGGCTATGGCTCAGAATTGTGATGCTTATATCACTGCAGACCTCAAATACCACGACTTCTACCAAGCCGAAAACCAAATCTTATTATGCGACATCGGTCATTTTGAATCTGAACAATTTGTTGTTCAACAATTATTTGAAATTTTATCAGAAAATTTTACTAAATTTGCAATTTCAAAGACAACCCAAAATACTAACCCAGTAAACTATTTTATATAAAATATGGCTAAGAAAGTAAATGACATTTCTGTAGAAGAGAAACTAAGAGCGCTCTATGACTTACAGTTTATAGATTCGCGTTTAGATGAAATAAGAAATACCAGAGGCGAGCTCCCAATTGAGGTAGAAGATTTGGAAAATGAAATAGAAGGGCTTAACAAAAGAGCCGAAAAATTTGCTCAAGATATTAAAGATCAAGAAGTTGAGATTAAAAATAAAAAAGAACTTATTAACCACGCCCAAGGGCTGATGGAGAAATATAAATCTCAGCAAGATAATGTAAGAAATAACAAAGAGTTTGAAGCGCTTGCCAAAGAAATTGAATATCAAGATTTAGAAATTCAATTGGCGGAGAAGAAAATCAAAGAATTTGGAGCTAAAAAAGACTTCAAAACGGAGAACCTTAACCAGCTGAAAGCCAAAATAGAAGAACTCCAGAACCACCTTAATTATAAAAAAGAAGAGTTAGAAAATCTGATTGCAGAAACGCAAAAAGAAGAAGAGTTCTTAACTCAGAAATCTGAAGAATTTGCAAGCAAAATAGACCAAAGACTTTTGGCTTCTTACCAAAGAATCAGAAAAGGTTCATCTAACGGTTTGGCTGTGGTAGGCATAGAAAGAGGCGCGCCTAAGGGGTCTTATTTTACCATTCCACCACAAAAACAAATGGAAATTGCCCAAAGAAAGAAAATCATTATTGATGAACATTCTGGGAAAATTTTAGTAGATGATGATTTGGTGATGGAAGAAAATGAAAAAATGAAAGACATCATCAAATTTTAAAAAAAATATCAAAAAAGTCCGCCTTATTGAGCGGATTTTTTTATTTTAGCCCATAAATTAAACAACTATGAATTTAAAAAAAATAGGACTTACCTTGGCGGTAGGCACCACATGGTTAATGAATGCACAACAACAAGTGATGACGCCAGAGCAACTCTGGACTTTGAAAAAACTCAGCGTGAAAGCCGTGGCTCCAGACCATTCGGCTTTGGTTTATAAGGTAGGACAGGTAGACTTAAAAACCGAGAAAACCAATGCACAACAGTATTTCCTCAACCTCCGCTCGGCAGCGAGCACACCCGTAGCGTGGGGCGATAAAAAATTGATACAATGGGATCGTAATGGCATTTATGCTATTGAAAATCAAACGATTTATTGTTCAAAAGATCAAGGTGAAACTTGGACAACTTTTTATAAATTAGAAGATGCCGATGCTGATAATATTATGATTTCGCCAGATGCTAAAAAAATAGCGTTTAGTAAGGAAGTTTTAGTGGAAAAAGTGCAAGCTAAGGATAAATATCCAGATTTACCGAAAACCACGGGCTATGTTTATACCGACCTGAACCATCGCCATTGGGATTACTTTAACGAAGGGAAGTACAACCATATTTTCTTAGTGGAAGTAGGCAGTAGCCAAGCGCCAAAAGACTTGCAAGAAGGCAAAGCCTGGGATAGCCCACAGCGTCCATTTGGTGGCGGAGAGGATTTTATCTTCAGCCCCGACTCTTCGCAATTGCTCTTTGTGATGAAACCTTTGAGTGGTAAGGCGTACGCCATTTCCACCAATACCGATATTTTTGCTTACCACATTGGCACTGGCGAGACCAAAAATCTAACCCAAGACAATAAAGGTTATGATGTCAATCCAAAATTTAGTCCTGATGGGCGTTATCTCACATGGCAAAGTATGACTACAGACGGCTATGAGGCGGACAAAAACGACCTCAAAATAATGGATTGGAAAACGGGTGCGATCACCAATTTAACGAAACATTGGGATGAAACGGTGGATGGCAATTTCTACTGGTCGCAAGATGCTAAAACGCTTTATTTTACCGCTGCTTACCGAGGGACAAAGCAACTTTTTGCCTTGCCGATAAGTACGAAAAAAGTCAAACAACTCACCCAAGGGCAGTTTGATGTCAACGAAATTATCACGGTGGATAAAAGCCAAATCATCGTGGGGCGTACGGATATCAACCACAACACCGATTTATTTTCCGTTCAGCCTAAAAATGGCGAAATGAAACCATTAACAGCTGTAAATCAAGAAGTTTATGCGAAAATAAAGCCTTCTCAATCAGAATTGAAAATGGTCAAAACCTCCGATGGTAAGGAGATGGGCGTGTGGTTCCATTATCCGCCAGATTTTGACCCAACAAAAAAATATCCAACCTTGTTGTATTGCCAAGGTGGACCGCAGTCGGCATTGACTTTATTTTTCTCTACCCGCTGGAATTTTGCACTGATGGCGGCTCAAGGCTATATCGTGGTCGCTCCTAACCGCCGAGGAATGCCTGGTTGGGGAACGGAGTGGAACGCTGCGATTTCCAAAGATTGGGGCGGACAACCTATGCGAGATTATTTAGCCGCTGCCGATTTTGCTAAAACGCTACCTTATGTAGATGGCGAGCGTATGGCGGCGGTGGGCGCCAGCTATGGCGGTTATAGCGTGCTGATGTTGGCAGGAATTCACGAAAATCGTTTCAAAACATTCATCGCTCATGATGGCTTGTTTGATATGAAATCTTGGTACTTGACCACCGAAGAATTGTGGTTTGCCAATTGGGATTTGGGCGGTTCTCCGTATGATACACCACTTCCGAAATCTTATACAGACTACAATCCGAGCAATTTTGTGAACCGTTGGAACAAACCTATTATGATTATCCAAGGTGGCAAAGACTTCCGTGTGGGGTATGAACAGGGGCAAGAAGCCTTCCAAGCGGCACAGCTAAAAGGTTTAAAGTCTAAATTTCTCTATTTTCCAAATGAAAACCACTGGGTGCTGCAGCCTCAAAATGGTTTGGTATGGCAACGGGAGTTTTTCCAATGGTTGAAAGAGACCTTGTAAAGCCTTAATTTTTCATAAGCAAAACCCTCGCTATCGTTAGATAATGAGGGTTTTATTTTTGTATTATTAAAATCGTAAAAAAGATGAACTTTCATTCATTATTCCGTACGCCCGAGCATCGGTACAAATTTATACTTGCCAAAGCTCTCTTTTTCTATTTCGGTAGGAGATATTTTGGTAAAGCGGTAAAGCGTTTGCTCTTCGGTGGGACCTAAGGGAATGACCATTTTACCACCTATTTTGAGCTGTTTTAGAAGTTCCACAGGGAGTATTTCGGCGCCACAAGTCACGATAATTTTATCAAAAGGAGCCAAATTAGGAAGCCCTTTAAAGCCATCACCTAAGGTTTGGTACCACGGTCTGAGGTTGAGTTTTTGGAACATTTGTTTAGAAAAATGCACCAAATCTTGCTGCCGTTCAATGGTATAAACCTGTGCTGCCATTGCGATGAGCACCGCCGTCTGATAGCCGCTGCCTGTCCCTATTTCTAAAACTTTTTCTTTGGGTTTTAGTTGGAGCAATTCGGTTTGTTCCGCCACGGTAGAAGGGTGCGAAATGGTTTGCTGTGCGGCAATAGGGAAAGCTCGGTCTTCATAGGCGTAATCCTCAAAAATACTTTCCATAAAGAAATGCCGAGGCACTTGGTTGATGGCGGATAGCACGCGCTCATCAGAAATGCCTACTTTTTCCCTCAAGTAGTTCACTAAAATTCGCCGTTTGCCTTGGTGTACAAATGTGTCTTGCATTACAGCAAAAATAAACATTAGATTTGAGATAAACAAGAGGTGAATACGCAAAAAATTACCATTTAAAATTGACTATTTAAGAATTCTTGATTATCTTTGAAGGCTGAAAAAAGAACCATAATGATTAAAGCTGGCTTGGTAGGTGCAGGGCATCTCGGAAAAATACACCTTAAATTATTACAACAATCGGAACGCTATGATTTGGTCGGTTTCTACGATGCCGATGTGGAAAATGGCAAGAAAATAGCCGAAGAATTAGGTTGTACTTTTTATGAAGATTTTGATGTTTTATTATCAAAAATTGAAATGTTAGACATTGTTACGCCTACGCTTTTTCATTATGACTATGCTAAAAAAGCCATTTTAAACGGCAAACATTTCTTTATTGAAAAGCCAATCACGCAGACTTTGGCGCAAGCGGAAGACATTATCCGCCTGTGTAGGGAGAAAAATATTAAAGCCCAAGTGGGGCATGTGGAGCGCTACAACCCTGCATTTATCGCCACAAAATCGTTCATCAAGAATCCTATGTTTATAGAAATCCATCGTTTGGCGGAGTTTAACCCGCGTGGCACCGATGTTTCTGTGGTTTTAGATTTGATGATTCACGATTTGGATATTTTGCTGAGTTTGGTCAAATCCAAAGTGAAAAATATCCACGCTTCGGGGGTTTGTGTGGTCTCTAAAACGCCTGATATTGCCAATGCCAGAATAGAATTTGAAAATGGTTGTGTGGCCAATTTGACCACCTCACGGATTTCAATGAAAGCGATGCGCAAGAGCCGTTTTTTCCAAAAAGATGCCTATATTTCCGTAGATTTTTTAGAGAAAAAAGCCGAAGTAATTAGACTAAAAGAAGCACCAGAGCACCCTTCTGATTTTGATATGATTATTGAAAATGCAGAGGGCGAAAAATCTCAAATCATCTTTGAATATCCTAATATACAGCCTAATAACGCTATTTTAGATGAACTTAATTCATTCGCCACTGCCATTGCAGAAGACAAAAATGTGGAAGTTTCGTTAGAAGATGGCACGGAGGCGCTCAAAGTGGCGTTAGAGATTATGGAAAAAATCGGCGCCTAATTATTCTCGGTAATGCCTAAAAATCCCGAAATCTGTAGGTGTCCATAGCGCCGCTGTTTGTCCGCAGGCTTTCAGCCCATTGTTTGCCCAAGTATTGCAAGTTTGCGTGAAGTTGTATCGCCCTTTAGCTTCATAGAACGCATCATCTTTGCCATAAACGGCATCGGTTTTAATGGGAATATAGCGCTCAGAAGCATCGGTTTTAAATTGATTTTGAATATAATGAACCAAACGCTGATATTGTGCATTGGTCAAGCGGATTTGTACACAATCTTTGCTGGGCGTCATCGTGGGATAATAAGTGCAGTGCATCGCGGAGCCTCCCAACCCAAAAGTGGCGCTAAACGCGGTGGAAAACTTTAAATCTGACCATTCTGGCGTGTCTAAATAAAAACCTTTATCGCCCCAGCCGATACCTAAATAAGGCATATTTTTTTGCTGAGCAATGGTATTTTCATAAGGAATATATTGGCTCCAATCAATGATGGGCGTTTGGGTAGGCACCACCAAATCGGTATGTACGCCGTTGGTCAGAATATAAATTGAAATCGGCTTAGGTTCTGCAGTTTTTTCTGGCGCAACAGGAATCAACGGCAGTAATAAGCTCAGCAAAATGTAAATGCCCACTATACCGAGCAAGACACCTAAAGCTTTGAGGAGAAAACGAAAAATGCTTTTCATCATAAAAAATTTAGGGCTAAAATACTATTTTTTCGGCAACTTCTTCACTTAGAAATTGAATATTCCGCTGGAGCCCTGCAAATTTAGTCCGCTTGACAGGTGATTTTCTAAAAATCTCCGAAAACAACTCTTGTGTAAGCTCTTCCCAATCTTTTTTCTGGTAAGTCATCAGGTAATCATTGGGTTTAAAAAGTGGTTGCTGGTGTGGCTTAGAAAAGCGGTTCCAAGGGCATACATCTTGACAAATATCACAGCCAAACATCCAATCTTCCATTTTATCTTGAAACGAATGGGGTAGGCTATCCCGAAGTTCTATCGTGGCGTAGGAAATGCATTTGCTGCCATCAATAATTCTATCGGAAACGATAGCGTTGGTGGGGCAGGCATCTATGCATCGGGTGCATTTGCCGCAATGATCGGTGGTGGGGTGGTCGGGTTCTAAGTCTAAATCACAGATAATTTCGGAAAGGAAAAAGAAAGAGCCACTTTTTTTGGTGATGAGATTGGCATTTTTTCCAACCCAACCGATGCCCGATTTCCTCGCCCACGCGCGCTCCAAAACAGGAGCAGAATCTACAAAAACACGACATCCAAACGCTCCAATTTCTTGCTGTAGCTCTTCCACCAAGTCTTTTAATATAGCTTTAATCACATCGTGGTAGTCCTTGCCATAGGCGTATTTGGAGATTTTATAGTTGTCCAAAGTCGGAAGCTCTTCCTCTGGGAAATAATTGTAAGATAACGAAATCACAGAGCGGGCGCCTTCCACCAACAGCCGAGGGTCTAAGCGTTTATCAAAATAATTCTCCATATAGCTCATCTGCCCGTGGTAGCCTTTCGCCAGCCATTCTTCCAAAGGGCGAGCCTCGGACTCCAAAAATTCGGCTTTAGAAATGCCACAATTCTGGAACCCCATTGCTTTGGCTTTGGTTTTTATCAGTTGCGTATGTTGCTCTCTGAGATTCATTTTGCAAAAATAGAAATTTAATTATTAAAAATTTTGATATTCATTATTTCTCGTTTATCTTTACAGATTTAAAAAATTAAATATGATAAAAGATATTTTAAAATCAGGGCAATACCATCTGATTGATGTGAGAGAAGAAATGGAACTGATGATGGATGGCGAAATAGAGGGCGCTATCAACATTCCGTTGGGAAGTTTGGAGGATAGAAAGGCGGAAATCATCGCTTTGGATGGCGATAAAATTTTTTTCTGCCGAAGCGGTAATAGAAGCGGCAAAGCGGTAGAATTTCTTCAGTCCGAAGGGGTAGAAAAAGTGCATAATGGTGGTGGCTACGCCGATTTACAAGCGCTTTTGGATACCATTTAAACCTTAAAAACCGTTTCAACCCAAAGATTGAAACGGTTTTAATTTTATGGTGCCAGCCGTGACAACTGCCATTGGTAATCCTCATCTAAGCGGTACCTTAGGCGGTCGTGCAGTCGGTTGGGGCGCCCTTGCCAAAACTCTATTTCATAAGGCTTTGCGATGTAGCCACCCCAATGCTCAGGGCGTGGAATTTCCTGCCCTTCGTAGGATTTCTCTAAAGCATTGAGTTTTTGTTCCAGATAATCTCGGTTGGGAATTTCTTCACTTTGAGGCGAGACCACCGCACCGAGCTGGCTTCCTCTTGGGCGAGAAGCAAAATAGCCATCACTCAAATTTTCTGGGATTTTTTCCACCTTAGCTTTGATGATGATTTGTCGCTCTAATGCAGGGTAGAAAAAATGCAAACACACCATAGGCAGGCGCTCTATCGCCTTTCCTTTTTGGCTCAGATAGTTGGTGTAGAAAATAAAACCTTCCCAAGTGTAGGCTTTTAGTAGCACCATCCGAGTGCGTGGGCAGCCATCAGCATCTATCGTGGAAACCGCCATCGCATTGGCTTCAGCAATGGCTGGGTGGGCTTCCGCCTCCAAAAGCCAATCTCTAAATTGCTCTATCGGATTTTCTTTGGCTTGAGATTCTAACAAACAGCCTTTTTCATAAACTTGTCTTTTATCGTGTAGGTCTTCCATAAATTTTAAACTTCTATTTTGTTATTTTATCAAAATTGATTCTTTAATGATGTAAATTCGTGTTTTTTATAGCTTATTTTTTCAATTTTGATGAAAGGATTTGGGTTAATATTTCTAATGTGTGCTTATTTCGCCACATAAATTTTCGGAAAATAGTGTTCTAAAATCTTGTTGATAATTAGGGTTGTCTATCAGGTGCATTGCTTTAGTAATGGCGGCTTCGGCGGTGAGGTCTTTGCCACTAATTGCCCTCACAGCGTGGAATATATTGCTATTTTCATACTTCCCAATGGTGATTTCTCCAGAAATACACTGGCTGATGACCACAATTTCGGTGTTGTTTTCTCGTATTTTTTTCAAAGTTTTTGCCGTTTCTTGGGAATTGAAAATGGTCCCTGAGCCGAAAACTTGTAATATCAGCACTCGGGTATTGGATAAATCGGGGAGAGTGTGCCAGCTCATCCCAGGGAAAATTCTCAATAGAAAAACCTGTTCAGAAAGGTGGGTATCTATATGGAAATCAGCTGCTTTTTTAGGTCTCAGCAAGACTTCTTTATCATAATTGAGATGAACGCCAGACTGCCCTAATATGGGATAATTGGGACTTTGGTAGGCATCAAAATACTCTGCGGAATACTTTAAAGTACGGTTGCCACGCAACAATTTATATTCAAAATAAATAGCCACTTCTTGAATCACCGCTTCGTTATTTTCATACAAACTGGCGTAGTAGAGGCTGGTCAAGAGGTTTTCTTTGGCATCGGTTCTTAAATCGCCGATGGGCAGTTGAGAGCCTGTTAAAATCACGGGTTTTTCCAGATTTTTGAGCATAAAACTAAGGGCAGATGCAGTATAAGACATCGTATCCGTACCGTGTAGAATAAGAAAACCATCAAACTGGGTGTAGTGTTTTTCTATCTCTTCTGCAATTTTTTTCCATTCGTGCGGTCCCATATCGGAGGAGTCTACAGGTTTTTCAAATGAAGAAACCACTACCTCGCAGTCTAAGAGTTTAATTTCAGGGATTTTATTGAAGATATTTTCAAAATCAAAAGGCTCTAAACTTCCTGTCTGGTAGTTTTTTTCCATACCGATCGTGCCGCCCGTATAAATGGCTAATACGCTTCTTTTCATTTAAAGTGGTTTTTTGACTGGCACAAACTTACATAATAATTTTAATACGAACCCTTATCGAGAGGAAATACACCCAAAAAATCAGTCGCCACAAACAAATTTACCCAAAAATTTTTATCTTAAAATAGGTTTGCGTAAATTTGTGGGTTATTGTTTTTATATAAGCATTCTTTATTTTTATGAGTAACGCATCGCAACAAGTAAACTATTCTGAGGACAACATCAGAACATTAGATTGGCAGGAGCACATACGCCTTCGTCCGGGGATGTATATTGGAAAATTGGGAGATGGCTCTTCTGCGGATGATGGTATTTATATCCTCCTGAAGGAAATCTTGGACAACTCTATCGACGAGTTCCGAATGAAAGCCGGAAAACGCATAGAAATTAAGTTAGATGATAAGAAAATGACCGTCCGAGATTATGGGCGAGGCATTCCGCTCGGCAAGGTGGTAGATGCGGTTTCTAAAATGAATACCGGCGGTAAATACGATAGCAAAGCCTTCAAAAAATCGGTGGGGCTTAACGGTGTGGGGACCAAGGCGGTGAACGCCCTTTCCGACTATTTTAGAGTGAAATCCGTGAGAGATGGACAGTCCAAAACGGCAGAATTTTCGCGTGGAAACATCATTGAAAATCACCCCGAAGAGCCATCTTCTGACCGCAATGGTACCGAGATTGTCTTTATCCCTGACCAAGAGATTTTCCTCAATTTTAAGTTCCGAAAGGAGTATATAGAGCGGATGTTGCGCAATTATGCTTACCTTAATCCAGGGCTTAAAATCATCTTCAACGGCGAGACTTATTATTCCGAAAATGGACTAAAAGACCTTCTCGAAGAAGAGATGGAAACCGAGGCGCTTTACCCCATTATCCACCTTAAAGGCGAAGATATAGAAGTGGCGATTACCCACTCGGATAAATCTCAAACGGAGACCTATTTTTCCTTTGTTAATGGGCAAAATACCACGCAGGGCGGCACGCACCTCAATGCGTTTAGGGAGGCTTATGTGAAAACCATCAGAGAGTTTTTTAATAAAAATTTTGATGCTTCGGATATCCGAAAATCTATCATTGCTGCCATCTCGATCAATGTGGAAGAACCCGTTTTTGAATCTCAAACCAAAACCAAATTAGGCTCTAATGATGTAGGTCCTGAGGGCCCAACGGTGCGGACTTTTGTGATTGATTTTTTAAAGACCAAATTGGACAACTTCCTCCATAAAAATCCAGAAATAGCCGAGGCTATTCATAAGAAAATATTGGTTTCTGAGCGGGAGCGGAAGGAACTTTCTGGCATCCAGAAATTAGCGCGAGAGCGAGCCAAAAAAGTTTCTCTACATAACAAAAAACTGAGGGACTGTCGCCAGCATTATAACGAGCAAAAAGCCGAACGAAAGTCGGAAACACAGATTTTCATCACCGAGGGCGATTCCGCTTCTGGCTCCATTACCAAGTCCCGAGATGTGGAGACCCAAGCCGTATTCTCGCTCAAAGGAAAACCCCTGAATTGCTATGGACTAACTAAAAAAGTGGTTTATGAGAACGAGGAATTTAACCTATTACAAGCGGCGCTCAACATTGAGGAAAGTTTAGAAGATTTAAGATACAACCAAGTGATTATCGCTACCGATGCCGATGTGGATGGTATGCATATCCGCTTGCTGATGATTACTTTCTTCCTTCAGTTTTTCCCAGATTTAATTAAAAATGGACACCTTTATATCCTGCAAACGCCTTTGTTTAGGGTAAGAAACAAAAAGGAAACCCGCTATTGCTATACGGAGGAGGAGCGCGTGAGAGCCTTGCAAGAGTTGGGAAAAAATCCAGAAATCACGAGGTTTAAAGGATTGGGCGAAATTTCTCCTGATGAGTTTAAACATTTCATCGGCAAAGATATCCGCTTGGAGCCAGTGGTGATCGGCAAAGACCAAACCATAGACCAAATTTTGGAATTTTATATGGGCAAAAATACGCCAGACAGACAACAATTTATCCTTGAAAATTTAGTGGTGGAAGATTCTGATATTTAATAAATTATGAGACTATCCAATAAAAAAAGACTGCCGTATTACCAGTTTGTGTTCACCTGCATCAATATTTTATTGTTGTTGGGCGTTATCCTTGTGGTACTCAGGTGGAACGGCATTATCATCAACCTTGGGGCGTATAGCATCAATTATTTATTCATCGCCTTGCCGATATTGCTCTATATTGGATTTTATCTAAGAGGTCGCCCTATTTTTGAATACGATAGCGATGGGGAAGCCTTGAATTTCCGCAACAAAAATTTTATTCCATTTTTAAGAAAAGAAAGTAGAGATGAATTCCCAAAATATAAACTCAAATCTTACGAAATCGTTAATGCGAGGCTTTTTAAAAGGTTATACATCAAACTTCAAAGTAAAAAAGGAAACACCACCGTTTTAAAATACGACATCTCTTATCTTAAAAACAAAGAACTGAGAGATTTAAAATTATCCCTTAACAAAATAGTGAAAAACAATACCGAAATAGCACAATAATTTCATGATAGAAGAACAATTGCCACCAGAAGGAGAGAGCCTAAAAAAAATATCAGGCTTATACAAAGATTGGTTTTTAGACTATGCCTCTTATGTGATTTTAGACCGCGCCATTCCCTCTATTTTTGATGGATTTAAACCCGTGCAGCGCCGTATTATGCACTCTATGAGAGAGTTAGAAGATGGGCGCTATAACAAGGTGGCGAATATCGTGGGAAATACCATGAAATACCACCCGCACGGCGATGCTTCTATCACAGATGCCATGGTGCAGATTGGGCAAAAAGAACTCCTTATAGACACCCAAGGGAATTGGGGAAATGTCTATACTGGCGACTCTGCGGCGGCGGCAAGATATATAGAAGCCCGCCTAACGCCCTTCGCGTTGGAGGTCGTGTTCAACCCTAAAACCACCCATTGGATTAAATCTTATGACGGCAGAAATAACGAGCCCATAGATCTCCCTGTAAAATTCCCGTTGCTTTTGGCACAAGGCGTGGAAGGGATTGGCGTGGGGCTTTCCACCAAGGTGATGCCGCACAACTTTAATGAGTTGATAGACGCTTCCATAGCTTACCTCAAAGGGAAGAAATTTCAGATTTTCCCAGATTTCATTACTGGGGGAATGTTAGATGTAACCAACTATAACGATGGCGAAAGAGGCGGCAGGCTCAGGGCACGCGCACGGATTATCCAAAAGGACAAACACACGCTTTGCATTACAGAATTGCCATTCTCAAAGACCACCAGTGACTTGATTGACAGTATCTTAAAGGCAAACGACAAAGGGAAAATCAAAATTAAAAAGATAGAAGACAACACTTCTGACGAGGTGGAAATCAACATCCATCTCAACAATGATGTCTCGCCAGATAAGATGATAGATGCCCTCTACGCCTTTACGGATTGTGAAATTTCTATCTCGCCTAACGCCTGTGTGATTGTGGGCGATAAACCCATGTTCCTCAGCGTTTCCGAAATTCTAAAACAGAACACAGACCACACCGTTTCGCTGCTGAAGAGGGAGTTGGAAATAGAATTGGGCGAGTTGGAGGACAAGTGGCACTTTGCATCGTTAGAGAAAATTTTTATAGAAAACGAAATCTATCAAGAGATTAAAGGCAAAGACTCCAAAGAAGCCGTTTATACCGCCATAGATATTGCCCTCCAGCCTTTTACACAAAACCTGATGCGCGCGGTAACCACAGATGATATTATCCGCCTGACCGAACTTCCTTTTATGCGAATTTCAAGGTATGATAGGGATAAAGCCTTAGAAAACATCGCAGCGCTGGAAGGGAAAATGGAGCAAGTCAAGCATCATTTGGCGCATTTGGTGGACTATGCCGTGGATTATTTCCTCAACATTAAAAAGAAATACGGCAAGGGCAGAGAGCGCCGCACGGAACTTCGGGTTTTTGATACCATAGATGCCACTAAAGTTGCCGTAGCCAACGAGAAATTTTATGTCAATCGCGCTGAAGGCTTCATCGGAACTTCGTTGAAAAAAGATGAATATGTCTTTGATTGCTCGGATATTGATGATATCATTACCTTCCGAAAAGATGGTGTGATGCAGGTGACCAAAGTAGAGCCTAAAACCTTTGTGGGCAAAGATATTATCCATGTAGGTGTGTTCAAAAAAGGCGACAAACGCACGGTTTATAATATGATCTACCGCGAGGGCAAAACGGGACCTTATTATATGAAGCGCTTTTCCGTAACCGCCATCACTAGAAATACAGAGTACCCGCTGGCATCAGATGCAAAGGGCTCCGAGGTGCTTTATTTCTCCGCCAATCCCAACGGCGAGGCAGAGGTGGTCAGCGTTTTACTAAAGCCTAACGCACGGATTAGAAAGAACAAAATAGAGATAGATTTCTCAGAATTAGCCATCAAAGGGCGAAATTCACGAGGGAATTTGGTGACCAAATATGCGGTTAAAAAAGTGGATTTAAAGGAAGAAGGCGTTTCCACCTTAGCACCACGCAAAATATGGTTTGATGAAACCATTCGCAGGCTGAATGCCGATGCCCGAGGCACGCTCTTAGGTAGTTTTAGAGGAGATGATAAAATCCTGACAATCAATACCAAAGGCGAGGCAAGGCTGATGACTTTTGACCTTCTCAACCGTTTTGATGATGAGTATTTGGTTTTAGAAAAATGGCGACCAGAGCAACCGATTTCTTGCATTTATTACGATGGCGAGAAGGATATTTATTTCATCAAGCGGTTCTTGTTGGATCACCATACCAATCCGCAATATTTTATGCCGAGCGAGCACCCCAAATCGTTTATAGAGTTTGTGGGCACCCGAGATGGCGCCACCGCAGAAATCATCTTTGCGAAGAAAGACAAAGCACCAGAAGTGGTTGATATTGATGATTTTATCGCGGTGAAAGGCATCAAAGCGATGGGCAATCAGTTTGTAAAAGAAAAAGTAAAAAGCATCAACATCCAGCTGCCAGAACCTGTGGAAGAAGAGGAGGAGGAAGAACCAGAACACACCACCCCCAACGCCCCAGAAATCCCAGAAGAAGGCATTATCGGAGATTTGTTTGATGCATAAATTAAAGTGATGAGTGGTATAGTTTTAATATTTATGGCGGCTACCGTTTTGTTTTCTTACCAAGGATTTCGGGATATGTCGTTTTTTAGGAAAAATCAATTCAATGTAGCTGCCATTTTGCAACAAAACGAGTATTGGCGGTTGCTGACCTCTGGATTTTTGCATGCTGATGGGATGCATTTGTTCTTTAATATGCTCTCGCTGTACTTTTTTCAAGGGATTGTGGTCAGCATTTTTGGGAATGTAGGGTTTGTGATTCTTTATTTAGGATCATTATTGTTGGGTAATCTGTTCAGTCTTTACATTTATCAAAAGCAGCCGTGGTACTCTGCAATAGGCGCTTCTGGGGCGGTTTCTGGGGTTATTTTTGCCTCTATCGCTTTGGCGCCTAATGATATAGAGGTTAATTTCTTACCAGGCTGGATGTTTGGAACGCTCTATTTTGCGTATTCGGTGTATATGATGCTGAACCCTAAACCTTGGGACAATTTGGGACACTCGGCGCATTTGGGTGGTGCCGCATTTGGCTTGACTTATGTGCTGGTGCTGTATCCAGAAGCCGTTTTTCAGAATAGCCTTTATTTGGGAATTATGGCGTTGCCGTTGTTGTATTTGGCGTATCAGATTTTTATAGGCAAGCGCATTAAATAAAGCGTTTATGCTTTCTCAGCGATAATAAAACGGTCGTTGCCAGAAAGGTCTTTAATGAGTTGATGATTTGCAAAATCTTGAAATAACGCCAAAGTTTCCGCACCCCATTTTTGATTGATTTCAAGGAAAACCAATCCCTTAGAACTGAGGTGTTTTTGGGCATCTTGGGCTATTTTTCGGTAGAACACTAAGGCATCAGAGGTCGGGGAGAAGAGCGCAATATTGGGCTCAAATTGAATGACCGTATTGTGGAGGTTGAGTGCTTCTTCTTGCCCGATATAAGGCGGATTAGAGATGATAACATCATAAAAACTTTCTAACGGATATTGGAGGTAATCACAACGAATAAGCTGAATATCCACTTGATGAAATTCGGCATTTCTTTGCGCTACAGCTTGGGCTTCCTCGGAAATATCAAGACTCTGCACCACCGCATTGGGGAAGTTTTTTTTCAAAATAATAGGAATGATGCCCGAGCCCGTGCCAATATCTAAAATCTTAAGCGGTGCCTGCGTATCTCTCTTTTCCTTGATGGTTTTAATGGCGATTTCTAAAAGTTCTTCCGTTTCTGGGCGTGGGATCAGCACGGCTTCATTCACAAAAAACGAAGTGCCAAAAAACTCGGCTTTGCCCAAAATCTGTTGGTAAGGTTGTCCTGCTTTGAGCTGAGAAATAATGGTTTTGAACTGAGAAATCGCCTCGTTAGAGCAAGGTTCCGCAGCGTGAATTTTAAGCGCTACAGCGGAATATCCCAACATAGCTTCGCCGAAAGTTTGCCATAAAATACGGCGCTCTGCAGCGGTATAATGTGCCGCAAGTTCTTCTTGAAATAATTGCTCTACCTCCTTTACAATCATTGACTTAGTCTTGTGAAAACCAAAGTTTCATCGCTGGATTTTTCATCGTCGATCAGGTAGCCTTCATAATTAAACGCCTTAACATCTTCCAAAGTTTTCGCCTGATGTTCTGCACAGTAGCGGATGACAAGCCCACGCGCGTGTTTGGTGTATACCACAATGGTTTTAGGTTGTCCATTTTTGATGTCGTAGAATTTAAAATCAATCACTTTGGCGTTCAACTTTTTGCGGTCTACGGCTTTAAAATATTCTTGACTTGCCAAATTCAGAATAATATCGCCTTCTTGGGTCTCTTGATTGAGGGCTTTTGTGATTTTTTCTCGCCAAAAAGCATAGAGGTTTTTATATTTTTCAAACTGAAACGGGCGCCCCATTTCTAAGCGGTAGAGCATAATTTCATCAGAAGGTTTGAGCAAGCCATAGAGCCCAGAGAGCATTCTGTAATGCTTTTGCAAATACTCAACAGCCGATGGCGGTAGCGTGGGGGCATCCAGTCCGCGATAAACCTCTCCCGTAAAGGCAAAGAGCGCATTGGTGGACTCTTCTGGCGTGGGGTGGGCAGTCCAATTTTGGTTGCGCTCCCAGTTTTCATCGGCTAATTTGGTAGAAATTTCCATCAAGTCCGCCAAAAACTGCGGCGACTTTTTTTTGAGGTGAGATTGTATTTTTTCAGCTTCTTTGATGAACTGTGGCGTTGTGGCTTTAAGTTGGGTAGAATGGAAATCTACACGCATCAGCTTGGCAGGAGAAGATAATATTTTCAGCATATTAAATTTGTTTTTGAGGTTAAATTTCGCCTTTACCTTGTCTTATAATTTCTGGCGTTCCAGAGGTCAGATCTACAATGGTAGAAGCGATATTATCGCCATAACCAGAATCTATCACGAGGTCTACAGCGTGGTCGTATTTCTCTGCAATCAGCTCTGGATCAGTGGAATATTCTAATATTTCATCTTCATCTTTAATGGAAGTGGAGGCGATGGGATGCCCCAAATGCTCTACAATCAGCTGAGGGATAGTATGGTCAGGCACGCGAATACCCACGGTTTTATGCCCTTTATAAGCGAGGGGTAGATTTTTACTGGCTTCCAAGATAAAGGTGAAAGGCCCAGGGATATGGCTTTTGAGAAATCTAAAAATGCTGTTGTCTATCGGTCTTGTAAAATCCGAAAGATGGCTCAGGTTATGGCAGATGATAGAAAAACGGGCTTTCTCTAACTTCATTTTTTTGAGAGCAGCCAGCTTTTCCATTGCTTTGAGGTTGTTAATATCACAGCCCAAAGCATAAACCGTATCCGAAGGATAGATGATCAAACCGCCTTTTTTCAGCGTAGCCACCACCTCTTGAATAGCCTTTTCTTGAGGGTGGTCAGGGTAGATTTTTAGGATTTTAGCCATAAAATGATGGGATTATTCTGCAAAAGTAAAGAAAAAATATAAGAGATGCTATTTTATTGTAGTTTGCTGCGCTTCATCCCTTGTTGCCATTTTAGGAAGCCGATGGTGGCTAATACGGTGAAAATAGCATATTGTATAGAAGTGATGGCGAGCCCTTTATAAAGGTACATAGGAACGCTAATTAAATCGCCGATGATCCAAAACAGCCAATTTTCCACTTTTTGTTTTGCCATAAGCCACATCCCGACTAAGAAAATGGCAGTGGTGATAATGTCAACATAGTTCGTCCAATCCAAATGATACCAACCTAAACTAACGCCATCCATAGAAAAATGATGGTCTATATAGGGTTTAAAGTAATATATAATTCCTACTAAAACAAGGCTTAAAATAAATAATCCTAAACAAAACTGCCATTCCTTTTTTGTGGTATAAGAGGGCTGGATGTGGATATGATCAGTGGTGTTTTTAGACCATAGTGCCCAGCCATAAATGCTCATCACAGTGTAATAAAAGTTAATCATCATATCGCCAAGGAGCCCAGCATTAAAGAGTAAATAGACATAAATAACCGTGCTGATAATGCCTGTGGGATAAACCCATATGTTTTTTTTAGTAGAAAAATAAACACTCAGCAATCCGAAAATACTGCCTATGCTCTCCAAAGCGATTTGTAGAGAAGAGTAGCCCTCGTAGGGGGTTAGGAAAAAATCGTAGAAATTCATGAGGTCAAATATAAATAAAAAATATGAAGTGCTAAAAACCCTATTTTGCAGATGTGATATTGATAAAATAAATTTAAAATATTATTGATTTAATAATTATTTTATCTAATGAAAATCATCCAAATGCAGAAAAAAGCCGAGAGATGGTGTCAATATTTCAAAAAATTATTTTATTTTCGTAAAATCAATTTATAAAGAGAGAGAAATTATGTCAAGCATTTGGAAGAAAAAACCGTTGGCTGCCTATGAGGCGGATATGAAAAAAAGTGAACTCAAGCGTGTTTTAGGAAAATGGAGCCTTACCGCTATTGGTATCGGCGCCATTATTGGAGGCGGTATTTTCGTCCTCACGGGGACTGGAGCGTATTATCATGCGGGTCCAGCCTTGGCATTGTCCTTTGTAGTGGCTGGTATAGCGTGTATTTTTGCAGCGCTGTGCTATGCTGAATTTGCCTCGCTACTGCCTGTGGAAGGCTCTGCGTATGCGTATGCCTATGGTACGGTGGGGGAGATTTTCGCTTGGCTTATCGGCTGGGGGCTGGTGCTGGAGTATGCAATGGGCTCTATGACCGTGGCGGTTTCGTGGTCTGGGTATTTTAATAAACTCCTCAAAATGATGGGCGTAGAAATTCCGTATTATTTAACGAACGATATTGCTTCTGCACGAGATTACGCCCTCAACCAGGGTTTGGAGGTGCCCTCTTTTGCGTTTAACTTACCTGCGTTTTGCATCGTTCTTTTGGTGACGGCATTGTTGGTGAGAGGTACTAAGGAAGCGGCTGGTGCTAATAATTTCATTGTTTTGCTTAAAACTTCGGTGGTTATTTTTGTGATTATCGTGGGGACATTTTACATCAATATGGACAACCTAACGCCTTTTATTCCAGAGGAAACCATGATTAAACAATCCAACGGCAGTATGGGGCCCGCCTATGGTATTCAAGGCATTATTGCGGGGGCTTCGGCGGTATTTTTTGCATATATCGGGTTTGATGCCGTTTCTACGCAGGCGGCGGAGGCTAAAAATCCTAAAAAAGATATTCCTTTTGCCATTATCGCCTCTCTGTTGGTGTGTACATTATTGTATATTCTGATGTCTTTGGTTCTTACAGGAATGATGAATTATAAAGACTTTGGCTCTGTTCCAGATGCATTGACAGCACCTGTGGCTATTGCGTTTGAGAAGGCAACAGGGATGAACTGGGCCGTAATTCTCATCACCGTTTCTGCTACGATAGGTTTAATTTCTGTGCTGATGGTGCTGATGTTAGGACAAACCCGAATTTTCTTAGGTATGGCGAAAGATGGGCTTCTGCCTAAAATATTTAAAGATATCCACCCTGTGAGAAAAACTCCGTATAAAAACACACTGCTTTTAGGCGTTGTGGTGGCTCTGGTAGCGGCTTCTACACCGATTAGTACTTTGGTGCATATGACCAGTTTCGGAACTTTGTTTGCCTTTACGATGGTATGTTTTGCGGTTTGGTTGCTCAGGGTAAAACGCCCAGATTTAAAGCGTGATTTTAGAACGCCAGCCTTGCCACTCATTGCCTTGTTGGGGATCATCACGAACCTTTATTTGATATTTAATTTGGAAACTTCGGCTATTTATATGGCGATAGGATGGCTCACTTTCGGGATTTTGGTTTATTTTCTCTATGGTAAGAAAAACTCGGTGCTGAACAAAGGTGGCTACGATGAATATCAATAAAATATAGAAAAATCTGTTTTTATTTCGGCTTTGCATCATTATTTTAAGGTTAAATTTGAGATGAGATGCTAAGCCGAAATTTTTAATCATAAGGGAGGGTAAAATTTGAATGATATAGGATAGATAGCAGTAAAAATTATGTTTAGTAAGCAAGAATCAGCAAGGATTAAAACGGAATTTTGGACAGCTTTTGGGAAATCGTTCCCGAGAAAATGGCTGTTGTATAACACTAAAATTAAAGATTTTGCCTTCAAATTCTCCGCAGAACGCAAGCGGGCAGAGGTCAGCTTAGATATAGCGATGAAGGAAGAAGCGCTTCGGTTGGCATATTTTGAGAAAATGCAAGCATTGGAAAGCATTTTAGAAGAGGCGTTAGGCGAGGTGTCTTGGGAGGCTTTTTATACTTTGGAAAATGGCAAAACCATCAGTCGCATTTGGGTCACCTTAGAGGATGTTAGCATTTATAACAAAGCGACTTGGTCAAGCATTTTTGAGTTTTTTGTGGACAAAATGTCAAAATTTGAAGCTATTTTTTACGAATACGAAGATTTTATAAAAGCGATTTAAAGGGCGTTTATTGGTATCTTTCGTGCTCTTGGTTTCGGATAAATTTCTTGATGAGTGGCATCACCCAAGCTTTGTATTTCTCCACATCAAAAACTTGAGAATCTGTGAGGGCTTTTATGGTGAGCCAAATTCCAAACGGCGCTAAAACCAAATTCGGAATCCACGCGCCTACATAAGGATTGAGCAAGCCCTTCCACGAGAGATTTTCCACCGTAAGATTGAGTATATAGAAAATAATAAAGATCACCACAGCAATAATCACAGGAACTCCAATGCCACCTTTTCTGATGATAGAACCCAAACTGGCGCCTATCAAAAGGAAAATAATACAAGTCATCGGGAAGGCTAAAATCCGTTGCTGGTACATGATAACCTTGCTTCGGTATTTGGTAAGGTCGTACAATTCTTCATCTTTCGCTTTCTTGATTTCCTTCTGTGTATCTATTTTCTGATAAGCGTTATAGAGCACTTCCAACTGTTTTTTAGCCTCCAATTTTTCCAATTGAAAAGGTTCTACGGCTTTTTTATTTTTAGACTGTTCAGAATAATTGATGTAATAATTATTTTGTGCAATCAGGTCAGAAGCGATATTATTTAAAAGATTTTGATTGTCTTTTTCTAATGTTTCTATCGTTTTGGTGATTTGCGGATAAGTCTGGAACTCATAACTATCCGAAATTTTTTCATCTTCTATGGCTTTATTTACCACGGCACTCACATCTAAATGGAGGGTTAGGCTATCAAACTGAATAGAGCGATTGGGTTGCTTTAATTTCTCGTTATATTCATAGCTACTGTTCTCATCTTCAAAGATATAGCCGTCTTTTAAAACAAGTTTTAGGTAATTTTTACTTTGTGCTGGTACAAATTTCCCTTTTTTAGCGATAATCGTTTGCGAATTATCCAAGCCAGAAGCCTCTTTATGAATCATCACACCCTCTAAATTTTCGCCGTTTTCGCCATAGATTTTATCAAATTTGGCAGAAGCTCCAGGAATAGTGTTGATGAATTGACCAGGTGTAAAGTTGAGCGCAGGTTTAGTCACCACAATGTTATAAAGCATATTTTTTGCTTTTTTGTTAAAATCTGGGACTATATTATTGGAAAATAGAAATAAAATGGCAGCCAACCCTATGCTCACAAAAATTAAAGGTTTCATAACCCTAAAAAGAGAAATTCCCGCTGCCTTCATCGCTGCGAGTTCATAGCGCTCACCAAACGAGCCAAAAGTCATCAGAGAAGAGAGCAAAATAGTCAGCGGCAACACCATACTGACCACCGTAGCGCTCATATAGAATAGAAGTTTGGTAATTTCGTAAGGCGAAAGCCCTTTGCCTGTGAATTGGGATAGTTTAATCCAAATAATATTCACAATGAAGATAAAAAATAACACACTGAAGATGAACAAGAAAGGTCCAAAAAAAGTTTTGATGATGTATTGATCTAATTTCTTCAGCATAGGGCAAAGATAGGCTAAAAATTAAAAATATAAAACAGCGTTACGGGTTTTGTTGATGTTTTAATATAAAATCGGTGAGTGCCTTGTTGGTGCTACTAAAACTAAAACCACTGGAAACGAGGTAATAATTCTGCGGATTTACACAATGAGGATAAGCTTGTTTTGCCAGTTCTAATTTTTTCTCATCAAAACTCATTTCTCTGATTAAAGCCAAAACCTGTTCTGCGGAAAACGCCGAAACTTTATTCTGACTTAGAAATACTTGAAGTTTATTATCATCAAAACTTTGATCTTTAAAATGATTTAAAAAGTTGTTAAACTCAGCATCATTCATCATTGGAAGTCTTGAAAATGCAGTGTTCCAAGGATGATAAACTGCTCCATCAGGTCTGATAGGTAATTCGTTTACCAAGAATAGACCTTCATCAGGCAGAAACTCTAAAAGGGTTCGTGTATGATTTTTTAGCAAAATTTTAGCCCTATAAATAGGAATTCCATTTTCTAAAATACTGAGCTTTTTAACGCCTGTTCCTAAATCAAAAAAGCGATAAAAACCCGTTCTGTTCTCTATACTTTGGTCGGCAATGGTAATTTGATAACGCTCAGAATAGGCGTGAGCATCGTTAATCCGTACAAAAACTTCGGCATAACCATTGGTATTGAAGCGTTTTTGAGGATTATGGCGTTTTGTTTTTACTGGCGCCAATTCGTTGGTTAATAACTGCCCTTGGGCGCTAACCATAATAGTTAAAAAACTAAATCCGAAGCCTAAAAATAGAGATTTCATAATTTATAATTCTGTAATGATATAGTTTTTATATTGATTTTTATCAAAATTGAAAAGGTTAGAGTTCAAGTTTTGGTTGTATTTATAATCCTGAATTTGGATGACTGCCACCTCGTTGTTATTCGTGTATTGTTCCAACTTAACCAGCTCATTTTTAACTGTATTGATGAAGAGATAAACCGCTTTTACCTCATTTTTGCCTACAGGTTTCATTTGGATTAAATCGGTGCTGATGCCTGCAATGTTTCTCTTGCCAATATAACTGATTTGGTAGCCCTTTTTATAATCATCTAAATAGCTGGTAGGGGAGAAGAGCACAGCGTTTTCATTAGGCACAGCAATGGTCACTTCTTGGTCTTCATCAGTGATGTTGTATATTTTTTTGCCATCAAAAATCTGTTCCGTTCCCATAATTTTGAGCTTATATTTAGCCCCTTCGGAATAGAAAATACCTGTTTGGGTTTTCTGTACTTTTCCGCTCCCAGAGCCATATAAAAACTTGAAGTAAGTGTTCTTTTTAGCTTTATAATTGGCGGAAACTTGATCTAAAATGGTTTTGGCTTTTGCATCTACTTTTTGGGCAAAGGCATTGGCTATTATGCCAACGGAAAGTGCGGCTATGCTTATTTTTTTAGTAATGGATATCATCATTTTTTTGAATTTATTTCTTCAAGTCTTCCAAAAATTGTTCCAATGTATGGAGGTCTTGGATGAGAACATCCCGCGCCTTAGAGCCATTGAAACTGCCCAAAATACCGCTAGCTTCCAACTGATCTACAATTCTGCCGGCACGATTATAGCCCAATTTAAGCTGTCGCTGGAGCATAGATGTAGAGCCTTGTTGCGTAGAAACCACAATTCTGGCGGCTTCCTCAAACAGGGCGTCTCTCTCGTTAAGGTTGAAGTCGGTGTTGGCATTGCCGCTCTCCTCGCCGATGTATTCTGGCAGTTCATAAGCGCCAGCATAGCCTTTTTGCTCACCGATGAAATCCGCAATCCGCTCCACTTCAGGCGTATCTATAAAGGCGCATTGCACCCTAATCAAATCGTTGCCGTTGGAGATGAGCATATCACCTTTTCCGATGAGCTGGTCGGCACCTGTGGTGTCTAATATCGTCCGAGAATCAATGTTGGAATTCACTCTAAACGACACTCTGGCAGGGAAATTAGCTTTGATGATCCCTGTAATAACATTAACGGTCGGCTTCTGCGTGGCCACAATCAGGTGGATGCCCACCGCTCTGGCTTTCTGCGCCAAACGGGCGATCGGCTGTTCTATTTCCTTGCCTGCGGTCATAATTAAATCAGCAAATTCATCTACCACCAGCACGATGTAAGGCAAATAGCGGTGTCCATTTTCTGGGTTGAGTTTTCGCTCCGAAAATTTGGCATTATACTCGTTAAGGTTTCTACAAAAAGCATCTTTTAGCAAATCATAACGGTTGTCCATCTCGATACATAATGAGTTTAAAGTGTTGATAACATTAGAGTTATCGGTGATGATGGCATCTTCCACATCAGGGAGTTTAGCTAAATAATGGCGTTCTATTTTGGAGTACAAAGAAAGCTCTACTTTTTTAGGGTCTACCATCACAAATTTAAGTTCACTCGGATGTTTTTTATAAAGCAATGAAGTAAGTATTGCATTGATACCCACAGACTTACCTTGTCCTGTAGCCCCAGCGATAAGGAGGTGCGGCATTTTGGCTAAATCCGACATAAAGACCTCGTTAGAAATGGTTTTCCCAAACACGATCGGCAAGTCCATTTGGCTATTTTGGAATTTTGGCGAAGCGATTACCGAACGCATAGACACCATCGTGGCATTTTTCCGAGGCACCTCTATCCCAATGGTACCTTTTCCTGGCATCGGGGCAATAATCCGAATGCCCAAAGCGGCTAAATTAAGGGCGATATCATCTTGTAAACGCTTAATGGCAGCTACACGAATGCCCGCTTCAGGGATAATTTCATAAAGCGTAACCGTAGGTCCAATGGTAGCTTTGATCTTCGCAATACCGATTTTAAAGGTTTTGAGGAGCTCTACAATTTTATTTTTATTTTCTTCTAACTCTTCCTTGTTGATGGTAATTTCCTCATTGCCATAGTCTTTCAGTAATTCTATTGTAGGCATTTGGAATTGAGAAAGTTCTAATTTATGATCATATAAACCGTGTTTTTGCACCAATTCTTGAGCTAAATTTTCACTTTTATCCACTTGAGGCTCGGTAGGCACTTGCTCTATCGTAATCTCAAAAGAATCAGGCGCTATGCGAACTTTTTCTGGCTTATGAGGCTCTATTTCAGTTTCTTCCGTTTGTATTTCAACTTCAGCTGGAGTGTGTTTTGGCGTTTTAATAACCTGAGAGTCATTATTTACCGTATCTGTAAGGTCAATATCTTCAAACGAAATAGGTGCCGTAGGTAAGGGAGAAGTGGCACTTTCAGTGGTGTCTTCAGTTTCAAAATCATCATCAATAGTCATGTTATTCGGCGTTTCAACCACCTCGGAAGTTGGGATTTTAGATTTAATACCTTCCGTGATTTGTGATGCTTTATTATTGATTTTCTGTAATTTAGCTTGGATAACACTCGGACGGAGGTTAAACTCTAAAATAAAATACAACGCAATGCTGGACAATAGAACAAGCCACAGCCCAAATGGACCAATGAAAGTGTTCATATAGTCGTAGATTTGGTAGCCATAAACGCCACTCAACACGCCAGTTCCCTTAGTTACAGCGCCTAAAAAAATAGGAAGCCAGCATAGGAAAAATAGAGCGTGTGAAAAGACCTTCATCGGTTTGAAAAACTTTCTTTTCAGAATCAAAGTCCCGCACATCAAGATCAGAAATGCAATGATAAATGCAGCGATACCAAAACTTTCAAAAATAAATAAATTTCCTAACCAATCGCCAAATTTCCCGACAGAATTAGAAGATTTAATGGATTTATCTAATAATTCTCCAGCTTGGCTTTGGTCTGATTTCCAATTCATTAAGTAAGAAATAAATGCCAAGACAAGGATAATGGAAATAAGGATAAAGCTCAGTCCCAGAATGATACGGGCTTTGGAAAGCTTTTTTTGTGGTTTAGAAGTTTGCTGTTGTTGAGTCATTGATGATTTTTAAGGTCTGCAAATTTAACAATAAACAATGATAAATTAAGAGAAATCTCAGACTTTTTTAAAGCTTATATCTCTTATACCTATTTTTAATTTTAATTCTAATCAAAGTAGAATAGTGGAATTTTAACTTGTTGTAAATCAGTGTTTAATGGTAAATCAAAGGCGTTTGTACTAATTTTAGTGATGGTTTTTTATCAAAAAAAGCATCAAAATAAAAATAAAATGATTATATTTGCAACCGCAATTAGAAAGGTGCTCGAGTGGTTGAAGAGGCCACCCTGGAAAGGTGGTAAGCGGGTAACCGCTTCGAGGGTTCGAATCCCTTCCTTTCTGCAATATATGCTGATAATCAATAGGTTACATGTGTCGGAAACTAAAAAAGGGACTATTGAAATTTCAATAGTCTTTTTTTGTGGTTATAAGGATATGAAAATATCTCTCGTAAATTTCAAAGCAAGAAAACACCTTAATTATTGTCTATTCTTATTTTATTTTAAAACTACACCACTTCAAACCCAATATTTTTTAGATAATTAAACGTTGAATCATAAAACTCAGAACGTCGTGTATGATCTTGGTTATCGCCCTCTGGAACAGTAATAATCATTCCTTGTCTTGCGCGGGTGAGTAATACACGATACGCATTGATAAGATATTGTTTTTTTATATCTTTTTTAATGTTTTTCCAACTATTTCCAGAGAAATAAAATCCTTTCCATTCTTCTTCTGAAAACCTTAAATCTGCATCCCAAACTACACCTATCCAATCTAATTCTAAACCTTGTATCTGAAATTCGCTGGCTGCATCTTCCATAAAATAGGAAGAACGAATATCATTTTTATCCTCTAAAAACCAATGAACGTGATTCATATTAGTCTTAACGTCAATAGACAAGGGCTTTAACCGATACGCTTTTGAAGAAGCTACGATTCCATATCTTTCACTTCCTCTTGCAGTTTCTTTTAACCATTTTTTTGCGGTTTCTATATTTCTTGTTAATACAATTGGGTATTTATTTTTCAGTTTCTGGTAAGTTTGCTGTGCATTTTTATCAATATCTAAAATTTCTTTGATGAGTTTAGAGAGATATTCCGCCCTAAAAGAACGCATAGAAACGGAAAGGTGAAGATTTGGATTAAAAATTACTTGATGATTTTGTTTTAGTTCCTCGATACTTGTTTTTGCTGTATATTCAGAATCAAATAATTCTTTGGAAATTCTAGTTTCCCAGTGTGAAAAATGATGTTGAATTGCCGAAAGCCATTCTGAAATACCGGCTTCGCCATCATTTATTTCTTGTCCTCCTCCCACTAAACAAATAATAACTGCCCAATCTTGATGCCGATCTAAACAAGAAATCAAAAATTTGGGTTCTGATTCAGAAAAATTATGAATTTGTTTTTTCTCTTTCATAAATTTTACTGTTTTTTCTTTAGTCCACGCCCGTTGAGCTTCATCAAAAATAGCCACGTGGTCATAGGGTGCTTTTGGGTCTTTCAAATACTCATCTCGGTAGTGATGTACCATTTGGATAAAAGCTTTTACCTCTCTGATAGCTTGCTTTTTGGTAATTTTATTACCTTTTATCTTTTCTTGGATTACTTTATCTCTGGCAAGTGCCTCCTGCTTTTCGCCTCTTCAATAGTTTCCGTGATATAGCGTGTAGTTTGGTTTAAATTTATAGCTGCGGCATCATTTCTCGTAATTTCCTCCACACTATGCTGATTGTACAGACTGATGGCAGCCTCAATAATAGTTGGAGTAGGCGAATAACTTCCTTCAAAATAGTTATCAATGGCAATACTTTTTTCTTCTGAATAACGATCTAAAACCAGATTGATAAGCGTTCCTAAATTTTCAGAATTGGTTTTTAGCGGATTTACTAACTTATCATTATGTACCGATTCAGTAATCGTATGCTGAATTTCCTTTGCGTTTGTTGCAACTAAAATAGGAACCAATCGTACTTTATGGCTTGGTTGGTGAAAATTTTTTAGATTCAAAGCATAATCCCAAACTTGATCAATGTCTTGATTTTTAAATTGACTTTCCCCTACCTTAAATTCGATTACAAATACAATATTTTTGATAATCAGTAGGCAATCAATTCTTTTTCCCATCCTCGGAATCGAAAACTCAAAACATAAATATCCTTAGTGTTTCCCTATACTTTTTCTCAAAATTTCAATTTGATCTTCCCAGGCAATAAGCTCATTATTATTGTGTCCCAATCGCCCATTAACTGAAATTTCTCCAATAATATCTTTTTTAGATTTTTGAATAAAATTGTCCAGTGTATCCGTGTAGTAAGCATTACGTATTGACATAGTGATATTTTATATTGATAATGTGTTATTTACTCCAACCCCTTCCGATAGACCTCGTCTAAAGTGCGTTTGTGGGCATCTTTCCAAACGAGCCAACCATTATTACTACTGCCGATGCAAAAATTTGCAGCGGTACTGGGGCTGGCAAAGGTTTTATCGGTGTGAAGGATCAAACGACCTTGGTGTTCGGTGGTGTTTTTATCTAACAATTGTTGTCTTTTTTCTTTCCAGTTTAACGATGGAACAGAACTGCGAGCAATCACGCTGCCTTTCAACACTGTAAAACCTGCCGAATCATAAAAACCTTTTGCTTCACAACCTCGTCCAGAGGTGTAGAATAGATGTTTTTGGGCGGTTTCGGTGATCTCAAAAATGGAGCATCCCACAAAGGAAGTAAGAAATTTAATGTCTTCAAAAAACTCATTCATTGTATCCTTTTGATGCTCGGGCAGATTGGGACACTTCGGAGTTTGCCGATTTTCTTTCAACACAAAAGTCTTCGCTTTTTGGGCTTCATCAATGGCGAGATGCTCCAAATATTGCACATCTACCTTTGTAATATCGGTGTCTTTGGAGACGAAAATCAGGGCTTTTTGCCAAAAAATCTTTTTGTTATCGTGGTCTTTTATGCGTTCTTTGAAATTCTCTGTTTCGCCGATATACGCCTGTGGTTGTGTGTTTTCATCTTCGCCAATGAGGATGTAAAACGCTGGTTTCTGTAATTTTTCTTGTTGGTTCAGATACTTCAAATCCGAGCGTGGCACCACAAACATTTGGCAAATTTTATTGCTGATAAACACATATTGCGTTCCCTTGGGGTCGCCATCTACGAGATAAGTGGTTACAGTTTTTCCCATTAAATTTATTATTGTTTTAGTTTCATCAACTGTTTGATTAACAGATGTTTCTTTTATTATATTTTTATACTTACAAAAAAATCATTCGCAGGTGCTGTCTGCCTCTCCACTTGCGTGAGGGCGGAGGGCATTGTTGAAGCTCTTTTTTGCTTTTTCCCTTAAGAAAAGCAAAAAAAAGCGACTGCCCGTAGACCGACGCACTGCCTTTTTCCCTTGAAAAAAAAGGCAGTGCGGCACGCCCAAATGAAAAATATTTCTAATTATTAAATCTTTATACCTTCAAATCATTTCGCCCTTTTGATAAACACCCCGCCCTACGGGCACCCCTCTTTAAAAAAGAGGGGAAGCGGAGAGCCTCCGCAGGCGATAGCGTGGGCAAGTCAATCTTTCAATCTTTGAATAATTGAATCTTTGAATAATCTTGAATATGAAATCCAACCCCCTACACCTCTTCCACCTCATTGGGGAGGGTGATTTTGAGGCGGGGTTCTGCTTGCATAGCGCGTTTGATGGCGAAAATAGCGCCTTCGTTTCGTGCCCAACTGCGGCGTGCAATACCGTTGTTGACATCCCAGAAAAGCATAGATTTTAGGCGTTCTTCGGCTTCGGTGGTGCCGTCCAAAAGCATTCCGAAACCGCCATTGATCACCTCGCCCCAGCCTACGCCGCCACCGTTGTGAATGCTCACCCAAGTCGCGCCACGGAAACTGTCGCCAATCACATTGTGGATCGCCATATCGGCAGTGAACCGAGAGCCGTCGTAAATGTTGGAAGTCTCACGGTAAGGCGAGTCGGTGCCAGAGACATCGTGGTGGTCTCTACCCAAAACCACAGGTCCGATTTTGCCCGCTTTGATGGCATCGTTAAAGGCTTTGGCAATCCGCATTCGCCCCTCCGCATCGGCATAGAGAATGCGCGCCTGAGAGCCCACCACCAGCTGATTTTCCTGCGCTCCTTTGATCCACTGGATGTTGTCCGCCATCTGTTGTTTGATCTCCTCAGGAGCGGTTTTCATCATCTCTTCCAAGACTTGGCACGCCAAATCGTCGGTTTTTTGCAAATCCTCAGGATTGTTGCTCGCACACACCCATCGGAACGGACCAAAACCGTAATCAAAACACATCGGCCCCATAATATCCTGCACATAACTCGGATAGCGGAATTCCCTGCCAAGGCTCGGGTTTTCAGCCATTACATCGGCTCCCGCACGGCTGGCTTCCAATAGAAAAGCATTGCCATAATCGAAAAAATAAGTGCCTTTGGCGGTGTGCTGGTTGATGGCTTTGGCGTGTCTGCGGAGGCTCTCTTGCACCTTTTCTTTGAATAATTCGGGCTGATTTGCCATCATTTCGTTGGATTCCTCAAAACTCATTCCCACAGGATAATAACCGCCTGCCCAAGGGTTGTGAAGCGAGGTTTGGTCGGAGCCTAAATCTATTGTAATTCCTTCTTTATCAAAGATTTCCCAAACTTCTACTACATTCCCCAAATAGGCGATGGATACCACTTCTTGGTTGGCTAAAGCTTGGCGAACACGCTGTACGAGTTGGTCGGTATTGTCGATAATTTCGTGAATCCAACCTTGTTCGTGGCGGATTTTGGTGATTTTCGGATTGACTTCGGCACAAACCGTTACGCAACCCGCAATAGTCCCCGCTTTGGGCTGTGCACCGCTCATTCCGCCAAGTCCCGAGGTTACAAAAAGACTGCCTTTGGGATTTTTGCCGATTTTGCGAAAGCCGTTCAGCACCGTAATCGTTGTGCCGTGAACGATGCCCTGCGGACCGATGTACATATAACTGCCGGCGGTCATCTGCCCATATTGGGTAACGCCCAACGCATTAAACTTTTCCCAATCATCTGGTTTTGAATAGTTTGGAATCATCATTCCGTTGGTTACCACCACACGAGGGGCGTTTTTGTGCGACGGAAATAAGCCCATCGGATGTCCAGAATACATCACGAGGGTTTGCTCATCGGTCATCTCGGCGAGGTACTGCATCGTGAGGAGATACTGTGCCCAATTTTGGAACACCGCCCCATTGCCGCCATAAGTGATGAGCTCGTGCGGATGCTGCGCCACGGCATAATCCAGATTGTTTTGGATCATCATTTGAATGGCTTTGGCTTGCAGCGATTTGCCTGGATAGTCCTGAATATCACGGGCATACATTTTATAATCAGGGCGAAAACGGTACATATAAATGCGCCCATAAGTTTCCAATTCCTCCCGAAATTCGGGCAAAAGCGTGGCGTGATGCTTCGGCTCAAAATACCGCAATGCATTTCTCAGTGCCAATTTTTTCTCCTCTTCATTAAGGATATCCTTACGCTTGGGAGCGTGGTTAATTTCGGTATCATAAGGTTTCTTCGCAGGCAATTCTTGCGGAATACCTTGTAAAATCTGTTGTTGGAAGGGTGTCATAGTCTCGTTTAATTTTGATACGGGTTTAAGTTGCTCAAAGATAAAAATTTAAATGCAAACTGAAAAATGAACGCGCAATAAAGGCATTAAAATGGATAAAAAACTTATATTTGTGGCTGCAAAAATTTAAACAATGAACTACGACGACAAAATTAAAACCTCGGAAACGCATATATTTAAAGTGGTATTCCCTAACATTACCAACCACCATAATACGATGTTCGGTGGAACCGTGATGGAAATGATGGATGAAGTGGCTTTTATCACGGCAACGCGCTTTGCCAGAAAATCCTTTGTAACGGTGAGCTGTGATAGAATAGATTTCAAAAAACCGATTCCTGCGGATACTTTGGTGGAGCTGATTGGCAAAGTGAAATATGTGGGCAATACCAGCCTAAAAGTGAATGTGGAAGTTTATATAGAAGAAATGTATGCCGATACGCGTGAGAAAGCGGTTTCTGGCGATTTTACCTTGGTTGCTATTGATGAAAATAAAAGACCTCAGAAAATTTTTGAATCCTAATGGCAATAGCGGATACACCCAAGAAAATAGGACTTAAAGAAGCTATATCCATCGGGATTGGTGGTATGGTGGGCGGCGGTATTTTTGCGGTGTTGGGCTTGGCGGTGTCTTTGGCTAAGGGCGGTACCCCTGTGGCGTTTCTCTTTGCTGGCGTGCTGGCGCTCATCACTTCTTATAGTTATGTTAAACTTTCTAAAACTTACCCTGACCGAGGTGGCACTGTGAAATTCATCAACCAAGGTTTTGGCAGAACGGTATTTAGTGGCGCGGTTAATAATTTGCTGTGGTTGAGTTATATCATTATGCTGTCGCTCTATGCCTCGGCTTTTGGTTCTTATGCCCCTAATCTCATTAAAATTACAGGAGACAAAACCATTGATTTTCATGTTTTTGCTACGGTGATTATCCTCATTGCTACGGCGATTAACTATTATAGTATAGTGGTGGTGGGCAAGATAGAATCTTATGCTGTGGTGATTAAACTGGTGATTTTGTTGGGCTTTGTGGGTATTGGCGCTTATGGACTGATAGGAAATCCTAATTTGGAACAATTGTCAATGGCACATTGGGAAAATCCGATCCAACTATTTGCTGGTGGTATGGTCATTTTTGTGGCGTATGAAGGCTTTGAGCTGATAGCGAACGCAGCGCCAGACATCATCAATCCTGAAAAAAATATCCCTAAGGCGTACTATTATTCCGTGATTTTTGTGATCCTTCTTTATATTGTGATTGCGGTGGTTACGGTGGGCTCGTTGCCTTTTTCGGAAATTGCTAATGCACAAGATTATGTATTGGCAGAGGCCGCTAAGCCGATGTTGGGGCAAATAGGATTTACCATCATTACCATTGCAGCGCTTATTTCTACTTTTTCTGCTATCAATGCCTCGTTATATGGCGGTTCCCAAGTGAATTACGAAATTGCCGAAGACCAAGAGCTACCCTCTCATTTTTTAGCGCAACTTTGGGGACAACCGATTGGGCTGATGATTACCGCCGTGGCGACTTTAATTCTGGTGAATACCTTACCTTTGGAGAGTATTTCTACCGCAGGGAGCATCGGGTTTTTGCTGATTTTTGGCTTGGTGAATGGCGTAGGCTTTAAACTTTCCGCCGCGATTAAAGGTCAACGCTGGATTCCGTTGATGGGCGTTCTTTTGTCCGCCATCGCATTAGGGATTTTAATCCATCAGCAATGGGGGAGTAGTCCACAAGGCGTTTGGGTGTCGGTGGGCATTATCGCGTTTTGTCTGATAGGCGAGTGGCTTTATCAGCGCCGAAAAAAAAGCGTATAATTTTACAAATTTTTGTGGAAGTTAATAAGCGTGAGACTCTGTTTCAATATCATTTATAAATAAAGAAGATAAACGGTATTGGTAAAAATCGGCAAAATCATTAGAAATAAATTGAGACTTTAACCCAACAACATATGCAAACCATACTCGGCGCGAATGGTCCTATCGGAGAGGAACTCGCCAAAAAACTCTATAAAAATTATACCCAAAACCTCAAAATCGTTAAACGCCTAAAAGTACCGATAAACGCCCACCGAAAAAGAAGCCTCATCTGGACGCCCGATGCCAGCCGAGCCACCGCCCTCATTGGCAACACGCCCGATGCTTACGGCAAAACTTGGCACCTACCCATCGATGAAACTCGCCCTACTTATGCTGAATTGATTGCTTTAGCCTCAGGGATTTATGGCGAAAAATTCCATTATACGGTGGTACCGAAATGGCTTTTTCAAATCGGGGCATGGGTGAGTCCGAAAGTTAAAGAACTGTTGGAGTTGCTGCCTCGCTATGCCTACGATAATTTGTTTAGTGATGCGCGTTTCCGAGAAAAATTTCCAGATTTTAAAGTCACCACCTACCGCCAAGGGATTGAGCTGATCCGCAGCGAGCAATTAGAGGAGAAAAATAGAAAATAATTCCCCTTATTGATTGGAAATAAAGAGCAAAAATATCCATCTTTTTAGCGGAAAACTAAAACTCAACAGCAGAATATAGAACAAAACCAGCGGAATGCCTATTATTTTAGAGGAAAACCAAAACTTAATGGCGGAATATAGAATAAAACCAGCGGAAAACCTATTATTTTAGCGGAAAACCAAAACTTAACAGCGGAATATAGAATAAAACCAGCGGAATGCCCATCGTTTTAGCGGAAAATCAAAACTTAACAGCGGATCAATCATAATACCTCTTAATCTTTCAAAGATGAAACTTAAAATAACCAAAAGTTATTTCAAATAAATATTATTCATTTGATTTGTTTATAATAAATACCGACTTTTACAGTCTAAAATCAATTGTTATGTTTGAACATCAAGTTTCTCATCAAATCCGAAAAGTCCTGTTTATTATAGCATTGGCATTGTGCTGTTTGCCCTTTATGGAACCGCCTGAATGTCTGTTATTGGGCTTTATTTTTAGCATTTTTTTGGCATCCTTTTTTGATATCTCAATGGAAAAGCCACCAAAATATTATTGCAATATTCGGTGGTGGGGTTAGGCTTCGGAATGAATGCCATTGAGGCGATGAAAGCGGGTAAAGAAGGCTTAATATTCACGATTGTTTCCATCAGTAGTACGCTGATTATCGGATTGTTATTGGGCAAATGGCTCAAAATTCCGAACAATACCAGTACGCTGATTTCTTCGGGGACGGCGATTTGTGGCGGTAGTGCTATTGCGGCGGTTGCCCCTGTGATTGATGCTAAGGAGAATGAAACTTCTGTCGCCTTGGCGAGTATCTTCATCCTTAATGCATTGGCGTTGTTTATTTTCCCTGTGGTGGGACATTCTTTGTCGATGAGTCAAGAGGATTTTGGGTTGTGGTTAGCCATTACCATCCACGATACGAGTTCGGTGGTGGGAGCGGCACAAAAATACGGCTATGAGGCATTGAAAATCGCTACGACGGTAAAGCTGGAGCGTACTTTGTGGATTATTCCTGTCTCGCTGATGTTTGTATTGATACAGAAAAAACGCTCGAAAAAGGTACACCACCAAGCGAAGATTATTTATCCTGATGTTCATCGTTGCAATGCTCATCAACACTTTTGTACCGAGCATCTCGCCGTTGAGTCATTATATTGTGCTCATCGCCAAAAAAAGGTTTGGGGCTGACTTTGTTCCTTATTGGGGCAGGGCTGAGCATCAACGCGATTAAAAGCGTGGGCGTAAAACCCTTGTTACAAGCGGTTTTGCTTTGGGCATTTATTTCCGTGGGCGCACTGTTGATTATTCTGAATCGATAAAAAGAGAATACAAAAAACGCCGCAAGAATGATCTTACGGCGCTTTTTTTTTGATTTCCTGTGGTTTTAGAATTTAAATCCTAAACCAACTTGGAAAGTGTTGTTTCTGTTTTTACCATCTTTGTTCGCTACATCTACAGAACCATTTTTGCTTAAATCTGTAAATCCTGCAACATATCTTGCATTGATACCGATGTTAGGTGTAAAGTTGTAACCTAAACCTAATCCCATACCAAAGTCAAAAGAGTTGTAGTTGTCTTTGCTGTTAAAGTAGTTTGCTACTGATTCTACCAATTGGTTGTCAGATTTAATTTTAGAGTTAACTAAGAAACTAAATTGAGGACCAGCTTCTAAATAGAATTCAGGTGTTGCGTTGTACTGGAACATTACTGGTACAGAGATGTAGTCTAAATTTAATTTAGTATCGATATTATTCAATGAAACTTTAGCACCTACATTGTTATAGATAACCTCTGGTTGGATGCTAAAATTCTCTGCTAATGGTGCGTTCATAAATACACCAGCGTAGAAACCAGTTTTTCCTTTAGTATCTGCAAAATCCCCATCTTTAGAGATAGAAGAAAAGTTAGCACCTGCTTTAACACCAAATTGTTGTGCGAAAGTTAATGAACTAACTGCTACGGCTAAGCCTAAAAATACTTTTTTCATAATTTTAAATTTTTTCTTGTTTTTATGTTTTAATTGACACTCTGGCTATTTCTTTTTTAGAGTGACGCTTCAGTATATTCAAAAGCCTTGCCAAAATGGTTTTAAATTTAAAAAATTAAACAAGTGTTTAATTTATCTAATTGGCATTCAGTATTTTAAAATTGTTATTGGATTTAGGTTGATGTGATTCTGTTTTGGAGATTTTTATAATAAAAAATAGCTTTTTTGACATTTTCTTCAGAAGCTTTATGGTCAAAAATGGCTGTTCCTATCCCATTGAGCAACGAAAAATTGATATTTCTGTGATTATTTTTTTTATCATTTTTCATAAGTTGGAGTATAGAATCATCATCAAAGGCATCAATAGAGATATAAGGATAGAATTTTTGGATTTCAGAGATGATATGTTCGCTTGTTTCTTCCGAAATTAAATGTTCCAAAGCTGATAAATGGGTCTCCATAATCATCCCCAAAACTACCGCCTCACCGTGTGGAATAGGTTGTCCTGAACTGATAAATAAACTCTCAATGGCGTGCCCTATGGTATGTCCAAAATTAAGGATTTTGCGAATGTTGTTTTCTTTAAAATCATGATTCACAATATTTTGCTTAATCCTCATCGAGCTTTCTATATAAGGCACTATGGTTTCGGCGGAAAGCTCATCAATGTTGATTAAATCTTCCCAATGTGCGGCTTCTGCGATCAGTCCGTGTTTGAGCATCTCGGCAAAACCACTTCTGAGTTCTATATAAGGTAAGGTTTTGAGGAAATCAAAAGCGACGAAAATTTGCTCTGGCAGGGCAAAACTCCCAACGATATTTTTGAGAAATTGGTGGTCAATTCCTGTTTTCCCACCGATAGAAGCATCTACCATAGAGAGGAGCGTGGTAGGCATATGGATAAAAGGAATGCCACGCTTATAAGTAGATGCCACAAAGCCGCCCATATCTGTGATCACGCCACCGCCTAAATTGATGAAAAGCGCCTTTCTATCAGCCTTAAACTCTGAAAGAATCTCCCATAATTGCACAGCGGTATCTATGGTTTTTAGGGCTTCGCCGGGTTCTATTTCAATAATTTCAAAAGGAATATCGGTTTCTAAGTTTCCTAAAAAGTAGGGGAGGCAATGTTGGTGCGTATTTTCGTCAACCAATATAAGCAATTGGCTGGGCTGAGATTGTGCAATGTATTGGTTGATAGCACTCAATTGGGGATCTAAAATGGAAATCATAAGTGTAAAATTGCTTGCAAAAATAAGAAATAAACGCTAAAATTGGGCTCAAAAGTGGTTTCATATTTTTAGATTGGTTATAAATTAGTATGTTGTATCGTGGGCTTTATTTATAGATTGGCAAAAGCTGTTTTTAGATTTTCATTTTAATTAAATAACTGATTATTAGGTTTTTATATTTATTTTTTATTAAGATAAACAACTATTAAAGCACGGACATAAAATTGTATTATTGAAATTAAAAATATAAATAAGGTAAAATTAAATTTATTTTTTATAGTGAAATTTGTATATATAAAAAAAAGTTTTAAATTTGCTTCTAATAAAACTTAACTTTTAATTTATATTACTATGAACAAGTCTGAACTAATCGACGCAATGGCTAAAGATGCCGAAATTTCAAAAGTAGCGGCTAAAAAAGCTTTAGAATCTTTTATCAACTGTGTTACTGAAACGCTTAAAAAGAAAGATGGTAAAGTATCTTTAGTTGGTTTTGGTACTTTCTCTGTAACTGAGAGAGCGGCAAGACAAGGTATCAACCCTGCAACTAAAAAAGCTATCAAAATCCCTGCGAAAAAGGTAGCTAAATTTAAAGCAGGTTCTGAATTAGCTGATGCTGTGGCTGGAGCTAAGAAAAAATAATTTTTTGAGCGTAAAATCTCAGAAACCAAAATGAAAAAGCCATCTCAATTGAGGTGGCTTTTATTGTTTTTAGAAAGTATAAAATAAGCGTAAAAAATGGGAGAAAGTAAAAACAATCTCCCATTTTATTATTATAATAAAAAATTATTTCTGTAAAGATTCGGAAAGTTGTTTTTCTCTTTCAGCGGCAGATTTTCCATATTGATAAGCCTGATACATCAAAACTATCCAATGTTAAACTACACAGAATCAATACAATTTTATTCCAAAAAGTTATTTTTCATATAAGATTATATTACTCTATACTTTCTACCTTTACAATTTCTGGAACCTTTTCTTTAATGGTATTTTCAACGCCCAATTTCATTGTGGAAAAACTGATCGGGCAGCTGGAACAATTCCCTAAAAGCTTAACATAAACGGTTAAATCTTCTATTTTCACCAATTCTATATCGCCGCCATCTTTATTGAGGAAAGGTCTAATGCTTTCCAAGGCTTCCTCCACTCGGGTTTCTAAATTTTCTATTGTTTGTGCCATTGTTATAATTTCAGATTGGGTTATTTTTTAGGTGAACAGCCTGCCATAGTCGTGATTTTAACGGCTTCCGTAGGAGGTAGATTTTTATTTCTTTCCACCAAACTTTCCACCATTTTTTGAGCGGTTTCGGTGTAGATTTCAGTAATTTTAGAAGGTTCTTGTAGTGCTGCAGGTCTGCCGACATCTCCAGCTTCTCTAATGCTTTGAATGATTGGAATTTCGCCCAATATAGGAATGCCTAAATCTTCCGCCATATATTGAGCGCCTTGTTTACCGAAGATATAATATTTATTATCTGGCAATTCTTCTGGGGTGAAATAAGCCATATTTTCAATCAACCCTAATACAGGAATGTTGATGCTCTCCATTTGGAACATCGCGATACCTTTTTTTACATCGGCTAATGCCACATGCTGAGGCGTACTCACAATAACGGCGCCTGTTACAGGCACTTCTTGAATGATAGAAAGATGGATGTCGCCCGTTCCTGGTGGCAAGTCTATCAGTAGGAAATCCAACTCGCCCCAAGCAGCATCTCTTAACATTTGGTTTAAAGCTTTAGCAGCCATAGGACCACGCCAAACGACCGCTTGATTAGCTCCTGAAAAATAGCCAATAGAAAGCATTTTTACGCCATAATTTTCTATGGGTTTCATCAGATGTCTGCCGTTTTCTTCCACAGAAATGGGCTTAGCGCCTTCGGTATCAAACATAGTAGGAACGGAAGGTCCATAAATATCGGCATCTAATAATCCGACTTTGAAGCCCATTTTGGCTAAAGTAACGGCTAAATTGGCAGCGATGGTTGATTTACCCACGCCCCCTTTACCAGAAGCAATAGCGATAATATTCTGAATCCCAGGGATAGATTTCCCTTTAATTTGGTTTTGCTGAATTTCGGAAGGTTCTGGAGAGACAATTTTGAGCTTAAGCACCACTTCTTCTCCAAATTCTGATGCGAAAGCCTGTTTCATTGCGGCTTCTAATTTTTTCTTTTCGTGCATGGCTGGGGAGTGTGCGGTCATATCAATATAGACATCATTGCCCATAATCTGCACATTGTTCACCAAATCATCTACCTCTACCTCTTTTAGAAATTCTAAAACTCTATCTTTTTTTAACATTAGATTTTTAACTTTAATTGAGTGACAAAATTAAGCATTTTTTTCCAAATGTTCCAGGTCTTTCGGCGCGCTCAACTGTCCTTCCCATTTAGAAACCGCGGAGGTTGCCAGAGCGTTGCCTAAAACATTGGTCATACTTCTTCCCATATCGCAAAAATGGTCTATTGGCAGGATTAAAGCTATGCCTTCTGGCGGAATTCCGAACATAGAACAAGTGGCAACAATGATAACCAAACTGGCTCTTGGCACACCAGCAATCCCTTTGGAAGTCAGCATAAGCACCAGCAGCATTGTGATTTGTTGCCCAACGGACATATCAATTCCGTAAATCTGAGCGATAAAAATAGAGGCAAAGGTCATATACATCATACTGCCATCTAAATTGAAGGAATAGCCCAAAGGCAAAATAAAAGAAACGATTCTACTATTGGCTCCAAATTTTTCTAATTCTTCAACCAATTTTGGGAATACAGCCTCGGAGCTGGTGGTGGAGAAGGCAATGAGTAGCGGTTCTTTTATTCTTTTCAATAAATCAAAAAGGCGAGGGCCTAATATCAAATAGCCCACCAAACAGAGCACTAACCAAAGTATTGCCAGAGCAAAGAAAAAGTCCCGAAGATAAATGGCATAGACAATGAAAATTTCAAAACCATTGGTGGCAACTACCGCCGCTATAGCGCCTAAAACGCCTAATGGTGCCATCCACATAATATAGCCGACCATTTTAAGAATGGCGTGGGCACAAATGTCTAACGCTTTGATTACAGGTTTAGAATACGATTCGCCAAGTTGAGAAAGCGCGATGCCAAACATAATAGAGAAGACTACGATTTGTAGCACTTCATTGGTGGCAAAGGCTTCAAATACACTTTTAGGAATAATGTGTTTTACGAAATCTTCTAATGAAAATCCTTTGCTATTGCTCACAATTTCCGCTGCGGAAGCCGTGTCTTGGATAGGCAGTTGGGTCACCTTCCCAGGTTCTAACCAATTGACCAAAACCAGACCTATAAATAAAGAAACCAAAGAGGCGGTAATGAACCACATCATCGCTTTGGTACCCACACGGCCAATCATTTGGATGTCACTCATTTTAGCAATCCCCACAACTAAAGTGGTAAAAACCAAAGGTGCAATAATCATCTGAACCAATCTAATGAAAATGGTGCCTAAAAGTTTAATATTCTTTGCAAAATCTTCAGTGTATTCTGGATATTGAAAATGCACCAAGCCACCAAGTCCGATCCCTAAAACCAAGCCGATAATAATGGCGATAAAAAGTTTATTTTGTCCTTTCATTGAGCTATTTTAATAAAGGTTAAAGTGCAAATATAAGCTTTTACTTCTAAAACTAAAAAATCTCATTCTTAAAAGAATAAGCATTTGCCCAAATAAACTAAAAATCTTATTTTCGCACAAAGTTTTTATTTAATTCTTATGAAAGATTGGCACTTTAAACAATGGAATACTGCCTTAGGTTGGGCAGTTTTTTTAATCGCGTTGGTGACTTACCTGAGCACGATAGAACCTAATTTTAGCTTTTGGGACTGCGGTGAGTACATCTCTTCTGCGGTTAAGTTAGAGGTCACCCACGCACCAGGGGCGGCTTTATTTCAAATTGTAGGTGCCGTTTTTGCGATGTTAGCGCTCGGCAATTCTGCATATTATTCATTGGTTATCAATGCGATGTCGGCGCTGTTTAGTGCATTAACCATATTATTTTTATTCTGGACCATCACGCATTTGGTAAGACGGCTTTTGGGCAAATCTTTCCAAAATATCAATACGCAAGAAAGCCTTGTGGTTTTAGGCTCGGGGCTGGTGGGAGCGTTGGCGTTCACTTTTTCAGATACTTTTTGGTTCTCAGCAGTAGAGGGCGAGGTGTACTCAATGGCATCGCTATTTATTGCGCTAATAGTCTGGCTCATCACCAAATGGGAAAACGAATATAATGCTCCCGATAACGAGCGTTGGATTATCCTCATTTTCTTTGTGGTTGGGCTTTCCGTGGGCGTTCATATGATGTGTATGCTGGCTGTGCCTATGATCTGTTTGGTGTACTATGCGCGCCATTATACTTTTACTTGGAAGAGTTTTTTAATCGCTAATTTAATCACATTGGGCGTTTTAGCAATGGTATTTAAAGGCATTTTCCCTTTTATCATGGTGATGTTTGGCAAATCGGAAATCTTTTTTGTTAATGGTTTAGGCTTGCCATTCCACTCGGGGACGCTATTTGCTTTCGCTGTTTTGGTGATTTTAGCATATTTAGCCATCAATTATTCTAAGAAAAATGGCAATCATCTATTGCAAACCGCTGTTCTGTCCGTGGTTTATATGCTGATAGGCTTTTCTTGTTGGATGATGATTCCTATCCGTGCGAATGCCAATCCGCCAATGAACCTTAACGACCCGAACAACGCCATTGGAATGTTAGATTATTACAACCGCGAACAGTACGGCGATTGGCCAACCATCTATGGGCAAAACTATACCGCCTACCTTGACTGGAATGGTATGGAGAAAAATGAGGATGGCAGCCTCAAAACGATAAAAACTGGAAAAACTTACGAAAAAGATGAGAAAACAGGGCGTTATATAGAGGTTGGCGAAAAATTCCAATATGTATACAGCCCTAATCATGTGGGCTTTTTGCCAAGGATGTTTGCTCAAGATAGAAATGTTATGGCGAACTATATCTCTATGTATGGTGCGCCAGATTTTGAGTTTAACGACGCTGATGATGATATTGCCAATAGTCCAGAGGCAGCGGAGTTCTATAAGGAATTAAGAGATAAATACGAAAAAGGAAAAATCACGGTAGAGGATTACCTCCAAGCCAAATCCTACCATTTAATCAATGTAAAGAAACCTACTTTGGGGCAGAGTTTGGACTATTTTATAACCTTTCAAAATGGTTATTATTTTGTGCGTTATTTAATGTGGAACTTCGTTGGGCGCCAGAATGATTTAGAAGGTCATATGGAAAACACCAATGGCAACTGGGTTTCTGGCTTTTCCTTCGTTGATGATGCCCTTTATGGCAAACAATCGGATATGCCGAAGAAATTCCATAACGAATCTACGGTTTACTTTTTCTTCCTGCCGCTGTTGTTAGGGCTTTTGGGCTTCTACTTTCAGCTGACCAAAGATTTTGGACGCTTTTATGCCGTTTTGTCTTTATTTATTTTGACCAGCGTGGGCATTGTCTTTTATACGGGCGTTAAACCATTTGAACCTCGTGAGAGAGATTACGCTATGGTCGGTGCTTTCTATGCTTTTGCTATTTGGATCGGCTTAGGGGCTGCGGCTATTCTTCATCTGGTTCAAGACAAAACGAAAAATAAAAAAGCCGTGTTGGGTGTGGGTGTTTTGCTATTGGGCATTCCTGCATTAATGGGCTTTCAGAACTATACCCCTCACGACAGAAGTCACCGCTATACGGCTTATGATTACGCTTATTCCACACTGAAATCTTTGCCTAAAAACGATATTTTATTCGTTTATGGCGATAATGACACCTACCCACTTTGGGCAATCCAAGAAACGGAAAGGTTCCGAGATGATGTTAAGGTGGTTAATTTTACGCTCCTTGCTACGCCTTGGAATATTGACCAAAACAAACGAAGAACTTATAATAGTATGCCGGTGCCTTCCGCTTTGGTGCACGAGGATTACCGAGAAGGTGTTAATGAGCAAATCCACACGCTGTCACCTAACGAGTGGCAACAGATTTTTGAAAACCTTAAAGCCAATGGAGCGCCAGAGGATATTTTAAGAAGTTTTAGAAAATACCAAACCCAAGACCAAATGACCTTAAAAGAGGCAATTGCTTTTCTCAAACAGAAATCTGAGGATAAAGATTTGGTTTTAAAAATGCTCTATGGCGAAGAAAAATATGAGCAATACAACTTCCTTCCTGTGAGCAAATTTGTCCTCCCTGTGAATGTTAAAAATGCTGTTAAATCAGGCATTATCAAACCTCAAGATGCTACAAAAGCGGAATCTCAAATCGTGATTAACTATAAAAAATCAACGCTATTTAAAAACGATTTGATGATGATGGACATCCTCGCTCATTTTGATTGGAACCGCCCAATTCACTTTTCTGTAGGCGGTATTTATGATGAAACCAACATTTTTTACCTCAAAAATTATTTACAATATGATGGTTTCAGCTATCGTTTAGTACCGATTAAAACCGAAGAAACTGAAGATGGTGAGTTTGGTCGTGTAGATGCTGATGAGCTCTATCAAGTGGTGAAGAATTTCCGTTGGGGCAACTTCAAGGACTTAAATGCCCACTTTGATGAAACTTGTACTTCTAACATTTACAGCTACAGAAGTTCTGCCAGCAGGGCAGCGGAGGTATTGGCTGCCAAAGGCGAAAGACAAAAAGCCCGCGAAATCTTGAACTTAGCCAATACCGAAATTCCTGTTGAAAAATACAATGATCCTCGTTCTTTAACGGCTATCATTTACGCATATATCCTCGCTGGCGAAGAGAAAAAAGGCTTAGCATTAGCCGACCAACTCCAAAAAGAGATTATGAACGAGTACGATTATTATCTATCCCTTTCGCCGAGAGATCAGCAGTATGTTAAGCGCCAAATGGCAACCCAACCGATGCTTTATTCTATGGTGGTCGCCTCGGTGGCAGATGCCTATAAAAAGTTAGGAAATGAGAAAAAAGGATATCAGTATTTAATTGATGCCGTTAAACCGATTGATAAAAAATTCAATATTTTTATTGAGGATCTCCTCGCTATGGGTAAAGAAAAAGCCAATAGAGAATCAGAAAATGTGCAGAAAATAACGCCTTTCTATCAGTATTTATTTGAGGTTATGAAACCTTACGATACCACTTATCCAGCCGAAAAGATGAGCCAAATAGAAGAAACCCTCATCTCTACATTGTCTGGCGGTGCTAAACAATTGAAAGAGCGGACGACCAACCAACCAACTGATGCCACGAAGGTTCAAAAACCTAAAACATCAAGCCCAAATACAGATACGCTGAGCGTTAAAATAGAAGAAAGCGCATCAGAATAAAACCAATGTAGCGCCCTTAGTTGACACACTAAGGGCGTTTTTTATTGATACATATCATCAATGATTTTTGCTTAAAAAATAGAAGGCAGCCGTGTTTTGTTAGTTTAAAAATTACTACATTTGCACGGTATAAATTAGACTAAAAAATCCCATTAAATGATTACTACAGATTTACTCATTATAGGAGCAGGGCCTACGGGGCTTTTTGCCGTTTTTGAAGCCGGTTTATTGAAGTTAAAATGCCACATTATTGATGCTCTTCCGCAGCCTGGTGGGCAGTTGGCAGAGCTTTATCCTAAGAAACCTATTTTTGACATTCCAGGGTATCCATCGGTAAATGCAGGCGAGTTGGTGGATAATTTAATGGAGCAGATTAAGCAGTTTCAACCTGGTTTTACCTTAGCAGAAACCGCCGTTACTTTAGAAAAAATAGATGATGAATGGTTTGAAGTCGTGACCAATAAAGGAACCGTGCACAGAGCTAAAGCCGTAGCCATTGCAGGAGGGTTGGGCACTTTTGAACCTCGGAAGCCTGCCATAGACCATATTGCGGACTATGAGGACAAGGGCGTAGAATATTTTGTAAAAGATCCAGAATTATTTAGAGATAAAAAAATTGTGATTGCTGGTGGGGGAGACTCGGCGTTAGATTGGAGCATTTTCCTTTCCAACATCGCTAAGGAGGTCACTTTGGTACACCGCAGAAACGAATTCCGTGGGGCGTTAGATTCTGTAGAGAAGGTGCAAGCCCTCAAAAATGAAGGCAAAATCAACCTCATCACGCCAGCGGAAGTGGTAGGACTAAAAGGCGACGGTCATATTGAAGGCTTAACCATCGAGAAAGAGGGCGAAACCATAGAATTGGATACCGACTATTTCATTCCGTTGTTTGGGCTAACGCCGAAGCTGGGACCTATTGCAGATTGGGGCTTAGAGATTGAAAAAAATGCCATTAAGGTCAACAATGCTTTAGACTACCAAACCAATAGAGAGGGCATTTATGCCATTGGCGATGTCAATACCTACCCAGGCAAACTCAAACTGATTCTTTGTGGCTTCCACGAGGCTACTTTAATGTGCCAAAGCGTATATAACCGCCTTAACCCTGGTAAAAAGTATGTTCTTAAATATACAACGGTAAGCGGTGTTGATGGCTTTGATGGCAGTAGAAAGGAAGCTGAAAAGGCGGTCGTTAAAAAGATAGATTAAATCACATTATGGCAGATATTACTTTAAAAATCACCGATAGAGAGGGCACGCCGCACGAGGTAGTCGCTCCAACGGATATGTCTATGAACCTGATGGAAGTGGTAAGGGCTTATGAGTTGGCAGAAGAGGGTACCATTGGCGTATGCGGCGGTATGGCGATGTGCGCTTCTTGTCAAGTTTATGTGGAGAACGATGTTCCCCTACCAGAAATGAGCGATGAGGAAGAAGCTATGCTTGCCGAGGCTTTCCACACCAAAGAAAACTCAAGATTAGGCTGTCAAATCCACATCACGGAGGAAATTGATGGCTTAGAAGTCGCATTAGCGCCTTACCTTTAGGCTTTTTGGTATAGAGGAGAGGAGCAACCGCACACAGACAAGTCTCATCCGCAGTAAGAAACAAAAAAACTTTCTACATTATTGTAGAAAGTTTTTTATGCCTTGATGTTGGGCAGAAATTTATTCAACAGCTACCGCATCATCGCCTCTGTTGTCCGCTATGGCGGTGATATTGCCCGCTTCGTCGGCGACAATCATTTCTGTTTTGCCGATGGCGCCTCGTACTTTAAACTGATAGCCCTTCTTTTCTAAAGCTTTAATGGTCTCTCTTGGAAAGTCCTTCTCTACGGAAACATATTCTGGCAACCATTGCTGATGGAACTTCGGTAGGTTAACTGCCAAGTTCGGACTGATTTTAAAGTCAATCACATCTACAATAGCTTGGAACACGGAGGTCGGGATAGTCGTTCCCCCAGGCGTACCTACGACCATATAGGCTTTGTTATTTTTCAGTACGACGGTAGGCGCCATAGAAGAGAGCATTCTTTTGCCCGCTTGTATAGCGTTGGCTTCGCCACCTACGGCTCCAAACATATTAGGGACACCAGGTTTTATCGAGAAGTCATCCATTTCATTATTAAGGAAGAAACCCGCACCCGATACGACCACCTTACTGCCGTAATAGCCATTGAGGGTTGTCGTTACGGAAACTGCATTGCCCTCTTTGTCTAAGATAGAAAGATGCGTGGTCTGCGTGCTTTCCTGATTGGGGTTGATGATTTTCCCTACTTCGGCGCTTGGTGTTGCTTGGTTTTTATTAAAAGTCTGCCATCTTTTTCTCAAATACGCATCGGAAGTTAAGAACTCCGTTTGGTCTTTGATAAAGTCTGGATCGCCCATATATTCCGCCCTATCGGCATAGGCACGGCGCTCTGCCTCCACCATAATTTGCACCGCTTCAGGCGCGTTGGGCTGATAGTTTTCAAGATTTTCAAAAGCTGCCATCTTCAGCATCTGGGCGAGGAGCGGTCCTCCACTGGAGGGCAAAGGCATCGAGACAATCTGATGCCCTTTATAGTCAAAGGTGAGGGGCTTCCGCGTTTTTACACGGTAGTTTTTCAAATCTTCAAGGGTGATAATACCATTGCCGCGCTTCATTTCCTCTACGATGAGGCGTGCGGTCTCTCCTTCATAGAAGCCTTTCAGTCCGAATTGCTGTATCCGCTTTAAGGTCTTAGCCAAATCCTTTTGGATGAGAAGGTCACCCGCTTTCCAAGGGGTATCTTTCACAAAGACGATAGCATTTTGGTTATGTTTGATAAACGCCTCTCGCTCTTGGTTAAGGAGTTGCGCCTCTTTCTCAGTGATGGCAAATCCTTTTTCTGCGAGGTCTATTGCAGGCTGTATTAGGGCTTTCATAGGAAGCTTAGCGTGCTTTAGAATTTCATAAAAGCCAGCCACAGAACCTGGAACACCTACTGCAAGGCGACCATTTTGAGACAGGTCTGTATCCGCCTTGCCCTGAGCATCAAGATACATATCCCGATTAGCCTTTTTAGGGGCTACCTCTCGGAAATCTATCGCCAGTTGCTCGCCATTGGCTTTGGTTGCCACTAAAAAGCCACCACCACCGATGTTTCCTGCCTGAGGATAGACTACCGCTAAGGCATATTGCGTTGCAATGGCAGCATCAAACGCATTACCGCCCTGCCGAATGACCTGAACGCCTGCCGCACTTGCTAAAGGGTGAGCAGAGACTACTACAGACTTATTTTTGGTCTGTATATTCTTTACGATGTTATAATCGGTGAACTGTGCCGAAACCACGCCCGACATCACCACGAGTAAAAGACTTATTTTCTTCATTATGTGTTAATTGTTATTGTTATCATTCTGTTTTATATCACGGATGAAAGCTCTGGCCCTCGTTTCCCAGTCTGGGTGATCTAATAAGAGCTTTACGAAAGCCGTGCCAATGATACCGCCGCTGGCATCTGCCGTTACGCTATCAAAGTCGGCTTTATTCTTAATGCCAAAGCCTATCATCACAGGGTTGGTGAGCGATAGGTTGGCTAATCTTTTCAGGTAGGCATCATTTTTTACCACTTTGGTGGCGTTCCCTGTTGTAGAGGAGGAGCTCACAGCGTAGAGGAAGCCAGAACTTAGGCTATCCAAATAGAGCATCCGCTCATCGGAAGTTTCTGGCGTTACCAAGAAGCTGAAGTGGAGCCCATATTGTTTTAAAATCTTCTGATATTTCTTCTCAAACTCTATTGGGGGAAGATCTGGAATGATCAAGCCGTAGATGCCTGCCTCTTGGCACTTTTGGCAAAACGCCTCAAAGCCGAACGATAGCACAGGATTAATGTATCCCATCAAAATGATAGGGATTTTGACTTCATCTTTTATAGTGATGAGCTGTTGGAAGAGCTTGTCTATGCTCATACCATTAGCTAATGCCTTTTGGTGGGCTTGTTGGATCACTTCGCCATCCGCCACGGGGTCACTGTAGGGCATTCCAATTTCTATGAAATCGGCGCCTTCCTCTTGAATAAGGCGGATAAGAGTTGCGGTATCATCTAAGCTGGGAATGCCAGCGGTAAAGTAGATATTGAGTTTCTTCATACGGGGTTAGGATTTAAGGGTTTTCTCTATGCGGCGGTCTGGGCACAGCCATAGGATAGCAACTACTGTATAGCAAGCCATACCAATGATTGGGGCGAAATAAGACCCCAACAAGCCAACAATATAGAGCGAAATGGAAGTATATTCTTTGGTTCTACTTTTGAGGGCTTGCTCTATTTTGGAGCCTTTGCCCTCTACTTTTAGCGTGGACCGCTCTAAGGCGATGTAACCGAACGCACAGAACAAAAGATTGATGCCATAGAGCGTTACAGGGTTCTTATCGAAATGGTTCTCGCCCATCCAAGCAGTAGTAAAAGGCACTAAGGAAAGGGCAAAGAGCAATAAGAGGTTCGCCCAGAGCACTGTACCGTTGATTTTCTCTATCGCTTGGAAGAGGTGGTGGTGATTATTCCAATAAATGCCAATATAAATAAAGCTAAGGATATAAGACAAGAACTTAGGAACCACAGGCATTAAGGATTGGAAGTCTGCCCCCTCTGGCGCCTTCATCTCTAAGACCATAATGGTAATCACAATAGCTAAAACGCCATCACTAAACGCTTCTAATCTGGAAGTGGTCATACAATATACGTTAGTTAATCAATAAACAAAGATAGGCATTCCTTTTGACAAATCAGAAATTCATCAAAGGTTGCCTGCTTTTCATCACGAGAGGTTAGGGCATCATTTTGAGGTAGGTTTCCATATCTTTATCCCCTCTGCCACTCAAACAAAGCACCACGATATCCGTCGGCTTGAATACTTTTTGATCTAAGACCGCCAAGGCGTGGGCACTCTCTAATGCAGGGATGATGCCTTCCTTTTGGGTCAGGTTAAATGCTGCTTGGAGCGCTTGCTCATCATCAATGCTGATGAATTCCGCTCGCCCTTCTTTAAATAAATGCGCGTGCATAGGGCCTATCCCTGGATAGTCTAAACCTGCCGAGATAGAGTAAGGCTCTATGACCTGTCCATCTTGGGTTTGCATCACTAAGCTTTGGCTGCCATGCAGTACGCCAATGGTGCCGAGGGCTGTGGTAGCCGCTGTTTCTCCAGAGGTAATGCCTTTACCGCCTGCTTCTGCAGCGATGAGGGTCACGCGCTCATCATTGGCGTAGTGGTAGAAGGTGCCAGCCGCATTGCTGCCACCACCCACGCAAGCGATGAGATAATCAGGATAATCTCTATCCAATTGCTCCACCAACTGGGCTTTAATCTCCTCTGAGATTACGCTTTGGAACCTTGCCACCATATCTGGGAACGGATGGGGCCCCACCACACTCCCAATAATATAATGTGTTGTGGTAGGGTGGTTAATCCAGTCCCTTAGGGCTTCGTTCACGGCATCCTTTAAAGTCTGCGACCCTGAATTGGCAGGAACCACCTTAGCGCCGAGCATCTTCATCCGTGCCACATTAGGAGCTTGCCGCGCTATGTCTACTGCTCCCATATAAATGGTGCAGTCTAAGCCCAATAAGGCACAAGCTGTGGCTGTGGCTACGCCGTGCTGCCCTGCACCTGTTTCCGCAATGATGCGGTGTTTGCCGAGTTTCTTCGCTAAGAGGGCTTGCCCTAAGGCATTGTTGATCTTATGCGCCCCTGTGTGGTTGAGATCTTCCCGCTTCAGATAGATATTGGTCTGATACTGTTGACTCAACCGTGGTGCGAAATAGAGCGGTGTAGCCCTGCCTACATAGTTTTTCAGTAGGTTTTGGTATTCTTCTTTAAAGTCTGCAGAGTTGATGATGTTTAAATACTCTGCTTGCAGTTCGGCGACATTCGGATAGAGCATTTCAGGGATAAACGCCCCTCCGAACTCGCCGTAGTAGCCATTAAGGTCAGGATTTTTAAAATTCATATAATAATAACGCTATAATATCTTTTGGTTTTAGTCCCTTCTCACAGTAATCCCCAGTGCTTCCAAGTCTTGTTCATTGCTGAAGAGGACTTTGGCATAAGAGATATAGTCCGAGTAGAGAGGGTAGAGGCTTTCAAAAGCCTTGTCTCTGGTTTCCGTTGATTTTTGGGCTTTCGCCATTGCAGATTTTTGCTTTTCTTTGAGAGTGCTGAGCTCTTCTAATGCAGTTTGCACGGCGGTAAGGTCTGCCTCGACGATGTTGATGCTACTGATGTCGCTCAAGAACTCTGGGGTGTTGAGCAACTGCGCATAGAAGTTAGCCACTTGCTGATACCACTCGCTGTAAGCGGATTTTCTGTTGCCTGAGAACTCCAAGGCAGCTTGCGCCTTCACATTGTTTTTAAGCAAAATCTTACAGAGCGCAAAGTGCTTCATATAGGTCTCGTTGATGGCGTTGCGTTTTTCTTCCAGTTTGGAAGTTGCTTCGTACTGGGCAGCATACTCTTTCTTTTGGGCTTGTGCCAGTTGCTCAATGGCTTTTATCTGTTCTAAAAGCTCATCCAGTTTAGCCTCATCGTAGCTTACAGAGCTTAGAAGGCTTTGGAACTGGGCTTGTTTTCCATTAGAAAAGGCTATTTTCATCTTGTTAAGCCACTCATTGAGGGAGATGTGGGTGTTTTTTCCTTTAATGAAGACTTGATCGTTGCTGAGGTTGGTTTGATTTTCCATAATGTTTTGAGATTTTAATTAAACAATTCGATTTGTTGTAACAATATTAGAACTATTTTCTGATATATGCAAGCCTTTTTTATAATAAAAATAGCCCAACGACCTTATTTTTGATATTAATGCTCCCATAAAAAACACAAATTCTCCCATAAATCTATTTTTATTGCTTATTTTTTAATCAATGTTGGTTATTCGTTAATCAATTTTCAACAGAAATCAATCAACCGCAAAGGTTATCCGTTTCTGTCTGCGGTTGGTTCATTTCTATATGCGGTTGATTGATTTCTGTGTGCGGTTGGTTCATTTCTGTGCGCGGTTGATTCATTTCTGTGTGCGGTTGATTCATTTCTGTGTGTGGTTTACTCCTTTCTATATGCGGTGGGCTTATCTCTATGAGGCAGAATAGCCCAACTGATAGAGGAAATCCTTAATCTGAGCGAGGTTCTTTCTCCCTGGTGCGGTCTCAAATTTAGAATTGATGTCCAAAACGGTAGGCTGTTGGCGAAGGAGGCTCAACTTTGGCAATTGGTCTCCGTTAATGCCGCCACTAAGGACATATGGCTTCGTAAGATGGACTTCATTGAGGCATTTCCAATCAAATGCCTGCCCTGTGCCACCAAATGAGGCACTATCAGTGTCAAATAAAAGGTAGTCTATAACATCAGTATGCAGATAAGCCTCTAAATTGGGCAGTTGCTCACCAACACGAACCACTTTAATGATTTTAGTCTGCGGTGGTAGGTGGGCTCTCAAATATTGAAGATCTTCCAAGTGCTCATCACCGTGGGCTTGTATGGCACTAAGCTCGGCTTGGGTCGCTATATCGACCACCTCATCTAAGGGATGATTAACAAAGACCCCAACTTTGGCTTCATGGTGGATATTGGCAATGTCTTCTAAACTAAGATGATTAAGCACATAGCGAAGGGAGGCTTCATAAAAGATAAAGCCTAAATAGTGAACCCCTAAGTTGATTAAATCTTGAATTTCAGTCAAGTTGGTAAGCCCGCAGACTTTGACTTTTGGCGGTTGTATCATCTCTGGGTGCGGTTATTTAATTTCTGAAATAAATTGAGCCAATGCCTCGCCAGGTTGTTGGGCTTTCATAAAGTATTCACCCATAAGAAAGGCATCAAAACCGTTATCCTTCAATTCTCGGTAGATGTCTGGGCTATAAATAGCGCTTTCTGCCACGCTGATAACGCCCTCTGGGAGCGCTGCTCTCATCTTGATGGCGTGCTGATAATCTACTTGGAAGGTGTTAAGGTTTCTGTTGTTAATCCCCACGAGTTCTATCTGCTGATGGTACTTATCAAAGTCCTCGCCGCCGTAGAATTCTAAGAGAACGCTCAAACCTAAGTGGTGGGCACAGCTGGCTAAGTTCGCTACTTGGCTTTTGCTTAGGATATTAGCAATGAGCAAGACCGCACTGGCGCCATAAGCTTTGGCTTCATAGATTTGATATTCATCAAGGATGAAATCTTTGCGAAGCAATGGAATGCCATAGGCAAAAGCCTCTTCTAAGTCTTGCAAAGAGCCCCCAAAATAGAGCGTATCCGTAAGCACCGAAACGCAGGCAGCGCCAGCAGAGGCATAGGCAGGCACAACTTCTGAAACTTGAGCCTTCACATTGATGTCTTGCTTAGAGGGGGAGCGGCGTTTGAACTCGGCGATGATGCTATAAGGGGTTTCTTTAAGCCTTTGGATAAAATCAGGGCGACTTTGATTAAAAATAGGTCGGTCGGTAAGGGCTTCAATAGGCGCTTGGCGCTTAGCGGTTTTTATTTCTTCTTTCTTGGTTTGGACAATTTGGTCTAATATGCTCATTTATAAAAAATCTAAATGCGGTTGGTGATTAACTTGATGCTATGGGTTATGAACTGAATGCGGTTTTGCCTCGTCTTATGACTTAATTAGGTTCTGTAAGCACTGGTAAGCCTTGCCTTGGTAGAGGCTATCTTTGGCTAATTGGAGGCAGTCCTGATAGTTGCCAAAATGATGCGTGGCATAGAGCGCCATAGCAGCATTGGCTAAGACTACGGCATTTTGCTCTGGCGTACCTTTACCTTCTAATATCGTTTTGAAAATGGCGGCAGCCTCTTCTTTAGAACCTCCGCCAGAAAGGGCTTCGGCTGGTATAGTTTGGAAGCCTAAATCCTCCGCAGAATAGATGTATTCGCCACGGTGATCAATGACTTTGGTGTCTTGGGTAAGGCTGATTTCATCGTAACCATCTAAGGCATGGAGGAGCATAAAATCTTGGGGTTCTTGCTGAAGAAGGTATTGGTAAAGACGTGCGACTTCTAAGCTGTAAACGCCTAAGATGCTGTACTGAGGGCGTGCTGGGTTCACTAATGGGCCTAAGAGGTTAAAGAAGGTTCGTAATTGTAGCCCTTTTCTCAAGCCTGCTACCGCTTTTAAGGCAGGGTGGAAGAGGGGAGCGTGGAGGAAGCAAATATTGGCGCGGTCTAAGTCGGATTTAAGGTCTTCTGTATTCGTTTTGAAGCGGTAGCCCAGCGTTTCTAAAACATTGGAGGCACCACTAATAGAAGATACGCCGTAGTTGCCGTGCTTAGCTACTTTTTGCCCAGCTCCAGCCACAATGAACGATGCCAGTGTGGAGATATTGAAGGTATCCTTGCCATCGCCGCCTGTCCCAACGATGTCTACCAAGTCCGTAGTGCCCAAATCTACCGTAAGGGCAAGGTCTAAGAGCGCCTCTCTGAAGCCTCTTAACTCCTCTAAGGTAATGGGGCGCATCATATAGACCGTAACGAATGCCGTAGCTTCGGTTTCGTTAAACTTGCCTTGTGCGAGCTCTATCATAATGGCTTTGGCTTCTGCCTTAGAGAGCGTTTGGTGGTTAAATAAGTAATTGAGTATCTGTTTCATTCTGTTGTCTATGATATGGTAAGGTTTAGCGAACGACTAAGGGCGTTGGTCTCTCTCATCATTGCGGTTTTTTAATGCCCTACTGCGGTTAGTCTAAGCCTTAATAAAGTTTTCTAAAATCTTTTTGCCCATAGGGGTTAAAATGCTTTCGGGGTGGAACTGTACGCCATAAACAGGGAAGTCTCTATGCTGAAGTGCCATAATCATTCCGTGTTCATCTACGGCGGTAATCTCTAATGCTTCAGGAAAGTCCTCAGGATTAACCGCCCAAGAGTGATACCTGCCGACTTCTATCGTTTGAGGTAAGTCTTTAAACAAAGGGCTCTCCACAGGGAGGATTTGGGCGCTGGTGGCTACACCGTGATAGATTTCTGAAAGGTTGATAAGGCTGCCTCCAAACACTTCGGCAATGGCTTGTTGCCCTAAGCAAACGCCTAAAATCGGTTTGGTCTTAGCATAGGTCTTGATGACTTCTAATAAGAGCCCTGCCTCCTCAGGAATGCCAGGACCAGGGGAAAGAATGATTTTATCATAAGCGGCTATGGCTTCTAAACTGATTTTGTCATTCCGAAATACTTCTACACGGTGCCCAACAATCTGTTCTATCATCTGGACTAAGTTATAGGTGAAGCTATCGTAATTGTCAAAAACTAATATTTTCATTTCTTGTTGCGTTTATGGGTTAAATTGTTGCGGTAGAGTAGTCTATAGTTGCGGTTGCTCATTGGCTAACAGCGGTATAGGCTCATCTCTATGCGGTGGATTGTTATCTGGTTACAAAGTTTTGGCTTTCTTTATCGCTTGCTTAAGGGCATTAAGCTTGTTATTGACTTCTTGGAGCTCCAATTGAGGCTCCGACAGCGCCACGATGCCAGCTCCTGCCTGATAATATAAATGGTTGTCCTTGGCAAGGAAAGTTCTGATCATAATGGCTTGGTTGCAAGAGCCATCTAAGCCGACAAAGCCAATGCAACCGCCATAATAGCCACGTGAAGTGGGTTCGTAGCGGTCTATAAGCTCCATCGCTTTATATTTAGGGGCGCCGCTTAGCGTTCCTTGCGGAAATGTGCTCGCAATCATCTGGTATGGGCTCACTTGGGCGTCTACCTCTGCCGTGACCTCGCTGACCATATGGATGACAGAGGAAAAGAAGTGAATATCTTTAAGCTTGGTCACGCTAATATTCTTGCCTAACTTGCTGAGGTCGTTTCTGGCGAGGTCTACCAGCATTGTATGCTCGGCATTCTCTTTGGGATCAGCCTTTAAGCGTTCTGCAGCTGCCCAATCTTGAGATAAATTGCCCGTTCGTTTAAAAGTTCCTGCAATAGGGTGAATTTTTGCCTCTTGATTTTGAATAATGAGCTGGCTCTCTGGGCTGGAACCCATAAGTTTATAATCGCCATAGTCAAAAAAGAACAAATACGGCGAAGGATTGATATTCCGCAAGGCGCGGTAAACTTGGAACTCATCGCCTCTATATTCTTGCTGAAATCTTCGGCTTAGTACGAGCTGAAATACATCGCCACGCTTGGTATGTTGCTGTGCTATTTTCACTTGATCGAGAAAAGCCTCATCGGAGAGGTTGGAGGTTTCCTCACTGGTGGTATCAAAAGGATAGACCACCATTGTTTTGTACTGAATGACGTCTTGTAGGCGGCGCACCTCGGACGGAAGTCCAGAAAAGGTGTTTTCAATAATTCGCATTTCATCATTTTTATGGTTGAAAGCGATGATGTATTGGTAAAGCCGATATCTTAAAATTGGGATTTGCGTTTCTGGGCTTTGGGGCTTAAAATGGATGCTCTCAAAAAAGGGAATTGCCTCGTAGGCGGTGTATCCGAAGAAGCCTTGCGCCATTGTTTCAATGGGATGTTCCGTAGGCTGACAGCTGAATTGTTGTGCAAAATTTTCTAAAATCTTGATGAGATCTGCATCGGCATCCAAAGTCTTCTTTTTGGAGGCTTCATTGGGGAGTTTGATTTCGTAGGAGGTGTGGTCGGTCACTTCTATCCCTGCAATGGCATTGACCGCAATAAAGGAAAAACTGCCCTCAGCTGCGTTGTGCTCGGTGCTTTCCAAAAGGATGGTATCCCGAAACTCATCTCTAAGTTTGAGGTAAATTTCCATAGGGGTGTGGAGGTCGCCCATCAGTGCTTTAGACTTGGTTTTAATAGTGATCATAGTTTCAAAAGATGATTAAAAAAAGACTTCAACGGAAAACGCTGAAGTCTTTGGCTTGTATTGTTAAAGTTTCAATTTAATATATCAAAAATATACGCATATACGATTAGACCCAGCTGAAAAGTTGGAAATGCCACCATATAATATTGTTGTTGTGTATTTTCATGCTGCAAATGTAGAGTGTTTTAATGAAAAAAACAAGTTTAATATCAAGTTGTTAAAAATAAAGGGTGAAAAATCATTGATAAAGATAGGCTAAGCGCTCAAAATAATTTATATTTGCAAAAAAATTCCGAATGAAAAGAAATCTATTTTTAGCCGCTTTGGCTTTAGGAGGCTTGGTTTCAGCACAAAGCCATTCGCCATTGGCACAGCAATTAGAGCAACAGAAGTTGAAAAATAAAGTGCAATATCAGCATTATATACAACAAAAAATGCAACAAAATCCGCAGGGAAATTATGGCGCTATAAAAACTCTCGGTACCCAAACTCGCTTTTTTGATGAAAAAGAACATCGGCTTGGGTTTTTCTTCCAAAATAAACCTTATTTTTTAACGGAAGATGATACCGATCAAATTAAAAACGCCAATGCAGATGCCCTCCAAGAAGGGAAAATCAGTGGTTTGTCTCAATCTTATAATGGAGAAGGCATCAGTGTAGATGTGTTTGATGGTGGTAGAGTTTATGCCAAGCACGAGGATTTTGGCAATGAAAATAGAATCGTCAACAAAGAGAAAAACAGCGTAGATTACAGCGGCCACGCTACAGGCGTTACAGGGATGATTGGGGCTGTAGGGCATAACATCGGCGGCGGTGGCGTGTCTGGAAATACCAAAGGCATAATGCCAAAGGCGACTTTTAGAAGTTATAGTTTTAAGGAAACCACTTTGCAGGGCGAGAATAGCAGTAAAACCGTTTATCAAAAAATAGAAGCCGCACAGCCTTACCTTTCTAACCATTCTTATGGCATCAATACCGAATGGGAAAAGGATGACCAAGACCGATGGTATTGGAACGGTGATTATGATTCGGCGACGAAAAAGGCATATCATTTAGATGGTTGCTATTTAGAAAGTGATAGAAATTATGATGATATCGTTTATGCTCATCCATCTATGATTATTGTAAAATCGGCAGGAAACTCGTATGGCGACGGTCCCAGCGGTGATTTTTCTAATGCTTATTATGAAGGCAGCCAAGGGAATGATGTCGCTTTTACCGCTAATGATGTCTTACCGCCCAACAATTGTGCTGATGGTGTAGATTGCATAGGTCCAGGCTCTTTGGCGAAGAATATCATTGTAGTAGGTGCCACGGAAAAATTAAAAACTTCTAACCAACGCTACACTAAAACTTCTGATGTAGAAAAAGCCAGTTATAGTAGTGCAGGACCGCGAGATGATGGCGGTATAAAGCCCGATATTGCAGGGGTGGGCAGTGATATTTTCTTCCCATCTACCGAAAGTTCTGGTAGTAATTCTTGGGCAATGGGCGATGGCACTTCTTTTTCGGCGCCGCAGGTTACGGGGATTATTGGGCTTTGGTTGCAGATTCATAAAGATTTATTTTCTGGGAAAATGCTGAATGCGGCATCGGCAAAGGCTTTGTTAATACATTCCGCCCAAGAAGCGGGCAACAAAGGTCCTGATGCGTGGTTTGGTTGGGGCTTCGCTGATGCTAAAAAAGGGGCGGAGATTTTACTCGGAAAAAGCAATGGCGAAGCGGTTATTTTTGAAAATAAAACCCTCAAAAACAAAGCTAAAGAGCAATTGAACATCACAACCGATGGAAAACAACCGCTTAAAATAAGCATTGTTTGGACGGATCCTTCGTTTAAAAATTTGCCGACAACTTACCAAGATGCGCATAATAATACCGCCTCTCGCTTGATTAACGATTTGGATTTGAGGTTGGTCAATACAAAGACCAATCAAATTTATCAACCTTGGAAATTGGACATTCAGCACCCTATGGCGCCTGCAATCACTGGTGATAATACGGTGGATAATGTGGAGCAAATCCTTATTGATGCGCCGGTTGCGGGTATTTATCGCATAGAAATTTCTCATAAAAATAATTTGGTGAATAATCAAGGGAAAATTGCCAATCAAGATTATGCGCTTTTGGTTACGGGAGCATCTATTTACGATGAACTTAGCACTGTAGAAAATGAAAATTCCATTCAAGTGGAAATTCAAAATACGCTCATCAATGCATCAAAAGGCGAAACTTTGAGGCTGACCCACGCGGAACTCATCACCACGCCTATTTCTATTTATGATGCTTCGGGCAGATTGGTGAAAACCATTGACCAAATTCAATCTTCATCGATCAATTTATCAGGCTTGGGTGTTGGGGTTTATCTTGTGAATTTCTCAACGAAAACGCAAAAAATCACGAAGAAAATTATCGTCAATTAAAAAATAGACTTCAAATAAAAACTGCGGCTTCAATGATTGAAGCCGCAGTTTTTTTAATTGTATTTAATGGCTTTTACAGGGGATATTTTACTGATGAGATAACTCGGCAAAATCAAAGCGATGCCAGACACCAAAAGAATACCCGCCGAGATTAGGATAATATATAGTGGATTGAGCTCCACAGGAACCACGCTTACATAATAATTCTCAGGGTTGAGTTGGATAACGCCGAAAATCTTCTGTATCAATAGTAGTCCAATGCCAATCAAGTTGCCCACCAACAAGCCAGGCACCATAATCAGTAGCGTGTAATTGATAAAAATGGCTCTAATCTGTCGGTTGGTAGCACCCAAAGTTTTGAGCATCCCGATAGAATTGGTGCGTTCTATAATCAAAATCAACAGCACCATAATGATATTGATGACCACCACCAGCAGCATAATGGTAATAATAAGCGTGATGTTGGTATTAAAAATGTTAATCCAATCCACAATTTGCGGAAACCGATCCGTAATCTTTTCAGCATAATTTTTATAGCCAATCAGTTGGTCTATTTTAGGATAAGCGGTATTGATGTCTTCCGCATTTTTAAGGAAAATATCCAGACCGCCAATGTCTTTTTTATCCATATCTTGGATTTTCCTCACATGGTTAATATCGCCGATGATAAACAAATCATCAATAAGTTTAATGTCGGTTTTATAGAGGCCTGCCACCTCAAATTTTCGGTAAATGGGCTTTTGGTCTTCTTTAGAAAATATCGCAACAATGCTGTCTTTGGGCTTTAGATGGAGGTCTTTGCCTATTTTTTCGGAAATGATAATTTGGTTATTATACCCTTTTTCATTAAAGTTAGGAATGCTCCCGCTGACCAGAAATTTCTCAAACCGATGTTGGTCAAAATCCTTAGAAACCCCTTTGAAAATAATGCCAGAGAAGTTTTTTTCAGTCCTCAAAATCCCGCTCACCGTGGCATAAGTTTGGAGCCCCGAAACCTCAGGCAGTTGCTTAATTTGGTTGAGGTCAAGCAAATTTTGATCTATCACAGAAGAGTTATAAGACGCGTTAGACTTGGTGGATTTAACAGTGATGTGTCCCGAAAAATCGCCCATTCGGGTTTTAATCGCCTCTTTGGAACCCAATCCTGTGGCTACGGTAATCAGCGAAACAATAACGCCCAGCGCCACCGAAAGCCGACCGATAAAAACAATCACTCGGGAAAGATTATTTTTATTATCTTTGGAGAATGCTATTTTATTAGAAAAGTATAACGGAAATTTCAAAACTATGAATTTAAGATCCAAATTTAAAAATTTACAACTGATTTGCCTAATTTATTTGAGCGTATCTTTTTTATCTTTTGGTAAAGCGCAGAGTATCAGTGATTTTAAAACAGGTGCCGACCAACCTGAACTCTATATTCCTTTGCTCAAAAATAAAAAAGTAGGGGTGGTTACCAACCAAACAGGCTTGGTGATTAAAAAGACCAAAGTCAATTTAGCGAAATATCCAGAGGAAGTATGTAAGCTTGGCGTCCAAATAGACACGCTGAGCATTGTGGATTTTTTAATCGATAATGGCATAGAGATTAAGCGGGTTTTTGCTCCAGAACACGGCTTTCGTGGCGAGGCAGATGCTGGCGAACATGTGAAAAACGGCGTGGATACCAAGACAGGACTTCCCATAATTTCGCTCTATGGCAAAAACAAAAAGCCTACGGAAGCGCAGGTGAAAGATTTGGATATCATCGTTTTTGATATTCAAGATGTGGGCGTGCGTTTTTACACTTACATTTCTACTTTGGCGTATGTGATGGAAGCGGCGGCAGAACATCAGGTGAAGGTTTTAGTTTTGGACCGTCCTAACCCTCACGATGGCTATATTGATGGGCCTGTGCTCCAGCCTAAGTGGAAAAGTTTTGTGGGAATGCACCCTGTTCCAGTGGTTTATGGCTTAACCATCGGGGAATATGGAATGATGGTGAACGGCGAGGGCTGGCTTAAAAACGGCATCAAAGCGGAATATCAAGTCATTCCGATGCGAAATTATCACAAACAACAGCGCTATCCGTTGCTAAAACGCCCATCGCCTAATTTGCCTAACGAAAAAGCCATCAACTTGTATCCCTCGTTATGTTTTTTTGAAGGCGCCGAGGTTTCCGTAGGCAGGGGCACCGATTTGCCATTCCAAATTTATGGCTCGCCATGGACTAAAAAGTTGAAGTATCAGTTTAAGCCAGCGCCTAATTTTGGGGCTAAAAATCCACCTTTTAATGGCGTGCTTTGTTACGGCGAAGATTTGTCCAACTATGACAAAGATTTGCGACAGCTCAACTTAGAATGGGTACTTAGGGCGTATCAAAATTATAAAAATCCTGCCAAGCCTTTTTTCATTAAAAACCTTTGGTTTGATACATTGGCGGGCACCGACCAGCTCAGACATCAGATTATACAAGGGAAAACAGAAGCCGAAATTAGAGCCTCGTGGCAGAAAGATTTATCATATTTTGAAAAAATCAGACAGAAATATGTAATGTATGAGGATTAAAGGTTTGAAAATCAAATTGTATAAAAAATATTACCATCGGCGGAACCATAAAATGGGCGACTGTGGGAAAATAAATTTGTGTTAATAATTTTTAAAATATTATCTTTGTCAAAAACCGAAATGGAATCAAAAAAATCGTTCTTCTTAGCGTGTTATCAATTAGGGATTATTAAATTTGGGAAGTTCACCCTTAAAAGTGGGATTGAAAGTCCTTTTTATGTGGATTTAAGACCCTTGGCATCAGACCCTAAAATTTTGAAAACTTTGGGGCAATTTTTATTAAAAATGGTGGATACCCAAAACACGGATTTAATCTGTGGGGTGCCTTATGCCGCCCTCCCAATGGCGACCGCAATGTCTATGGAAAGCGGTATCCCTCTCATTATCAAAAGGAAAGAAGCCAAAGCTTATGGCACTAAAAAATTGATAGAAGGTCTCTATACTTCGGGGCAAAATTGTCTGTTGGTAGAAGATGTGATAACCAGCGGAAAGTCTTTGTTGGAAACCATTCCAGAGGTGGAGAACGAAGGCATAATAGTGAAAGATATCGTGGTGGTTTTGGATAGAGAACAGGGCGGAAAAGCCCATTTGGAGCGCCAAGGTTACAGCGTACATACGCTATTTACCATTTCCGAAGCTTGTCAATATTTATATGAAGAAGGTTTGCTTTCGGAGGGGCAATTGGCTCAAATTAAAGACTTTTTAGCTGGTCACCCTATTGTGTTTGAGAAGAAAAAAAGGCGTTCTTATGAGGAGAAATTAAATAAAGTAAGCCATTCTTCGGCGCAGCGTTTATTAGAATTGGCGATAGAGAAAAAATCCAACCTCATTGCTTCTGCAGATGTGATTACCACGCCAGAATTACTCCAATTTGCTGAGCAAGTGGGCCCTCACATTGTGGCGCTCAAAACGCATATGGACATCATCACCGATTTTGATTTTGAAAAAACCATTCTGCCGCTCCAAGCCTTAGCGAAGAAACATCAATTTTTGCTAATGGAAGACCGCAAGTTTGCAGATATTGGTAACACCCAAGAACTCCAATATTCTTACGGAATTTACAGAATTTCTTTTTGGGCAGATTTAATCACTTCGCATATGATTGGCGGGGCAACCTCGCTGGATTATTTCTTAAATTCTGGGGTTATTGCCATTTTGGAGATGTCGTCCAAAGGTGCATTAACCGATGCCCATTACCGAGAGCAAGCTCTAAAAGTGGCACAAACACATCATAATGTGGTGGGTGGCGTAGCGCAGAGTGCTCTGCCAGAGGATTTGTTGCTCTTTACGCCAGGCATCAATTTAGAAGATAAAGGCGATGCCAAAGGTCAGCAATACAACACGCCAGACTATGCTTTTGAGCAATTGCATACCGATTTTATCATTGTGGGGCGTGGTATTTACAAAGCCGAAGATGCCGAAAAAGCGGCGTTAAATTACAAAATAAAAGGCTGGGAAGCTTACGAACAATCCTTGGAGGTATAGAATTTTGCAGAAGTTTCATTTTAAAATTATATCCGATTGAGTGGTTTCCGCAGATTATTAGGTTTTATTTTTTCACTTCTTGCAGGTTTAAGTTTTGCCCAACAGCAAGACAGTTTAAGTCTGCAAATTTCTTTGTTGGAAAGCGGTCATAGAGCACAAATCAAGCAAACCATCATCCATTATCATCAAGGGGAGCAGGCGACCAATCGGGTGGTGCTATTGAATTGGAATGCCGCTTATCAACCGCAAAATACGCCTTTGGCAAAGCGTTTATTGGAAGCTCGAAAAACCAGCCTTTATTTCTCTAAACCCAACCAAAGAGGTCGGTTGATGAACCTCAAAATCAATGAACAGGCGCTAACCGCTCTCGATCAAGAATGGATAGAAGTGCCGTTGGAAAAGCCTTTAAATCAAGGGGAGCGCGTGGTTCTACATTTGGATTATGAAATCCAGTTGCCAGAGGCACGGTTTACAGGCTACGGCATTCAGCCAGATGAAATTTCGCTTAAATATTTCTTTTTGGTGCCTACCGATGCGCCTCGGCATTTTTTAAATATTGAAGAAAACCAAAGCTCCAAAGCCTATTGGCGTGTTCAGTTTTCGGAAAATCAGCGGGCGGTATTTTCTAATTTGCCAGAAGTTTCGCCTCAACTTTTTGAAGGCTCGTTGTCTGATGATCCTTATTTTATTTTGAAACCACAGGTGGCGGCAACACCTTATTTTAGGCTAAAATATAAGAATACTTTGGTGGAAATCCCTTTTCCTCTGACCTATGACCAGCAACAAAATCTTAATTTCTACCTGCCGTTACAACTCAATTTTATAGAAGGTATTTTAGGCGATTTACCAAAGAAAATACTGATTTCTAAAAAAATAGCCCAAGATTATGGCTTTATGGGTATTGATGATATTAAATTTTGGAAATTTAAATTTCAACTCTTTAATGATGCCGAAAAAACGGATTTGGAATACTTTTCTATTTTGTCTCAACTTTGCGTGGCTCAACAACTAAACACGGATAAAATACAGCAACATTGGATAGAAAATGGCATTAAAACTTATATAGAAATTCAGTATTTAAAGCGCTTTTATAAGGATAAAGTTCTGTTGGGAGATTTGCCACAACAGTTATCTTTATGGGGCATTCAGCCTTTAAAATGGACTTACCTTTCAAAAATGAAACTCACAGAGCGCTATGGTTTGGCATCTCAATATATGATGAGCCAGAATTTAGACCAGCCGATTGCCACGCCTTTTCCGCAGTTGAGCAATTTCAATCAGGTGGTCATCAGCCAGATGCAAATGGGGAGCCTTCTCAATTTTGTGGCTGAAAAAATGGGCGAGGCAGAGATGAATCAGTGGATACAAAAATTCACTAAGGAACATGCGGGAAAGCCGATTTATACAGAGGATTTTCTCAATCAGTTGGCGATGGCATCTCAGTACAGTAGCGCTTTTTTATCGGATTTTATTACGAAAAAAAATAGGGTTAATTTCAAGCTGAAAAACTTTAAAATAGAAGGGGAGGATATGCTCGTTAAGGTTAAAAAAAATACCGAAGCGCCCATTCCTTTTCAGCTTAAAGCCATTAAAAACGAGGATCAAGCCCAAATTTATTGGTACGATACTTATACGAAAAAAGAGACCGATTATCGCATTCCTAAGGATAGCATTAAAAAAATTATCCTGAATGATAACGACCTTTTTCCAGAACTCAATAATAGAGATAATTACCTATATACCAAAGGTTTATTCTCTAATGTGAAGAAGCCTAAACTTAAGTTTCACAAAGATATTCCCAATCCTGAATACCACGAAATTTTCCTGACGCCTATTTTTAGGTATAATTATTATGATAAACTGTTGCTGGGACTCGGTTTTAGCAATGCCAGTTTGATAGAGCAGCCTTTTACATACGCGCTGAAGCCTTATTTTAGCACAGGAACAGGACAACTGATGGGAACGGCGGGCGCTTCTTACACTTTTGCACCTGCGGATTCTTTTTTTCAAAATTGGCGAGTGGGGGGTAAGGGCACTTATTTTCACTACGATAAAGATTTGGCATTTAGAAAGCTCAGCCTTTATACATCGTTGGATTTCAATAAAAATCCGAGAAGCCAAATTGGGCGACAGTTGGGGCTTTCCTATGATTATGTGAGCAAAGATTTAAGCCCAGAAATGGAAGCCGCCAACGATTACAGCAAGTATTATCTTTTCAACATCGGTTACCTCTATACCGACCGAAAAGCCATCCACGAGAATACCATTTTAACCAATCTACAACATTCTGAAGATTTTAATAAGCTCTCGGCGGAACTCTTTTACCGCTGGGAATATCAGCAAAATAAAAAGTTGAGTTTAAGATTTTTTGGTGGTTATTTTCTGAGAAATCAGACCCGAAATGCCTATTTTGATTTTGGAATTTCCTCGTTGTCTAATTATAGCTTTTCGTACAGCATCATCCGCAGAAACCACAATGATTATTATGCACCACGGCAGTTTGTCTTGGGCGAAGGCGCTTTTAAATCCGCCATCAATGCCACGGCTAACCAATGGCTTACCACTGTGAATGCCGATGTTCAAATTTGGAAAATGCTAAACCTCTACGCAGATGCTGGCATCTACAAAAATAGAGACGAACAGAGTCAATTCATTTGGGATAGCGGCGTTAGTGTTAAGCTGATTCCAGATATTTTTGAAATTTATTTTCCGATGCAATCTTCGTTAGGCTTTGAACCAGCTTTGCCGAGTTATCAGAAGCGCATTCGGTTTATGTTCAACTTCAATCTTTCTGCGATTGTTGCACAACTGCGGCGAGGGTGGTTTTAATTTTGAACCTTGATTCTGGGTCAATATTGAGAGAAAATCCATCTTGCACACCAATAAAAATAGTTTTAAATTTACGGCTATGATAAAAGCGAGAAATATACACAAATCTTATGATGATTTAGAGGTATTAAAAGGGGTAGATATAGAAATAAAAGATGCCGAAGTAGTTTCTATTGTGGGAGAATCTGGCGCAGGGAAATCTACATTGCTTCAGATTTTGGGGACTCTGGATTTGCCGACGGATATACAGCAACACCAGACCGAAATCACCATAGATGGGCAGTCGTTTCTAAAGATGAAAGACCAAGAACTCTCCCGGTTTAGGAATGAAAATATCGGTTTTGTTTTCCAAAATCATCAGTTGTTGCCAGAGTTTACGGCGTTGGAGAATGTGCTGTTGCCCATTAAAATTTCAGCTAAAGATGAAGCCGAATACATCAAGAAAGCTTATAGCCTTTTTGAGGAACTTAAAATAGAAGAGCGGATGCACCATAAGCCCAAGCAACTCTCTGGCGGCGAGGCACAAAGAGTAGCGGTAATCAGAGCGTTAATCAACTCGCCAAAGGTTATTTTTGCCGATGAGCCCACAGGGAATTTAGATTCTAAAAATGCCGAAGCCCTCCACCAGCTTTTCTTTGATTTGAGGGATAAATACCACCAAACATTCATCATTGTAACCCATAATAACAGCTTGGCAGACCGCACGGATAGAAAATTGGTGATGCGTGACGGAATGATTTTGTAAGTCTTTAATATATTAAAATACAATTGCAAAGGGTAAAAATGCAATTGCAAAGGGTAAAAATACAATTGCAAAGGGTAAAAATACAATTGCAAAGGGTAAAAATACAATTGCAAAGGGTAAAAATGCAATTGCAAAGGGGTAAAATACAATTGCAAAGGGTAAAAATGCAATTGCAAAGGGGTAAAATACAATTGCAAAGGGTAAAAATGCAATTGCAAAGAATTTAAGAAAAATGTCTATTAAGCAGTTAGCGGAAGATGATAGACCCCGAGAAAAATTTTTAACTAAGGGGAGAGGAGCAGTTTCAGACTCGGAGTTGCTCGCTATTATTATGGGCAGCGGTAGCCGCACGCAGTCTGCGGTGGATTTGGCACGGACCATTTTAGATCAATATCAAAACAATTGGCACCTCCTCAGCGAGGCTTCTGTTCCAGAGTTAATGCGATTTAAGGGCGTGGGAGAAGCCAAGGCGGTGAGTATTGCTACAGCGTTAGAAATAGGCAAGCGCAGGGCATTACAAGAGTTTCCAAAACGCAGAAGCATCAACCAGAGCAGAGATATTTATGAGATGATGCATCCGCTGATGGCAGATTTGGCTATAGAGGAATTTTGGCTGATTCTACTCAATGCTAAAAACAAAGTGATACATCGTTTCCCGATTTCCAGAGGCGGTATCCATAGCACAGTGGTAGATGTCCGCTGGCTGTTTAAACAGGTTTTAGAATACTCTGCCACAGCAATTATTTTGGTACACAACCACCCATCAGGAGAGCCGCAACCCAGCTCAGCCGACCGAGAGCTGACTCAAAAAATAGTGCAGGCGGGGCAACTTTTGGATATTCGCGTGCTGGATCACATTATCATTGCTAAAGATTCTTATTTTAGTTTTTCAGACCACGGCAGTTTATGATCACGATAAAAACTTATAAAACCATTGATTTTGAGCGGTACCACCTTTGCCTTAAAGCTTCGGCGCAGTATGTTTTTCAGGCAGAGCGTGCTTATTTAGAAGCCACCAACGGCACCCAGTGGGAGTTTTTAGTCTATGGCGATTATCAAGCGGTGATGCCCATTCCGATTAAAAAGAAATTCGGGTGGATAAAAATGGTGGTGCTTCCGCCTTATTTGCAGCAATTGGGCGTATTTTCTCCACAAGATGATGCCTCCACGAACCGCTTATTTTACGATTTTTTGATAAAGCATTATCTGGTTTATTATTATGCTTTTAATGCTAAAAATCAACTTTCAGAGTTACCACATTATAAAAATTATAGGCTTTCTTCAGCGCCTTATGCGCAGGTTTTGAAAGGCTATTCTGTACATCGGCGACGGAATGTGAGGCCCCACGACAAGAAAAATCAGCATTTGAGTTTTGCCAAAGGCTCTAAGGCTTCACATTATCGGAATTTTTTTATGAACTATGCCAAAGGCGTGGAGCGCCCCCAATTAAAAGCGATGTATTTTTCGGTTTTAGAGGCGTTGGAGGCTGCAGGGAAATTAGAAATTTATGAAATGCGACACCATCAAACTTTGGTTTCTGTAGTTTTCTTAATGAAGTCGGAGTATTGCCAGAGCTTGATAGGTTTTATCAATAACTATGAGCTTTCCACCAACGCGTCCTCTTATATGATTGACTGTCTTCTTAAAAACAGCATAGACCATCTGGATTTTAATTTTAACGGCAGTAATGTACCTTCTGTGAGTGATTTTTATCATAGATTTGGCGCACAATTAGAAAATTATCCTGTAATCCCCCCTTCAAAAGTGAGAGTGTTGAAGTCTTTATTTCGTTGGAATTGAAAAATCACCTATTAAAAATGTTGCAATTTTTTGGTGATATGATAGATTGCATCAATGATTTTTTAAAAATCATAATAAAATATGATATATTTTTATTTATATCATTATTTTAATTATTTATTTGGTGAAGTGATATTTTTTGTTATATTTGGAAAGTTTAAAACCATATAATATGACAAAACTTTACAAACTTAGTATTGCAGTATTGTTCGCTTTTGGTGTTTTCAATGCGCAAACCCATTATGATGATGTTCTGAAAAACTATCTCAATGGCGCTACTTCTACTTTCAATAGCTCAAAACCTGAAGCTAAACAATTTAAAATTATCAATACCGACTCTTCGCAAGCGTTAGGCGGCGCGGTGCTCCAAGTCCAACAGACTTATAATGGCGTTCCAATCTATGGCGCTGTGGCTTCGGCATTGGTAAAGAATGACCAAGTGGTGCATTTTTCTGATAATTTCCGTAAAAATATTGTAGTTGTTTCTACTAAAACTAAAGCAAGTCTTAATGCTGAACAAGCGTTAAAAGGCTTAGGAATTAAGGTTAAAGCGCTCGCTAAATCAGGGCAGGAGTTTTATTTCCCTACCGAAAATGGTTTGGTATTCGCTTACGCCTATACTTACGAAGATCACGATGGCATTCTTTGGAATGTGGTAGTAGATGCTCAAGATGGTAGCGTGCTGTTGGAAGAATCTCTTACGCTGTCGTGTAATTTTGCACCAGGGATGTACGGCAGACCTCATCAACATCGTTTTATTGGGCCATTAAATCAACCTCAAAACTTGAATAAGAGTATTTTAGCCGCGGCAGATCATGCATCTTATCATGTTTTTGCTCTTCCTATAGAAGCCCCTTCTTTTGGAAACAGAAGCATTGTTTCTGATCCTTGGGACAATACCGCTTCGCCAGAAGGTTGGCACTCTGATGGCACTAACCACTATACCATTACCCGAGGGAATAATGTCCATGCTTATACAGACCTTGACGGTACGAATAACATTGGATTTTCGGCAGATGGTGGCACTGGTAGAAATTTTGATTTCCCTTTGGATCTTAATTTAACGCATGAGCACTATCAAGATGCGGCACTGACCAATTTATTCTATATGAATAATATGCTGCACGATATTAGCTATCAATTTGGCTTTACAGAAAGTGCAAGAAACTTCCAAACCAATAATTTTGGGAAAGGTGGCTATGGGCATGATGCCGTAAAGGCAGAAGCCAGAGACGGCATCAATAAAGCAACGCCTAATCTTAATAATGCCAATTTTGCAACGCCATCAGACGGTGGTGCTCCAAGAATGCAAATGTTCCTTTGGGATCCTATAAAAGTAGAACGGATATTCTTTAACAGCCCTAATGATTTTACCGATAGAAGACCCAACTCAAAAACAGCAAGTTTCGGACCTAAACTAACCGCTACTGGCGTTACAGGGGATTTAGCTTTAACTACACCTCTTAATGGCTGTACCAATATTGATGAAGACCTTACAGGGAAAATAGCCCTGATTGCTAGAGGTTCTTGTAACTTTACTGCAAAGGTGAAAAATGCTCAAACTAAAGGTGCTATCGCAGCTATTATTTATAATATACCATCATCTACTTCTTTTGGACCAATGGGCGGTACAGACGCTTCTGTAACCATTCCGTCAGTGCTTATAGAAGCCAGCGAGGGAGATGCGATTAAAGCCCAATTGGAAGCCTCTACGGTTAATGTAACCCTAAAAGATAACCCTGATGAATACCTTTATATCGATGGCGATTTTGACAATGGTATCATCGCCCATGAGTATACGCACGGTATCTCTAACAGACTTACTGGAGATGGTTACGGCTGTTTAAGCTCTTCTTTGGATAATGAACAAATGGGAGAGGGTTGGTCAGATTTCTTAGCGCTTATGCTAACCAACCGCCCTGGTGACACCGCTGATGTGCCAAGAGGAATAGGAACTTATGCTTCTGGAGAACCTACAGATGGTTTAGGCATCCGCCCTGCAAAATATTCGCCAGATTTTAGCATCAATAATTATACTTATGGCAAAACCAACGGAATGTATTATACAGAAAATGGGATGACCAGACCACATGTACATTCTATTGGTTTTGTGTGGGCGACTATCCTTTGGGATCTACATTGGAAATATGCAGAAAAGTATGGTTATGCCTCGGATGTTACCGCAGATATGAATTCAGGGAGTGCCAGAGTCCTCCAAACAGTAATGGATGGAATGAAATTACAAGGTTGTAATCCTACTTTTGTTAAGGGTAGAGATGCCATTATTGCGGCAGACCAAAACTTAACTGGTGGTGATAACAAATGTTTGATTTGGAAAGTTTTCGCAAAAAGAGGCGTTGGTGTTAATGCCGATCCAGGGTTAATCCAACCAAAATCTCGATTCAATAACGCAGATATAGAAGCAGCTCTTAATGATCAAGTAGAAGATTTTACTATCCCTGCAGAGTGTAATGCGGTGATGGCAACCACAGAGGAGCAGACTTCTCAAAATGTGGCGGTATATCCTAACCCCGCTCAGAATGAAATTTTTGTGAAAGCCGATGCCAGTGCAGGTCTTTTATCTGTAAACCTCTATGATGCTACGGGCAAATTGGTTGTTTCACAGAAGGTAAAAAGCCAAGAGCCTATCCGTGTTGCTCACTTGAATAACGGGCTTTATATCTTAAAAGTAGAAGGTTTAAATGTTAATTTCAGTGAGAAAATTATTATCAAGAAATAAAACCTCTTTTCTTTAAAACCAATCCGCTAATTCATCTTTTGAGTTAGCGGATTTTTTATTTCTAAACTTTGAGGTTAGAGGCTATATCAAAACAAGGAAGTGTAATAAATGAATATAAAAAAGCACAAACTAAAAAGTTTGTGCTTTTAGCCTTTAGCCATTAGGCTAAGGGGGCGCAGAGGTTTTACGCCCCGCAGTTATGATGCAAATATACAAAAAATAAAAAAATAATCCTATAAAAACTTTTTAAGCAATAAATATTACAGATTCTCAGAAAGCTGCCACGGATTATCAGTAATGAAGTTGTGCCCTCCGTAGGTGATTTTTATCATAGATTTGGTGCCCAATTAGAAAATTATCCTGTAATCCCCCCTTCAAAAGTGAGAGTATTGAAGTCTTTATTTCGTTGGGATTGAAGCATAAATACTAAAAATAACCCCCTATTGTTCCCTCACTTTCATTAGTAGAGGTTCAGAGGCGTCTTGATCAGGTTTGGGCGCGAGTTGCCAAAATGCTATTTCAGAGATCTGATAAGTATCAAACTGGATACTGACTCTCGCTTCTTCTCCATTTTTTACTCCCCTATAATATAGAGTGGTTTTGGTTTTATCATCGGTATCTGTCTCAAAATGTTTCTTTAATAAATCAATGATTTTCTGGTAGTTATTAAGCATTGCGGCTTGATTTTTAAAATGTAAACTAATGCTAACCACCTCATTTTCATCGGAAAAGCGTAAAGACACCTCTTTGAATATAGGATGATTCTTGAGTTCTACCCAATTACTGTATTGCGTTTTTTTTATTTTTCCTTTATAGGGTTTGCCCAGCTCTATGCCTGTAATATTCAGTTCTTTTAGGACCTTCTCGGTTTGTCCGAAAACCAAAGTTACGAGGACAAGGCACACCGATAACAGTATTTTTTTCATATCGATAAAATTTAAATTTTCATTGTATTGACATTCATCAACCCACTAAAATCCCCTTAAAAAGGATAACCTATGGCGAAGTTAAAGGTTGGTTTTAGCGGTTGTATGTGTCTCAATCTCCAGCGGGAACCTTCTGGCTGGTTAGGGTCGTAGATTTTATAAGCCAAATCTAAACGAAGCGTAATATACGCCACATTGATCCGAATACCAAAGCCGCTGCCTATACCGAGTTGTTTCCAAAATTTATTGAACTTAAAGCCATCGCCCAAGCCATCTTCTTTTAGCGACCAGATATTCCCAGCATCGGTAAATACAGCCCCTTCAAACATTTTATTGATAGGGAAGCGGTACTCTATATTGGTGGTCAGTTTCAGGTTGTCCATAATGTAAGATCTTACCTTTTCATCAAGTTGAGAATCTGCAGGACCTAAGCCTCCAAAGGCGATCCACGCTCTAATATCGTTAGAACCACCATTAAAATAAGACCTCACAAAAGGCATCGTTTTAGAGTTGCCATACGGAATCCCAATGCCGATAAACTGCCGAAGCACCAAGGTGTGTTTAGAGTCTGCATTGGCAAAGAAGGTAAAGTATTTCCTCACATCTACATCAAACTTGATGAACTGAGAATAGGGGATATTAAAAATGGTTTTTTCCTCATCAACTAACACACTTTTGGAGTCTTGGGCTTTCCCAAACAAACTGAGAATATTCCCCGCGAGCTCCATTTTTCCACTGAAATAAAACGGATTGGTGTAGTATTTATTCCCCATTTCGTTGTACAAAAATTGATAAGAAAGGGAGGAAATCAAGACATCTTGCGTCTGGCGGTCTTTATTGAGCAAAGATTGTAGGAAGGTATTGTAAAGCGTTAAACCTTCACCGTTGAGAGATTGGATAAAGCCAACATCATTCAATATTTTCTCCGACACATCATCATAAGTATAAGCATTGATGTTGTAGGCGGGGTTATAGGTTTGATAAAGGTTGAAGATGTTCTCTCGCACCTCATTATCGCCACGGAAGAGTTCATAATAATTGTCTTTATCCCGAGTAAGGCTCAGCTGGGTGTTGAAGAGCGAAAGTCGGTGAGAAATCACCTCGTTCACATTAGCCGTATAGTTGAGGCTTCCATTAAAGTTGATACGCCCCATACCGATATTATTCTGGATAGAAGCCCCCAGCCCAATGGAAGTCGTAGGAGAGTAGCGCTTCGGGATTAAGCTATAATAACTAAACGGAATGAGCAACCGGGGTACATTGAGTGCCACCTGTGCCGAGAGTTCGTAGGCATTAAAGGCTTTTCCTGGATTTTTAGCATTTTTGGTAGTCCCTACAATCCCTGAAAAACTGGTGCTCAAGTTCTCCGCACCGCCAAAAATATTTCGGGAAGTTAGCTCTACCGATGGCGAAAATCCAAAATTTAAAATCTGTGAATAATGGAGATCTAATGCGGTTTTGAGCTCATATTTAGGTAATGGTTTTAAGATATATTGCACATTTAGAATGCTGTCATTAGGCTTGTTAGAAAGTCTTTCATTATAGCTGAGAATGCTAAAATTATTCATCGCCATAATGTTTCTCTTCGTTAAGTCTAATTTTTTCTGATTATAAACCTCACCATTTTTGAGGATAACTGGTAGCCAGAGGGTGCGTGTGGTATATTGGTCGTCCATTTTATGGATGCGCACGCTATCGTCTTTTTTCAATCGGTCAAATTTATAGGCTGTGGTATTCAGCGTGTCGCTCATTTTATCCACCACATAGAGGTCTACATGCCCAATGGTCGTTTTTTTATACGGCGTATCCGCAGAATCTTTATGAATATCAATGGTGAGTGGCACATTTTTACGATCTTGGAGGGTATCTGCGGTAAAATAAATCTCCTCTCCAGAGCGGTTGAAGCTATAATAACCCTCGGCGTGCATCTGTTCTGTAATGCGTTTCACCTCGTTTTCTAAATTGGCTTGGTCTAAAATTTCGCCTGCCTTTACCTTACTTTTGTCCATTTCTCGCTCATAGAGGGCGCGGATATTTCGGTCTGGAATAGTGTAGTAATAATTTTTGATGAGCGTAGGATCGTTAAAGGTCATATGATAAGCCACTTGCGCCTTTTTAGCCGCCGAATCTAACTTTTGTTTAAAATCTACTTGGGCATCCCAATAGCCTTTATAGACCATATATTGGCGGATGTTTTTAGCACTCGCAATGGTTTTGCCTTCATCTAAAATAACAGGCGGCTGCCCAATGGTGTGGAAAAATCGGTTCCAAAATAAAGAGCGCCCTTGGTACTCTGGGTGTCCGTACTTCACGAAGAGAGAGTCCCGCAATGCCTGATTTCTCATCTGGTTAGGGTAGGTCATATATTCGTTGAGGATGGTATCATATTTCGGATTGGCCCAGTTGTAAACATAGAGCCCAATGGGAATAATAAAGAATTGTTTTTTATTCGGTTTTTGGCTTACATAGTTGGGAATAGTGCTGGTTAACAGTTTTTTATCCTCGTATTTAAAATGGTTTTTAGTGAGTAGATACTCGCCATCAGGAACTTTTTTCGTTGCATTACAAGCATACAAAAAGGTTAAGAAGATTGCAAAAATGGAAAATAAGTAATACTTTTGAACATAATTTCTGATATGCTTACCACTCATAGAATTAAAATTTTAAAGTCTTTAGATAAAAAAAAATTTAGACAAAAATACAATTTGTTTTTGGTTGAAGGGAATAAAATCATCAAAGAGTTGAAAACATCAAAATTCAAAATTGATGCCATTTATAGCACAACCCCTGAAGAATTGGACTTTCTTCCAGCACATTTAATCGCTCCAATTACCCCTCAAGAGCTCAAAAAAATAAGTTTTCTCCAAACTCCAAAAGATAGCGTGGCGGTATGCCAACTTCTGCCAGAATCCCAATTGATGGATACCGCGTTTAATCTGGTGTTAGACGGCATCCAAGACCCAGGGAATTTAGGCACCATCATCAGATTAGCCGATTGGTTTGGCGTGGAACAAATCATCTGCAGCCCAGATACCGTGGATTTTTATAACCCCAAAGTCATCCAAGCCAGTATGGGCTCTTTTACGCGGGTGCAGATGATCTACACGGAGCTGAGCGCTTATCTTTCTCAAACCTCGCATACCAATATTGGAACGGATATGGCGGGCGATAATCTCTACCAAACAACATTCCCTGAGAAGGTCAACCTTATTCTCGGTAACGAAGGCAATGGCATACGTCCAGAAACCGAAAAGCTCCTCCAGAGGAGCATTAGCATTCCAAGATTTAGCCAGCACCAAGCCACAGAAAGCCTGAATGTCTCTATGGCGGCAGGGATTATTTTAGGACAAATCTTTGGACAAAAACTTCAAAATTAAGTTTGAGGCAAAGCCGTTTTCCATTTTTATACACACCTTGCACTAGGTTTATCAAGGCTAAATTAAATAAAAACCGTAATTTTGCAACCTAAGCACAGGGATATGGAAACACGAGAAAAAATAGTGATTATCGGCGGCGGTTTTGCTGGGCTACAGCTCGCAAGGAAGCTCAATAACAAAAGAAAAAAAGTATTGGTTATTGATAAAGTCAATCACCATATGTTCCAGCCCTTGTTTTACCAAGTGGCGTGTGGGCGTATAGAACCGTCCAACATCTCGTTTCCGTTCCGAAAGATTTTCCAGAGGTCTAAGAACATCCAATATCGGATGACGGAAGTGACCAAAATTATCCCAGAAGAAAAGAGAATCATCACCGAAGATACCGAATTTACTTACGATAAATTGGTGATTGCCACAGGTTGCCGCACCAATTTCTTCGGAAATGATAAAATGGAAAACCTTTGTTTTGGGATGAAAAACACCCAAGAAGCCATTAGCATTCGGAACCATGTGCTCCTCACTTTTGAAAAATTGATTATTGAGAGAAAACGCTCTGATAGTGGCAATTGGAACATCGTTATCGTGGGGAGTGGTCCCACAGGGGTAGAGTTGGCAGGCGCTTTTGCAGAGATGAAAGCCGATATTCTCCCCAAAGATTATCCCAAAATGAGTTTTAAAGATCTGAAAATCATTTTAGTGAGTGCTACCAAGCATCCATTAGCGGTAATGAGCCAAGAAGCTCAAGAAAAATCTGAGCAATACCTCAAAAATATGGGCGTTCAATTCATCAGTGACCATAGGGTGGTGGACTATGATGGCGACCAAGTTTATTTGGAAAATGGCGACACCATCGCTTCTAATAATGTGATATGGGCAGCAGGCGTTACGGGCAATATTATAGAAGGTTTAGAGCGAGACCAAATCATCAAAAACCGCTATGTGGTAGACCGCTATAACCGCGTGAAAGGCTACAAAGATATTTTCGCCATTGGAGATATCGCCTATATGGAGACGCCTAAATATCCGAAAGGACACCCTCAGGTGGCGAATGTTGCCATCAATCAAGGTAAAAATTTGGGTAGAAACCTTTGCCGAGCTTCAGAAAAAGATTGGAAAGAATACGAGTATTTTGATCAAGGTTCTATGGCTACCATAGGGAAGCACCGCGCCGTGGTAGATTTGCCTTATATTAAGTTTCAAGGCATTTTCGCATGGTATTTTTGGATGTTCCTCCACCTGATGCTCATCTTATCTGTACGGAATAAAATTGCAATTTTCTTCAATTGGATGTGGAGTTATCTCAACGGCGACTCCTCTCTGCGCCTCATCATTTTACCCAACCGAAAAAACAACACAATACAATGAGAATAGACATTATCAGCGTAGTACCAGAGCTTATGGAGAGCCCTTTCAAAACTTCTATTCTTAAACGAGCAATGGAGAAGGGCGTGGCAGAAGTGCATTTTCATCAACTTAGAGAGTGGGGCATTGGCAAGCATCGGCAGGTGGATGATGAGCCTTATGGCGGCGGTGCTGGTATGGTGATGATGGTGCAACCGATAGACCAATGCATCTCTCAGCTGAAATCTGAACGGGAGTATGACGAAATTATCTACCTGACCCCAGACGGCGAAACCCTCAACCAAAAAATAGCCAATACGCTTTCGCTCAAACAGAATATCATATTGCTTTGTGGGCATTATAAAGGCATAGACCAAAGGGTGAGAGATCTACATATTACCCGAGAGATTTCCATTGGCGATTTTGTTCTGACTGGCGGCGAGTTGGCGGCGTGTGTCTTAGCGGATGCCGTAATTCGGCTGTTGCCAGGCGTACTTAATGATGAACAATCGGCGCTCACGGACAGTTTTCAGGATAATTTACTCTCACCACCCATCTACACGCGCCCCGAGGTTTATAAAGGTTTGGAAGTGCCATCGGTATTACTGAGTGGTCACGCGGGCAAAATAGAAGATTGGCGCTACGAACAGGCGCTAAGCATCACCCAAGCCAAAAGACCCGATTTATTGGATGATTAAGCTTAAAATTTTTATCAATTTTTAAAACATAGCAACACTTTGCCTTACATCTGTTTTTATAATACGGAGAATTTTTTTCCGCCCAATACCCCGCATTTACCGCATTGGGATGATAGAAAATACCTGACCAAACGCCAAAAAATAACCCAAGTTTTCAGCTTGATGAAAACGCAATACCACCAACTGCCCACCCTCATTGGCTTAGCCGAAATTGGCAATAAAAAAGTGGTAAAAGAGCTTTTGGATATGCCTGTTTTTGAAGGAAAATACAGCTATGTCCATTATGAATCTCAAGATGAAAGGGGTATAGATGTCGCGTTGGCTTATCAAAAATCGGTGTTTAGGATGGTACACTCAGAACCAATTCGGTTTACTTTTGAGATGCTGAATGCGCAGCAACATTTTTATACCGATACCACCCGAGATGTGCTGTATGTGATTTTAGAAACACAAGGCATAAAAATCCATTATTTTTTAGTGCATTTACCATCTAAAAGGGAAAATGACATCAATTTAGACAAAAGAAATCACATTCTTTCAGAAATAAAAAAACGGATAGAAACCATTATTTATGATACCAATGAGGCGGTTGTCATCAGCGGCGATTTCAATGAAAATCCCAATGAGGATAATATGCAAAATTTCATTTATTATCAAGGCATAGAGCAAATTTTGGACAACCCATTTTTGAAGATGTATTATCAGAAACAATATTCCACTTTTCACCATAAAACAGGACTGTTGTTTGACCAAATATTGCTTTCTCATCATTTCTTTAAACCTGATTTTCCGCTCCATTATCAACAGAGTAAAATTTTTACACCGAAGGAAATTTTGCAGCGCCAATCCATCGCCCCAAAACCCAGCCGAACTTATTCTGGCACAAGGTATTTAGGTGGCTACAGCGACCATTTTCCTGTTTTGCTCTTCTATGATGAAGATAAAAATCATCTCTAAAAAACCTGATCAACCCACCGAAGTTTAGTATCTTTGAAGAAAATTTTATTAAAAATAAAACCAAAATGAATATCAAAAATTATTTAGATTCTACTTATCTAAAAACGCTAGAACAGTCTGGATTATCCTTAGAGGAAACCCATGCCAAAGTAAAAGCCCTTACAGATGAAGCAATAGATAATGGACTTTTCGCCGTGATGATTCGCCCTGATTATGTGAAGGAGATTAAAACTTATCTTACGGAGAAAGAGGCGCCAGTAGTTTTAGGCACCGTGATTGGCTTCCACGAAGGCACTGCCAGCGTAGGGCAAAAATTAGCCGAAGCTCAAAAAGCCATAGAAGATGGCGCTGATGAGCTAGATTTCGTTATCAACTATACCGCTTATAAAAACGGCGATTTGGCTTTGGTAAAAGATGAGTTTGTACAATGCACGCAATTGTGTTTAGAGTACGGAAAAATCGCGAAGTGGATTATAGAAATTGCCGCGCTTACCGATGAGCAAATTGCCGATATTACTGCAAAAATTGCAACTTGGGCAACGGAAAGCTTTAAAGCGGAAGATTTACAGCGTATTTTCGTTAAATCTTCTACAGGTTTCTACCAAACGGAAGGCGGCAAGCCTAACGGTGCGACTTTTGAAGGCATTAGCATTATGCTCAAAAATGCTGGGGCACTTCCTGTAAAAGCCGCTGGTGGCGTAAGAACGCCTGAAGATGCCGAAAAAATGATTGCCATGGGCGTTAAGAGAATTGGTACCTCTTCGGCGATGTCTTTGGTGCGTGGCGAGGCAACTTCTGAGCAATACTAAACCAATATAGTTATCAAATAAAAACCGTTTCAATACAGTATTGAAACGGTTTTTTATGGATTTAGGCTTTCTTCTTTTGAGCCCAAGATTTCCGTTTAAACTTTCGTTTGTCCTTCTTTTTAGAAAATAGTTTGAGCAATTGATAGCCCACAATACCTGATAAAATGGAGGCGACTAAAATCGCAAACTTGGCTTCCTCTTGGATTTCGGGATGACCTTTATAAGACAATAGCGCGATGAAAATGGACATCGTAAAACCTATTCCCGCTAAAAAGCCACTACCTATCATCTGATACCAATTGCTTTTGTGTGGCAACTCGCTGATTTTTAATTTAATAGCGATATAAGAAAAGAGGTTGATTCCAATCATTTTACCTAAAAATAAGCCTAAAATAATACCAAATCCAAAGTTGGAAAACAGCCCGTCTACCATTTTTTCTTTTAAGGTAATGTTGGTATTGGCAAGGGCAAAAATTGGCATAATTAAGAAATTAACAGGCAAATGCAGTTTTTCTTCCAATTTCTCTAATGGAGAAATCTCCGTTACGGAAACATTAGTTGGGATCGTAAATGCCAATAAAACGCCTGCAATAGTAGCGTGGATGCCAGAATGGTGGATAAAATACCATAAAAATACCCCTGGTATTAAATAAAAAATAAGCTTCTTTACATTAAAATAATTCAATGCGGCTAAAATGGCTAAAATAATGGCGCTGTAACCCAAATAATCCCAATGCAGCTGGTCGGTATAAAACAAGGCAATGACCACAATAGCGCCCAAATCATCTACAATAGCGAGGGCAGCTAAAAATATTTTAACCGAGCTGGGCACCCTTTTTCCAAGCATCGAGATAATTGCCAAACAGAATGCAATATCCGTAGCCATAGGGATAGCCCAACCTTTTTGATAAGGCGTTCCTTGGTTAAAAAGTGTGAAAATGAGCGCTGGCACCAGCATTCCTCCGAGTGCCGCCACGATGGGTAAGGAGGCTTTTCTGAACTCGGAGAGTTCGCCCTCTAAAAGTTCGCGCTTGATTTCTAAACCAACCAAAAGGAAGAAAATCGCCATCAGACCGTCGTTTACCCACATATCCACGGAATAACGAAGGTGGAATTTTTCAAAGCCCAACTGGGTGTTCAATAGATTCTGAAAAGATTCCGCCAAAGAGGAGTTGGCAATCATTAAAGAAATCATCACGCAGACCATCAGTAGGAGCCCAGAAGATTGGTTGCTTTCAAGGAATTTTTTAAAATATTGTGTTATTTTCATCAGTTGTTGTTATTTTGAATATTTTTGTTTAATGGTTTTAATTGTATTATCGTTTTAATTATAGCCTTTTCACTTGGGTTACGCCCTCTATGGTTTGGAGCTGTTTTAGCGTTTCTTCCAGCTGGATTTTATTTCTCACTTCTAAGGTGATTTGCCCCGTGAAAATCCCATCATTAGAGGCTATGCTGAAACTCTTCATATCAATATTCATCGCATTGGTAATGATTTTGGTAATGTCGTTGATTATTCCCATTCTATCCAAGCCTTCCACTTCTATTTTGGCTCTGTTGCTGAAGCTTTCGGCATTTACCCATTGCGCTGGTAGCACGCGATAATCGTAATTGGCACGCATATTCACGGCATTTGGGCAGTTATCGTTATGGACTTTAATGCCATCAGAAATAGTAATAAATCCGAAAATTTTATCGCCAGGGAGCACCGTGCAGCACTTCGCAAAGCTGTAATTAAGTTTTTCCTCATCTTTACCAAAGACAATTAAATCCAGTTTTTCCGCTGGCGTCTCTTCTTTTACCGTTTGTATTTTGTTGGTTTTCTTAAACTTCTGCAGAAGCGTAGCGAAGAGCCCTTTCTTCTCCGAATAGCGTTTTAAATCGCCAATATCTAAACTACCATCTTGAAATTTCAAGAATAAATATTGCGAATTTTTGAGATTAAAGAACTTTTGAAGGTTATTAACTTCTTCTTCACTAAAATTGATTTTCGCATTTTTGAGCTTGCGGAGTAGGATTTCCTTGCCTTCTTTAACACGCTCGTTGCGTTCCACATTCAGTGCATTTTTAATTTTAGACTTGGCTTTAGAAGTCACCACAAACTCCAACCAATCTTGCTTTGGGCGCTGGTTGTTAGAAGATAAAATCTCAATCTGATCTCCATTTTTGAGTTTGTAGCTAATCGGTACCAATCTGCCGTTCACTTTGGCGCCTAAACACTTCATTCCTAAGCCTGTATGCACGGAAAATGCGAAGTCCAGCGCGGTGGCATCTTTCGGCAAAATCATCACTTCGCCTTTGGGGGTAAACACAAAAACTTCCTTGGAATAAAGGTTGAGTTTGATATCATCTAAAAGCTCCGAAGTGCTCATAGACTCCTGATTTTCTAAGACTTCACGAATTTGAGTCACCCATTGTTCAAAGTTGGTATCATCATTATTTCGCTTAAAACCTTCTTTATATTTATAATGCGCTGCCACGCCTTTTTCGGCAATTTCATCCATCCGCTCAGATCGAATTTGCACCTCAATCCACTTATTATCAGGACCTAACATGGTAAGGTGGAGGCTCTCATAACCCGTAGAGCGCGGCGCCGAAATCCAATCCCTCATCCGCTGTGGATTACTTCTATAAAGGTCGGTCACGATGGAATAGATTTTCCAAGCGACAAATTTTTCATTTTTAGCATCGGCATTATAGATAATTCTGATGGCGTAATTATCATACACCTCTTCAAAACCTACATTTTGCTTCAGCATTTTTCTATAAATAGAGCTGATGGCCTTGGTTCTTCCTTTAATTTTAAAGCTCAGACCTTCCTCTTGTAGCCGCTCAGAAACTTCCTTTTTAAACTCCTCTAAATAATGCTCTCTTTGCTCTTTGGCGAGGTCTAACTTACTGGTAATTTCTTGGTAAATCTCTGGATTATTGTACTTTAAGGACAGGTCTTCTAACTCGGATTTGATGTTATAAAGTCCCAATCGGTGTGCCAGCGGTGCGTAGATATACACTGTTTCTGATGCTATTTTTTTCTGTTTATCAGGGCGCATACTATCCAAAGTCCGCATATTGTGCAGGCGGTCGGCAATTTTAACCAAAATTACCCTAAAATCCTCTGATAATGTGAGCAATAGCTTACGGTAATTTTCTGACTGTACGGAGATGTTTTGGTTATTCATCACCGAAATTTTGGTCAGTCCATTAACGATATTGGCGATCTTCTCACCAAATAATTTCTTGATGTCTTCATAAGTATAGTCGCTGTCCTCAATCACATCGTGGAGTAGGGCACAAGCGATAGAAGTGGCACCCAGACCAATCTCTTCTGCGACAATTTTCGCCACCGCAATAGGGTGATAAATGTAGGGCTCACCCGTTTTTCTCCGTTGGTCTCTATGGGCATCCAATGCCACATCAAACGCCTTGCGAATCAGTTTATTTTGATCTTCGTTGAGCGTTCTGTAAGTGTTGGAAATCAAATCCTTATATCGGGCTAAGATCTCCTTATTTTCTTGTTCTAAATCGTAAACCATTTATTAAAACACTTTTAACCCACGAATATACAAAAAATAGACAGAATTTAAAAATAGAAATCAATTAAATTTTACAACTCTCATTATTATCAAAAAAACAATTATCTTTGAAGTTCATTTGATGATTAAAATCCACGAAAAAATGAAAAAAACATTCAGCCTACTGGGGCTTTCTGTCATGATGACTCTTTCCGCTCAGAACATCAGCGAACAACTGGCTAAAGCCACACAACAATTATTAAGTCAGCCTAAAATGTACGCCGCTCAACTGTCTTTTTATGTAGCGGATGATGCGGGTAATTTCATCTATGAATACCAAGGCAACAAAGGGCTATCTACGGCAAGTACGCAGAAGTTGTTTACTGCCGCTGCCGCTTTGGAACTTTTGGGCAAAGACTACCGCTATCAAACCACAATGGCTTATGATGGTAACCTCCGCGATGGCGTGCTCCACGGCAATTTATACCTCCGCTCTAACGGCGACCCTACGCTGGGCAGTTGGCGCTATGAGGGTTTTCAGCCGCAGGATTTTTTATCGAAAATGAGCCAAGCTTTAGCCCACCAAGGCATCCAATCCATTGAGGGCGACTTGATTATAGATGATTGTTTTTTTGATTTTCAAACCATTCCTGGGGGCTGGTCGTGGAATGATTTAGGCAACTATTATGGTGCTGGCGTCTGGGGTGTTAATTGGCGAGAAAATCAGTTTGACCTCCATATTCAAGGCGGAAGCCAAGCAGGGAAACCTACCCAATTTAAAGGCTTTTCTTATCCATTGGTGGGCGTTTCTTGGGTTAATGAAACCACTTCTGGAAGTCCAAAATCTGGCGACCAGAGTTATATTTATACCGCCCCGCATAGCCCTGTGGCATACATCAACGGCTCACTACCAGCGGGGAAAACTACTACCGTTTCTGGGGCGGTACCTAATCCGCCGTTGCAACTGGGAACGGAAATTCTTAAAACTTTACAGTCGGCGCACATTTCATTTTCTGGACAATTGAAAACAACAAGCCAGCAACGCATTCAGCAACAGGTTGTTGCATCATTTCCTGAGGCGTCTATATTCTTCACTTATAACTCGCCGCCGTTGGAAAAAATCGTTTATTGGTTCCTTAGAAAGAGTGTGAACCTCTATGGCGAAACTTTGGTAAAAACAATAGGAATGCAGCAAAATCACCGTTCAGATTTTGGCAGTAGTGTGGCTTTGCTTCAAGATTTTTGGAAAAACAAAGGCATCCGCACAGCTATGATTAACTTTGCTGATGGCAGTGGGCTTTCGCCACAAAATTACGCCTCGGCGCGCGCCGAAGTTCAAGCCTTGGTTTGGAGCAAAAAGCAAGCGTGGTTCCCTACTTTTTACGAGGCGTTGCCCATTTATAACGGGATGAAAATGAAAAGCGGTACCATAAAATCTACCAAAGCTTATGCGGGCTACCACACTTCTAAAAGCGGAAAACACTATATTTTCTCCATCATCGTTAATAATTATGAGGGCAGTAGCATCAATGCGGAATTATTTAAAGTTTTAGATGTTTTAAAGTAAATTTTCAGTCATAAAATTAAGATTGTCAATACTTTAAAAATAAGCCGCTAAAAATGAAATTCATTTATGAAGAAAAATAAATTCTTATTTTCTAAAATCAACCTGATGGTTTTGTTTGTGACTTTCAGCGTTGTGGTGTTTGCAATTACGGCGTATTCCTTCATTATTGTGAAAGATTTACGCCAAAATGAAGCCCGCAATATGATTGTTTTTGCCAAGGCGATGCGTTTTCTCCAAGATGAAGACCAAGGCGATGCCAGAATGCTAGAACTGATACAAGAAATCATCATCACCAATGACAATATTCCCATTATCGTTACCGATGAAAAGGGCAATCCGCTTCCAGATTTAATTAAAAATATCCCTGACGATATTAAAGACAACCCCGAGAAATTACATCAAAGGTTGGCACAAATGAAGGCTTCATATCCACCTTTTGAGCTTCAAATTTCGGATACCCACACGCAGTATTTATATTTTGATAATTCGGATTTGATGAATAAACTCCGCTATTATCCTGCGCTGTTGGGCTTTTTTATTGTGCTTTATTTGCTCCTTTCTTACTGGTTTTTAAAAACGATAAAGAAAACCGATGAAGGCTATCTTTGGGCAGGGCTTGCCAAGGAAACCGCCCACCAAATAGGCACGCCACTATCTTCTATGATTGGCTGGATAGAGATCCTCAGGATGGAAAACGAACACAGTATGGGCGTTAAAGAAATAGAAAAAGACATCCATAGGCTGACCACCATTTCGGAACGATTTTCAAAAATAGGCTCTATCCCAGAGCTGAATGATTTTAACATCAACGAAACCCTGCAACAGAACTACGACTATCTTAAATCTCGGATTTCTAAGAAAATCAAATTTACGCTCAACTTGCCTGAACAGCCTATTTTGGTGGCACACAACCGCATTCTGATGAGTTGGGTTATTGAGAATTTAACCAAAAATGCCGTAGATGCGATGAAAGGCGAGGGGAGCCTCAATATTCACCTCTACGAAAAACAGAAAAAAGTCTATATAGATGTGCAAGATACAGGCTGCGGGATGAGTTCTCAACAAGCGCGAAACATCTTTAAACCAGGTTATTCCACCAAGAAAAGAGGCTGGGGCTTGGGCTTATCCTTGGCACGGCGCGTTATTAAAGAGTACCACCGTGGCGACATTCGGTTGCTCTCTACCGAGGTAGGGAAGGGCACCGCATTTAGGATAGAAATTAAAAATGAAGCCTCATCATAAAACGAGACTTTTTATTATTTATTCTGCAATTCTTCGGTTGATTTTTAAGAAAAAGCGTCGCACCAAAAACAGTGCTGAAATGGTCAGCCCCAAACCTAAAGCAATCCACATTCCGAAAGCGCCCATCTCCATGGTAATACAGAGAAAATACCCCAGCGGAATAGTAATCACCCAATAGGCGATAAAAGTGATAAAACTCGGGATTTTAACATCTTGAAGCCCTCTCAATAAACCCAAAGCTGTGACCTGAACGCCATCTGATAACTGAAAAAGAGAAGCGATAATCAACAATTGCGAGGCTAAAGCAATCACTTCAGTTTCGTGGGGTTTGGTGAAAAAAGTAGGGAGAATATGTCGCCCAAGAATAAAGCCTAAACCACACATCAGCATAAACATAAAGGCTATTTTGAGGTTATTTTTGCCCACATTTTTTACCGCCAAAAAGTTTTTTTCGCCCACTCTGTTGCCCACCATAATAGTAGAAGCCACGCTAAAACCAATGCAAAGATTAAAAGTAACCGATGCCATACTCAGCGCTATTTGGTGTGCCGCAATGTCCTTAGCACTCACCAAACCACAGATGAAAGCCGCACCAGCAAAGGCGGTAACCTCAAAGAACATTTGCATAGCCATAGGGAAACCTAACCTCAATAGATGGGCAAACATTTCTTTTCTAAACACTTCTATTTTAAGCGAAAAATCTTGAATATAGCGGCGAGTTATCGGATTGTTTTTCATCACAAAGAATAAGAAAATCATCATAAAAATACGCGCCAATAGCGTAGCATAGGCAGAGCCAGCCACGCCCATCGCTGGGATAAAGCCCATACCTTTAATGAAAATATAATCTAAAATAATATTGAGAATATTCGCGATGACGGTGGCTTTGGTCACGCCAATGGTAAAGGATAGCCCTTCTGAAACCTCTCGCATCGTTTGAAAAAACATAAACGGAATAATCCCAATGACTGCTATTTTAAGGTAAATTTCGGCATCGGGGAGGATGTGTGTAGGCTGGTTCATATGGTACAGCATCGGGCTAATCGCGAAAATAAGCCCAACCAAAAGCAATCCTATGGCGATATTGATGACTAAACCGTGACTAAATACACTATTGATGCGCTGGTGGTCTTGCTGCGTTTGTGCCTCCGAAACCAATGGCGGAATGGCTAAAGAAAACCCTAACGCCACCACAAAAATAGAGAAGAAAATACTATTGGCAAGGGCTACAGAAGCCAGCGCATCAGCTCCTAAAAGGTTCCCCACAATGATATTGTCAAATAAATTGACCGAAATTTGCCCAACCTGCGTGAGCATCACAGGGAGTGCCAACTGAAAGAGGCGCTTGGTATAAGTAGGGTCTAAAAATGCCATAGTCCAATATTTTTAAGGTTTTATAAAAAATCAAAGTTTATGAAAAACATAAACTTTGACCTCTTTTTTTATTGATATATAAAAGTTTATTTTTTCACAAAATCGGTAATGTCTTGAGCGCTCACAGGGTCTTCGCCTAAGATGATTAAACGCTCTACCACATTCCTAAGCTCGCGGATGTTGCCCGTCCAATCATAATTTTGTAGGGCTTTAATGGCTTCTTTGCTAAATTGTTTGACTGGCGCGCCATTTTCTGCCGCTATATATTGTGCAAAATGCTCCACCAATAGAGGGATATCCTCCTTTCTATCGTTAAGGGCGGGCACTTGAATTTCTATCACCGAAAGCCTGTGGTAGAGGTCTTCTCTAAATTTGCCCTCGGCAATTTCTTTTTGTAAATCCTTATTGGTTGCCGCCAGCACCCTCACATCGATCTTGATTTCCTTATCACTGCCTACTGGGGACACTTTATTTTCTTGCAAAGCTCTGAGAACTTTTGCTTGTGCCACCAAGCTCATATCGCCAATTTCATCTAAGAAAATGGTGCCGCCATTGGCTTGCTCAAACTTTCCAGATTTGTCCTTAACCGCACCTGTAAAAGAGCCTTTGGTATGCCCAAACAACTCACTTTCAATAAGTTCGGAAGGGATTGCAGCACAATTGACTTCCACCATCGGTCCTTTAGAGCGATCGCTTTGGGCGTGTAGTGCGTGGGCAACTAACTCTTTACCAGCACCATTGGGACCCGTAATCATCACCCGAGCGTCTGATGGCGCCACTTTGTCAATCATCTCTTGGATTTTTTTCAAAGCATCAGATTCTCCAATCATCTGGTATTTTTTGTGAACCTTCTTTTTAAGTTGATGATTTTCTTTTTTAAGGTTCTGATTGGTTTCTTGTAACTTGCCGTGGTTCAGCGCATTCCGAACACTGGTAATCAGTCGGTTAAGGTCAATTGGTTTTTCGATAAAATCATAAGCCCCTTGTTTTAGACACTCTACGGCTGTTTTAACATCGCCGTGGGCAGAGATCATCACAAAAGTAGATTCTGGCTTGAGCTCTACGGCTTTTTGCAACAATTCTGTCCCCGAAAGTTTTGGCATTTTAATATCAGAAATGACCAACGAAAAGTCTTCTTTTTCTATCATTTTATAAGCCTCTAAACCATCTTGAGCGATGGTAATTTCATAGTCCTTCATCTCCTCAGAGAGGATATTTTTGAGGAGTCCAGAGATGGCTTTTTCGTCTTCTACGATTAAAATTTTCATGGGGCAAAGATAAGTATTTAATTTAAAATCATTTATGCAGAATAATCTCTTTCGCCAAAAATAGCAGAGCCAATGCGCACGGAATTGGCACCGCAAGCTATCGCCAATGGAAAATCGTGGCTCATTCCCATGGATAGGGTTTCCAACTGATACAAAGGCGCAAGTTCATCATAGAAGTTTTTAAGCCTCAAAAACTCCTGTTGAACGGTGTTTTCATCATCGGTAAAAGTGGCGATGCCCATCAATCCTTTTAATGCGATATGTGGATAAAGCCCTTGTGAAATTTCCTCGGCTAAAGCTTTAGCTTCGGCGATGTCCATTCCTGTTTTGGTGTCTTCTTGCGCTATTTTTACTTGGAGTAGAATAGGAATAATGCGTTGGTTTTTCTCGGCTTGCTTGTTGATTTCTTGGAGTAATTTTTTGGAATCCACACTCTGAATCAACGCTACGAATGGCGCTATATATTTGACTTTGTTGGTTTGCAGATGTCCTATCAGGTGCCATTCTATATCGGCAGGAAGGAGCGGTTGCTTGGCGATCATTTCTTGCACTTTATTTTCACCGAATGCCCTTTGCCCTAACTGATAAATGGTCTGGATTTTCTCCACTGGATGGGTTTTGGAAACTGCCACAAGCTGGATAGACTCTGGCAAGGATTGTTTTATTGCGTGATAATTTTCTTCTAAGCTCATCATTGATTTTTTTAGGTAGGACAAAAATAAGAAAAACCGCACTAAGGCGGTTTTTGTTGAATTTAAAAATAATTTAAGAATAAATTATTTTCTCAATAAATCTCTAATTTCAGTTAGAAGTTCCTCTTGTGTAGGTCCTGCAGGTGCTTCTGGCTCTTCTTTTTTCATTTTATTTGCAGATTTAATCAATACAAATAATACAATAGCAATACACAAGAAGTTGATGATGGCAGCAAGGAAGTTACCGTACTTCACGCCATTCCAAGATAATTGTGCGATGTTCTCTGCACCTACAGCTTTTAGCGCTGGGTTAAGCAATAATGGCGTAATCACATCATCTACCAAAGAAGATACGATTTTTCCAAACGCCCCACCGATAATTACCGCTACCGCAAGGTCTACTACATTACCTTTGAAGGTAAACTCTTTAAATTCTTTTACGAATCCCATAATTTGTGTTTTAAAATTTTAAAGCGGCAAAATTAGTAAAATATTTTTAATAATAAATAGGATTGTTAAAAAATAATTAAGCTACCGTTTCTGCTTTAAAACCCGCTTTTTTCACCACTTCTGAGATTTGTTCTGGGGTAAGATTTTTTGCTTTTACGGTTAAAATTTTGTCCTTATTATCTGTATCTACATGCCATTCGGAAATGTTGGCTTCGCCGTCTAAATGCGGTTTTACAGAAGATACACAACCACTGCAATTGATATTGGTTTTAAATTTAAATTCTTGATTTTCCATTGTATTGTTGTTTTAAGATTTAGCAAATATCGTGATTTATTTTTAAAGATTAAGATTTCCATTTAAGCCTTAGACTATTGGTGACCACGCTAACACTACTGAGCGCCATCGCTGCCCCTGCAATCATCGGGTTGAGGAGAAAGCCATTGATAGGGTAGAGCACACCCGCAGCAATAGGAATACCGATGATGTTATATATAAACGCCCAAAATAAATTCTGTTTAATGGTGGCTACGGTTTGTTTAGAAAGGCGAATGGCTTGCGGAATTTTCTTTAAATCCGAAGAAATGATGGTCATCTTAGCCACTTCCATTGCGACATCAGAGCCTTTCCCCATCGCGATGCTCACATCCGCCGTTGCCAAAGCGGTGCTATCGTTAATGCCATCGCCCACCATTGCGACGGTTTTGCCTTGTTGTTGCAAGTCTTTCACAAAATCGGCTTTGTCCTGCGGAAGCACTTCGGCTTTATAATGGGGGATGCCCGTTTGCTGTGCCATAGCTTGGGCAGTGGCGGCATTATCCCCAGTGAGCATATAGACCTCTATACCCATATTCTGAATTTCTCGAATAGCCTCCACCGAAGTCGTTTTAATCTGGTCGGCAATGGCAACCACCGCGAGCGCCTTCTCTAAATCGGCAAACCAAATGACCGTTTTTGCTGTTTTTCGCCATTCTTCGGCTTGTTGCATTAAAGTCTGGTCTATGCTAATATGCTGCGCTTCCAACCATTTTTGATTGCCTACCACATAAGTTTTTTGTTCAAAATCGGCTTGTACACCTTTGCCTGTAATACTGTCAAAATGGCTGATTTCTAACTTTTGAATTGAAGCATTTTTTTCTAAATATTGCACCACAGCCTCGGCTAAGGGGTGTTCAGATTGTTTTTCAATACTATACAAAACGCTTTCTGCTTGTGGTGTGCCATTAAGCCAATGTATCCCTGAAACTTGGGGCTTTCCTTCGGTTATGGTTCCTGTTTTATCTAAAATAATCGCGGTGATTTTCTCGGCTTTTTCAAGACTTTCGGCATCTTTGATGAGGATGCCTTGTTCGGCACCTTTGCCCACGCCAACCATAATAGCGGTAGGCGTAGCCAAGCCCAAAGCACACGGACACGCGATAATCAGCACGGTAATGGCAGAGAGCAAGCCTTGGAAAAAGCCTTCCTCGCCACCGAAAATCCACCACACAAGCCAAGTAACCAAAGCAATGCCTAAAATCGTCGGTACAAAAATCCGCGCAATTTTATCCACTAATTTTTGAACGGGTGCTTTGCTGCCTTGGGCATCTTGAACGGTTTTGATGATTTGTGACAAGAGGGTTTGTTTGCCCACTTTTTCGGCTTTAAACTGGAAACTTCCTTTTTGGTTAATGGTGCCTGCAAAAACTTGATCGCCCTCACTTTTGAGGACAGGAATAGGCTCGCCAGTGAGCATACTTTCATCAACATAAGACTGCCCAGAGCTCACCACACCGTCTACCGCAATTTTTTCGCCTGGTTTTACTAAAATGCGATCCCCTATTGTTACAGCATCTATAGCGATGGTTTGCTCCTTGCCATCGGCTTGCACTAAGGTTACCGTTTTAGGTTGCAGTCCAATCAGTTTTTTAATGGCAGAAGAGGTGTTACCCTTGGCTTTTTCTTCCAAAAGTTTACCTAATAAAATGAAAGCGATAATCACCGCTGAAGCTTCAAAATAGATAGGCGCGTGCAATTGTTTTTGATGCCAGAAATCGGCAAAAAACAAATTAAAAACGCTGAAGCCATACGCAATTCCTGTACTGAGCGCCACCAAAGTATCCATATTGGCAGAGCGGTGTTGGGCTTGTTTCCACGCATTAACGAAGAAATCTTTTCCCAACCATAAGACCACAGGTGTTGCCAATGCCCACATAATAAAATCAGCATAAGGGAGCTGGATATTGAGCATTCCAATGAGCATCAACGGTAATGATAACGCCACTGCCCATAGGGTTTTGACTTTAAGTTGATGAAATTTTTCCGCGTGGATGGCTTCCAAAGTATCTTGTTGCTGGTCTTCGTTGTCTTCTATCAATAAATCGTAGCCCGAAGACTGCACCGCACGCTGGATTTGCTGAGGATTAACCATATTGGGCAGATATTCTACATTGAGGTTTCCAGTCGCAAAATTAACCGATGCCCCCACCACGCCAGGGAGATATTTCACCGTACTTTCGGCGCTGCCCGCACAAGAGGCACAGCTCATTCCGAGCACAGGAAAAGTCTTTTTAACAGTGCTCACGCCATAGCCTAAATCCCGAATGGCTTGCACAGCTTGTTGGGTGATTTCTGGAGAATCCACCGTAATGACCGCTTGATGATTGTTGAGCTCTACACGATGAGCGGAAATGCCTTGGACTTGGCTCAAACCTTGATCTACAATGAGCGCGCAATGTTCGCTTTCGACATGTTCTAATGGGAGTTCTATCTGAGCATTTGCCATTATTTTAATATTTTTATGTTAGAAAATCAGTGAGGTTTAGCGGTTTAATGGAAGGAAAGAAAACTTATTTTTTATGCCAAAATGTCAGGCTGTTTCTACCTTATTAAACATCGATTAAGTTGTGATAAAAATATGCCAAATTTTAAAATGAAGCCTCTATATTTAGAATATTTTAATTATTTTTGCCCTCTATATAACTTTACGAATTTATGATGACTTCGCAACAGATACGCCAGCAATTTTTGGATTTTTTTAAAAGTAAAAACCATTTAATTGTCCCTTCGGCACCTATTGTTCTCAAAGATGACCCTACCTTGATGTTTTCTAACTCAGGGATGACGCAGTTTAAAGATTATTTTTTAGGCTACAAAACACCACAGTCGCCAAGAATAGCCGATACTCAAAAATGCCTTAGAGTGTCTGGGAAACACAATGATTTGGACGATGTAGGGCGAGATACTTATCATCATACGATGTTTGAAATGCTGGGCAACTGGTCGTTTGGCGATTATTTTAAAAAAGAAGCCATCGCCTTTGCTTGGGAACTTCTTACCAAGATTTATAAAATCCCAAAAGAAAACCTTTATGTAACAGTTTTTGAAGGTGACCAATCCGAAAATTTAGAAAAAGATACCGAGGCTTATAACTTCTGGAAATCGCATATTGATGAATCTCGCATCCTCAATGGTAATAAAAAAGACAACTTTTGGGAAATGGGGGAGAGCGGTCCTTGTGGGCCTTGTTCAGAAATCCATATAGACCTGAGAACGGAAGAAGAAAAAGCCAAAATACCAGGCAAAGATTTGGTCAATCAAGACCACCCTCAAGTGGTAGAAATCTGGAATTTGGTATTTATGGAATTCAACAGAAAAGCCGATGGAAGCTTGGAAAAACTGCCTTCTCGGCATGTGGATACTGGAATGGGCTTTGAGCGGCTTTGTATGGCGCTACAAGGCAAATCTTCCAACTATGATACCGATGTTTTTACACCGTTGATTGAAAAAGTAGAGCAAATTTCAGGTAAAAAATACGGTGGTCTTTTAGAAGACGAAAAAGATATTGCCATTCGTGTGGTGGTGGATCATATTCGTGCAGTGGTGTTTGCTATAGCTGATGGACAACTGCCTTCTAACAATGGCGCTGGCTATGTGATTAGAAGAATTTTAAGGCGTGCTATTTCCTACGCTTATCGTTTTTTAGACATTAAAGAACCGTTTTTGTATCAGCTGGTGGCGGTGCTAAAAGATCAAATGGGCGCCTTTTTCCCAGAGATGGTGAAGCAAGAAAAATTAGTCACAGAGGTTATCAAAGAAGAAGAAATCTCTTTCCTTAAAACCATAGAACACGGTTTGGTACGGTTAGAGCACATCATCCAAGAGACTTTAAGTCAAGGCAAGAAAACCCTACCTGGTGCTGCCGTTTTTGAACTTTATGATACTTATGGTTTTCCTGCCGATTTATCAAGAATCATCGCGGAAGAGAAGAAATTAACCGTAGATGAGGCAGGTTTTGATGAAGAAATGACAAAGCAAAAACAGCGTTCTAAACAATCTTCTGCCCAAAAAGTAGACGATTGGGTGATTTTGAAAGAAACCCCAGAAACCTTTGTGGGGTATGATGAGTTAGAGGCAGATACCCAAATCACGCGCTACCGAAAAATAGAAAATAAAGATGGCGTATTTTATCAAATTGTGCTTAGCCAAACGCCTTTCTATGCCGAAGGTGGTGGTCAGGTGGGCGACCGTGGGTGGCTCAGTAATGCGGAAGGTCGTTTTGAAATTTTAGATACCAAAAAGGAAAACAACCTCAATATTTCCATTGTTAAAGACTTGCCAAAAGCGCCAGAAGCGAAATTTCAAGCGGTGGTCAATCGTGATTTACGCAAAAACACCCAAGCCAACCACTCGGCAACGCACTTGCTACACGAGGCTCTCCGCGAGGTTTTAGGCACTCATGTGGAGCAAAAAGGCTCTTTTGTAGGCCCTGATTATCTCCGTTTTGATTTCTCTCATTTTTCTAAAATGTCGGAGGAAGAATTGCTAAGCGTAGAGCAAAAAGTGAATGATAAAATCAGAGCCAATATCGCATTAAAAGAATACCGAAATATCCCTATCCAAGAGGCTTTAGACAAAGGTGCTATGGCACTTTTCGGCGAAAAATATGGCGACAATGTGAGGATGATAGAGTTCGGAAGTTCTAAAGAACTTTGTGGCGGTACGCACGCACAATCTACAGGGGAAATTGGTTGGTTTAAAATCACTTCGGAAAGCTCTACTGCGGCAGGTATTCGTAGGATAGAAGCCATTTCTGGAGATAAAGCCACGGCTTATTTTAAAGATTTAGAAACACAAATGCAGCAAATGGCTCAGCTTTTAAAATCCAAAGAAGTTTATAGAGCCGTGGAAAAATTGCTTGATGAGCATCAGAAGTTAAAATCAGAGGTAGAACAACTGAAAAAGGAAATCGCCAAGGCAGAAACCGCCGATTGGAAAAACCAATACATCACCCAAAGCGACAAGCAAGTTTTAGTGAAAACCACGGCGATGGATGCGGCATCGATAAAAGATATTGTATTCCAGCTGAAAAAAGAAGTGCCAAAATCATTGACCATTATTCTATCCAATGCCCAAGGCAAGCCGATGATTAGCGTGGGCGTTTCCGAAGATTTGGAAGGTCAGTATCACGCGGGCAACATCGTGAAAGAACTCGCCAAGGAAATCCAAGGCGGCGGTGGCGGTAACCCAGGTTTTGCCACAGCGGGTGGTAAAAATTTGGAGGGCTTAGCCAAAGCTGAGGAAAAAGCCAAGGCGCTTTAAATTGATAATTGCACCAAAAGTTCAAGAGGACAACGCTGGTTTTAGAATCTTGAACTTTTTTAAATTTTAGCTTATGTTATTCAAAACTTCTTTAAACACGCCGCTGGGGGAGATGATCGCTGTCGCCCATACGCAAGGGATCAGCCTTTTAGCTTTTTCTGATGAAAAAACGGTAGATCGAGATATTCAGCAAATAGAAAAAACCTTGCAAACTGAGGTTAAAGAAGGGGAGAACACGTATCTGCATCAGTTAAAACAAGAATTAGAAGCCTATTTTAACGGCAATTTGAAAGCATTCACAGTGCCTTTATTTACGGTGGGAACGCCTTTCCAGAAGTCGGTTTGGGAGGTTTTACAAAAAGTTCCGTATGGCGAAACCAAAACCTACGCCCAGCAAGCTCTCGCATTGGGCAAGCCTAAATCGGTGAGAGCGGTTGCCAATGCCAATGGTCAAAATAAAATTGCAATTGTCATTCCTTGCCATCGGATTATCGGTTCCAATGGCACTTTAACAGGCTATGCTGGCGGACTTTGGCGGAAACAAAAACTACTGGAATTAGAAAAATCCATTTTACTCTAAGCCTTATTTTATCGCCCAAAAACTGAATGGATGGAACTGTTGACCATTAAAAATTTGTCATTTGCCTACCCTGATGCTTTGCCTATTTTTGAAGATTTGAATTGGCAATTTCAACGAGGAAAAATCATCGGTATTGCAGGGGAGAGTGGTTGCGGAAAATCTACTTTGCTGAGTCTGATTTATGGTCTTTTGGATTGGCAAAAAGGGACTATTTTTTTTGATGGACAACCTATTTTTGGACCCAAAGCCAACATTGTCCCTGGCGAAAAGGAAATGAAATTGGTGGCTCAGAATTATGATTTGATGCCCTATGGAACGGTTTATGATAATGTAGGGCAATTTATTTCTAACATCAATTTAGAGGAAAAAAGGCGAAAAGTACAGCAATTATTAGCCGTGGTAGGCTTGGAAGAATTGGCGGATAAACAGCCGCATTTTCTTAGTGGTGGGCAGCAACAGCGCGTGGCAATTGCCAGAGCTTTATCATCAATGCCAAAACTTTTGCTTTTAGATGAACCTTTTAGCCATCTGGACATCGCCCGAACGATCAGCTTGAGAAAGCGGCTGTTTTCTTACGCCAAAGCCAATGGCATCAGTGTGCTTATTTCTACGCACAATCTGCAGGAGATTATGCCTTGGTTAGATGAAATTTTAATTCTAAAAAATGGCGAAATCATCCAAAATGATACGCCAGAATCGGTTTATCATCATCCTAAAAATGAATATGTAGCCCAACTTTTTGGCGAGGTTAACTTCCTTGATGCTGAAACTCAAAAGCAACTCCAATGGGAGAAAACAATGTATTATCCACATCAAATTAAAATTTCTGAAGATGGTGTGCCCGCCGAAGTTGTGGAGAGTTTATTTGCTGGAAGTTACTTTTGGAATAGGGTCAAAATAAAAGATACCACCCTGATTGTCTATTCTGAGCGGCATCTTCATGGTGTGGTGAGATTAAAAGTAGACTAAGCTTTTCTCACAAATTCAGACTTGAGTCCCATAGCGCCAAAGCCATCTATTTTACAGCTGATGTTATGGTCGCTATCATAATTTAATCTTATATTTTTAACTTTCGTTCCAGCTTTTACGGGCTTTGGAGCGCCTTTTACAGGCAAATCTTTAATCACCACCACGGTATCACCATCTACAAGCTCATTGCCATTAGAATCTAAAATTTTCTCTTGACCATTAGCGGCGTAATCCTCAGGATTCCACTCATTAAAACACTGCGAACACACCATCAAATCATCTTGTGGATAGGTAAACTCCGAGCCACATTTAGGACATAAAACGATATCACTCATAACAATATAATTATTTAAACCACAAAGATAACGATTTTTGAGGAAAAGGGAAAAAGTGGCTCCCCATAAAACCTATATCTATTTTTTAAGGAGCAATTATTTCCCTTTTTAGAATGGAGACTTTCCTCCCTCACACCTTCTTCAAGGCGATTCTTTTTCGGGGGGCGTCTACTTCTAAGACCTGAACGCTGATGGGCTGATGGAGTTTTACATGGGCATTCACATCATCAACAAAACCGTCGGTGAGTTGGGAAATATGAATCAATCCGCTCTCTTTGATGCCAATATCCACAAAACAACCAAACGCCGTGATATTATTCACAATTCCGGGTAAAATCATTCCCACTTTTAGGTCGGCAAGAGTTTTTACCGTGGGGTCAAACTCAAAAATCTGGGCGTGCTGGCGAGGGTCTAAGCCTGGTTTTTCCAACTCCTTCAGAATATCACGAATGCCCAAAATACCCACTGTTTCGGTGGTGAAATCCTCAGGGTTGATTTGCTGAATTTTGGCTTTGTTGGCGATGAGTTCCGCCGTATGTAAGCCCACTTTTTTCGCCATTTTTTCCACAATAGGGTAGGCTTCGGGGTGCACCGCCGAGTTGTCGAGCGGATTTTCGCCATCTTTAATGCGAACAAAAGCGGCGGCTTGCTGGAAGACTTTTTCGCCCAAACGAGGCACTTTTTTCAAGTCATTTCGGTTGCGAAACGCCCCGTGCTCCGAGCGATAATTCACGATATTTTCTGCCATTTTGTAGCCAATCCCAGAGACATAACGCAGCAGGGATTGACTGGCGGTATTGAGGTTCACACCCACAGCATTCACGCTGTGTATCACGGTTTTATCCAGTTCTTCTTTGAGGAGCGTAGCATCTACATCGTGCTGATATTGTCCCACGCCGATGCTCTTCGGATCTATTTTCACCAACTCTGCCAGCGGGTCGCTCAGCCGCCTGCCAATGGACACCGCCCCACGCACCGTCACATCGTAATTGGGGAATTCCTCACGGGCAATTTTACTCGCCGAATAGACCGACGCCCCCGCCTCCGAAACGACAAAAACCTGCAAATCTCGGTCAAATTTGATTTTCTTCACAAAAAGTTCCGTCTCTCGGCTCGCCGTGCCGTTGCCAATCGCTATGGCTTCAATCTGATAGGTACTGACCATCGAGCGGATTTTCTTCATCGCCAATGCCGTTTCGTGCTGGGGAGCGTGCGGAAAAATGGTCTCGTTGTAGAGAAGGTCGCCCTTTTCGTCCAAACAAACCACCTTGCAGCCCGTGCGGTAGCCAGGGTCGATCGCCAGAATGCGTTTTTCGCCCAAAGGTGCCGCCAGAAGGAGCTGTTTGAGGTTGTCGGCAAAGATAGCAATCGCCTTTTCATCGGCTTTGGCTTTGGCATCGCTCAGAATTTCGTTGGCGATGGAGGGTTCCAGCAAGCGTTTGTACGCCTCGTGGCAAGCTTGGGCAATGTAGGGGGCGGTTTTCCGTTGATTTTTGATGAAGTTTTGCTCCAAAAACGCCAGTGCATCATCGGTATTGACTTCAATTTTCACTTTGATAAACCCTTCATTTTCCGCCCGAAGCATCGCCAATAATCGGTGCGAAGGTACACGAGAAAGCGACTCGTTCCAGTCAAAATATTGCTGATATTTTTGGGCATCATCGGGGTTTTCTTTGCCTTTTTTGGTGATTTTGGTAACGATTTTTGCGGTACGCTGGAAGAGCTGTCGGAGGCGTTTTCGCACGAAGATATTTTCATTGATCCACTCAGCGATGATGTCGCAAGCTCCCTGCAAAACCGCTTCTACATTGGGTCTTTCGGCGGAAATATACCGCTGGGCGGTGCGTTCTATCTCATCGGAATTTTGAGCCATCAGGATTTTTGCCAACGGCTCCAAGCCTTGCTCTCGAGCGGTATCGGCTTTGGTTTTTCGGCGTTTTTTGTAGGGTAGGTAGAGGTCTTCTAACTCCTGCAAATCAAAGGATTGCGTGATTTTTTGTTCCAATTCTGCCGATAATTGTTGCTGTTCGGCAATGGTTTTTAAGATGGTTTCCTTGCGTTTTTGGATTTCCTCGTATTGTTTTTGTCCTTTGAGGATTTGCTCAATCGCCATCTCGTCGAGGTTGCCCGTTCGGTCCTTCCGATACCGTGCGATAAACGGAATGGTGCCGCCTTCACCCAACAATTGTAAGGTATTCTCCACGGATTTTTCCGCCAATTGCGTCTGTTTCTGTATATATTGTGTGAGGGTCATTGTTGTGATTTATAAATTTTTGAGGGGCGTAAAGTTAGCAAAATAATGCTTGATTCCCTTAGAAATTGTGATTTATATTGGGGAAAACTTACATTAGTTTGGGTTAAATTTACCTTACTTAGGGGAAGTTTTACTTTAAAAAGGGGAGAGGTTGCATTAACCTGGGGAAGAGTTGCTTTAAACGGAGTAATGTTTACTTCAACTTAGGTTAAGCTTACTTTATTTGGGGTAAGCTTTATATGAAATTGTTGTTATTTGGTTAAGGAAAAAAAGACCGATATTATTTCAATCGGTCTTTTACATATTCTATTTTAGTTTTGCCATGAGGTTGGGGCGTTCCGTTTTCATCTAATGCCACCATCACGATTTTTTCTATGGTAATAATGGGCTGATGGGTCATTTTATTGCGAACTTCGCATCTTAGCGTGAGAGAGGAACTGCCGAAATGAACAGGCTCTAAGCCGATTTCTATGATATCGCCTTGCTTGGCGGAGCTCACAAAGTTGATTTCCGACATATATTTGGTCACCGTTCTAGGGTTTTCCAACTGAATGATGGCATAAAGCGCCGCTTCTTCATCAATCCATTCCAATAAACGACCGCCAAACAGCGAGTGATTAGGGTTTAAATCTTCAGGTTTTATCCATTTGCGTGTGTGATAATTCATTTATTTAGTATTTTTGGTTTGTAATAACAAAGGTACAATTCTCAATTGAACCTGCGCCCAATGCTTTATAGAAAATAACTATGGTCGCGTTTATAATTTATATTTCCCTCTTTAATTTAACATAATATAAATTATAGGACTTTTAACCTTAGCATTTTACAAATGTTTTGAAATTTAGTCCTTATTAAAATCATTAAAAATTTATTATTATGAATATTCAACTTTACAAACATAAAAAAGCCACCTCAAAAATTTTGAAATGGCTTTCTTTATTATTCAATTTTGATGAAAATATTAGACCAATAAGGCTAATGGATTTTCTAAATAGGTTCTTAAAGTTTGTAGGAATTCGGCTCCTGTAGCGCCATCTACCACGCGGTGGTCACAAGCGAGAGAAAGTTTCATCGTGTTTCCAATCACAATTTGCCCATCTTTAACCACTGGTTTTTCAATAATAGCACCTACGGATAAAATACACGCATTCGGCTGGTTGATAATTGAGGTAAAGGTCTCAATACCAAACATTCCCAAGTTAGAAATAGAGAAAGTAGAACCTTCCATTTCGTTGGCTTTCAGTCCTTTATTTTTAGCACGAGATGCCATATCTTTTACGCCTGCCGAGATTTGATTATAAGTCATAAAATCAGCATTTTTAAGCACTGGCACCACCAAACCATCAGGAATAGCCACCGCTACGCCAATATTGATATTACCATGGTGGATTATTTTGTCTCCAGCCCAACTGCTATTGATTTGCGGATGCTTTCTCAACGCCATTGCTGTGGCTTTAATCACCATATCGTTGAAAGAAACTTTGGTATCAGGCAGCGCGTTGATGTCTTTTCTCGCAGCTATCGCCTTATCCATATTGATTTCCACCATTAAGTAATAATGCGGTGCAGTGAACTTACTTTCAGAAAGTCTTTTTGCAATCACATTTCTCACTTGAGAATTTGGCGTTTCCGTATCTTCACCTGCTACAAACTGAAGCGCTGGCTGTGCCGTTGCTACCACAGGTATTGCTGATTTTTCGGCTGGTTTATAGTTTTCAATATCCTTTTTCACAATTCTGCCTTGCTCGCCAGAACCTTGCAAAGTGGAAATATCAATGCCTTTTTCTTCTGCCATTTTTTTAGCCAATGGCGAAATGGCAATCCGTGATGACACATTCTGTGTTGTAGCTGCTACAGCCACTTTCTCTGAAGTTTGGGCTTCCGCTTTTGGTTGCTCTGTAGTCATTTTATGTTCTGCTTTTGGCGCTCCACCGTTAGAAATAATGGCAGAAACATCAGTTCCCGCAGGACCGATAATTGCTAAAATTTTATCAACTTCTGCGGCATTTCCCTCGGCAACACCTTGATAAAGCATAGTGCCATCAAATTCAGATTCAAAATCTTGAACGGCTTTGTCGGTTTCTATCTCCGCTAAAACGTCGCCTTCTTTTACGGCATCGCCTACTTGTTTGTGCCATTTGGCGACTTTACCTTCCGTCATCGTATCAGAAAGGCGTGGCATTGTAATCACCTCTACCCCATCAGGAATTTCTGTTCGCTGAGTGCTTGCTGCTGTTGCGGCTTCTGCAGGTGCTTTAGTTTTAACTTCTTGATTTTCAGCGTTATTAGAAGTAGTTACTCCCCCACTAATAAGAGCGGAAACATCCTCGCCCTGCTGACCTACAATCGCTAAAATGCTGTCTACTGGTGCGGCGCTACCTTCGTTAATCCCGATGTATAATAAAGTACCATCTACCTCAGACTCAAAGTCTTGGACGGCTTTATCCGTTTCTATTTCCGCTAAAATATCGCCTTCTTTCACGGCGTCGCCTACTTGTTTATGCCATTTAGACACCTTACCTTCCGTCATCGTATCAGAGAGGCGAGGCATAGTAATAATTTCTGCCATAATTTAATTGTTTTATATGTAAGATTTTAGGTTGTATTTTAAACTAACATCCGTTAAAATCTATCTTAATTTTCTAATTTATCTAAAAAAGGGTAATTAGGTGTAGAGTACACAAAATCATAAACTTGTTCTGGATCTGGGAATGGTGAGTTCTCCATAAATTCTACACATTCTTCTACAAAAGCTTTAGATTGTTCATCTATTTTTTCCAATTCTTCTTCTGTAGCCCAGTGGTGCTCTAATATTCTTTGTTTTACCAATTCTATTGGGTCGTGTTCTTTGTGCATTGCCACTTCATCTTTGGTTCTGTAGGGTTCTGCATCAGACATAGAGTGTCCTCTGTAGCGGTAAGTTCTGGCTTCTATAAAGGTAGGTCCATCACCGCGTCTGGCTCTTTCTATGGCTTCAAAAGCAACTTCTGCCACTTTTTCTGGATCCATAGCATCTACAGGCATACAAGGCATTTCGTAGCCTAAACCTAATTTATAGATGTCCTCGTGGTTGGCGGTTCTCTTCACGGAAGTTCCCATAGCGTATTGGTTATTTTCACAAACGAAAACAACAGGAAGTTTCCAGTTCATCGCCATATTAAAGGTCTCGTGTAATGAGCCTTGGCGCACGGCACCATCTCCCATAAAGCAAACATTAACGGCTTTTCTGTCAAAATATTTATCCGCAAAAGCAATACCTGCTCCTAATGGAATTTGCCCCCCAACGATACCGTGTCCACCATAAAAACGGTGTTCTTTGCTGAAAATGTGCATAGAACCGCCCATTCCGCGCGATGTTCCAGTGGCTTTTCCACAAAGTTCGGCTAAAATCTTCTTAGGGTCTACGCCCATCGCCATAGGGTGAATGTGACAACGATAAGCGGTAATCATACTGTCTTTGCTCAAGTCCATTGCGTGTACAAACCCCGCAGGAATGGCCTCTTGCCCGTTGTATAAATGTAGGAAACCTCTGATTTTTTGCTTTAAATAAAGAGAACGACATTTGTCTTCAAAGCGTCTCCACATGGTCATATCTGCATACCATTTTAGGTAAACTTCTTTAGAAAATTCTTTCATATCAATTTAAAAATATACCGCAAAAATAAGAAATTCTTCGTTAATATAAAACTCTATTTTTTTCGTATGGAAATAAAGCCTTATTTTAGCCTCTTTAAAATTGACCTTATGCTGAAGATGGCATCCAAATATCTTTCATTTCTTTTCTATCCTTTTGTATCGCTAAGCTTTTTTTATCTCTATACTGTGCCGTTGTCCGAAGTTTTATTTTTCGGTCTGATGGTGGGGCTCCCTACTCTATTTTGGCTGATTTATAATGTTAAAAAAGGTCATTATACCGATGCTGATGTGTCGGATAGGCAGCGGCGGAAGTCGTTATACTGGTTTTTAATTGGTAATTTTATAGCGTATCAACTTGCTTTTATGCTCGTTTTTAAACATCATGATGATAAAACGCTGGCTTTTTTACTCGCTTTGGTGGTTTTATTTTTAAGTAATTTTTATGTTAAATCTTCTATGCATACTGTGCTAAACCTCGTGATTGCTGCCTTGTTTTGGGTTGCTCACTTTCAAAAAATGGCTATTTTTTGGGGATTGATGGCATTGCTGGTGGGTATAAGCCGCGTGATTCTTAAAAAACACTCTAAATTAGAGGTTTTTATGGGAATTTTAATAGGTGGTTTGGTTTCTATTCTTTATATTTGTAAAAATCTTAACTTCTAAAATCCATAAGATGATCCAAGCCCTGACCACCATGGAAGAGCAAGTAATGCAAGTGATATGGGAACTCCAAGGCGCCTTCCTCAGAGATATTATAGAGGCTTTTCCCGAGCCTAAACCGCACCAAAATACGGTGTCTACTTATGTGAAAATCTTAACCGAAAAAGGCTTTGTGAGTATAGAAAAGCACGGCAGAGTTTTCTTCTACAAAATAGAAATTTCTAAACAAGAATATCGCATTTTTCTCCTTAAAAATTTGGTTGAAAACTATTATCAAAACGAAACCAAAGAACTCCTCAACCGATTGTTAAAAGAACATTTAATCGATAAAAAAGAGGTTCTAAAAACAGCCAAAAAACTCAAAAAGAAGGGATAAAACCACTACTGAGACAGCAATTGTTCGTATTGATTCATAATCACTTCGGTAGAAAATCGTGATTGGATACTTTCTCTAATTTTCGCAGAAGAGGGTTGTGGCTGCGTTAGTAATTCCGTAATTTTTTCTGCAAATTCTTGATGATTTTCAATTGATGCAATTTCTCCATTAACCCCTGGTTGGATAATTTCTCTAATTCCCCCTGGGCAATCATTAGCCAAAGCAAAAGTACCACAAGCGCCCGCCTCTAACAAGACATTAGGGAAACCTTCATAACGAGAGGATAAAATAAACAAATCGGCAAATTTTAAATATTGATACGGATTTTTCTGTTTTCCGTGGAAAATCACTTGTTCCAATTGCAAACCTTCTTTCATCTGAAGCAAAGCCTCCCGATCCGCCCCATCGCCTAAAATATGCAAAGTAATCGGTGTGTCTTTAAGATATGAAAAGACCTTCAATAACTGATCAAAGCCCTTGCGTGCGGATAAATTACCTATGGCTACTACATTAAACTGCCTTAATTGATAGGCTTCTGGAAGTTGAGATTGAGCCAATTTATCATCAATAAATTTAAAATCTACTGGATTATTGATTTTGGTAATTTTCTGAGGTTTAATATTGAAATTATCAATTAAATCTCGTGCCATATCATCACTTTGCGCGATAATTTCGTCATAAAAATTATAAAATCGGTAAAAAAACTTAATTTCCTTTCTGGTCACATGGAGTGATGCCACATTGGTTTCCCTCGCAATAAATTTCGTTTTTGGGAACAGTTTAGTAAAAATAGAAAGATAGGCATTGACCTCGCCAAAACCTGAAAACACAATATCGGGTTTTCTCTTCCAAATTTCCCTAAGTATCGGCTTTAGCGAATGGCGAATTCGTGGGGTTTTTAGGTCTATAACTTCAATATCTTTTAAAAATTCTAAATATCCGCCTTCTTTTCTTAACAACATAATTTTAGGCACAAATAAATCTCTGGGAAGATGATTCGCTAAGGTCATCACAATGCGCTCTGCCCCACCCGTTTCCATATCTGGAAGTATAAAAATAATCTCCTTTTTCTTTGCCATATCCTAAATTAATACTGTATTGCTAAAATATTAAAATTAAATACTTAATTTTAGTTTTTATTAAAAATATAAATTCAAAAGAAAACTATCCATCTTTTTTATTTCAAAATGAATAGTTTAACCTGTATTTTTTCAGAAATTCTAATTGGCTACATCGCTAATGAACTTGATTCTCAAAAGCCTTACCTCGTCATCGGTAAGCTCATCGCCAAATTCCGCTAAAAGCACTTTCATACTATCGCTTTCGGATTCGTTCATAAACTCCATAAAATCCTCCACCAAATCTTCATCAAAATTCTCATCAATATAATAATCTATATTGAGTTTAGTTCCTTGATAAACAATGCTTTCCATTTCAGAAATCAGTTCCTCCATACTCAGGTTTTTAGCATTGGCAATGTCTTCTAAATCTATTTTTTTATCCGTATTTTGGATGATAAACACCTTGTGGCTGGATTTATTCGCGACTTTTTTCAGCACCATATCATCAGGGCGCTCTATATCGTTTTCCTCCACATAGTTTTTGATATATACCGCAAATTCTTTCCCAAATTTTCGGGCTTTTCCCTCGCCTACGCCATGCACCTTGGCAATTTCTTCAATAGTGATGGGATATTGCACCGTCATATCTTCCAAACTCGGATCCATAAAAACCGTATACGGCGGAATGCCGTGTTTCTGTGCCACTTTTTTCCGTAAATCTTTCAGTTGTGAGAAGAGCACTCGGTCTAACGCATTGCCCGCCTGCACATTCATTTGATCCGATTCCGCTTTGGTTTGAGCTAAGTTATACTCTCGGTCTTCGGCAATTAAAAAAGGTTCTTTATTCGTACCATCTAAAATGGCTTTTGCTGTATCACTAAGTTTGAGGATACCGTAAGTTTCTATATCTTTTACGATAAAACCTCTAACGGTTGCCTGCCTGATAATAGATTTCCAATAATTATCCGTTTGCGATTTTCCTTTACCGAAAAAATCAGATTTTTCTAATTTATAAGATTTGGTCACAGGGGTCTCTTTACCCATTAAAACCGCAATAATATCCTTAGTTTTAAACTTTTCTTCTAAATTTTTAATTAAATTCAGAAGCATTTTAAAATCAGGGGTTACATCTTTTAAAGTCGGTGGATTGAGGGAATTATCATCCATTTTAGCACCAGCGCCGTTAATAGGGTCAAAAGTCTCACCGAAATAATACAAAATATACTGTCTTCGGCTCATTGAGGTTTCGGCATAGCCAATCACTTCGTTGAGGAGTTGGAGGCCTATTTCCTTTTCAGACACCGATTTTTGTGCTAAAAATTTTTCTAATTTTTCAATATCCTTAGGGTCGTAAAATGCCAAACAATGCCCCTCGCCGCCATCTCGACCTGCACGACCTGTTTCTTGATAATAACTTTCTAAAGATTTTGGGAAATCGTAATGAATCACAAAACGAACATCGGGCTTGTCAATCCCCATTCCGAAAGCAATCGTTGCCACAATCACATCACAATCTTCCATCAAAAATTTATCCTGATTGGCAATTCTCGTTTTTTGGTCTAAACCCGCGTGGTAAGGCAATGCGTTGATGCCGTTCACTTGTAGCGTTTGGGCAAATTCTTCTACTTTTTTTCGACTCAGACAGTAGATAATTCCAGATTTGCCCTTGTTTTTATTGATAAATTTAACAATTTCCTTTTCCACATCCACTTTGGGGCGTACTTCGTAGAATAAATTAGGGCGATTAAAACTCTCTTTAAACACCTGTGCATCACTCATTCCCAAAGTTTTTTGGATGTCATCTTGCACCTTTGGCGTTGCTGTAGCCGTTAGCGCAATCACTGGCACTTGTGCTATTTGTTCAATAATACTTTTTAAATTTCTGTATTCTGGGCGGAAATCGTGTCCCCATTCCGAGATACAATGCGCCTCATCTATGGCTACGAACGAAATTTTAACCGATTTCAGAAACTCCAAATATTCTTCTTTTATTAAAGACTCTGGCGCCACATAGAGAAGTTTGGTTTTTCCTTTTTGAATATCATCAAACACCTGCCTTACCTGCGTTTTATTCAACGAGGAGTTGAGCACATGCGCCACACTTTCTTCAGAAGAAAGCCCATTCACGGCATCCACTTGGTTTTTCATCAATGCAATCAGCGGCGAAACCACAATGGCAGTGCCCTCAGAAATTAGCGCTGGCAGCTGGTAACACAATGATTTGCCCCCGCCTGTTGGCATAAGTACAAAGACATCTTGCCCCTCTAAGAGAGCATTAACAATAGCTTCTTGCTGACCTTTAAAAGAGGAAAAGCCAAAATGTTTTTTTAGTTCCGTGGTTAAATTATTACTTTTTTTCGTAGTCATTTTTAGTTTAGTTTACTAAATTTGCAACTTATCAAAGGTACAACTTTTTTTGATATATCCAAAATTAAATCAAATTTTATCCTTATGGATTGTTTTTAAACCACGAATATAAGAAATTTATAAATAATGAACCACCCCAATCATCATTCCGCTTATGGTGAGCACCTCATTCAAATCGGTCAGGAAGCCATCAGCATAGAAATACAAGCTTTAGAAGCCTTAAAACAGAGACTTAATCAAGATTTTGTGAAAGCCGTGGAGATGATCCATCAAGCATCTGGAAAGCTCATTGTTGTGGGCATTGGAAAATCGGCGCATGTGGGTAACAAAATTGTGGCAACCCTTAATTCTACAGGAACGCCAGCCCAATTTCTACACGCAGCCGAGGCCATCCATGGCGATTTAGGCGTGATACAGAAAAACGATGTTGTCCTCTGTATTTCCAACTCTGGAAACTCACCAGAAATTGTTAATCTGGCGCCTTATCTTAAAAAATATGCCTCGGGGTTGATTGGTGTTACGGGCAATTTGCAGTCTAAATTAGCAGAACATTCTGATGTGGTGCTCAATACTTATGTGGCGAAAGAAGCCTGCCCTAATCAACTGGCGCCCACCAGCTCTACCACGGTTCAGATGGCTCTGGGCGATGCTTTAGCGATTGCTTTAATGGAAATTAACGATTTTAAAGACACCGATTTTGCAAAATTCCACCCTGGGGGAAGTTTAGGCAAAAATCTCACGGCTACCGTCGCTCAATTTTTGTCCCCACAGAAGCCTCAAGTCTCGGAAAATGCAAGTATTAAGGAAGTGATTATTTCCATTAGTGCCTCTATGCACGGCGTAACGGTGGTAACGGAGCAAGGACAAATCAAGGGCATCATTACCGATGGCGATTTGCGAAGAATGCTGATGGAAAGCACGGATATTTCGCAAAAAAAAGCCCAAGATATTATGAGTAAAAACCCAAAAACGGTGGATAAAAACGCTTTGGCTAAAGAAGCGATGAAGATTTTAAAAACCTACAACATCGGGCAGTTGGTTGTAACCGAAGAGGGGGAATATTTTGGAATTATAGATTTGCATACCCTTTTAGACGAAGGAATATCGTAAATTTGCCAGCATAAAAAATAAAACAGTGAGTAGTACAGATAGAGAGATGTCGTTTCTTGCCCATATTGGGGAGCTTAGAGGGCATTTGGTGCGTTCTATTATCGCTATTGTGGTGGGCGGTTTAATCATTGGTATCAATATTAATTGGGTGATGGATCACATTATTTTTGGTCCTACCCGCCCAGATTTTTTGACTTTTAGAGCGGTAAATTATCTTTCAAGAATGGTGACTGGCGAAAATGCCATCTCTATGCCGAAAGAATTCCCTATCCAAGTGCGGAAATTGTTTGAGCAATTTAATATGATGATGGCGATTTCCATTGTTGGGGGGATTATCATTGCTTTTCCTTATATTGTATGGGAAATTTGGCGCTTTATCCGCCCTGCCCTGAAGCCCGAGGAGCGTAAAAATTCTATTTTTATCATCAATGGAACTTGGGTGCTTTTTATTTTGGGTGCCCTTTCTGGTTATTTTTTGGTGATGCCTTTCGTGATTAACTTTGGTTACTTTTTTAGCATTTCGGATTTCGTAAGGGTTGATATAGATTTAGCCAGTTATGTTACTATTTTGCTCCAAATGGTAGTTGGTATGGCTGTTATTTTCCTTTTTCCTATGGTAGTTTATATTTTGACCTCTTTGGAAATTCTAACGCCTCAGTTTCTGAAAACCTACCGCCGCCACGCCATTGTTTTGATTATGATTATTGCGGCGATCCTCACTCCTGCCGATATTATCAGTATGATTGCGGCGGCGCTGCCCCTCTTGGTGCTTTATGAATTGTGCATCCTGATGTCTGTGGTGGTTTATAAGCGAATAGAAAAAAGTTCTACGCTCCCAACGAAGGAAAATTAACCTTGCTTTTTTATTTTTTTAAAGCGAAGTATTGTTATTTTGATGAAATAATAGGCATTCCGCTTGTTTTGTTCTATATTCCGCTGTTAAGTTTTGGCTTTCCGCTAAAATAATAGGCATTCCGCTCGTTTTGTTCTATATTCCGCCATTGAATTTTGATTTTCCGCTAAAACGATGGGCATTCCGCTCGTTTTGTTCTATATTCCGCCATTGAATTTTGATTTTCCGCTAAAACGATGGGCATTCCGCTGGTTTTATTCTATATTCCGCTGTTAAGTTTTGATTTTCCGCTAAAACGATGGGCATTCCGCTCGTTTTGTTCTATATTCCGCTGTTAAGTTTTGGTTTTCCGCTAAAATGATAGGCATTCCGCTTGTTTTCTTCTATATTCCGCTGTTAAGTTTTGGTTTTCCTCTAAAATAATAGGCGTTCCGCTTATTTTATTCTATATTCCGCCGTTAAGTTTTGATTTTCCGCTAAAATGATGGGCATTCCGCTCATTTTGTTCTATATTCCGCTGTTGAATTTTGATTTTCCGCTAAAAAATGGCTTTATATCCAATGGATGGTTAAAATTTTAGCGTTCTCTTGACTCCTCTATCCTATTTTGTAGGAAATGAAGACATTTCTCACTGAGTCCGCCGAGTTCGCCGTGGGGATAAACGGCATAAAATTTTCTTTTGAGGCTGAAATCAGCAATGTTGAGGAGGCTCAAACTGCCTTCTGAAAGCTCTTTTTGAATGGAAGACACAGACAGAAACGCCAAGCACGAGGAATGTTGCAAATAATGCTTAATACTCTCCGTACTACCGAGATAGATAGCTGTTTAAGGGTTCAGTTCATTTTTGTTGCGAAAAATAGCCCAAAAGTACCTCCAAACTGCCCGAGCCTGCCTCTCTTAGTGCCAAAGGCTGCGTGAGAATGTCGCTGAGGCGGAGATGCACCTGCCCCACCAACGGATTTTGAGCGGAAGCCACTGGCACAATTTCATCATCAATCATCGGAATATATTTGAGTTTCGGTCGGCGGGTTTCGCCCTCTATAAAGCCTAAATCAATGTCGCCAGAGAGGACATTGTTTTTTGCTACATTGTCATTCCGATGTCTATTCCTTTGATTTTTCTATAAATATCGGTGGCATAATTGTCCGTCATCCCACTCACGAAATCCAACACGCCCAAAACTTTCTGATAGACGCTATCGGTCTCGTACTTAAACTGTTGCGGAATGAGTTGGAGGGCTTTTTCATCGTATTTTTTCCGTTGGGAATGAGGTTTTAGCATCGGTGGAATTAAATGGTGCAACAGTTCATACATCACATTATAACCTGCATTTTCTATCTCCACCACGGCTTTGTGATTGTAGATTTTCTCGATGGAAAATTGCTCTATATCCTGCAAAGATCGGTTATCACGCTTGTAAATTCCCAATAACGATTTCTGTAGCGTTCCCTCAAAAATGACTTGGCTATTCTCTTGGTACAATTGCACGGCTTTGGTGACCAATGCGTTAATCACCTTGGCACGGAGGTAGGAAATTTGCTCATTGGCGTTAGAAATGGTTTGCAGTTTTTCATCTACCCTTTTGGTATTGCCCTCCACGGATTTAATCAGGTCGTAGAAGAGATTTTTGCAGTCCGCCGTGGCGACAATCCCCAGCCGATGGGCATCTTCCATATCTATAATATTGTAGCAAATATCGTCCGCCGCCTCTACCAACCACACGAAAGGATGGCGTTTGTAGCTGAGTGGTTCGTGGGTGTCCTGTTGCATAGCGGTCTGGCGAGCAATGTGCTGAAAGGTGGATTTTTCGTTCTGAAAAAAGCCGAATTTCTTTTTATAAATGATGCTTTTATCCTTCGCAATGGACTCGCAAGGGTATTTGGCGATGCTTGCCAATGTGGTGAAAGTCAGCTGTGTACCGCCAGCGTCTTTGCCATTTTGTTGATTGGTTAAAATCCTAATGGCATTGGCATTGCCTTCAAAATTAACAAAGTCCGCCCATTCTTTTTCGGTAAATTGAGGTTTGAGTTCGGCTTCATTTTTTTCAAAATAACTGGCGATGGCATCTTCTCCCGAATGTCCAAAGGCAGGATTGCCAATATCGTGGCACAGACACGCTGCCGCAATAACCTCGCTCAACTGATGTTGGTAAAAATGGGTGGCTTCTTCGGACAATTCTCCAGCGAAATGGGTAGAGATATACGCCCCCACCAAACTGCCCAAACTGCGCCCCACAGAGGAAACCTCCAACGAGTGCGTGAGCCGATTATGCACAAAAACACTGCCTGGCAAAGGGAAAACTTGGGTTTTATTCTGCAATCTTCTGAAAGCAGAGGAGAAAATAATTCGGTCAAAATCCCGCTGAAAATCATTGCGAGAGACCTGAGTGGGGGTGTGATTTCCTGTTCTTTGGTTGGTAAAAAGCTGATTGAGCATCATTCCGATTTGAATATAAAATAAGGTACAAACTTAAGAAAATTATTCTTTTCTACGGATGGAAATAATCTGTACTGGCGCTTTAAGCAGTTGTTTTTGTCCATAATTTTCCCACATAACGGTTTCGCCTTTTTGGATTTCTTCCACCACATCCATTCCTTTAACCACCTGCCCAAACACCGCAAAGCCATAACCATCAGGGTTTCTCTTGCCACCAAAGTCTAACTGCGGCTGGTTCTGATGCACCACAATAAAAAATTCCGTAGTGGCAGAATTGGGCGAGAGCCTTGCCATAGAAATAGCGCCCACTCTATGGGTGAGCCCCGTTTGTTGCGTGGTTTCTATCTCTATCGGGGAATGTAAATTAAGGATATCGTTCTGCACGCCGCCTTGTATAACCTCTATTGGAATGGGGCTATTGGGTTGATTGTCCAACCGAACCACGCGGTAAAACGAAGTGCCATCGTAAGTTTTTTCATCTACATAACGGAGAAAATTAGCCACGGTTTTAGGGGCTTTATCTTCGTATAAATCTAACTCTATATTGCCTTTATTGGTCTCTATAATCACTTTAGTTTGTGCAGAAAAATGGCTTATCCCAAGGCACAAAACCCAACTTTTAATTAGTGTTTTTATCATTTTTGCTTTCATTTTTTCATCAAATATAATGATTTTTTTGTTAGAATAGATGGATGAAGTCAGAATAATAAAAAAGAAGTGATGGAAATGCATTTACGGTTTACTATATTATCTTAACATCATCCCCTCTATATTTCGGTTTATTTTATTAACTTTGCTGAAATTTAAAATCTATACTAAAAATGAAATTTTTTATTGACACAGCCAACTTAGAGCAAATTAAAGAAGCCAAAGATTTGGGCATTTTAGACGGGGTAACCACTAACCCTTCCCTTATGGCAAAGGAAGGCATCCAAGGAAAAGAAGCCATCCTAAAACACTATAAAACCATTTGTGAGTTGGTTGATGGCGACATTTCCGCAGAGGTTCTCTCTACCACTTATGAGGAAATGATTCGTGAAGGGGAAGAACTTGCAGCCATCCACCCAAATATCGTGGTTAAAATCCCGATGATTAAAGATGGCGTGAAAGCCCTTAAATACTTCTCCGACCGAGGTATTAAAACCAACTGCACCCTTATTTTCTCCGCAGGGCAAGCGCTATTAGCCGCCAAAGCGGGTGCCACTTATGTTTCGCCTTTCTTGGGAAGATTAGATGATATTTCTACTGATGGCTTAGGCTTAGTTGAGGAAATTCGTGTCATTTATGACAATTATATGTACGAAACGCAAATTTTAGCCGCTTCTATTAGAAACTCTATGCACATCATCAATTGTGCTAAAATTGGTGCCGATGTGATCACTTCTCCATTAGCGCCTATTTTAAGTTTATTAAAACACCCTTTAACAGATAATGGTTTGGCGCAATTTGTGGCTGATGCTAAAAAATTGAGCTAATACAATATAATAATCACCAACACACCACTACCCTGGCTTCTCCAAAAGCTGGGGTTTATTAAATCATTATGAATAAGGAACTTAACAAAGAAATCAAATTTCAAGATTTAGGACTTCAAGCCTATCAAACCGCTTTTGATACCCAAGAAAGTTTGATGAAAAGCATCATTGACCTCAAACTAAAAAACCGCGATAGAACTGATGGCTTGTATGAAAAAACACCCAACTATTTCCTATTTGTGGAGCATCCGCATGTGTATACTTTGGGAAAAAGCGGCGATGAACACAATATGCTCATCAACGAAGAGCAACTCAAAAAAATCAATGCTACTTTTGTGAAAACCAATCGTGGTGGGGACATTACTTACCACGGTTTTGGGCAAATTGTGGGCTACCCTATTTTGGATTTGGATAATTTTAAAACCGATATCCACGCCTATATGCGCAGTTTAGAGGAGGTGATCATCCGCGTGATTGCGGAATATGGGCTTAAAGGCGAGCGCTCCGAAGGCGAAACTGGCGTATGGCTGGATGTTGGAAAACCCTACGCTCGGAAAATCTGCGCTATGGGCGTAAAAACTTCTAAATGGGTGACTATGCACGGCTTTGCCCTCAATGTTAATACCGATTTAAAATACTTTGAATACATCATTCCGTGTGGTATTAAGGATAAAGCGGTTACCTCTATGGAACGGGAGCTGGAGCGGCATTTTTCAGATGAAGACATCCGCGTTTTAAAAGAGAAAATAAAACAGCATTTTACTGCCGTTTTTGAGTCCAATTTTATTTAAAAATAAAGTATTTTAAAGCCTATTCGTAAAGTTTAGGCTTCGCTTTGTTTTGAAAATAACAAAAAAAAGATTATCTTTGCTACCATTCAAAACTAAAACAATGGCAGAATATAAATTATTACTTCCGTCTATGGGAGAAGGCGTTATGGAAGCGACGATTATCTCTTGGCTCTATAACGAAGGCGATAGCGTATCAGAAGATGATAGCGTGGTAGAAATAGCAACCGACAAAGTGGATTCTGATGTGCCCACGCCTGTTTCTGGGAAAATCGTAAAAATCCTTAAGCAAAAAGATGAAATTGCCCAAGTGGGAGAGCCCATCGCGATATTAGAAACCGAAGCTGAAGGTACTGAAACCGCTACCCCTGAGGCAACATCCACACCGATAGAAAAAGCACCAGAACCTACGCCAGAGCCAGAAGTCATCAGTACTTTAGAAGAACCACTAAAAGTGGCTCAACCTGAGTTTTCTGGCGATTTATACCTCTCGCCGTTGGTTAAATCCATTGCTCAAGAGGAAAACATTTCTGAAGAAGAGTTAAAAAACATCCACGGAACAGGCTTAGAAGGGCGAATTACTAAAGAAGATATTTTAAAATTTGTAGAAAATCGGACAAGTACAAAACCGACTTCTGCACCGAAAGTAGAAACGCCAAAACCAGCCACCACAGCACCTGCAACGCCAATCAGCATTACCGATGGCGATGAAATTATCCAAATGGATCGGGTGAGAAAAATCATCGCAGACTCTATGGTTAGGAGCAAGCAAACGGCGCCGCATGTGAGTTCTTTCATAGAAACCGATGTTACCAATGTGGTTAAATGGAGAAATAAAAACAAAAACAGTTTCCAACAGCGCGAAGGCGAAAAACTGACTTTTATGCCTATTTTCGTGCGTGCTATCGTGAAGGCTATTCAAGATTATCCGTTAATCAATGTCTCTGTAGATGGCGATAAAATCATCAAAAAGAAAAATATCAACATCGGAATGGCAACTGCAATGCCTGATGGCAATCTTATTGTCCCTGTGATTAAAAATGCAGATCAACTTTCGCTCAGCGGATTGGCTAAAGCCATCAATGATTTGGCTTACCGTGCCAGAAATAAAAAATTAAGACCCGAAGACACCCAAGGGGCTACTTACACCATTTCTAACATCGGAACTTTTGGAAATTTAATGGGGACGCCTATTATTCCACTGCCGCAGGTGGCTATTCTGGCTGTGGGCGCTATTGTGAAGAAGCCTGCCGTTTTAGAAACGCCTGATGGCGATGTGATTGCGATTAGACAAAAAATGTTTATGAGCCACTCTTATGATCACCGTGTGGTAGATGGTTCTTTGGGCGGAATGTTCCTAAAAGCCGTTAACGATTATCTTGAAAATTGGGACTTAGACACCGATATTTAATCATAAAAACGATGTTGGAGCTATTTTCAGCATCGTTTTTTTGTTTAGCCCATTAGAAATTGCTACATTTGTTCTATTATTTTTAAAATTACAACACTATGAAAAAGTTATTAGCCGTATTAGCTCTATCCGCTTTTACCATTTCTTTCGCGCAAGAAACACCTAAAAAAGCTTGTTGTGCTCACAAAAACAAAGATAAAAAAGAATGCACCACGAAAGATAAAAAAGACAAAACAGAGCACAAAGACTGCAAAACCAAAGCGGAAAAAGGTGCTAAAAAATCTTGCTGCGCTTCTAAAAAGGCAGCGTAACGAAAATGAGAAAAGGCGGTTTTTTAATGAACTGCCTTTTTTATAACTTTTATTTCATAATTGATATAAAAAATAGATGGAACGGGTTATTCTATGGACAGATACCGCCAAAAAATCATTTGATGATAATATTACCTATCTTTTAGAAGACTGGACAGAAAAAGAGATAGAAAATTTTATCAATAAAACCGATGCTGCAATAGAAAATATTCGTTATCAGCCTTATATTGGTAAGTCTATCAATGGATATCCAGAGTATCGGAGCCTACTTGTTGTACCACAGATCAGTTTAGTATATCGTGTAGTCAATAATTATGAAGTTCTTTTAATCACTTTTTTCAATAACTACCAAAATCCTTATAAATTAAAGGTATTTCTCTCGTAAAACCTGCATATATTCTTTATGCTCTTGGACTTTACCATTTTTGTAGTCCTCTTCCGCTTTTTCTATTTCATAGAGCAATGCCTCTTGAGGTTTAATTAAAGTTAGAATTTTTAGCACTTCATCTGGCGTAAAAGATAACGATTTTAATTTTCTATAAAAAGTAGGCGCAGGAATTCCGACTTGCTCAATAATATATGTTTTTTTTAAAGGACTATTATTCAAAAGCCCTTCAATTCCTTCCAATATATTTTTATAAGCAATAACTTCTTGTATCATATTTGATAATATTTAATTACATTTATGGCAAATATACAAATTAAAAATGATACTTTAATATTAAAAAATCTATTCTCCCAAACACCGTTGAAATTTCATCTTAGAAATTCTTTAACTGCAACAGTCTAAACGATATAAGATTATTTCCTTTTTGTAAAACTGGTGTAGCCTTCATAAGGTTCTAAATATCCTTGGTTCCAATAAGATTGGAGTAGAGATTCTATGAATTCATCGTGTCTGTAGCGGTGTGGGTCGTAGGGTTCTTTAATATCCACATCTGCGATGTTGCCCTTAACATTCCACCAAAAAGCACTCCAACCGCCACGAAGTTCTTTAATAATTTCGTAAACCGTTTTGCCCGTGGCGCGGCTCATCAGTTTTGCAAATATTCGCCCTTCGGAAGTGGTTAAATCCCGCAACTGTGCCTCATATTGTTGTGCCAACTCCTCTTGCTTTTGCCTTGCAAAGCGGCGCTTTTCTGATTTATCCGAAAACTTTGCCATTTCCTCCTCTACCTCTTGGTATTGCTCCAAAGCTTTTAAAAATAGAGGATAAACTCGGTTCAGTTTTTTACTTAAAAAAAAGTAATAATTTTTATCTAACTGATTGTTAAACTTCGGTTTATAGAGAATTTTTACTTCATCTAAAACCACTACCGTTTCGCCATCTATTTCGTAGATTTTAGCCCGTTGCTTGGCATCATAATAGTAATAATGTCCAGATTCATCTTTTTGTAATGCCTCTTTAGGATACTGAGATAAAGAGGTTATCGTAAGGGTATCTTTGGTTTGGGCAGAAACTAAAAATCCAAAACAAAGAGAAATTATTGAGGTGGTTATTCTAAAATTCATTATTTTTACAGCCATATTAAAGTATAAAAAGCAAAAGCAAAAATCATACCTTTTAAGATTATGAAATTCAAAAAAAAATCATTGGCATTTTTAGAAGATTACCTTAATACCGCCTCTCCTACGGGCTACGAGCACGCTGGGCAGAAAAAATGGGTCAATTATATTCAACCTTTTGTAGATGAAGTCAGGTTAGACCACTATGGCACGGCTTATGGCATCATCAACCCTGAGGCAGATTTTAAAGTGGTGATAGAAGCCCACGCCGATGAGATTTCTTGGTATGTCAATTATATTACCGATGATGGCTTAATCTATGTGATTAGAAATGGGGGCTCGGATCAAAGCATTGCGCCGTCCAAAGTGGTACACATCCACGGTGAAAAAGGTATTGTAAAAGGCGTTTTCGGCTGGCCTGCCATCCATACGAGAGCCAAACAAGAAGAACCAACACCCAAAATAGAAAACATCTTTATAGACTGCGGCGCCCGCTCCAAAAAAGAAGTGGAAGATTTGGGCATTTCCGTAGGCTGTATGATCACTTATAATGATACTTTTTTTGAGCTGAACCAGCGCTATTTCGTTGGTAGAGCGCTGGACAACCGCATCGGTGGATTTATGATTGCCGAAGTGGCAAGACTCCTCAAAGAGAATAAAAAGCAACTGCCTTTTGGGCTTTACATCACCAATTCTGTACAGGAAGAAGTGGGACTCTATGGCGCAGATATGATTGCCGACACCATACAACCCAACATCGCTATTGTCACCGATGTTACCCACGATACCTCTACGCCATTCATCGATAAGAAGAAAGAAGGCGACCAAAAATGTGGCGATGGTCCCGTGGTTTTCTACGCACCGAGTGTTCATCATCACATCAGAAATCTCATCACAGAAACTGCAAAAAAGAACAACATCCCATTCCAAAAAGCGGCTGCCAGTCGCGCCACAGGAACGGATACTGATGCCTTTGCACATTCTAATGGCGGGGTGCCTTCTGCCCTGATTTCCTTGCCGTTACGCTATATGCATACCACGGTAGAAATGGTGGACAAAACCGATGTGCAGCATGTTATTTCCCTCATTTACGAAACCTTGCTCAACATAAAACCCGATATGGATCTCAAATATTTTAAATATTAAACATAGGGGCAACCTGATATAAAAATTGACAAATGCTATGCAAGAACAAGTTGTCTTAGTAACGCCAGAAGACCAAGTGTTGGGGCTGATGGAGAAAATGCAAGCCCATAAAAGTGGACTATTACACCGTGCTTTTTCCGTGTTTTTATTCAATGAAAAGGGCGAAATGCTCATTCAGAAAAGAGCCGCACAGAAATACCACTCGCCATTATTGTGGACCAATGCCGTTTGCTCCCACCCCAGAGCCCACGAAACCTATATGGAAGGCGCCAAAAGAAGGCTCAAAGAAGAATTGGGCATTAGCGTAGAGCTTCAGGAAAAATTTAACTTCATCTATAAAGCCGAAGTGGGACAAGGCCTCTGGGAACACGAGCTGGACCATGTTTTTGTAGGTACTTATAATGGTGATTTTCACTTAAACCCTAATGAAGTTGCCGAAGTTCAATTTATTGATATAGAAAGCCTTAAAAAAGACATCCAACAACAGCCTGCGCGCTATACCGAGTGGTTTAAAATCATCTTAAACGAATATTTATCCGAAATAGAACATCATAATTAAAATCTAATGAATAAAAAAACAGCCTTATTTAACAAACACATCGCCTTAGGGGCGAAAATGGTCCCTTTCGCTGGTTTTGAAATGCCAGTACAATACACGGGCGTTACCGAAGAACACTTTGCTGTAAGAGAGAAAGTCGGCATTTTTGATGTCTCGCATATGGGACAATTTTTCATAGAAGGAAAAACCGCAAAAGATTTATTGCAATGGGTGACTTCTAACAATATAGAGGCTCTACAAGATGGCAAAGCCCAATATTCTTGCCTTCCGAATGGTAAAGGCGGCATTGTAGATGATTTAATTGTCTATAAAATGAATAATGAGCGCTATTTTGTGGTCGTAAATGCCTCTAATATTGAAAAAGATTGGCAACACATTTCTCAATATAATGAGCAATTTGGTGCTAAAATGACCAATGTTTCTGATGAAATGTCGCTCATCGCTATCCAAGGGCCTAAAGCGGTAGAAACGCTACAAAAACTCACGCCTGTTAACCTTTCGGAAATTCCGTATTACCACTTTACCGTGGGTACAGTAGATGGCGTGGGAGAGGTCATCATCTCTAATACAGGCTATACGGGCAGTGGCGGCTTTGAGATTTATTTTAAAAACGAATATGCTGAGCAGATTTGGGATGCCCTAACCCAAGCCGGCGAAGCCTTTGGGCTTATCCCTTGTGGTTTAGCGGCACGCGATACTTTGAGGTTAGAAAAAGGGTTCTGCCTCTATGGTAACGATATTGATGATACCACCTCGCCATTGGAAGCTGGTTTAGGCTGGATTACCAAACTGGATACAGAGTTTGTAGACCGAGATTTCCTCGCAGCGCAAAAAGAGGCTGGCATCACCAAAAAATTAGTCGGTTTTGAGATGCAAGAAAAAGCCATCCCAAGGCATGGTTACGCCGTGGTAGATGCCGAAGGTAATACGATAGGCAGGGTTACTTCTGGAACGATGAGCCCAATGAAAAAAGTCGGAATTGGGTTAGCCTATGTGGCAAAACCGCACTTTAAAATCGGTAGTGAGATTTTTATTCAAATTAGAAATAAAAATATCCCTGCCCAAGTGGTTAAAATTCCATTTGTATAAAAACAAACGCCCTCTGAGCATCGTTTCAGAGGGCATTTTGTTTTTTATTCAATTTCATCTAAATCGCCAGAAACGCCTAATCCAAAAAGGGCAAAATCATATTTGGCAGGATCTTGAGCGTCCCATTTTCTGATGGTTTGGTCTAAGGCTTCCACGGTTTTCCAATCGTTTTGTTTTCGGGTGAGAATGCCTAATTTTCGGGCAATATTTCCCGTGTGTACATCTAACGGAATGGATAAATGGGCAGGATTTAAGCGCGTCCAAATTCCAAAATCTACGCCACGCTGGTCTGTTCTGACCATCCAACGAAGGTACATCATCAGCCGTTTAGCCGCCGAGTTTTTATAAGTGGAACTGATGTGCTTATGACTGCGGTGGGACTCTTCGCCTAAAAATTGGGTTCTAAAGCGCTCCAAGGCGTGATAAAAATTGGTCTCGTTAGGAAGCATCAAAAATAAATCTTCCAAAGAGGGATATTGCTGATAAACCACTTTCATCCTCTTCATAAAATGAACAAAATCAGCACTGTGGAAAGTCCGATGCAAAGCTCTATCGCCGATGTTTTTTAAATCGGATTCGGTATGGTTTAGTACAAAATCGTAAGGGTTGTTCCCCATAATATTGAGGATGTTTTCCGCACTTTTGATAATGGATTTACGGTTACCCCAAGCGATGGTGGCAGCTAAAAAACCTGTAATTTCCACATCTTGCCTAACCGTAAAACGATGCGGAATCTGGATGGGATCGTCATGAATAAAATCTGGATGGTTATAGTGGTCTGCCTTTTCATCCAAAAAATCTTTCAGTTCTTGTTCTCTCATCATTTATAGTGGAATAGCCTCCAACGCCTTTGGGAGGTAGGTTTCTGGAAAAATCTGGCGTGCCTCATCGGTAAAAACGCTTAAATCCGAATAGCGGTTAGAGAAATGCCCTAAAATCAACTTTTTCACTTGGGCTTTTTGGGCTATGGTAGCCGCTTCTTTCGCCGTGCTGTGCCCTGTGTAGTCCGCCATATCTTTCAGTTCGTGTAAAAAGGTCGCCTCGTGGTAGAGCACATCTACGCCCTCAATTATCGGAATAATGGATTCTAAATAGCGGGTATCACTGCAAAAAGCATAAGCAATGGAAGGCTCTGGCGGCAGCGTTAGAACTTCATTTTTTAGGATAAAACCATCAGAGAGTTCAAAATCTTTACCTTTTTTAAGTTGATGATAATCACAAACTTGTATTTCTGGATATTTTTTAATTTCTTCAATATTAAGGCGGCGTTCTTTGGGTTTTTCTCTAAACAAATAGCCGTTACAATAAATCCTATGATCCAGCGGAATGGTATAAACTTCCACCTTGGCATCTTCATACACTTTCACCGATTGATGCCCTTCTAACTCGTGATAAATGACCTCAAAACCTCTGTGGGTTTCGGTGATGTTAAAAATGGTTTCCAGCATTTCTTTAATGCCCTTAGGTCCGTAGATGTGCAGCGGATTTTCTCTGCCCAAAAGCCTAAAAGATGCCACCAAACCAGGCAACCCAAAGCAATGGTCACCATGGAGATGCGAAATAAAAATATGATTGATTTTAGAAAATTTAGCCTTGGCTTTGCGGAGCTGTACCTGTGTGCCCTCGCCGCAGTCTATCAAAAAATAGCGCTCTTGCATTTCTAAAAGTTGTGCCGTGGGCGATGAGTTGACCGTGGGAATTGCGGAATTAAAGCCTAATATCGTTAATTGTGCACTCAATGGAATTGTTTTTTAAGTCTTGACAAAGGTCGGCAAAATTTATCAACTATTCAAGGTTTCTCAGTAATTTATCAAGAGCTCTCCTGCGATGGCTTATAGCGTTTTTCTCTTCGGGTGCCATTTCTGCAAAGGTTTTGGTGTAGCCTTCTGGGACAAAAATAGGATCATAACCGAAGCCTTGATGTCCTAAATGTTCGTTCAAAATCTGCCCCTCTACTCTACCCTCAAAATACTGAATACCAGAGCTATCAATCGCACAAAGCACCGTAATAAAATAAGCTTTGCGGTGGTCTATGCCTTTCATTTCCTCTAAAACTTTAGCGATATTGGCTTCAAAATTATGGTCGCCAGCGTACCTTGCGGAATAAATCCCTGGGCGACCATCTAACGCCTCCACTACCAGACCGCTATCATCACCGATGCTCAAAAGTCCTGTCTTCTCAAAGCAATATTTTGCCTTAATGAGGGCATTTTCCTCAAAAGATTGACCATCCTCCACGATTTCATCGTACAGTTGATAGTCGGTTAGGCTTTTCACCTCAAAATCTGAACCTAAAATTTGCTGTATTTCGGCTTTTTTATGCTCGTTGTGTGTTGCGATAAGTATTTCTTTAGCCATAAATGATTATTTTTTATTTTTCAATATGATGGATTTTTCTATGCATAAACAAATAATAAAATCCACCGAAAATTAGTATTCCGACAAAAAATCCGAACCATAGATTGAGACCCAGCCATTCTGCCAAGGTTTCTTTATCCGAATAAAACATCATCAAAAAAGAAAGTAAATTATTAAACGCGTGCAGTAAAATGGGCAATAGTATAGATTTGGTTTTGTAATATGCCAAGCCCAGTACCAAGCCCAACATCGCCGCACCAATAAATTGCCAAGGGTTGCCATGCACCAAACCAAAAATTAACGCCGAAAGAAAAATAGCTTGTTTAGGTGCCAGCCCTTTATTGATAAGCCCTCGCTGGATAATGCCTCGGAATAAAATTTCTTCTAACAGCGGCGCCAACCCTACTATCATAATGAACATCCCCACTGATTCTGCCTGCATTTGTTTAAAAATACCATTAACATAACTATACCACTCTGCCAGCCAGCCTTCCGAAGTAGGGACAAGCGCCGCAATGCTCTCGGAAATTAAGGTCATTCCTAACATCATAAAAAATGGCAAAATATAGTCTAAAACAGGTAATTTTTTGAAGCTAAAACTTAGCGGTCGCCCTGTTTGCTTCCGAACGACAAAATAATCAAACGTCACAATAGGTACACCCATACTCAGGATAAAACTGAGCATCATAAAACCCATACCATACTGAATATCAGTCTTAAATATAAACATATCCAGCACCATAATCAGCGACAATACCAACTGTACCAATAGATAGGAAATGATGATGACACCCACGCCAGTTCCTGTAAGAGTGAATTTATTCTGCATCTGTTTATTTTTTGACAAATATATTAAATTATGTGATACCGCGCGGCATCGCTGCCCATCCTATAACCGTGCGGCTTTAATCTTTAAGTATTTTTTTATCTTTGTGGCAAAATAGAAATTAAATCAATGAAGAACATACTCACTACCGCGTTTTTAAGCCTTGTTGCAATGCCGCTATGGTCGCAAGTTTCTCCTGACTACCAAGATCATTTCAGCTTTGAAACTTATAAAGACCGCGTTATTTTTATACAAACCAAAATCCAAAATCAGCCGCTCTCTTTTTTCTTTGATACGGGCGCTACCACTTCTTTATTAGACCAAAATACTGCCGAAAAACTCGGTATAAAGTCCAATCATCAGCAAGATGTCTCTGGTGCAGGCGGCAAAAAAAACTTATCATATGGCGCTGAACCAAGCGGTGGAAGTGGGAAAAACCTCGTTGACTGGGGTTAATTTAATTTTTGATGATTTAGCCGGTTTTAGAAAAAGTTTTGGTCGCCAGTTTGATGGGATTATCGGCAATGCTCTCCTCAGCCAATATAAAACGGAAATCAATTTTGACCAACATCAGTTTTATCTTTACCGTTTTGATACACCGCTCAATCTTGATGGTTATCAAGCAGTTCCGTTTGAGTTTAAAAATGGAATTCCTATTCCGCAGTTTGATATTGAGGTGAAAATCAACGGAAAAAACTACCAAGGTACCATTTTATTTGATAGCGGTGCGGGGCTCGCTCTGTTATTTAATGCGCCTTTTGCCGAAGAACACCAACTGCCCAATGCTGACCAAAAACGCCTAACTTCTTATTCTCAAAATCTTTCTAAAACCTCTGTTCCTAAGGATTTTATGGTGGAAGAGTTGCACTTTGGCGGTTATACTTTTAAAGATTTTATCGTTTCTGCCTCTACCGATAAAGCGGGAGTGAGCGCTATAAAAAGCTATTTAGGCATTATGGGGCGGAAATTATCAACCGTTTTAACTTGGTGCTTGATTACGAGAAAAAAATATTTTACATTAAACCGAATTCCTTGTTTGATAAGGCGTTTAGGCTGCCACTCACAGGATTTACTTTAGAGGAGGAACAGGGCAAAATTCAGATTAAAAACATTCCTTTTTATCAAAAAGGATTGAGAAAAGGTGACCAAATTCTCTCTATCAATGGTAAAACTTGCTTAGAAACGATGGAAGAAGAACTCAAAAAAGGGGGCAAAAAGATGAAATTAAAGCACCTACTCTATCATCTTTTGAAATAGCATATGAGCCTTTATAGATCAAAAAAGTTACCTTGATAAGGTAACTTTTTATTTTGAGATGATAAAAAGGATTACTTTTTATTCTTATCAAAACTCATCATCCATTGGATGCCGAAGCGGTCGGTAAGCATTCCGAAATAATCGCCCCAAAAAGTGTCCATAAGAGGCATCGTGATCGTGCCGCCCTCCGCAAGTTTTGCAAAAATATCATCGGCTTCCTCCTTAGAGTCGGCAGAAAGTGCCACCGAAAAATTATTGCCTTGTTGGAAAGTCGGAGCCCAATCGCCGAAACGCCCTACATAAGGGAACTCGCCTCCGAAAACAGATTGATAAAAGGTAAAAGCTTTTTCGCAATTACCATTGAAATTGAGATAAATGTTAGGTGTACCATTTTGTTTTATTTTTTGATTGGTTAAAGTATTAAAAAAGATTTAATGATTAAAAGATTCAATGATTTTTTATTCTAAATTTCGGCTTAGCGACAGATTTTTTCAATGCTTTTGCCTTTAGCTAGCTCATCAATAATTTTATCCAAATAGCGGACTTTTTGGGTTAGCAGATTTTCAATCTCCTCCACCCGATAGCCACAAATGACACCTTTAATCAGCGAGGCATTGGGGTTCAACTGGGCGCGTTCAAAAAAGGCTTCAAAAGTCAGTTGTTCATCAATCGCTTGTTGTAATTGTGGCTCATCAAACCCCGTGAGCCATTGGATAATTTGATGAAGTTCGGCTTGGCTACGCCCTTTGCTTTCTACTTTTTTGAGGTAATGTGGATAGACTTCGGCAAAGGTAAGCCGTGCTATTTTTTGGTTATGTTTCTCGGTGGGTTGCATTTGCTATTTTGATTAAAAAACTAAAATTTCACAATAAACCCTCACCAAAATAGCGAGGGTCGTTGTGTTTTATTTAATATAAATGGTTTCGTTCATATCGGCATAGCTTTTCAGCTCGTGGTGGGTAAAACCTTGGTCTTTCATCCAATCATCGCTATAAACTTTGCTGATGTATCTGGAGCCGTGGTCTGGGTAAATGAGCACCACCACATCATCTTCTTTAAATGGATGCTCCTGCGCGTATTGCAACAAGGCTTGCGTAACCGCCCCTGTGGTGTAACCGCCCATAATGCCTTCTTTAAGCGCGACTTCGCGGGTTCTGTATGCGCTGTCTTCATCATTCACGCGGACAAAAGTATCAATTAAATCAAACCTAAGCGCCCCAGGTATTAAGTTTTTCCCTAAACCTTCTATTTGGTAAGAATGGATTTCTTCTTTGTTGATTTCCCCTGTCTCGTGGTAGGTTTTTAGGATAGATCCATCGGCATCTACACCAATGATTTTAATGTCTGGATTTTGCTCTTTTAAAAACTTCGCAGAGCCCGAAAGCGTGCCTCCTGTCCCTGTACAAGCGATAAGATGCGTGATTTTGCCTTTCGTTTGTTCCCAAATTTCTGGACCTGTAGAGGTATAGTGGGCATCTATATTTAACTCGTTGAAATACTGATTGATATAGATAGAATTAGGCGTTTCTGCCGCTATTCTCTTCGCTACTTCGTAATAAGAGCGTGGGTCGTCCGCTGGCACATTGGCAGGGCACACATAAACTTTGGCACCCAAGGCTTTAAGGTAGGCAATTTTTTCAGGCTTGGTTTTATCACTCACAGAAAGAATACACTGATAACCTTTGATAATGCTGACCATTGCGATAGAAAATCCAGTGTTTCCAGAGGTGGTTTCTACAATAGTGGCACCTGGTTTTAGGAGTCCTTTTTTCTCGGCTTGTTCTATAATGTGAAGTGCAATTCTATCTTTTGTAGAATGCCCAGGATTGGCAGATTCTAACTTAGCATAGACCTTGGCACTGATGTTTTTTGTAATTTGGTTGAGTTTAATCATAGGGGTGTTCCCTATCATTTCCAAAATATTATCATAAACCTGATTGTCCATATCATTCATTTCTCAAAAAAACTGGGTGCAAAGTTAGTAAAAAATTAAAAATACCACTATTAAATGAGCGTTTAATTTTCAAGCTCTATTTTATACTTTATTATCACGGTGCAGACTTATAAAAATCTGTTAATTTAAACGAGAAATAAGGCTATTACAAAAAGAAATATTAACTTTGCCATAATTATAAAAAATTAAAATCAACTTATTACAATGATAAAACAATTCGCTACATTCGGGCTTTTAGCCTTGGCACTTACAGCCTGCAACAAGAATAAAGAAACCAAAGTTGTCATCAATAAAGAAACAGGAAAGGCAGAAACCATCGCTGTAGAGCAACCACAGGAAGAAACTGCCAAAATTCCAGAAGTGAAGCCTGCCATCACTGATTCTGCAGGGATTTATTCCGTAAAATTTCACTTAGAGCAAGGGAAAACTTATCCCCTCACTTCGTTTCAGAAAGATATTACCACCGTGAAAGACCCTACAGGAAAGACCATGAGCGCTACACAAGAGATGACGGATGAAATTACTTTTACCGTAAATGGCATAGAAAATGGCGTTTATAATATTACCGTTAATCTGGTGGGGAAAGTCAATAAAACCTCGGCACAAGGCAAAACTGTGGTGGTAGACACCAAAAAAGCCGCCCCTAAGGAAGAACAACTCAAAGCGATGTGGACGGTCAACAAAGCCCTTTCTGGCAACCAACTTCAGCTCAAAATGAACGAATCTGGCGAGGTGCTATCCATTGCTGGTTTTGATGCCATCTATAAAAAAATAGAACAACAGACCGCCAGCTTAATCAAAGATGCCAAACAAAGAAAAGAGTTTATAGAAGGCTTTAAACAAGGTTTTAATGAAAAAATGTTTAAAGAGCAATTTACCAAAAGCCTCAACATTCTCCCTAAAAAAGGCGCTAAGATTGGGCAATCTTGGACAGAAACCGAAAATCTAACCCCTGATGGCAAACTCAAACTGACCACTACTTATACTTTGTCTAATGTCACTGGAGATCAGGCGGAAATCAACATTAAAGGTGGTATTCCTAAAAAATCGGAGAGTAAAAAGCAAGAAGGCATCACGCATAGCATCAGCATAGAAGGCAACCAAAGCGGAAAAATTGTCTTAGATGCTCACTCTGGCTGGGTGCTCACTTCTAAACAAACCATGACCACCACGCAGAAAGAAAGCCTTTCCGATGGTAAGCAAAGCCAAACGATGACGCAAACCACCAATTCCAGTGTAACCCTTAACCCTTAAAACCACTTAATGATGAAGTATATTTTGGAGCTTATTCTGACCACCATTGTGATTTTTTTCGTGTGGAATATTCTTAAACGCCTATTTTTCAATCAGTTTTATCAATATTTTCCGCATCAGAAGAATCAAAATAAAACCAATCATCCTCAGCAAAAAGGCGAAAAAAATAAAACTTCAAACCTCAATTGGGATGCCGAAACTGTAGACTACGAGGAGGTAAAAGATTCATCTAACCGCTGATATTTTATGCTGAAATCTAAAAAAAACATCGTTTATATTGTAGGCTGTTTGGGGCTGTTTCTCCTTTTTGCCTTGTTTTATGCCTACCCTATTTTCTCGGGAAAGCAACTGATTCAGCCCGACATTGTCCATTATAAAGGTGGCGCCAAAGAACTCTTGGACTACCGCGCGCAGCACCACGAAGAAACCTATTGGAGTGATGCGATGTTCGGCGGTATGCCCACTTATCAAACTGGTGCGCAGTTCCGTGGCGATCTGATTAAACAAGTGGACAAAGCGCTCAATTTCCTGCCGAAGCCTGCCAATTATCTATTTTTACTTTTTGCAGGTTTCTTTTTATTAGGAATGGTGGTCGTTAAAAACTGGCGGTATGCCCTATTGGGCGCTACATTTTTCGGTTGCTCTACCTATTATTACATCATCATTGCTGCGGGGCATAATGGAAAAGTCCACACCATTGCTTATTTTGCGCCATTGTTGGCAGGCATTCTCTTGCTTTATATGCGAAAAAAATATGTGGCAGGCTTCATTGTAACCGCTTTGTTTATGGGCTTACAGATGGCAGCCAACCATATCCAGATGACTTATTATCTGTTCATCGCCATAGGGTTTTTAATCCTCTCCGAAGCCATTAGAGCTTTCAGAGGACAGAGCACTTGGCTTCATTTTGGTAAAGCCACAGGACTTCTGGCGCTGGCCGTAGCACTCGGTATCGGGATGAATGCCCAAAGGATGATGGCCAATGCCGAATATGTAAAAGAAACTGTAAGAGGTAAAAAAATCCTTAAAGATCACACCCAAGCCGAATCTTCGGGTATGGACAAAGAGAGCATCACTATGTGGAGTTATGGCAAATTGGAAACCCTTAACTTAATGATTCCGAGGCTCTACGGCGGCGGTAGCCAAGAGGAAAGCTCCGATGAATTCAAGAAAAATGTAAGGCAAACCTTAGAAAACGAAACCGACGATCCTCAACAACGCGACTACATCTACGAGGTGATGATTAACCAAGTGCCAAAATATTGGGGCGACCAACCTGGCACTTCTGGACCTGCCTACCAAGGGGCTATCGTTTGTTTTTTAGCAATTTTAGGCTTTGTCTTTGCTCAAAAAAAATACAAATATTGGATTTTAGGCGCTACTATTTTGAGTATTATGTTGGCGTGGGGACATCACCTGATGTCACTAACCGATTGGTTTATAGATTTTGTGCCGTTCTATAATAAATTTAGAGCGCCTTCTTCCATTTTAGTCGTGGTAGAGCTGTTATTTCCGTTGATTGCTATTTTAGGATTGTATCAATTTTTTACCAACCCAAAGCTATCTACTGAGGAAAGACAAAAAAAATTACTCTACACCACTGCTGTTGTGGGCGGATTTTTGCTGATATTATGGCTCGGTGGGCGTTCTTTCTTGGATTTTTATAGACCCGAAGAGCAACAAGCCTTGCCAGATACCCTTTTAGAATTGATAAAAAACGAACGATATAGAATGTTCCGCGTGGACACCCTAAAAGCTTTGCTTTATGTGCTCTTAACGGCTGGAATTTTATTCTTAAGTTTGAAGAAAAAACTGCAACCCTATATCGCATTGTTGCTCATTGGGGCATTGAGTTTGTTTGATTTAGTGACCGTTAATCAGCGCTACCTTAACAGTTCCAACTTTGTAGATAAAACCTTTGCAGAAAACCCTTTCCAAACCGAAAATAACGAGTATCTTGCCAATAAAGCGGGCAACAATCCTTATATTCAAAACCTACTCTCCCAAGTGCACATCAACAAAACTTTGGCGACTTTGGCAGAGAAAGACACCACACATTATCGGATCTTCAACACCACTTTGGGCACCTTTAACGAGACCAATACTTCCTATTTTAAATCTTCTATTGGAGGCTATAGTGCGGCTAAATTGCGCCGTTATGATGATTTAATCAATGCCTATTTTGTGCAGCAAGACACCATTAAAATGCCTAAAATACTCAATATGCTGAATGCGAAATATTTTGTGGTGGGCAATTCTGAGCAACAAGAAGTCATTTCTAATATAGAAGCCAATGGCAATGCGTGGCTGGTGTCTAATATAGAATGGGCGAATACGCCAAACGAGGAATTAGCCAAAATTGGAGAAATCAATTCTAAAACAACGGTAGTCATCAGCACCGATGATAAGCCTTATTTAAAGGGGAAAAACCTGCAGCCAGATGCCGAAGCGTTTATCCATCTTAGTTCTTATCAGCCCAACGAATTGATTTATAAAACCACTTCTAAAACGCCTCAATTGGCAGTATTTTCGGAGATTTTTTACCCTTATGGTTGGAAATTCTTTATCGATGGTCAAGAGCAACCGTACATCAAAGCCAATTATTTATTGCGTGCAGCGTATGTGCCTCAGGGACAACACACGATTAAAATGGTTTTTGAACCCGAAGTTTTATCAAAAGGGAAAATCGTTTCAATGTTGGCTTTCGGTATATTTTTGATATTGAGTATATTAGGAATTTTTTATATTGCTAAAAAACGAAATGCCAAAGCCTAAAAACATTCTTATTATCTCTTATTACTGGCCACCTGCAGGCGGTCCAGGGGTACAGCGTTGGCTTAAATTTGTAAAATACCTCCCCGATTTTGGTTGGACTCCAACGGTCTATACTCCTGAAAATCCGAGTTATCCTCTGATTGATGAAACCCTCAACGCAGAAGCTTCCCCACAGACCAAAATCATAAAAACGAAAATTTGGGAGCCTTATGCCATCGCAGAAAAGCTCAATCGACAGAATAAAAAATTCAAATCTGGGCAGTTTGATGTCGGCAAAAATCAATCATGGAAATCCAAACTTTCAATCTGGATTCGTGGGAATTTTTTCATCCCTGATGCTCGCGTGTTTTGGGTGAAGCCATCGGTCAAGTTCCTAAAGCGGTATTTAGAGCAAAATCCCACAGAGGTTTTGGTGACCACGGGACCGCCGCATTCTATGCATTTGATAGGGCTTCGGCTCAAAAAAATATTCCCGAACCTGAGATGGGTGGCGGATTTTCGAGACCCCTGGACAGAAATTTCTTATTACCAACATCTTAAATTAACGCCCTTTGCCGACCGCAAACATCGGCATTTAGAGCAAGAAGTTTTCCAAAATGCAGACCTCGTTTTAGCCACCAGCTACACGGATGCGGCACATTTTAAAGCCCAAGGTGCCAATGCGTTCTGCATTACCAATGGCTTTGATAAAGAAACAGAAAATTCATCAGAAACACTTGAGCATCAAGGCTTTGTGATGAGTTATATTGGCGTTTTGGAACAGTTGCGAAATCCGAAAGTTTTATGGACTGTTTTAAATGAAATTTTAAAAGAAGAACCTTCTTTCAGTCAAGATTTTAAGTTGAAATTGGTGGGGAAAATAGACCCTCAAATCATCCAAGAATGGCAAGGCACACCACTACAATCCAAAATAGAAATTTTAGGCTACCTCTCTCATAATGATGCTGTTACGGAAATGAAAAATGCCGATGTTCTTCTTATAACCAACTTTCCGAACCCTCAATCTCAAGGGATTATTCCAGGGAAATTATTTGAATATCTTGCTTCGGGACAACCTATTCTTTCTTTTGGTCCGCCAAGTGCAGATGTGAAAAAAATTCTCCACGAAACCCATACAGGCAAGCATTTCACTTACGCTGAGGCCTCCAAAGTGAAAAGTTATATTCTACAAATATACCAACAGTGGAAATCTCAAAGTATGCCAACCCAACAGCGACAAATTCAGCAATTTTCAAGGAAAAACCTTACAAAGCAATTGGTTGATCTTTTGGAAAAAATAAACTAATTTTATAAAAAATCTATCTTATTTTATTTAAAATTATCTTTATTATGAAATCGTTAGAGTTAAAAGAAATGGAGAAATTAAAAGGAATGCTAAAATGTTCAGATAAAGAAGGTTTTATTTACGGAGCAATGGCATCTGGATTATTACTTGCTCCAGTAACAATGGGAGGAAGTTTCCTTATGACTGCAGGAGCATTTGTAATGTCTCAAGTTAGTGCTGCTTATGCTATTTATTCAATAATGTAATATATGATAAAGCTTAGAATTATATATATTTTTTTATCTGTTATTTCTTTAGTAGGTACTTGCCTTCTAATGATGAATTTGCTAGAATGTATATTTATATCTCCTTTTTATAAAATTATTATATATAGCCCCTTGTGCATTTAGGAAAAAAAATAAAAAAAGATTGTTCATTCGACTAAAAAGTCGTATATTTAATTAGTTATCAATTGATTAAATACATGAACAATCTTATACAAAACTACAAAATTATTTTGAAAGAACTGAAAGAAACTTGCAAAAATATTCCTACTAAAAAGCAAATCCGAAAACCGAAGTTGTCTGATATGGAATTAGTGGCACTGAATATTACCGCGGAATATATGTCAATAAACTCTGAACTTCAGCTATTTAGATGCATCGCTGGAACAGAATTAGACAGCAAAATAGAAAGAAGCGTTTACAACAAAAGAAAACGAAAACTTTTTTCATACATCGAAAAAATAAGGAAGACCCTAAGTGAAAAATTCTCAGATTTTACCGATGTTTTTATCGTAGATTCAACCCCTATTGAAATTTGTAAAGTGAGTAGAGCCCATCGTTCCGCCATCTGCTCCACCGATGAAATACACCCCTCATTTGGGTATTGTGCTGCCAAAAAATCAAAGTATTTTGGGTACAAACTTCATGCGGTTTGCGACAAAAATGACATCTTTCATTCCTTTGATTTTACACCTGCTAATGTCCATGATATCAACTACCTGAAAGACATCAAAGAAGACTTTAAAAACTGTGAGTTAATCGGGGATAGAGGCTATATCAGCAAGGAAATTCAACTGGATTTATTTAACTGTTCTAACATCAATTTATCCGTTCCGATGCGGAAAAACCAGCATGATTTTGTAGCGTTTCCAAAAGTCAAATCAAGAATTAGAAAACGTATTGAGACGAATTTTTCCCAGCTGTGCGGACAGTTTTTAATGGGCATCAACTTAGCCAAAACTTTTCAGGGATTCATTACAAGAATACTGTCAAAAATCACTTCTTTTACCATGATTCAGTATCTCAATTTTTTCGTATTCAAGAGAGATTTGAACAAAATTAAAGTGAATTTGTGCTAAATGCACAACGGGGTTATTTAAATACGAGCTAATACCTTTATGCAAGGGGCTTGCAGTAGGTTCGGAACGTGTTGCAGGTGGTTGTATAACCTATTACAGGTGGTTCGGAACGTGTTGTAGGCGGTTGTATAACCTATTGCAGTAGGTTCGGAACGTATATCATAGTGGTTTAGAACGTATATCATAGTGGTTCAGAACGTATATGATAGTGGTTTAGAACGTATAAGTGGTTCAGAACGTATATGATAGTGGTTTAGAACGTATATGATAGTGTTTTAGAACGTATATGATAGTGGTTTAGAACGTATATGATAGTGGTTTAGAACGTATATGATAGTGGTTCAAAACATAGATGAAGTGAGGGTTTTAGATAAATGATGGCTTAAATTTACTCCCCATAGCTTGCAACATAACTTAGGCTAAGCATAAGAAAAAAGGGACTCCCCTCGTGGAAAGCCCCTTTTTTAGGTTTTTGAGATTAGCGTTTCATTAGATTTTTAAATTGAAAATTTCTACCTAGGCGAATAAAATATTTTTCAAAATAGGTGTAAACAATATAGCTGATAAATAGCGTACTTAGTATGCATAGGGAGAGCCTTAAAGGGACACTCATTTTGAACAGATGATTGCTGATGCCGCCATAAAAAGCCCAAACTAAGGGGTGTAATAGGTATACGGAATAGCTTGCTTCGCCCAATAATTTTAGTGGGTTGTGGAAGATGCCAGGGAGCTTAATTCTAAGCTTGAAGAAGCATAGGCAAATTATAATGCTTATTAGTGAGAAAATAAGTCTATTTTCACCAGTTACGATGCTGATTTTATCGGCTTCGGTTGTTGGGTAAAAGATGAATAAAGCAACTGAGACCCCAAGGAGCAAGAGGGTGAGAGCGTTTTTCATTTCCACCTTTCTAAATAATAGGCCTATGAAGAATCCCGCTAGGAATAGTAAAACTTGATTCAGCGGATTTATATAGATAGCCCATTGTGAGCCTAAATCCTGATGAGCATCTAGCCCCACAAAGGCAAAATATAGGAATAATGCTAGGAGCGTGAGAGAGAGTAGCCCCATTAGCCATTTGTATTTTTTGGAGAATAAAATAAAGAATGGAAAAAAGGCATAAAAAACTAATTCATTTCCGATAGACCAAACGCCGGCAGAGAAGTAGGCCGTCCATTTAACAAAGCCAAAAAGCCCTGAAAGGTTTAAAAATAAATCAAATAAATTTGGGATTTTGCGAGAGAGGATAATTGAGCAGATGGTTACAAACCATAGTAGCGGAAAGATTCTGAAGACTCGCTTTTTGAAAAATGAAATTAAATCCTCCTTTTTAAAATTCATTTTATCATAATAGACATAAAATAGCGTTAAGCCACTGAGTACATAAAAAATGCCTACACCATAAATGCCTAGCCTGCCCATAAAAGTTGTTGCGCTTAAATCACCCTTAGTCCAAGATAAGTAGTGATACAGCATAATGCCAAAGGCACATAGGCCTCTTAAATAATCTAGGTTATAGAGCCTTGTGTTTTGTGTTCTGTGTTCTGTGTTCTGTGTTCTGTGTTCTTCATAAATGACCAATTTACAATTAAAAAAAACACGCTCAAAATGATTTTCAAGCGTGTTTTTTACAAGTTTATAACAACACGATAGGTTGGTTACTTTTTACCACTTTACCAATTTCGTAAGCTTCTTCGCCCAAAGATTTCAAGGTTTTGATAACGGCTTCGGCTTGGTCTGGCGAAACGGCAAGTACCATTCCCACACCCATGTTGAAGGTTCCAAACATTTCGTCTTCTGCGATGTTGGCTCTCTTTTGTAATTCTTGCATGATGGCAGGCACCTTAATGCTTGATTTTTGAATTTCTACGCCTAAACCTTTAGGCAAAATTCTCGGTACATTTTCAATTAATCCACCACCTGTGATATGTGCAATCCCGTTGATGGGGTGCTGTGCAAGCAGTGCGCTGATGGTGGCACCGTAGAGCTTAGTGGGGATTAAAATGCTGATAAAAACTGGCTTTTGCCACTTTGGCTTTTGCTATGATTTCGTTGATTCCCGTGGCATTATAGCCTTGCTGATGAAATAATGCGGTGGCAACATCGAGTATCCGTTCCTTGGGTTTCATATTCGGTATTTTGGGCAAATATAAAACATTTTTTAACAAACAGACCAGTCTGTCTATATTTTTTTATCATTAAAGAAGGATTGAGGCGATGATGAGAAGTATTTTTTTACCATCTTTGGTCATTTTTGATTAAAAACCAACGAAAAAAGCCTTGATTTTGGATTGATTGACGAGAAAGTGAAGTTTTTTCTATACATTTGTAAAGCATTTCTTTTTAGGGAAAATTGAGGGTTGGAAAAACGCCAAATAAATATAAAAAAAGAAAGCTCTTGGCGATAATAAGAAGATATGGCTAATGAAATAAATAAAATAATTGAAAACAGTGATTATAGAAATCTCTTAAAAGAAATTTCATATAGAGCAAATATTGAGTTAGAAACGTATATCAATACTCAAATAATAAACATTGCTCAAAAGAAAGTTAATTCATCTGCATTACCCCCAGAGATGTTGTCGGAACTACTATTATCTGAAAAAGAACATATTTTAAATTATTCAGTAGAAATATTAAATACATTTAAAAACATCGAATTAGAGGAGGAATATCCCACAGGAGAAGAAATTGAGGAAACTCAGGAGGACAGAGAAGTAGAAACTCTATCAATAATATCCTTAATAGGTTTCTTGATTGAATATTACTTTTTATCAAAAAACGATATAAATTCATTAGACAAATATTTAAATAAAATTAGATCTCCTAACAGGAAAAAATATATAAAACAGTTGCAAGAAATTTACGAAAAAGCCATAAATAAAGTATAAACTCGTTGTATATTATTGCCCCCCACCCCCATTCCTAAAAACTTTTTCTATACTTAAGAGTATGATAAAATAATGATATGATAAAATAATGATATGATAAACGATATAGTATCCTACAGGCAAACACCCCGTCACTTCATGCCACCCCTCTTTAAAAAAGAGGGGAATTATTTACAACTTCACGCATAATTCCTCTCCATTCGGAGAGTCTCGCAGGCAATAATTACCCTTTGAAAGAAGCAGAGGGAAAATTCCCCTCCATTCGGAGGGGTGTCCGAAGGGCGGGGTGGGTTTTAAATCATTAAATCTTTTAATTTTTAAATCTTAAATTTGGAATTTTAAATGCCCTTTGGGCGAAATTTTGAATTATGAAATCCATATACTTCCGCACCGAACAACCTCAAGACCATTCCACTGTATTTCAGTTGATTGAAGCTGCCTTTCAGCACGAACCTCATAGCGACCATCGTGAGCAATTTTTAGTAGAAAGATTGCGAAAATCAACGGCATTCGTTCCAGAATTATCTATTGTGGCAGAGGAAAACGGACACATCGTCGGCTATATTTTACTGACCAAAATCCAAATTCAATCCCAAAAAAACACCACGGAAGCCTTAGCCTTAGCCCCCATTGCTGTATTGCCCAGCGAGCAAGGAAAAGGCATTGGCAGTCAGTTGATACAGTTTGCCCACCATCGAGCGAAGGAATTGGGTTTTAGCGCAATCATCTTATTAGGACACGCCGATTATTACCCCAAATTCGGATACCAAAAAGCCTCAAAATTCGGTATCCAACTCCCCTTTGAAGTCCCTGATGAAAATGCCATGGCGATAGAACTTATCCCCAACAGCCTCCAAGAAGTCAGCGGTACGGTAGTCTATCCGCAAGCGTTTTGGGAGTAATTTCATATATTTTACAAATGTAAATTTCTAAAATAACTATTTAATAATCAGAATATTAAATTATATCTCTCCGATTTCAAACTCCGCTATTTCATCTATTTTAGGATAATGTTTTCCAATGTAGAATAGCCCTGTAGCATCAATTTCTTTCCAAGCTTTTTTAGCACTACAGTCGCCTATTTCTACAATATAAGGGATAAAATCAATCTCCTCGCCACCATTATATTTTTCCTTATACTGCACAGCAATATCCACCATGCAAGGCTCTTGGGTATTGATTGATAGATTCCTGTAAATCAGGTCGTAGTGTGTGGTTTGGTTCATTGGAATATTAAAATAAGCCTCATATGATGCCGTACCACCTTTGAGCTTAGCCATTGCTAAAAGTGCAGAATAAAGCGCTTGGGTATAATATTGCCGCGTTTGCTGGCGATAGTAATCATCAGGAAAATGTCCGCCTTCAAAAAGAATAGTCGGAATACCTAATTTCATCAAATTATCCCCCACAGCTGTTGGATAAAATTCATCCGTATAACGCCCTATATGGTGCGGAATTTCATACTCTAAACCCTTATAAATCATGGTAATAACTGCCATACTCTTCTTTCTATTCTCTGTCATTTCTCGCTCTTCATTTTCGGAAGGCGCTAAGAAAGATAAAGTGGCGGGCGTATTGCCATCGGTGGTAAAAATAGTCCTTTGATCGTGAAGATTTAAAGCATAATCATATGGCTTTTTTTGAATAAATTCTTGCAATATTCTCATTTCTTGAGACGATTTTTTAAGAAAATCTCTATTAACATCTATGCCAACAGCATTTCTACGCTCCCAAACTAAAGCCCCATCAGGGTTGAGCATCAGGATAAAATCCAAACTTATTTTTTTCCACAAAAGCTCTCCCAAATCAGGAGAAGCCTCCATGGTAGCCAATAAGTCCAACATGGCGAGAGTGGCAGTTGATTCGTTGCCGTGCATTTGGCTCCATGCTGCCACTTTTATCGCGCCAGTTCCAATGGATAATTGATAAATCGGCTGACCTAAAACTGACGTTCCAATCGGTGTTATTATAGAAGCGTAGCGCTCCTGTAGAAAATCAAACAATTTTTGAGGAGAAATATAGCGATTGGGGAAGTTTACATTTCTAACATACGGAAATTCCATCTTTTTAAGTCTAAAAATTACTTGACAAAGATAATGCTATTTTTTCAAAAATAATGTTTCACTTTTGTAAAAACCATTAAACACACAAAATGACAAAATGTCTGTTAATAAAATTGTGGATTAAATTTAATTCAAATTAAAATCATAATTATATGAAAAACAACATTTTATAAATTTTAAATAAAGTAATTATTAAAATATACTTTAAGTATTAAATCCTTGTATTTTCCCCATCTGTACACAAATTCATTAAACATAAAACCCTTGTGGAAAACGCTAAAATATGTGGACTATAACAATTGTAAAGTGTTAGAAAAAATAATTTTGTATCTTTGCGATATGACAAACGAGACCCTATTTTTAATCAGTTTTTTAGTATTTATAGGCTTTATATTGGCTTTAGATTTAGGACTAATCAATAAGAAAAAAAACAGCAATACCATTTCTTTGAAACAAGCCACCTTGATGAGTTTTTTTGTGGTTTGCCTTTCCATGGTATTTTATTTTATCCTCCTCACTTTTGGACATTATTTACATGGGATTGATAGTATGGAAAAGCTGCAATCCGTGATTGATAAGCACCATCATCCCATAAAAATAATCCCTAACGATTTAGAAAACAGTATCTTACTCTATAATCAAAACTTAGGCTTGGAGTACCTTACAGGTTATGTGGTAGAGTACGCACTTTCGGTGGATAATATTTTTGTCATCGTATTGATATTCAGTGCTTTTGGAGTAGAAAAAAAGAATTATCATCGGGTGTTATTCTGGGGAATATTAGGCGCTGTGGTCATGCGTTTTCTGTTTATTTTCATCGGTGCAGCGTTGATTGAAAAGTTTGATTGGATTATGTATATTTTCGGGGCTTTCTTGGTATTTACAGGTATTAGAATGTTTGTGAATAAAGAAGAAGATGAAACCATAGATCCTGAAAATCATACAATTGTGAAATTAGCGAACCGTTATTTTAAAGTTCATAATCAGTTTGTTGGAAATCGTTTTTTTGTGACCATCAATGGCGTTCGGAAAATGACTCCGCTCTTTTTAGTGTTGATTATTATAGAAGCCACAGACCTTATTTTTGCTGTAGATAGCATTCCTGCGATATTTTCGGTCACCAAAGACCCTTATATTGTCTTTTTCTCTAACATTTTCGCGATTATAGGCTTGCGTTCTATGTTCTTCCTATTGGCAGGTGTTATCGATAAATTTAAATACCTTAAAACAGGATTGGCGGTGCTCCTGACCTTTATCGGAGCTAAAATGCTATTCCATCATCAGTTGGAAGAAATAGGTTTCTCCACCACTTATTCCCTTATTATTATTGTGAGTATTTTGGCGGTGAGTATCTTAGCTTCTTTATTGGCACCAGTGGTTAAAAACAGAAAAAAATCACGCTCACAAAACTAATTTTCACAATATTAAAAATATTATATTATATTGGTAATCAGTTAGGTTAAGTTTTAATTTTACATTGGTAACTTTTTCAAATCGCTTAGTTTTTACATTTGTATTTCTTTGATTGCTTTTTTTGTTTTACTTTTGTAACCCATAGAATATAACATTTGTAAAATCTCATAGCGATGAATCTTAATGATAGAATTTCGGAAATCATCAAATACTCAGAACTGACCGCCTCTGATTTTGCTGATGAAATAGATGTGCAGCGTTCCAGCATTTCTCATATTACTTCGGGGCGGAATAAGCCCTCTTTAGATTTTATCGTTAAAATCAAAAATAGATTTCCTGAAATTGCTTGGGATTGGCTCATCAATGGCGAAGGTGAAATGCTGATTTCTCAAAATACCGATACAAAAACGGAAGAATCAACCACAGAAACGGAAGAACCATCTTCTTCTCCCCTATTAGATTTGTTTAGTTTGCCTCACGAAGAAGCGGCGCCCACCAAACCGACCTCAGAAAATCATAATCCGCGAGAATCGTTTATACCGACCGAGAATCAAGAAGCAAACGAAATAACGCCTTCTCAGCCATTAGAGAATTTTCCTGTTAATTTTCAAAATCAAGACCGTAACAAAAAGATTAAACGGGTGATTATATTTTTTGAAAATGGAAAATTTGAAAGTTATGAGCTATAAAAAATGCTGAATTTTTAAAAATTCAGCATTTAGATGTATTAAAGTTTATTTTATTGATTGAGTAATATGGCAACTTCTTTGGCAGCATAGGTGAATATCATATCTGCCCCTGCCCTTTTAAAACAAGTTAAGCTCTCCAACAGCACTTGGTCATTGTCTAACCAACCGTTCTGAGCCGCAGCTTTGAGCATTGCATACTCGCCGCTCACCTGATACACCGCAATAGGCAAATCAATCAAATTCCTAATTTTTGACACAATGTCTAAATACGGCATCCCTGGCTTTATCATAATAATATCCGCGCCTTCTTCTACATCTTTTAACACTTCGTTGATGGCTTCTCGGCTGTTGTGAAAGTCCATTTGATAAGTTTTTTTATCCTTAGGAATATCGTTTTGAGCCTTGGGCGCGCTGTCTAAAGCACTTCTAAAAGGACCATAGAAAGCACTCGCATATTTAGCCGCATAAGATAAAATCCCGACATTATAAAAGCCGTTTTCCTCCAAACCTTCTCTAATGGCGAGAACTCTCCCATCCATCATATCACTCGGAGCGAGGATATCGGCACCCGCTTCGGCTTGAGAAATAGACATCTTGACCAACGCCTCCACCGTGGCATCATTATCCACTTGTCCATTGGTGATAATGCCGTCGTGACCGTAGATAGAGTAAGGATCCAGCGCTACATCTGGCATCACGACCATCTCTGGCACTGCCGATTTAATCGCTCTAATGGTTTGCTGCATCAGCCCATCTGGATTCCACGCTTCTGTTCCTTTGTTATCTTTAAGATTTTCAGGAACTTTCATATAAATATTAACGGCTTTCACGCCTAAATCAAATAATTCTTGACACTCGGCAACCGTTAAATCAATGCTTCTGCGGTAGATTCCAGGCATAGAAGCGATGGCTTCCTCCTTATTTTCTCCTGCCATAACGAACATCGGCATCACGAAATCTGCGGTGCTCAGGTGGCTCTCACGCACTAATCTTCTAACACTTTCGGTGGTTCTTAATCTTCGGTTTCTGGAATATATTAGCATAGGTTGGTTTTAAATTGATTTTTAGACTGCAAATTTAACAAGACTTTAAGATAAAAAAGTATTGTATAATGATTTTATTTTTAATACTTTTGTGTATTGGTAAATATTGTAAGTGTATGAGAGCATTTTTATTCTTGATAATCATGGGTTTTTCCTTTCTGATGGGCGGTTCTATGAAAGCACAATCTTATACAAATGCGAATGGATTTCAGCAAAAATCTGATGATGGTGTGTTGGTCGCTTACCCTAACCCTGCGAAGGATTTTATCATTTTGAAAACCAAAAATCCACAAATTAAAATTAAAGCAGTGACTTTTTACTCCATTATTGGTGTGGAAGTGATGGGCGTAAACCTCAACGCTTCTTATTCCGAAGTGAGGTTAGATCGCTTAAAACCAGGTAAATACCTCCTCAAATATACCCTAAGTGATAATACTCAAAAGGTAACTCAGATTATAAAACAGTAGTTATCAACGCTTTATACACGCTCTAATTCATCAGGGGAAATTTGAGTTTTGAACAAACCATAATTCACCGTTACCTTATTTTTGGAAATAGACTCTATGGTACCCACGCTGGTGCTGCCCATAATCCGCACGCGCTGACCTTCTTTAAGCCAAACGGCTCTTTCTTTTTGTCTTTTTTCCTCTAATTTTTCGTTGGTTTCGGCTATTTTTTCCTTGACTTCTTGCTTTTTAAGTTGCTGATTGACTTTTCTACGAATCACTTGCAGGCGCTTGGATTCATCTTTATCGGCACCTAATTTTCTGTACTTTTCTTGCTCTAAAATTTTCACAAACTCTCGCACCAAATCCTTTCTTGAACGCCCATTCACATAGGAGTTGATGAAATGCTCTATCTTATTCCCAAACTGCAATTTGCGGTGCTCTTCCTCGTATAATTTCTGGAAATTAAATAGTTTTTGTTCCAATTGTTCATTCAATTTTTGGAGGTTTTCGCGCTTGTCCTCCACCGATTCTCGTTGCTCTGTGAGGTTGGATTTTAATTTTTCCACTTCAAATTTTTCTTGCTGAAGTTTCACTATCGTTTTATCCAAATTCACCACATCTTTTTCTACCTTTTGCCTTGCATTTTTAATGATAAACCGAGGGATTTTATTCTTCTCCGCCACCTCAAAAGTAAACGAACTCCCCGCCTGCCCCACTTCTAATTTATACAACGGCTCTAAGGAATTTTCATCAAAAAGCATAGCGGCATTGGTGGCACTCGGCAGTTGCTCCACCACCAGTTTGATATTGGTATAATGCGTGGTGATAATGGCAAACGATTTTTTATCATAAAAAAACTCCAAAAAGCTCTCCGCCAAAGCACCGCCCAATTCTGGATCTGAACCTGTCCCAAATTCATCGATTAAAAGTAAAGTTTGTGCATTGGCTTCTTTAATGATGTGCGACATTTTTTTCAAGCGAGAAGAGTAGGTAGAAAGGTGATTTTCAATAGATTGATTATCACCAATATCCGTCATTATGCGTTCAAAGAAAAACATCTCCGACTTGGGATGCACAGGCACTAAAATCCCTGATTGAAGCATCACTTGCAGTAGCCCCACGGTTTTTAACGTAATGGATTTCCCACCCGCATTGGGCCCCGAAATACAAATAATCCGATTGTGCTCCGTAAGGGTCAGATTTTGAGGGAAAATCTTCTTATTTTCTGCCGTATTTTGTAGCCACAGCAAAGGGTGATAAGCCTCCCTAAGGCGCAGCGTTTGGTGCGGATTGATTTTTGGCAACACACCGTGGATTTTCTCCGCAAATTTGGCTTTGGCACGCGTGAGGTCTAAATCAAAAATATAAGTTTGGTAGGTTTTTAAATGGGGCTGATATTCAGCAATTTCCAAAGTGAGTTTTCTTAAAATACGGTCTATTTCTTTCTTCTCTTCCTCGGTATTTTCTCTGAGTTTAAAATAGTGCTTTACCACCGTTTCGGGTTGTATATAAGTGATAGAACCTGTTTTAGAAACGCCCAAAGTACGCCCCTGCACACGCTTTTTAAAGCCAGATTTTACCGCTAAAACCCTTTGGTCATCAATAATCGTTTCCCTAATTTCATCTAAAAAATCGCTCTGGGCATATTGGCTAAGAGCACGGTTGAAATTCTCATCTATGGCTCTCCGTGATTTTTGGATTTCGGCACGAAGTTCTTTTAACACTGCCGAAGCATCAGACTTGACCTCCCCAAACCGATTGAAAACGGCATCTATTTTTTCTATAATTTCTTTATGAAAAGTTAAGGCTTGTACCGCCGATAACAGCTCTGGAAACAAGTCCGAATATTGTGGGAAAAACTTCTGCAAGCGCCCTATTTGCTCCGTTATTTGCTTTATTTTGATGAAAGAAGCACTGTCTAAACGGTAGTTTTCAATTTTCATCAGTTTGAGTTCCAGCTCTATATCCTCATACTCGTTGAAGGGGATGGCGTTTTCACTCTCAAAACTTGAAAGAAATTCGGAGACTTTTTTTAATGAAAGTTCGGCTTCTTCTTTTTCTAAAGGTTTGATGAGGGCTATGTGCTCCGCTATTTTCGTGGAGTAGGCATAAGGCGAAATCTCCGCTAACAACTGCGGAAATTCTAATTCTTCTAAACTGTCTTTGGTAATTTGCACCCTGCAAAAATACGGAATTTTTTATTTCTTAAAAATAGGCTTCTAAAACCATTCTATCACTACCAAATAGCCATTGAGCGCTACAATAATTACCGTGATTAAAATAGCCGCATAGCGGATCAATCCACGGTTCACGAAGGTTCCCATTTTCAGTTTATTGTTTGTAAAGACCACCAACGGCACCACAGCAAAACTCAGCTGTAATGATAAAATCACTTGGCTGATAATCAACAAATCAGCGACGCCATGCTCGCCATACATTATGGCAACCACCATGGCAGGAACTACCGCTATCAGCCTTGTAATCAGTCTTCTGAGCCAAGGTTTCAGTTTGATATTTAAAAAACCTTCCATCACTATTTGTCCTGATAATGTGCCTGTTAGCGTAGAGTTTTGCCCCGATGCCAAGAGCGCAATCGCGAATACAATGCTCGCTAAACTGGTGCCCAAAATAGGCGTTAGCAAGCGGTAAGCATCGGTAATATCTGCCACATCTTGATAACCCGTATGGTGGAAAGTGGCTGCCGCTACTATTAAAATGGCTGCATTGATAAAAAACGCAATCATCAAAGATAAATTACTGTCAATGGTGGCAAATTTTATCGCTTCGCGTTTGCCTTCTTCCGTTCTTTTATAATTTCTGGTTTGCACAATGCTACTATGCAAATACAGGTTATGAGGCATCACCGTAGCGCCCAAAATCCCAATGGCGATATACAGCATATTCGGGTTAGAAATGATGTCTTTCCGCGGCACCAATCCTTCTAATATAGGGAACCACGCAGGGTGGCTGATGATAATTTCATAAAAAAAGCAACCAAAAATAAGGAATATTAAACCGCCAACCACGGCTTCTAACCACCTAAAACCTCGGGATTGAAGCAATAATATAATGAATACATCTACCGTAGTGATCGCAATGCCCCACGGCAAAGGGATACCAAACAATAAATTGAGCGCCACCGCAGAGCCTATGACTTCGGCTAAATCCGTGGCGGCTATAGCCACCTCCGCCATTACCCACAGCAAAAATCCGACAGGCGCAGAGTAACTGTCTCGGCAGGCTTGCGCTAAATCTCGCTCAGCTACGATGCCCAACTTAAGCGCTAAATGCTGAAGGAGCATCGCAAAAAGGTTAGAAATTAAAATCACCGAAAGGAGCACATAGCCAAACTGAGCGCCCCCTGCGATGCCCGTTGCCCAATTACCAGGGTCCATATAGCCCACCGCCACCATAAGCCCAGGACCTACATAGGCGAATAATTTCCGCCAAAAGCCAGCGCGCTCTGGGACATTCACACTTGAAAAAGATTCCGATAAAGACCGACTGAGATTCTCTCTACGCCAATCTTTGGGGCTTAGTTTCTGCCTTAATTTTTTCAATATTTCTCGCTATTTGGATTATGGCTCACAAAATTAAGCATTTCTTTACGACTACCCAAAATTAAAAAGCCTCAAAAAAAGCCTTTCTCCAAGGCGTGCCATCCTGCTGCCACACTTAGAATTTGACAATCAAACCTCGGTATGATTATAATATGGTGAGGTTTTAAAAAAAAATTGTAATTTAGCCCCCCTCATTTTAACTTAATTTAATAAAATCAATTTTTGTGAAAAGTTATAGTATTATTAAGGTGGCACCTGCATTTCTTTTGGCGGGTGCGATGATGCAAGCTCAACAAAAAGACTCTACCAACAGAGTAAAAGACATTGAGCAAGTGGTATTGGTAGGTTACGGTAGCAAAAAGAAATCTGACCTTACAGGGTCTGTTACCGCTATTTCTGCCAAAAATTTTAACGGAGGTGTGGTGTCTTCACCAGAACAACTGATACAAGGTAAAGCGGCAGGGGTGCAGATTACGACCAATGGTGGTGCGCCAGGAAGCGGTTCTGTGATCAGAATTAGAGGTGCGGCTTCCCTCAATGCCTCTAACGACCCTCTTATCGTGATTGATGGAATGCCTTTGGACAACGGCGGCATTAATGGTGCGGCTAATCCTTTAGCACTCATCAACCCTAATGATATAGAGTCTTTTAACATCTTAAAAGATGCCTCTGCAACGGCAATCTACGGGAATAGAGCCAGCAACGGGGTGATCATCATCACCACTAAAAAAGGGACTAAAGGGCGATTAAAAGTGGGCTATAATGCCACCACTTCGGTTTCTGAAAAATTTGGAACGGTTAATGTGCTTGATGCCAAAGAATACCGCCAACTCTTCACCGAAAAATTCCCTAACGATACCCATCTTTTAGGACAAAGCAACACTAATTGGCAAGAGGCCATCTATCAACTGGCGCCAGGCTTTGATAACAACCTTTCACTCTCTGGAGGTTTAGGGAAAGTGCCTTTTAGACTTTCTTTGGGGTACCTCAACCAAGATGGTATCCTGAAAACCAACCATATTGAAAGAAGCACCGTTGGGCTCAACCTCAACCCTAAATTATTCAATAACCATTTGGATATCAACTTTAATGTAAAAGGGACTTATGTAGAAAATCGTTTTGCTAATAGTGAAGCCATTGGAGATGCTGTAGCCTTTGACCCTACGCAACCTATCTATAACCCTAATGATACCCGATTTGGTGGTTATTGGGAATGGCTGGACGCTTCAAACCAACCGAATACTATAGCGCCACAAAACCCAGTATCTACGCTCTACCAACGCAAAGATATTTCTTATGTGAGAAGGGTTTTAGGAAATGTTCAGTTTGATTATAAATTCCACTTCTTACCAGAGTTGAGAGCCAACTTAAATTTAGGTTTAGACTACGCCGACTCTAACGGTAGTGTGACCAACTTGCCAACATTAGCACAGAATTATACCGAAAAAGGAAATTATAAACACTACACCCAAGAGAAAAAGAATCAGCTTTTAGAGTTCTACCTCAGCTATGCTAAAAAACTACCGAGCATAGATTCTAATTTTGATATTATGGCTGGGTATTCTTACCAAAAATGGAATGAAAGTTCGCCATTTTCTCCAGTCATTAACGGTCTTGGCATTGCTTCGCCAGCGTCAGGAGTAGATTTTTACACTCAAAATATTCTTCTTTCTTACTATGGAAGACTCAACTACACATTCAAAAACCGATATTTATTAACCGCTTCTATCCGTAGAGATGGCTCTTCTCGTTTCAGCGAAAACAACCGTTGGGGCTACTTCCCATCTGTTTCCTTAGCGTGGAGAATAGATCAAGAAGATTTCTTAAAAGGAGACGCTTCTATCTCTACCTTAAAGCTGAGAGGAGGCTGGGGTAAAACAGGTCAGCAAGATTTAGGCACCAACAATTACCCTTATTTAGCCGTGTATAACGCGTCTAACAGTGGGGCGATGTACCAATTTGGAAACTCTTTCTACACGCTGCTCCGTCCTAATGGCTATGATGGCGACATCCGCTGGGAAACCACTACAACCTCTAATATTGGTTTAGATTTCGGTTTATTAAAAGACAAAATACTCTTTACCATAGATGCTTATAAGCGTAAAACTTCAGATTTGTTAAGCGTGGTGCCAGTGCCTGCGGGATCTAATTACACCAACTTGCTCCTGACCAATGTGGGCGATATGGAATCCAAAGGTTTAGAAGTAGGGGCTACCATTAAGGCTTTCAACCGTGAAAACTTTACTTGGGATATTACCGCTAATGCCACTTGGCAAGATGCGAAAATCACAGTGCTTTCTGTAACCCAAAATCCTAATCAGCTGGTATTAACAGGTGGCATCCAAGGGATCACAGGTGGAAATGTCCAAGTACAGTCCATCGGCTATGCGCCTAACTCCTTCTATGTTTTGGAACAAAAATATGATGCTGCTGGCAATCCGTTAGAAGGTCAGTATGTGGATAGAAACGGAGATGGCAATATCAACGAGCAAGATTTATATCAATACCACTCGCCGATGCCAAAAGCGCTATTTGGGCTATCTTCCAGAATGACTTATAAAAACTGGGATATGGGCTTTGCACTAAGAGCCAGCGTGGGGAACTATGTTTATAATAATATGAACTCACAATATGGTGCCCTTGCTGAAATGAAAAACCCAAATGGCTTTAATACCAACCTAACGAAGAGCTACCTCGATTCTAAATTTGAGAAAAACCAGTATTTTTCGGATTATTATGTAGAAGATGCTTCATTCTTGAGAATGGACAACATCAATATAGGTTATAACTTCCCTCAGTTTATTGGCAATGCCAGATTGAGAGTCAACGCTTCTGTGAGCAATGTGTTTGTGATTACCAAATACAGCGGTATAGACCCAGAAGTGTTTAACGGTATAGATAGTAATTTCTACCAAAGACCACGCGTTTATTCCGTAGGATTTAATGTTCAGTTCTAATCTTTAAACTTTAAACAATTATGAATTCTAAATATTTAAAAATAGGCATTGCAGCCCTTGCCCTCCAAATGGGCTTAACCTCTTGCGAAAGAGACCTCAGCGAAGTCCACAGTAGCAACACTTCCTCTGTGGTGATTTATCAAGATTTCAGCAATTATAAAGGCATTTTAGCCAAATGTTACGCTGGCTTAGCCCTCTCTGGACAAGAAGGTGGTGATGGCAATGCGGATATCGGTGGTGGTGATGGTGGTACCTTCAACTACTTAAGACAATATTTCCAGCTTCAAGAATTACCAACCGATGAGGCCATCATTGCTTGGGGCGATGCCAACCTCCCTGACCTCCACAATATGACTTGGGGTGCGGACAACCCATTCACCATGGCGATGTACTATCGTATTTTATACCAAGTAGGTATAGCCAACGAGTTTATTAGAGAAACAACAGATGAGAAATTAGCCTCTCGGAACATCACTGGCGCCCAAGCCGAAGAAGCCCGAGAATATAGAAGTGAAGCCCGCTTCCTTAGAGCGTTGAGCTATTACCACGCTATAGATATGTTCGGGAATGTGCCGTTTTTAGATGAAAACTCTCCCGTAGGCATTACGCCGCCGCCAAGAATAGAAAGAAAAGATTTATTTACCTTTTTAGAAAAAGAGCTTAAAGATTTAGAAAATCAGCTCAAAGCCCCTCGTACTAATGAATATGGTAGAGCTGACCGCGCTGCCGTTTGGATGCTCCTCGCCAAACTTTACCTTAATGCCGAAGTTTATACAGGACAAGCACACTATACCGAAGCGGCAGATTATGCCAAAAAAGTAATTGATGCAGGCTATAGCCTCAAACCAAAATACGAAGAGCTCTTCTTAGCGGACAATAATTTAGACAATAACGAGGTAATTTTCTCTATCAACTTTGATGGACTCCACTCCCAAACTTGGGGCGGCACCACTTACATCATCCACGCGGCTATTGGCGGCAGTATGCCCGCTGCAGACTTCGGGGTTAATGGTGGCTGGGGCGGTCTTAGAACCACTAAAAATTTGGTACAAAAATTCCCAGATGCTCACGGTAACCAAGACATCAGAGGACGTTTCTTCACCAATGGACAGAGCTATGAAATTGATAATATTTCCAATTTCACCGATGGCTATCCACTCATCAAATTCAAAAATGTAACCCGAGCGGGCGTAGCGGGTAAAGATCCATCGCTTAACTTTGTAGATACCGACTTCCCTCTATTCCGCTTGGCAGATGCGTATTTAATGTACGCCGAAGCCGTTCTTAGAGGTGGTAATGGTAACCTTACAGAAGCCCTTGGCTATGTGAATAAACTTAGAGAAAGAGCCTATGGCAATACCTCTGGGAACATCCAAGCCTCGGCGCTTACTTTAAACTTCATCTTAGATGAAAGAGCCAGAGAATTGGCGTGGGAAGGCAGCCGTAGAACAGATTTAATTCGTTTTGGTCAATTCACTTCTGACAATTATGTATGGCCTTGGAAAGGGGGCGTAAAAGATGGAAAAGCCGTAGAAAACTTTAGAACGCTCTACCCTATTCCTTCTAAAGACTTGATTGCCAACCCTAATTTAATTCAAAATCCTGGCTACTAAAAATAGCCGACTTTCATATAAAAGTGTTATGGCTTAGCGACACTTTTATTATTTTTAACCCATAAAAATTTAATTTTATGATGACTAAAAAAAATATAGCCGCAGCACTACTCTCATTATCAATGGGGTACCTATCTGCGCAAACTTTAAAATCGCCAGACGGAAAGTTTGAAATGCAGTTTTCCCTCAAAAATGGCGTACCTTATTACAACCTTAGTTATAATGGCGAAAAGGTTTTAGAAGACTCCAAATTAGGTTTCCAAATTTATAAAGAAACCACCTATAACCTTAAGGATATCACCAACCAAGAGAGCTTAGACCTCAGCTCTGGCTTTACCAAAGTAGATGAAAAAAGGGATTCTAAAAACGAAAATTGGACACCCGTTTTAGGTGAAAAAAAACAATACAACAACCATTATAACGAGTTAGCCGTTACCCTAAACAACCAAGCACAGAACAGAAATATCGTTGTTAAATTTCGTTTATTTAATGATGGTTTAGGCTTTAGATACGAGTTTCCGCAGCAGAAAGACCTCAATTATTTCATCATCAAAGAAGAGCTCACCGAGTTTGACTTCCCTACCGATATGAAAGCGTGGTGGATCGCTGGTGATTATGACACCGAGGAATACCTCTACCAAACCACCAAAGTTTCGGAAATCCCTGCCAAATGGGCAAATGCCGTGGAGCAAAATGTGTCCCAAACGCCTATTAAAAATGCAGTACAATCGCCGCTGATGCTCAAAAGGGAAAACAAAAAACCGCTCTACATCAACATTGCAGAAGCTGCCGTAATAGACTACCCTGCCTCTAATTTAGATGTAGATGCTCAGAAATACAAATTTACCATCCACCTTACCCCAGATGCTCAGGGTGCTAAAGGTTACATCCAAACCTCTGCCGTGAGCCCATGGCGTACTTTGATTATCTCGCCAAAAGCAGAAGAAGTTTTGGACTCTAAGATGATTTTCAACCTCAATGAGCCCACCCAATACAAAGACACTTCTTGGATTAAACCCACCAAATATATGGGCGTATGGTGGGAAATGATTATCGGAAAATCGCAGTGGGCATACTCTACCGCGGACAATGTGAAAATTGGGGAAACCGACTTTTCTAAACTCACCCCTAACGGCAAACACGCTGCCAATAACGAAAAAGTAAAACAGTATATTGACTTTGCCGCCAAACACGGTTTTGATGCTGTTCTTATCGAGGGCTGGAATATCGGTTGGGAAGATTGGTTCGGAAAATCTAAAGAATTCGTTTTTGATTTCATTACGCCTTATCCAGATTTTGACCTTAAAATGCTCAACGATTATGCCCACAAAAAAGGCATCAATCTGATGATGCACCACGAGACCTCTGGCTCTGCCGTTAATTATGAAAACTGGGCAGATCAAGCCTTCAAATTGATGAATCAATATGGTTACCCATCGGTGAAAACAGGCTATGTGGGGAATATTATTCCGCGTGGAGAGCACCATTATAGCCAATGGATGATCAACCACTACACCCGCATTGCTGAAAAAGCAGAAAAATACAAAGTGATGGTTAACTCCCACGAATCAGTGAGACCTTCTGGGCTTAACAGAACTTACCCAAACTGGATTGCTGCCGAAGCTGCCCGAGGCACGGAATACGAAGTTTTTGGTGGCAACACTCCTGAACACCAGACCATTCTGCCATTCACAAGGTTTATGGGAGGGCCTATGGACTATACGCCAGGGATTTTCCAGACCAAAATAGATTACTACTTCCCTGGGGATAAGCGTTTTGTAAAAACCACCCTTGCCAAGCAATTGGCGCTTTATGTGGTGATGTATTCTCCACTGCAAATGGCGGCAGATTTACCTGAAAATTACGAAAAACACTTAGATGCCTTCCAATTCATTAAAGATGTGGCGGCAGATTGGGATGATACCAAAATCTTGGCGGCAGAACCTGGCGACTATATCCACACGGCAAGAAAAGCCAAAGGCAAAGACGAGTGGTATGTTGGCGGGATTACTGATGAAAACCCTCGTGAGTTTACCGTAGATTTATCCTTCCTCCCTAAAGGGAAAAAATATGAAGCCACCATCTATGAAGATGCCAAAGATGCCGATTATATCAACAATCCGCAAGCGTATCATATTTACAAAAAAACAGTCAATAGCCAATCTAAAATCCCTGTGAAATTAGTGAGAAGCGGTGGCTATGCTATTTCTATAAAGCCTGTAAAATAAGGCAATACCATTTTTTCATTTGAAAAGAAGAGTCATTTTGCATCGCCAAAGTGGCTCTTTTGTTTCAAGGAATACACTCGCCCGAAAGCATAGCGCTGGATATTGCCCAACTCACGGTTTTATCTTACCTTTGCATTTATAATTTTTTCATTGATGAAAGTTTCTGCCCCCGTTAAAGGATTTATTTTTTCCGTGCTTGCCGTCATCTTGGCATTCGCTGTATATTATTTATTTTTAGCCAAAAAAAATACCTATTTGGTGGACAACCCTACGCCACAAACTTATTATTTTAAAATTAACCAAGGCGAGGAGCAAATTATCGCTGGCGGACAGTCTGTTAAGGTCAATCTGAACCAAGGGAAAAATGATATTGCGGTATTTGATGCCAATAAAACCCCCCTCTACGACTCCACTTTCCAAGTGAATAAAAGTAGAGGTTTGCTCAATATTGCCCATCAGGATTATTACATCAACAGACAGTACTACGGCTATATTCCGAACAAAGACTCGCTCTTGCTCTCCCACGGTAAAACTATTATTGATGGTAAAGCCTACTGGGGTGATGTGACCAAACGAAACCAACTTTTCATTGATGATTTTTATTACAACCTTGATGAAGATTATGATGCGGTGGTGAAAAACATCCAAAAAGTAGAATCTCGGACTAAAATTTTTAGAAAACAAGATTTCATCAATTATCATCAGAATTATTATCAATTTTAACATTTTTAAACCCTTTTCTTTTGAAAACAGAAGTAAAACCTTATAATACAGGCGCTAATAAGAAAACCGAAGTAGAGGATATGTTTGATAACATTGCTCCTAAATATGATTTTCTCAATCGCGTGCTTTCCTTAAAAATAGACCTCATTTGGCGAAAAAACTTGGTCAATTGGCTTAAAAAAGACCAACCTCAGACCATTTTAGATGTTGCCACAGGCACGGGAGACCTCGCTATTGCGATAGAAAAAGGTACCAAAGCCCATATTGTAGGCTTAGACCTTTCTCAACAAATGCTGAATGTAGGGATAGAAAAAGTGAAAAAACTCAACCTCTCTGAGCAAATTAAAATGATCAAAGGCGATGCGGAAAACCTCCCTTTTGAGGGCAACCGTTTTGATGCCGTTACCTCGGCTTTTGGGGTAAGAAATTTTGAGAATTTAGAAAAAGGATTGTCAGAATTGAGGCGTGTGGTTAAGGAAAACCATTCGGTGTATATTTTGGAATTTTCTAAAGTTGAAGGCATTTTGGGACCGCTCTATATGTTTTATTTCAAATATATTTTGCCACAGATTGGCAAACTGGTTTCTAAAGACAGCCGTGCTTATACCTACCTTCCAGACTCTGTAAACGCCTTCCCTTACGGCGAAAAAATGAAGAATATATTGCTCAATGTAGGCTTTAAAACCGTAGAATACAAAAAACAAAGTTTGGGCATTGCCACCATCTACAAAGCCACAAAATAAATGAGCAAAAATTCTGTTATATCATTATAAATATCAATCCTGATGAAAAAGACACTCGCTTTTTTAGCACTCAATATCGCCCTTTTGGCTTCGGCACAGTTTAGAACCAAAGACCGCGTGGACCATTTGGAAGGCGCTGATGAGAGAACCTTCAGCTATGGCTTTTTTCTCAATGCGAGCCAGAATGATTACAAAATGGTGCTCAACCCTCAATACGGAACCGATCAAAATAAAAATTTGGTCACCTCTAAACCCACTTATAGCTTTGGGGCAGGGCTCATTGGGCGGATGAGAATCAACCCTAATTTTGATTTGAGGTTAGAGCCTGGGATGCAATTTATCGAGAGGGATTTGTATTTTGATACCCAAGTGAATGATCATTTTGCGACCACAGCACAGCCACCTTTTACACCAAAACCCCTCACCGAAGAGGACAAAGTAAGAAAAATAAAAGCCACCACCATAGACATTCCGCTCCTTTTGGAATTTCATATAGACCGCTGGTACAACTCCCGACCTTATGCCGCGGCTGGGGTCAATTGGTTGGTTAATTTACAATCTAATGCTGGCGTGGAAGAGGATAATGCCAATGGCACCTTCCGAAGCACCACCCATAATTTTGGCTATTCTGCGGAAATAGGCATCCAGTTTTATTTTGGTCGCTTTAAACTCACCCCTGCCTTCCGAGGGACTTTCACGATGAATAACGAACTGGTCAGTGATAATAAGGGTACGCCGCCTTATTGGGCTTCTGCGCTGAACACCATCCAAGGCAGAAGTTTTATGTTTATCCTTAAATTTGAATAAAAATAACATACAAAAATCAACTATAAACACTCTATGAGTGTTTTTTTATTCTAAAAACCGATTATATTTATGATAAAGAATTTCATTTTCATTATAGCTGTATTTTTCATTTTTGAATTTTATATCTTTCAAGCGGTTAAAAATCTGACCACCAGCCCAATTTTAAAAACCCTCTATTGGGTGCTTACCCTCAGTGTTTATGGGCTTTTAGCCTACGAAATGCTGAGCTTCAACGCTGCCGACCGCTCCACACGGCGATTACAGATCATCCTCAGCGTGTTTTTAATTTTCCTTTTGCCTAAAATCCTCATTCTAATCTCTTTACTCATCAATGATAGCATTCGGTTGGTAGAATGGGGCGCTCGTTATGCTACGGGCAGCACCACGCACCTCCCAGAGCGGCGGACTTTCATTTCTGCATTGGGTATTGGCTTAGCTGGGCTCCTCTCTTTAGCCGTTACCGATGGAATTATTTTCGGTAAATACAGACACCGAGCCAGACGCGTAAAGTTGAAACTCAAAAACCTCCCTGAAGCCTTTAAAGGTTATAGAATTGTACAAATTTCCGATATCCATAGTGGGAGTTTTGCCCACCCTGAAAAGTTACAAAGCGCCATAGACCTAATCAACCAACAGAAGCCTGATTTAGCGCTTTTTACAGGCGATATGGTCAATAATTATGCAGAAGAATTTGAGCCTTTCGTGGATTTATTTGCACAAATTAAAGCCAAAGATGGTAAATTTTCGGTTTTAGGTAACCACGACTACGGCGATTATGGGCAGTGGAATTCCACAGAGGAAAAAGCACAGAACATTCCAAACTTAATCCAACTGCAAGCGAAAGCGGGCTTTGAAATGCTCAGAAATGAACACCGTATTATTGAAAGAAACCAACAGAAGCTCTACATTATAGGCGTAGAAAACTGGGGTGAAAAGCCATTTCCTCAATATGGTGATTTGGATAAAGCCACCCAAGGCGTACCCACCGAAGCTACAAAAATTCTGATGAGCCACGACCCTACCCACTTTGATTATGTGGTGAAACATCACCCCAAAGACATACAACTGACCTTGTCAGGGCACACACACGGGATGCAATTTGGGATAGATTTGAAAAATGTACGCTGGTCACCAGTGCAATACCGCTACGCCAAATGGGCAGATTTATACGAGAGTTTAGGCAAATACCTCTATGTTAACCGTGGTTTTGGCGTTATTGGCTATCCTGGCAGGGTCGGCATCAACCCAGAAATTACCGTGATAGAGCTGGTTTAAGGCATCAAATAACCATCTTAGGCTTCAAGAAATTCCTTTTGGGTTAAAGTCTCTTGCTGCCCTGTGATGATATTTTTTACCGTTACTGTTTGGTTCGCCATCTCCTCTTCACCGATAAATACCAAGTTCGGAATTTGCTTTTTCTCTGCGTAAGTAAACTGTTTTTTCAATTTTGCAGCCTCAGGATAAAGTTCTGATGAAATGCCTTTGGCTCTAAGTTTCGTGATGATTTTCATAGCGTGAGCCGCCTCTTTGTCGCCGTAGTTGGCAAAAAGAAATTTGGTATTTTCTTGGGTATCCTCTGGGAACAAGCCCAACTCTTCCATAACCAAATAAATGCGGTCTAAGCCAAAGGAAATGCCAATTCCAGGGATATTCTTAACGCCAAAAACTTCGGTTAGATTGTTATATCTACCGCCGCCGCCAATAGAGCCCATCTGCACGCCGTGGGCTTTAACTTCAAAAATAGCCCCTGTATAATAATCCAAACCGCGCGCTAAGGTAATGTCAAACGCTAAACTCTCCTTATCCACGCCCAATTCTAACGATTGCTCTATGACAAATTCTAATTCCTCTATGCCTTTAAGCCCCTCCTCTATGCCTTGGAAACGGCTTTTAAGATCTTGGAGCTGAGATAGCGGATTTTCCGCTGGATGGAATAAAAATTCTAACTTTTCAATGGCTCCATCAGAGATGTTTTTTTCTTTTAGTTCTTTGATAACGCCCTCTCTTCCAATCTTATCCAGCTTATCCAGCGCCACGGTAAAGTCAATCAGCTGTGCCTCAATGCCAGCATAAATAGCCAGCCCAGTCAGTATTTTTCTATTGTTGATGTGAACCACCGCTTTTATGCCCAAATCTGCAAACGATTTAACATAAAGTTGCACCAAATCTACTTCCTGCCAAAGGCTCTCGCTGCCTACCACATCGGCATCACATTGGTAAAATTCTCTGAAACGCCCTTTCTGTGGTCTATCTGCGCGCCACACTGGTTGAATTTGATAGCGTTTATAAGGGAAAGTCAGCTGTCCTTGGTTCATTGCTACAAACCTCGCAAAAGGCACCGTTAAATCATACCGAAGGGCTTTATCCGAAATTTTAGAAGTCAGCTGTGGATAGTTTTTTTCTTGCCACATTTCATCGGAAACCTTGTTGAGATATTCCCCAGAATTGAGGATTTTAAAAATCAAGCGGTCGCCTTCCTCGCCATATTTACCTGTCAGCGTAGAGAGGTTTTCAAAACTTGGGGTTTCCAGTGGTGAAAATCCAAAGAGTTCAAAATTATTTTGTAACTTACTGATAATGTATCTTCTGCGATAGATTTCCTCTGCAGTAAAATCTCGTGTTCCTTTGGCTAAAGTCGGTTTCATAAGTTGATTGTGCTATCTCAATTAAAGCCACAAAAATAGGAAATATTTAAGGATAATGCTAATCGCTGCATCGCATCTCTCAAAAAAAGACCGACTTGCTATGGTTGTTACTGTTTTTATGCCTCATCATCAGCGGAATCGTGCTAATCTATAATGCTTTGAGCGCGCTCGGCATCTTGCTCTGCCACGAATAAAATATAATTTTAATGGGCATTACTGCAACATTATTCACATATTCATTCTGAATATAGCTCTCTATCCCCTCTGATGCCAGTTTTGTTTTGATAATTTCTATTTCATAAAGATACGAAGACTCATAAATTCTTATCAATTCTATTGTTTTTTTTCCCAAAGATAATAAAAAAAGCTTTATATTAGTGGCATCAATTTTAAGTCTAATTTATAAAAAAGTAAAACTATATGTCTTATTATCCATTAAGCCAAATTCCAGATTATTATATGTTAGATGCCCTCCTTACGGAAGAACATTTATTGGTAAGAAATGCCGTTAGAGACTGGGTAGAATCTTTCATTATGCCACAAATAGACGAGGCAGCACAGCACCACAAAGAAATCCCTAATCTGATGAAAGAATTAGGAAAAATAGGGGCTTTAGGTCCTTATATCCCCGAAGAATACGGCGGTGCAGGCTTAGATCAAATTTCTTATGGACTGATTATGCAAGAGTTAGAACGCGGTGATTCGGCGGTGCGCTCGGCAGCATCTGTACAATCTTCATTGGTGATGTTCCCTATTTTTGAGTTCGGCTCTGAAGAACAAAAAAGAAAATATTTGCCGCAATTGGCTTCTGGGGAGATGATTGGCGCTTTCGGATTAACGGAGCCCAACCACGGCTCTAACCCCGCAGGGATGGAAACCCACTTTAAAGATATGGGCGATCACCTCCTCCTCAATGGGGCAAAAATGTGGATTACCAATGCGCCGCTTTGTGATATTGCCATCGTTTGGGCTAAAGGCGAAGATGGCGTAGTTAGAGGAATGATTGTAGAACGCGGTATGGAAGGCTTTAGCACGCCAGAAACGCTTAATAAATGGAGTCTACGCGCTTCTAAAACTGGAGAATTGGTTTTTAGAGATGTTAAAGTGCCGAAAGAAAATTTATTACCAAACATCAAAGGGTTAAAAGGACCACTTTCTTGCTTAAACTCCGCTCGTTACGGGATTTCTTGGGGCGTTATTGGAGCGGCTATAGATTGCTATTGCACCGCTGTTCAGTACACGCAGGAACGCACACAGTTTGGAAAACCTATTGCCAGCTTCCAACTTCAACAGAAGAAATTAGCCGAATTTTTAACCGAAATTACCAAAGCACAGTTGCTCTCTTGGCGATTGGGTACGCTTAAAAACGAACACCAAGCCATGCCAGCACAAATCTCTATGGCGAAGCGGAATAATGTAAAAATGGCGATTGACATCGCGAGAGAAAGTCGGCAGATGTTAGGCGGAATGGGCATTATGGGCGAGTTCCCAATGATGAGACACGCCGCCAATTTAGAATCGGTGATAACCTACGAAGGCACGCACGACATCCACTTGCTCATCACAGGGATGGATATTACAGGAATTAACGCTTTTGCATAGACTTCAATTTCAATATTAAAAGTTATGACAGAAAAAGATAAACGATTTGTAGCACTTTGGCAAAATTTGAGAAAAAGTAGGCTTCAATTTTCATTAAAGCAAGGTTTTGTGATTGCGTTTATATTTATTTTAATTGTAACGCCCATCAATTATTTTCTCACACAACCTGATGATTGGAAAGTTTTCATTGCAAAAAACTCATTCATTTGGTTGGGCGCATCGCTTTTGCTTTCGGTCTACTATTATTTTGTAGGCTTTAGAAGGTACGAAAACCGTTATAATCAAATTCTTAATCAAGACAATAAAAAACAATAATAGTTTAAAGAAATAAAACCATGATAGATAAAACCGTAAAAAATGTACAAGAAGCTTGCGAAGGCATTCAAGATGGTATGACCATTATGCTGGGTGGCTTTGGGCTCTGTGGTATTCCTGAAAACAGCATTGCAGAGTTGGTTAGAAAAGGCGTAAAAGACCTCACTTGCATCTCCAATAACGCTGGCGTAGATGATTTTGGTTTGGGGTTACTCCTTCAAAAAAAGCAAATTAAAAAAATGATAGCCTCTTATGTAGGAGAAAACGCTGAATTTGAGCGCCAACTCCTCCACGGCGAGTTAGAGGTGGAGCTCATTCCGCAAGGGACTTTAGCCACAAGATGTTTAGCAGCAGGTTATGGTATGCCCGCAATCTACACGCCAGCTGGCGTAGGCACAGAGGTGGCAGAAGGTAAAGAAGTAAGAAATTTCAATGGTAAAGATTACCTTTTAGAATACGCTTTTGATGCTGATTTTGCCATCGTAAAAGCGTGGAAAGGCGACACGGCAGGCAATCTGATCTATCGCTCTACCGCCAGAAATTTTAACCCTCCAATGGCCATGGCAGGGAAAATCACCATTGCGGAAGTGGAAGAATTGGTACCTGCTGGGGCTTTAGATCCTGACCAAATCCATACCCCTGGGATTTATGTGCATCGTATCTTCCAAGGCGAGAAGTACGAAAAACGCATAGAGCAAAGAACGGTAAGAACAAAATAACCTCACACAAGTATTAAAAAAAGCAATTATGGCATTAACGAAAGAGCAAATAGCACAGCGCATAGCGAAAGAAATAAAACACAACTCTTATGTCAATTTAGGCATCGGTATTCCTACGCTGGTCGCCAACTATATCCCCGAAGGCATCAATGTGGTGCTGCAATCCGAAAATGGACTCCTCGGTATGGGACCTTTTCCTTTTAAAGACGAGGAAGATGCAGACCTCATTAACGCTGGTAAACAAACCATTACCACGCTCTCAGGTTCTGTTATTTTTGATTCGGCGATGAGTTTTGGTATGATTAGAGCCCAGAAAGTAGACCTCACCATCTTAGGGGCGATGGAGGTTTCCGAACAAGGCGATATTGCCAACTGGAAAATCCCTGGTAAAATGGTGAAAGGTATGGGCGGCGCGATGGACTTGGTGGCTTCTGCAAAAAACATCATCGTAGCGATGCAACAGGTTAATAAACACGGTGATAGCAAGCTGTTACCACAATGTACACTGCCACTCACAGGGGTAAAATGCATTAAAAAAATTGTTACCGAACTCGGGGTTTATGATGTGGTGCCAGAAGGTGGCTTCAAATTATTAGAACGCGCGCCAGGGGTGAGCATAGAAGACATCAAGGCTGCAACAGTAGGGAAACTCATCATAGAAGGCGATATTCCTGAGATGAAATTTTAACCCCAATTGAAACGAAAAAAACAGTTCAGATTTTAATGCCTGAACTGTTTTTTATTATAACATTTTGAGGTTATTCACCTCTAAATCGGTTAAGATGCGCCAATGACCACGCTTGATATTCTTCTTGGTCAGCCCTGCAAACATCACTCTATCCAGCGCTTCTACCTCGTAGCCCAATCTTTGGAAAATACGGCGAATCACCCTATTCCATCCAATATGAATCTCAATACCGATTTCATTTTTCGGCTTACCTTCAATATAAGAAATGTGGTCTACCTCTGCCACGCCTTCCTCCAAACGAATGCCCTCTGCAATGGTGTTCATATCCTCGCGAGATAATTTTCTGTCCAAAGTGACATGGTAAATTTTCTTAATATTAAAAGACGGATGCGTTAATTTTTTGGTTAAATGCCCATCATTAGTCAGTAAAATAACGCCCGTAGTCTGTCGGTCTAAGCGCCCCACAGGGAAAATACGGTACGGCGATGCATTGGCTGTCAGCTCCATCACCGTTTTTCTGGCTTTCTCATCTTTCGTTGTAGAAATGTAGCCTTTCGGCTTGTTAAGGAGCACATACACGGGCTTTTCAGGCGTTAGATTTTGCCCATCAAAGCTGACTTTATCCGTTTTTTGCACTTGGTAGCCCATCTCGGTCACCACTTTGCCATTCACTTCTACCAAGCCTTGTTGTATCAACTCATCGGCCTCTCTCCTGCTGCATATTCCAGAATTGGCGATATATTTATTTAGCCTAATAGTTTCTTTAGGCTGCTGTACCAACTTGTTTATTCTTCTCTTCTGCACAAAATTTCTTGCTCTATCTTCCGCCGAAGCTTGGCTACCGCGCCCCCCTTCTCTGCGGTCTCCTTTGACATACTTATCACGAGCGTCAAAGTTTTTACCATTCAATTTTGAGCCACGAGAATTTCCGGTTCTATTTCTATTAGACCCAGATTTACCTCTTCCTGATGAAAAATTGTTGCGTTCTCTGCTCATATTCTTATTTTTTGCAAAGATACAACTTTTAAACTCAACCTAATGCTTTTTTACGATGAAGGTGGAGGTGGTCAAAATTTGTATGAGTTACAGTTATGATTTATTTTATGATTTTAATCATAAATTTAGTAAAAAAAGTAGCATTTATCCTCAAAAAAATATAGTTTTTCATATTTTTGTCTACTTCTGTCTTGATCATAAATACTAATATCGATGAAAAAAACAATTTTAAGCATTTTAATGCTTTCTAATACACTCCTCTATGCGCAAAAGGATTCTATCAACACTGCCATAGAAGAAGTGGTGATGACAGGCACGCTAAAACCTGTTAGCAGGGATAAAAGCCCTGTACCCGTAGAGGTTTTTTCCTCTCAATTTTTTGAAAAAAAACAAAGTTCTTGCCTTTTAGAATCGGTGGAAATGATCAATGGCGTAAGACCACAGCTCAATTGTTCGGTTTGTAACACTGGAGATATCCACATCAATGGCTTGGAAGGTCCTTACACTATGATCCTCATTGATGGAATGCCCATTGTTAGCTCTCTATCTACTGTATATGGTTTGAGTGGTATCCCCAACAGTTTGATAGACCGCGTGGAGGTGGTTAAAGGTCCTGCCTCCTCTATCTACGGTTCTGAAGCGATGGGCGGAATCATCAATGTTATTACTAAAAATGCGCTGAAAGCCCCAAAACTAAATGCCCATACAACGGCTTCATCTTGGGGAGAATATAATACGGACTTGGGGACAGCTTTTAAACTCGGAGATCGTATTGGCTCTTTGTTAAGCCTCAATTATTATAATTTTCAGCAAAGAATGGACCTGAATAGAGACCATTTTATGGATGCCGCGCTCCAAGATCGAATTTCAATATTTAATAAATGGAATTTTAATCGTCCTCAGGATAAAGTTGCCAGTTTTGCACTAAGATACCTCTACGAAGACCGTGCTGGTGGCGTAATGGATTGGGATAAATACAAGGACCGTGGCAGCAACCAAGTCTATGGCGAAAGTATTTTTACCAACAGAGTGGAGGCTATTGCCGCTTATGAACTTCCCATTGAGGAAAAAATAATAACGCAATGGTCGTATAATTATCATCATCAAGATTCATTCTATGGGGATACGCCCTTCCTTGCTAAGCAATCCACATTTTTCGGACAAATGTTTTGGGATAAAACTTTGGGCGCTTCTAATTTACTATTAGGTATTGCGGTTAAAAATACCTATTACGATGATAACACTCTGGGAACATTGGAGGCAGATGGCATCACCAATCGCCCGCAGAATGACTGGATCCCTGGCGCTTTTATACAAAATCAGTGGCAGATTAACGACCAACAAATTTTGCTATTGGGCTACCGTTTAGATTTATCCAAAATCCACGGTTGGATCCACTCGCCGAGGATAGCCTATAAACGAAATCTAACTCCAAGCACTCAACTTAGAACGAGTTTTGGTACTGGATTTAGAGTGGTCAACCTCTTCACAGAAGAGCACGCTGCCCTTACGGGATCTCGACAAGTGGTCATTAGCGAACAACTCAATCCTGAAAGGTCTTATAATGCCAACCTAAACCTCACCCACCGTACTTATTTAAATTCAGGATACATCAACCTTGATTTATTAGGTTTTTATTCCTATTTTACCAATAAAATCATTGGCGATTTTGATACCAATCCCAACCAAATTTTATACTACAACTTAACTGGAAAATCCATCAGCGCTGGGGCTTCTCTCAATACAGAGTTTAAATTTGAAATTCCTCTAAGTTTACAATTGGGGCTGACCTATATGGAAGTTTATAAGGAAGATGATAAAAATGGTGTAAAAACTAAAATACCTCAGTTATTCGCGCCCAAATGGTCTGGCACTTATGCCCTTACTTATCATTTTCCTAAAAAATGGACTTTAGATTTTACGGGGATTTTCTATGGTCCTATGCGGCTTCCTATCCTTCCCAACGATTTTAGACCTGAATATTCGCCGTGGTACACTTTAGCCAATTTACAATTGAAAAAAGAGTTTTCGGATATAGGTTTAGAGCTTTATGCTGGGGTGAAAAACATTTTCAACTTTACTCCTAAAAATCCGTTGATGCGTCCCGATGATCCTTTTGATCAAAATATAAATGATCCTGTTAACAATCCGATGGGTTATACTTTTGATACTGCCTATGGCTATGCCCCAATGACAGGCATTAGAACCTTTTTAGGCTTAAAATACATCATCAAATAGAGGATTAAATCCAATTATTACCCCTCCGTTTCCTCCATTAGTTTTAGGTAGGTGGCGTAGCGGCTTTCTAAAATATCATCTTCCTCTATTGCCTTGATTACCGCGCATTTAGGCTCATTGAGGTGCAGACAGTTATGGAATTTACAATGTTGCCCTATCTGAAAAATCTCTGGGAAATAATGTTGCACCTCTTCTTTCTGAATGTCTATCATCGCGAATTCTCGCACACCAGGGGTATCTATTACACTACCGCCAAAATTCCAAAAATGCATTTGA